>NZ_JBVJKE010000029.1:0-65316 GCF_055585405.1 Streptomyces sp. NPDC053426 | reverse complement strand
AACCTCTACTTCACCGAGGACGAGCTGACCCGCGTCGACGGGGGCGGGAAACGGTAGCCCCCCCGTTAGGTTCGCGGTCCGGGCGGGCGCCGGCGGGACGCTCGCCCGGCCCGCGCCGGACGCGTGGGCCCGCTCGGCCTCCGGTGACCCCGCGGAAGGCGGGTCACGCCCCCTCGGGCACCCGGTCCAGGAAGCCGTACACGGTGCGGACGCGGTCCTCGGCGTCGAGCGTGATCACGTCCGAGCCGGCGACGGGGGCCGAGCCGTCCGCCCGGTTCACCAGCTCCCAGGAGAAGCGCGCGGTGTCGTGGTGGCCGTCGACGTTCCCCGCGAGCCGGAAGACGAAGCCGGGGAACTGCTCCCGCGTCGCCGCGATCACCGCGGTGATCGCCTTGTGGCCGAGGGCGTCGGACAGCGGGTCGGTGTAACGGCCGTCCGCGGCCCACACGTCGGCCACCGCCTTGGCGCGTGCCGCGGCGCCGTCGGCGTTCCAGGCCTCGAAGTAGCGGGCGACGACGGCGTCGTAACGGTGGGTGGCTGTGGTCATGGTGGATTCCCCCCAGGGAGGTCGTGTCTGCCGGTCGGACGGTGGATCCCGGTCGTGGTGACCCGGTGCCCCCACCTTGCCCGCGCCCCCGGTCCGCGGTCGATTACCTCCGAGGTCGTATGCGGCCCGTCGGCCGCACCCGCACCATTTCGGCCAGCGGCGGCGGTGAATATGCCAGGAGACTGGCCGGAAACACGTGGTGACAGTGTTTCAGCGGTGAACATACTCGACTAGCGAGAGCGCTTCACACCGAGCGACGGCGCCCTCACGCACAGCATGCGAGCCACGAGGCGGGCAGCCGGCCCGGCCCGGCGGGCGAGCGACGCAGCGGGGGAGGGAACGTGCACGACGAATTCCTGTGCCATGTCACCGCGTACGGGGTCTGCGACGGCCGGCGCATCGGCGTACCGCTCGGCACCTACCGGGCGCCCACCCTCGCCCTCGCCCTGTGGTGGCTGCGCGACCGTGCCCTCTGGATCGCCGAGCGCCTCGACCCGCGGCCCGACGTCGAGCACTTACCGCCGGGGGCGCTCGTCCCCGTCGCCGACGGCGTGCCCGACGTCCCCGCCGTACTGCGCGCCTGGTGCGGCGACGTCGCCCGGCAGGATGAGGTGGCCGAGACGCTCGCCGCCGGGCGGATGGTGCGCCTCGCCACCGGCGACGACACCACCGAGTACGAACTGCTGGCCGAGTCCGTGGACGCCCTGCGCATGCAACGCGCCGCCCGGATGTTCAATGTCCCCGTCGCCTGAGAAGGTGCCGGGCGGCCGGTCGACGGGCTGTGGTCACTGGGCGGTGCCGGCCGCGAGGAGCACCGGTACGGGTGTCCGCGTCCGCCGACCCGCAGGCCGCCCGGCGCTTTCCGGGGCGCACGGCCGCACCCCGGCCGGTGACGCCGGGCACCCGAACGGGCCAATGGGTAGAATCCAGACATGGCGGAGCGACTGGTCGCCCCGGAGCTCGTCCTGGAGACCGAGACGGGCTCCACCGTGATGAGTCCGGTCCGCGACTACCACGTGGGACGCGACCCGTCGAGCGACATCGTCATCGACGACGCCCGGGTCTCCTGGCACCATGCGGTGCTCCACCCCGTGGACGGCCGCTGGACCGTCGAGGACGAGCACAGCACCAACGGCACCTACGCCGACGGCCGGCGCGTCCGCGCCCGGGAGGTCGGCCCCGGCAGCGTCCTCCACTTCGGCAATCCCGACGACGGCCCCCGTGCCGTCCTCGCCGCCCCCGCACACGACCGGCCGCAGGCGGTCTCCCGACCCGCCCTCACCCACACCTTCCGGCAGCCGGTCTCCGTACGACCGCTGCCCACCCGCACCGTCCGCATCGGCCGGGACCCCGACAACGACCTGGTCGTCGACGACCTGCTCGTCTCCCGGCACCACGCCGAACTGCACGTCCACGCCGACGGCTCGTACGAGATCCTCGACCTCGGCAGCCACACCGGCACCTACCTCAACGGCGTGCCGGTCGACCGGGCCGACATCCTTCCCGGCGACATCGTCGGCGTCGGCCACTCCGACTTCTCCCTGATCGGCGACGAACTCCAGGAGTACGTCGACACCGGCGAGGTCTCCCTCGACGTCCAGAACCTCACCGTCGCCGTCGACCGGGGCGCCAAGCGCCTCCTCGACCACGTCTCCTTCCCGGTGGGGGAGAAGTGCCTGCTCGCGGTCGTCGGTCCGAGCGGCGCCGGCAAGTCCACCCTGATGAACGCGCTCACCGGTCAGCGCCCCGCCGACCACGGCACCGTCCTCTACGACGGCCGCGACCTCTACCACGACTACGCCGAGCTGCGCCAGCGCATCGGCCTCGTACCGCAGGACGACATCCTGCACACCCAGCTGACCGTCCACGCCGCCCTGTCCTACGCCGCCGAGCTGCGCTTCCCGCAGGACACCGCCCAGGCCGAACGACGGGCCCGGGTCGACGAGGTGATCCGCGAACTCGGCCTCGCGGAGCGGGCCCGCCAGCATGTGCACAGCCTGTCCGGCGGACAGCGCAAACGGGTCAGCGTCGCGCTGGAACTGCTGACCAAGCCGTCGCTGCTCTTCCTCGACGAGCCGACCTCCGGCCTCGACCCCGGCATGGACCGCTCGGTGATGCGCATGCTGCGCGGCCTCGCCGACGACGGCCGGACCGTCGTCGTCGTCACCCACAGCGTGCTCAGCCTGGACGTCTGCGACCGGCTCCTCGTCCTCGCCCCCGGCGGCAGGGTCGCCTACTACGGTCCCCCCGGTGACGCCCTCGCCTTCTTCGGCTTCGAGCACTGGCCGGAGGCCTTCGAGGCGTTCGAGCAGCAGCAGGACCGGGACTGGGCGGGGCGGTACCGCGACTCCGCCTTCCACCGGCGGTACGTCGTCGAGGCCGCCGCCCAGCCCGAGCGGCCCCGCGAGGAGCCGGTCGTCGTGGGGCCCCCGCCCCGGCCGCGCGGTTGGGGCGCCCAGCTCCGCACCCTGGTCCGCCGCTACACCGCCGCGCTCGCCGCGGACCGCACCTTCCTCGCCGTCATGGTCGCGCTGCCGTTCGTGATGGGCGCCATGGCGCGGGCCCTCGCGGGCAGTGAGCTGACGCGCAGGTCCGCCATGAACGCCCTGCTCATCCTGTGCGTCGGCGCGGTCCTCACCGGCGCGGCCAACGCGGTGCGCGAACTCGTCAAAGAGCGGGTGATCTACCAGCGGGAGCGGGCCGTGGGCCTGTCCAGATCGGCGTACCTGATGTCCAAGGTGGTCGTGCTCGGCACGGTCACCGTGCTCCAGGCCGTGGTGCTGACCCTCGTCGCACTGCTCGGCGTGGACCTGAACGCACCCGGCGGCGAAGGCGTGCTGATGCCGCCCCTTGTCGAGATCACCGTCGCCGTCGCGCTGCTCGCCTTCACCGCGATGATGCTCGGCCTGCTGGTCTCCGCGATGGTCCGCAAGGAGGAGGTGACGATGCCGCTGCTGGTGCTGCTCGCCATCGTCCAGGTCGTCTTCTGCGGCGCCCTGCTGCCGCTCGACGGCGTGCTCGTGCTGGAGCAGCTGGCCTGGCTGGTACCCGCCCGCTGGGGGTTCGCCGCGATGGCCGGCACCATCGGGCTCCCCGCGCTCTCGCCCGGAGACCTGAGCCGTGATCCGCTCTTCGCGCACACGGCGGACGTGTGGCTGCTCGCCGTCGGCATGCTGCTCGCCCTGTCGCTGGTCCTCGGCCTGCTGGTGTCCCGTCTGCTGCGGCGCCACGAGCCGGCCGTGATGCGGGTGTAGGCGCCGACGGCGTCGGCCGCCGCGCCTCCCGCCGGGACTTCGTCGCGGCCCTACGCACCGCGGCCGCGGGCGGCGGGAGCACGGCCGTGACCGGCCGTCCGGCGATGCCGGGGGAGCCGCGGGCGCCCGGACCCGACGCGGGCGAGGACCGGCCCGGGCCGCCGCGCCGGGCGCGGCCGGCGTCTGGTCCGCGGGTGTGAACCCGGTCAGTGGCCGGTCCTGCCCCTCCGGCGTACCCCTCGCGCCGACAGCGCCCCCGCGAAACCCGTGACCAGACCCCACAGCAGGGCCAGGCCCAGGGTGCTCCACAGGCGTGGTCTCAGCAGTACCCGGCCGGAGAAGCCCTCGCCCAGGTCGCCGATGCCGAGCACGGACAGGCCGAACCGTGCGGAGATCCGGGCCATGAGGCAGATCATCAGCACGGTCAGCGCCAGCGCCACCGCCATGTGCACGGCGTGCCGCCAGGCCCGCACCCCGGCCGGGGAGCGGGTCGCCATCAGGAACGCGGTGGCCAGCAGCAGCACCGCCGTCACCACCAGCAGCCACCACCACTTCCCGCCGTCGTGCTCGGTGAGCGTGCCCAGGTTCAGGGCGGAGACGTCCGGTGTGCGCAGCACCTCGTCGAGCACGTGCGGCATGGGCAGCCCGAAGGGCCCCTCCACCCTGCCGTCCCAGGTGGCACCGAACCCGATCGTCAGCGCCGGCCAGACCACGTTGGGCAGCCCCAGCAGGATCACGGCGAACGTCTCGGCCGGATGCCCCCGGGTGGCGGCGACGACCAGCGCGACGACGAGGCCGATGACGACGGCGGCCAGCAACAGCAGCACCATCGCGTGCGCCGCGGGACGCACCGACGTCTGGAAGCGCAGCAGCCCGGCCGGCAACGGGGCGCCGCGGGACACCATCAGCGCCACCAGCAGCACCCCCGCCAGCCAGAGCAGGCCGATGAGGACGGTCGGCGGCACGTCGGTGGAGAACCCCACCACCGGCCTGATCCCGAACAGCTCACCCAGGTCACCGAGCGGGCCGTCGCCGAGGGAGAGCTCGTAGGTGTGCCGCGCGGCGAGCGCGAGGCCGAGGACCGCGAGCAGCCACAGCGCGGCGATCCGCGCCGCCCACCCGGCCAGCTCGGGCGCCCCGGCGACCGCCCGGTGCCGCAGCGGGCGCAGGAAGCACCGGCCGACGACCAGCGCCCCGGTGAGGGTGACGGACAGCGGGACGACCGTCAGACCTCCCTCCGCGCCGGCCAGCTCGCCGGCGTCCCCGGAGAGCTCCACCGTGCCGCCGACGGCCGTGACCACGGTCGCCGCGACCACCTGGGGGAAGGAGCCGTCCGGGAGGTCCGTGGCGCCGGCCGCCCACAGTCCCAGCGCGGCCACCGCGCCCATGGCGGCCATCGCGCCGAGTACCGTGGCGAGGGCCTGCGCCCAGCCGTGGCGGGCGGCCGGACGACCGGAAGGGGTGCGTGAGCTCACCCCTGCACGCTAAGCAGCCCCGGCCCGCCCCGCCCGCCGGGAGACCCTAACCGGGACGCCCGTGGCCCGTCCGGATCACCAGGGCGTGGTCGCCGAGGCCCAGCAGGCGGCCGGCCGGCAGCTCGCCGAGGGTCGTCAGGACCGCCTCGATGCGGGCGGTGGCCGGATCGAACGCCGCGTCGAGCACGGTGCCGCGCTCCTCGCCGCACTCGGTGAGCACCCTGCTCCCCACCAGATCACGGTGGGGCGGGACCTCGGCCGGCCGTCCGGCCGGGCGCGCGATCAGCATGTCCGGGCCGACCGCGCCCAGGGCGCTCCAGGCCACCACGGCCTCCCTGCGCAGCCGCCCGCGCCGTATCCGGACATGTGTGACCTCCCCGGACGCCGCGTCAACCGTCAGCGCGCGGACCACCCCGACCCGGTCCGCGTCGCCCGGTGTCAGGACGGGCAGCCCGCGCACCCGTGAGAACAGCATCATCGGACCGCGCCCCTCTCGCGGTCGTGGTGGGCGCCGGCCCGGGCGACGAAGGCCGGCAGGTCGTCGGTGACGTACGTCGTCGCGTGCGCCGGGATCACCAGCGTCCGGCCGGAGACGCTCAGGACCTCGCCCCGCGGCACGTACACCTGGTGCCGGCGGTGCCGGGAGCGGTGCACCAGCTCCCGGTGCGCGGCGAGCCGGAACGCGACGAGCCGGCCGCTGGTGCCGCCCTCGACCAGCACGTCGAGCACCGTGCCCACCAGGTCGCCGTCGTCGGTCAGCACCTGCGCCCCGAGCAGCCGCCCGCGCAGGGCGTCCCGGCGCGCCACCGACAGGGGCAGGTCGCACAGCGCCCCCTCGTCGCGGACCATCACCGCGTGACGGCCCAGGCAGTGCACCGCCGGCCAGGGCAGGTCCTGCGGCAGCGGGCCCGACATCAGGGTCCGGCCGGTGAGGGTGAAGCTCGCGATCCGCCCGGCCGCCGGGTCGAAGACCGTGTCCTTGACATGCGCCACGGCATCGCCGCCCAGCGTCACCACGGGCAGCGTCGTCAGGCTCCGTACCGCCGTCAGTCCGTTCATGGCGCCCCTTCCGCCGAACCCGGCGGAACCCGGGTTCCCCGCCCCGCGGGGGCGAACACCGATCAGGGGGACTGCGCCGCGAGAGTCGGGGTACCAGGACTGGTGCAGATTCGTCCGGCCGGCCCGGCTTCGCGGAGAGAAACGAGCATGACCTACCACCTGGACGGGGCAGTGATACCGACTGGTTTCGACGTGCCCGTGGAACCGCTGCGGCGGGCGGCACACTTCACCGGCGAGCCGGGGTGCATCGCCGAGGCGCGGACGTTCGCCGCGCACTTCCTCCAGCGGCTGCGGACCGAATGGTGCGCCACGATCGACGAGCGGACCGACGGCGCGGTGCTGCTGGTGGTGAGCGAACTGGTCACCAACGCGGACCGGCACAGCGACGGCCCGTACATCCTGGAGCTGGAGGGCACCGACACCGCGCTCACGGTGGTGGTCTACGACAGCAGCGCCAGCCTGCCCCGGGTCTTCCCGCGCGACCCCGAGCGCGTCGGCCGGCACGGTCTGGAGATCGTCCGCGCGCTGGCGCGGGACGTCACCGTCGAACACGTGCCGGTCGGCAAGCGCGTACGCGCGGTGCTGAACCTGGGCGCCGCCTGACCGGCCGCGCCGCCACCCGCCCCGTCAGGCGCAGCCGAGCTCGCCCAGCATGCCCTCGCGCAGCCGGGTGATGATCCGCTTGATCAGACGGGACACGTGCATCTGCGAGCAGCCGAGGCGCTCACCGATCTCCGCCTGGGTGGCCTCCTCCACGAACCGCAGGTGGATGATCTCCCGGTCGCGTTCGCTGAGCTCGGCCATCAGCGGAGCGAGCGAGTGGAAGTCCTCGACGAGGCGCAGCCCCTCCTCCTCGACGCCGATGAAGTCGGCCAGGACGGCCTCGCCGTTCTCCGGGCCGTCACCGGTGAGGGCGGCGTCCAGCGACGACGAGTTGTACCCGTTCGCGGCGATCTGCCCCTCGACGACCTGCTGCTCGGTGATGTTCATCAGGGTGGCCAGCTCGCCGACCGTGGGCTCCCGGTCCAGCCGGCTGGCGAGCTCCTCGCGGGCCTTCGCCAGCTCGACCCGCAGCTCCTGGAGCCGGCGCGGCACGTGCACGGCCCACGTGGTGTCCCGGAAGAAACGCTTGATCTCACCGACGATGTACGGCAGCGCGAAGGAGGTGAACTCGACCTCGCGGGACAGCTCGAACCGGTCGATGGCCTTGATCAGACCGATCATGCCGGTCTGCACGATGTCGTCCATGTCGTCGCCGCGGCCGCGGAACCGCCCGGCCGCGAACCGGACGAGGGACATGTTCATCTCGATGAGGGTGTTGCGCGCGTACTGGTACTCGTGCGTGCCCTCCTCCAGCTCCGCCAGGCGACGGAAGAACTGGCGGGACAGCTCCCTGGCGTC
The DNA here is from genome assembly GCF_055585405.1 of Streptomyces sp. NPDC053426. NCBI lineage: Bacteria > Bacillati > Actinomycetota > Actinomycetes > Kitasatosporales > Streptomycetaceae > Streptomyces > Streptomyces sp. NPDC053426. The sequence goes on along the minus strand of NZ_JBVJKE010000029.1, from coordinate 57,580 downwards.
GCGCGGGGCGACGGCACGCGGATCCACCACGTCCCGCGGATTCCCGTCACCCGTCCCGGCCTCGGTGTGCTTCTCGGCTACCTGCGCCTGCGACCGGATCACGGCGGTCCTCATTACCTCTCCCCACGAACGTCACGGCTGACATGTGCCTGAGACCTGCGAGTACCCAGGTCGCACGGACCCATGCCCACCGAGTTCCGGGAGGATCGGAACCGCGGTGCGCACCGGTCGTCACTCGTACGTCCGATGGTACGGGGAAGTGGCCCGTACGGCGCTTCGGGCCGTTCCCCGGAGCGCCTTCACTCAGGGCGGAACGCCGCTCCCTTCCCCTCGGGGCCGGAATTCCTAGGCTGAGGAGGTGACCAATCAAGAGGTGACCGGCCCAGCGCCGGACCGTGCCCGTGTCATCCCCCTGCGCCCCGGCCCGCCGCCGGACCCGGCGGCTCCCGCGCCCAGGGAACCGCTGCTGCGCGACCTCGTCGGGGACGTGCTGCGCAGCGAGCGGCTCGCCCAGGAACGGACGCTGAAGGACGTCGCCGACGCGGCCCGGATCTCCATGCCCTATCTCTCGGAGGTGGAGCGGGGCCGCAAGGAGGCCTCCTCGGAGGTCCTCGCGGCCGCCGCCCAGGCGCTCGGCCTCGGCCTCGGCGACCTGCTGACCCGGGCCCACGGGGAACTGGTCCGCGTCACCGCCCGGCGGGCCCTCACCACGACCCGGGGAGCATCCGGCTCCGCGCACGACGGACTCTGCCTGGCCGCCTGACCCGCGCCCGGCGCCTCACACCCTCGCGAGGCGCCGGGCCAGCACCTCGTCGGCCAGGCCGTACGCCACGGCCTCCTCGGCGGTGAACACCTTGTCGCGGTCCATGTCGGCCCGCAGGGTCGCCACGTCGTGGTGCGTGTGCCGGGACAGCACCTCCTCCACCTGGGAGCGGATCCGCACCATCTCCTTGGCCCGCAGCGACAGGTCGGACGCCGTGCCGCGCGTCCCGCCGGCGGCGGGCTGCCCGAGCAGCACCCGCGCGTGCTCCAGCACGAACCGCCGCCCCGGGTCCCCGCCGGCCAGCAGCACGGCCGCCGTGGACGCCGCCTGCCCGACGCAGAACGTCGAGATCGGCGCCTGGACGAACGTCATCGTGTCGTAGATCGCCATCAGCGAGGTGAACGAGCCGCCGGGGGAGTTGATGTAGACCGCGATCTCGCTCTCCGGGGCCGACGACTCCAGATGGAGGAGCTGCGCGATGACGACGTTGGCGACCCCGTCGTCGATCTCCGTCCCCAGGAAGATGATCCGCTCGGCCAGCAGCCGGCTGAACACGTCGTAGGACCGCTCGCCCTGAGGGGTGCGCTCGACGACGTTCGGAATCGTGTACGACCCCATCACCGCAGCCCCATCCTGGGCCGGGCGGCGGCCGGACGGACGTCGTCCAGCGACTCCACCACCCGGTCGACCATCCCGTACTCCCTGGCCTGCTCGGCGGTGAACCAGCGGTCCCGGTCGCCGTCCCGGGAGATGGTCTCCGGGGTCTGGCCGGTGTGCTCGGCGGTGATCCGCTCGATGGTCCGCTTGGTGAACTCCAGGCTCTCCGCCTGGATCTCGATGTCGGCGGTGGTGCCCCCGATGCCGCCCGACGGCTGGTGCATCATGACGCGCGCGTTCGGCAGGGCGTAGCGCTTGCCGGGCGTGCCGACACAGAGCAGGAACTGGCCCATGCTGGCCGCGAAGCCCATGGCCAGGGTCGATACGTCGTTGGGGATCAGCCGCATCGTGTCGTAGATGGCCAGGCCCGCGTGGACCGAGCCGCCGGGGCTGTTGATGTACAGGCTGATGTCGGTGCGCGGGTCCTCGGCGGACAGGACCAGCAACTGCGCGCACACGCGGTTGGCGGACACCTCGTCGACCTGCGTGCCGAGCAGCACGATGCGCTGCGCGAGGAGCTGGGCGGCGAGATGGTCGTCGAACCGGGTCGGCGGGGTGTCGCCCTCCTCGGCCCGGGGCAGCGGGACCGGCCACGGGCCGGCGGTGAACGGAGACATCGGCGCTCCTGAAGGTCGCTGGAACGCGGCCGGGACGACCGCGTTCCTCCACTCTCGACCGGCCCGCCGGGCCGGCGGGGAAATCTCTGCCCGTGGCAGATTCGCCACGGGCAGAGCGCTCGTCCGTGCCGCGGTCCGGACCGTTTTGGGGCCGCACCGATGAGTTCCGGGGCGGGGTCGGGTCACCACTCATGACCGTGTTCCACGCCCGGGAGGTACTCATGACCACCGACGGATTCACCACCTGCCTCTGGTACGACGGCCAGGCCGAGGAGGCCGCGAACTTCTACGTCTCGGTCTTCGAGAACTCCGGCCTCGGCGACATCGTCCGGAACACCGGTGCCGCGCCCGGCGCCGAGGGCTCCGTGCTCACCGTCGAGTTCACGGCCAACGGCCAGAAGTTCGTCGCGCTCAACGGCGGGCCCGAGTTCAAGTTCAACGAGGCGATCTCCTTCCAGCTCGACTGCGCGGACCAGGCGGAGATCGACCACTACTGGGAGAAGCTCGTCGAGGGCGGCGGCGAACACGGCCCCTGCGGCTGGCTCAAGGACCGGTTCGGCGTCTCCTGGCAGGTCAACGCGGTCCGGCTGACCGAGATGTGCGGCGACCCGGACCGGCGGAAGGCGGACCGCGCCATGAAGGCCATGATGTCGATGGGCAAGCTCGACATCGCCGCCCTGGAGAAGGCGTACGCGGGCGAGTGAGGCGGCCCGCTCCCCGTACGGCGCGTTCACCCGGCGCACCCGGACGACGGGGCCCGTGCACGCGTGGGGCGGCGCCTTCACGGTGACCGGCGTCACCACCCCGGGCGGGCCCGGCCGGTCCGCCCGGACATGGCATGATCGGGCGCATGCGTGAACGAGTTGTGGCCGCGTGCGACGGGGCTTCGAAGGGGAACCCGGGACCCGCCGGCTGGGCCTGGGTGGTCGCCGACCGGTCCGGGACGCCGGTCCGCTGGGAGGCGGGAGCGCTCGGCAGGGCCACCAACAACATCGCCGAACTCACGGCGCTGGAGCGGCTGCTGGCGGCGACCGACCCCGCCGTACCGCTCGAGGTCCGGATGGACTCGCAGTACGCCATGAAGGCCGTCACCACCTGGCTCCCCGGCTGGAAGCGCAACGGCTGGCGCACCGCGGCCGGCAAGCCGGTCGCCAACCAGGAACTCGTCGTCCGCATCGACGAACTCCTCCAGGACCGCTCGGTCGAGTTCCGCTACGTCCCCGCCCACCAGGTCGACGGCGACCGGCTCAACGACTTCGCCGACCGCGCGGCCAGCCAGGCGGCCACCGCCCAGGAGGACGCCGGCAGCGAACTGGGCTCGCCCGAGCCGCCGGCCGCCCCGGACCGCCCGGCGGGCGGCGCGGCCGTGCGCGGGTCCGGCGGGGCGAGGACGCCCCGGCAGCGCGGCGGCTCCTCGTCCCGCACGATCAAGGCGAAGTTCCCGGGCCGCTGCCCGTGCGGACGGTCGTACGCGGCCGGCGAGCCCATCGCCAAGAACGGCAAGGGCTGGGGCCACCCCGAGTGCCGGGCGGCGGCCCGGAGCGTCTGAGCGGGCGCACGACGACGGCGGAGCCGCCCGCGGGCCGGGCGGCACGGATGACAGACTGACCCCCATGGACGAGCGCACATTCGACAGGTCGCAGCAGCACGCCTCCGTGATCGGTCTCGGCACATGGCAACTCGGGGCGGACTGGGGCGACGTCGACGACAAGGAAGCCCTCGCGGTGCTGGAGACCGCCGCCGAGGCCGGCGTCACCTTCTTCGACACCGCCGACGTGTACGGCGACGGACGCAGCGAGCAGACCATCGCGTCGTTCGTCGGCGGGCGGCCCGATCTGCACGTACTGGTCGCCACCAAGATGGGCCGCCGGGTCGACCAGATCCCCGAGAACTACGTTCTGGACAACTTCCGCGCCTGGAACGACCGCTCGCGGCGCAACCTCGGCGTCGACCGCGTCGACCTGGTGCAGCTGCACTGCCCGCCGACCCCCGTCTACTCCACCGACGAGGTCTTCGACGCCCTCGACACCCTGGTGGAGGAGGAGCGGATCGCCGCCTACGGCGTCAGCGTGGAGACCTGCGCGGAGGCGCTCACCGCGATCGCCCGCCCGAACGTGGCGAGCGTGCAGATCATCCTCAACCCGTTCCGCATGAAGCCGCTGCGCGAGGTCCTCCCGGCGGCCCGCGAGGCGGGCGTCGGCATCATCGCGCGCGTCCCCCTCGCCTCCGGACTGCTGTCCGGCAAGTACACCCGGGACACCGTCTTCGCCGAGAACGACCACCGCACCTACAACCGGCACGGCGAGGCCTTCGACCAGGGCGAGACCTTCTCCGGCGTCGACTACGCGACCGGCGTCGAGGCCGCCGCGGAGTTCGCCGCGCTCGCCCCCGAGGGGTACACGCCGGCCCAGCTCGCCCTGCGCTGGATCATCCAGCAGCCCGGTGTCACCACCGTCATCCCCGGCGCCCGCTCGCCCGAGCAGGCCCGCGCCAACGCGGCCGCCGCCCGGCTCCCGGAGCTGCCCGAGGCGACGCTCACGGCGATCCGGGACCTCTACGACCGGCGCGTCAAGGACCAGGTGGAGGGCCGCTGGTAGCGGCCGCGGACGTCACGGCTCCAGGAGCAGCTGCCGTTCCTGCTCCTGGTCGCCGGAGGCGGCGCCCTCGTCGCGCGCGGTGAAGGACCGCGTGAGGGTGTCGCTCGCCCGCCGCACCGCCTCGGGGGTGCCCTGCACGGTGACGGTCACCGGCGCCGACAGCGGACCCGCGTCCGCGGCCCCGGCCGCCGCCCGCTTCTCCCCGGTGAACGTCGCCACGCGGACCGTCGCGTGCTCCGCGGAGGGACGCTGGTCCGCGTCCCCGAACGTGCCCTCCAGGACCCGGACGACCGCCCGGGCGTCGTCGACGTCCCCGCCGCTGAACGTCACGGTGAGCTGGGTGTCCGACATGCGTCCCACGACCTCCTGGCCTCGGTGTCATCGCCGTCCGTGTAACCGTGCCCCGCACCCCCAAACCGGCGACCGGCCTGGGAGAACGGCGGCTTTCGGGGCATCCGGGGAGGGAGACCCACGGAAAGGGAGGCACCGTGCCGGACAAGGAGCAGGGCGAGATCAGGCGCCGGGGACGGAACGAGACCGAGGAGGAGAGAGCGGACCGGATGTGGACGGAACTCATCCAGGAGGTCCGCGTCGCCCAGATGGGGGTGCAGATCCTCTTCGGGTTCCTGCTGACCGTCGTGTTCACCCCGACCTACGCCAGACTGTCCGACACGGACCAGATGATCTACCTCATCACGGTGGTGCTGGGCGCCTGCGCCACCGGCGCCCTCATCGGCCCGGTGTCCCTGCACCGGCTCGTCTCCGGACGGCGCATCAAGGCGCAGGCCGTGCAGTGGGCCTCCCGGCTCACCCTGCTCGGCCTCCTGCTGCTGCTGGCCACCACGAGCTGCTCCCTGCTGCTCATCCTGCGCGTGGCCACCCACGACGACTTCGTCCCGTATCTGGTGGCCGGGGTGGTGGCCTGGTACCTGCTGTGCTGGTTCGGCCTGCCGATGTGGACCCGGCACCGCCACACCACGCGCTGAGGGGTTCAGTTCCCGGTGAGGACGTCCGCGAGGAAGTCGTCCACGCGGACCTCCTCGCACCCCGGCGGCACCACCAGCCGGGTCTCGTGCAGGAACTCGCCGACGGTCTCGGCCCACGCGAACACCACCGCGTGGTGCCGGCCGCCGTCGGCGTGGGCCTCGCCGAGGAACTCCATCCGCAGCTCCCGCCCCACACCCCGGGACTCCGGCCGCAGCCGTACGTCCCCGACGCCGACCGGGCGGGCGAGACCCTCGGTGACCATCTCCCGGTCGAGCTGCCAGCGGGCGAGGACCCGGCCGTCGTGGCTGAAGACGATGGTGACGGCGAACGGGTCGGACGGGTCGTAGCTCAGGTGGGCGAGCACGGGAAAGCGGTCCGTGTCGCCCGCCTGGAGCTCCACCACCAGGGTCTTGTGCACGAACGAGTTCACGAGAGGGCCTCCGGGAAGTACCGACGTAGAGCCCTCTAGTACCCCGTATCCACGCAAGATGCTCAGCCCTACGGGTGAATCACCGGCCGTGCGGGGCCGTCGGGGCATCAGCCGAGGGCGTCCCGCAGCGCCGGCAGCAGCGTCTTCTCCGACCAGTCCAGGAACGCCGGCTGCGACTCGCCGCCGATCTGCACCAGGGCGATCTCGGTGAAACCCGCCTCGGCGTAGGGGCGGACGGCCTCGACGAAGTCCGCCGGATCGCTGCCGCACGGAATCGACCCGGCGACGTCGTCGGGCCGGACGAACTGGGTCGCCGACGCGAAGGAGTCCGGGTGCGGCAGCTCCGAGTTGACCTTCCAGCCGTTGCCGAACCAGCGGAACTGGTCGTGGGCGCGTTCGACGGCCGCGTCCCGGTCGGGGTCGTAGCACACCGGGAGCTGCCCCACCCGCGGCTTGCCCCGCCCGCCGTGCCGGTCGAAGTCGTCGAGCAGCTCCGCCTTCGGCTCGGTGGCGATCACCAGGTCGGCGAGCCGGCCCGCGAGGGCGCAGGACCGCTTCCCGGACACCGCGACGCCGATCGGCGGCGGCTGGTCCGGCACGTCCCACAGCTTGGCCGACTCGACGTCGAAGTGGGTGCCCCGGTGGTTCACGTGGCCGCCCTCGAACAGGGCACGGATGATCTCCACCGCCTCCTCGAGCATCTCGTGCCGCACGTCCACGGACGGCCAGCCGCCGCCCACCACGTGCTCGTTGAGGTTCTCGCCGGAGCCGAGCCCCAGCCGGAACCGGCCCTCGGACAGCAGCTGCACCGTCGCCGCCTTCTGCGCCACCACCGCCGGGTGGTAGCGCAGCGTCGGACACGTCACGTACGTCATCAGCGGGATGCGCGAGGTGGCCTGCGCGGCGGCGCCCAGCACGCTCCAGGCGTACGGCGCGTGACCCTGCGACGCCAGCCAGGGGAAGTAGTGGTCCGAGGTCACCGAGAAGTCGAAGCCGGCCTCCTCGGCCCGCACCACATGGTCGACCAGCTCACGGGGCCCGGCCTGCTCGGTCATCATCGTGTATCCGATTCGCACCATATCGCCCGGGTCCCCCGGCCCGGGCGGGGAAAACGATGGATCGCCCGGCGGCGCCTCGGGCAGGATGCCCCTCATGACTGCCCACCCGCTCCCCACCGCGGACCCCGCCGCCCAGGGCGTCGACGCGTCCGGCGTCCACGCCTTCCTCGACGCCCTCGAAGCCGCCCCGGACATCGAGCCGCACAGCCTGATGATCCTGCGCCACGGCCACCTGGTGGCCGCCGGCTGGTGGGCGCCGTACACCGCGCGGCGCCCGCATCTGCTGTACTCGCTCAGCAAGAGCTTCACGGCGACCGCCGCCGCCCTCGCCGAGGCCGAGGGACTGCTCGACTTCGACGCCCCGGTGCTGTCGTACTTCCCGGAGTTCGAGGCCGACATCACCGACCCGCGCAGCCGGGCGATGCTGGTCCGGCACGTGGCGTCCATGGCCAGCGGCCACGAGAGCGAGACGGTCGACGCGGCGTACGGCACCGACCCCGCCGAACCCGTGCGCGGCTTCCTGCTCCAGCCGCCGCAGCGCGACCCGGGCACCGTCTTCGCGTACAACCAGCCCTGCACGTACGCCCTCGGCGCGATCGTGCAGCGGGTCACCGGGCAGACCCTCACCGACTATCTGCGGCCCCGGCTGTTCGACCCGCTGGGCATCGGCGAGACGCTGTGGCAGCGGGACCGCACCGGCCGCGAGATCGGCTTCAGCGGACTGCACGCCGCCACCGACGCCGTGGCCCGCCTCGGCCAGCTGTACCTCGACGACGGGGTGTGGCGGGGCGAACGGCTGCTGCCCGAGGGATGGGTCGCCCGCGCCTCGCACCCGCACATACCGACCGCCGGTGCCATGGGGGAGCGGGACCGGCAGGACTGGGACCGCGGTTACGGACACCAGTTCTGGATGTCCCGGCACGGATTCCGGGGCGACGGGGCGTACGGGCAGTTCTGCCTCGTCCTGCCCGAGCACGACGCGGTGATCGCCGCGACCACGGCGACCGAGCGGATGCAGGAGTACCTCGGCCTGGTCTGGCGGCACCTCCTGCCCGCCTTCCGCCCGGCGCGGCTGACCGGCCGTCAGGCCGCGGACACCGCCCTGCGCGAACGCCTCGAACGGCTCGCCCTGCCCCCGGCCGACGGCGGCCCCGTACCGCCGGAGCGGGCCGGGGACTGGTCCGGCGCCGCGTTCACCCCGGAGGGCGGGGGCTGCGACGACCAGCCGAAGCTGACCGCGGCCGAGGTCACGGCGGACGCCGACGGCGGCTGGACGCTGACCCTCACCGAGGACGGTGAACGGTTCGACGCACGGTTCCTCGCCGGGCAGGGATGGACGACCACCGAGAGGCCCGTCCCGACCGCCGAGAGGCCCGTCCCGACCGCCGCGAGCGGCGGCTGGGCCGACGACGGCACCCTCGCCGTGGACCTGGTGTTCCTGGAGACGCCGCACCGCCTCCGGGTCACCTGCTCCCTCACCGGCCGGACCTTCCGGGCCCGCTGGCTCACCCGCCCGCTGCACGAGTGGCCCCTGCGCAAACTGCGCGCCCCGCGCGGCTCAGTCCGCGGCGGGCCGGAACGTCCGTAGGAAGGTCCGCAGGGCCTCCCGGCTCGCGGGTTCCTCCCAGCCGGCGGCCGGGGTCGTCCAGCGCAGCGAGAAGCCGCGCCCGCCGCCCAGCAGGAACCCGCGGCCGAAGGTGCGCACCCGGGCGCCGCCGGCCTCGGCGTACCACTCCAGGTCGGCGGCCTCGCGCCCCTGGTACGTCGTCGCCCGGATCCCGCCGATCCGCTCATAGCCGGCGCCGGACCGCTCCAGGCGCGGCTCCACGTCGTCCCGCCACACGGCCACCGCGTCCGCCCCCACCCGCTCGCTGTAGGTGACGGCGAGCGTGCGCGGGTCCCCGTCGGCGCCGAAGGTGACGCGGTAGCCCCGGTCGGAGCCGCGGGAGGTGTCCAGCCGCTCCCAACCCTCGGGCAGCGCGACGGAGAAGCCCTCCTGGGCGTGGTGGGCGCGGTAGCCGGGCGGGAGACCGCCCGCGCCGTCCGACGGGGTGGGGGACGGGGTGGGCGCGGACGGGGCCCCGGGCCCGTCCGGCGGGCCGGCCGGCGCGGACGCCGACGGCGGCGGCGCGTCGGCGGCGGAGCCGGAGCCGGTGCCCGGCAGCCCCCGTGCCGCGGCGAGCACGGCGACCGCCACCGTGACGACGGCCAGCGCGGTGCCGAGGAGCGTCGTCCGCCTGCCCCGCTCCCGGCCCGCGTACCGCACGGCGCCGGTGCGCCCGCCGCGCGGCCGGGGGCCCGGCGCCGCCGGGACGGCACCCGGCTCCTCCCGCAGCACACGGGTGAGCGCCCCGCGGACCACCTGGCGGGTCAGCCGCTCCCGCGGGTCCTTGCGCAGCAGCCCCTGGACGACCTGGGTGAGCGGGCCCGCCCGTACCGGTGCGCGCGGCGGCAGCCGGTCCACGCCCTTCAGCGTGGCCTCGGGCCGCCCGCGGTCCCGGAACGGCGGACGCCCCTCCAGCATCGTGTGGAGGATCGCGCCCAGCGCCCACAGGTCCGCGGCGGGCCCGGTCCGCCCGTCGCGGGCCTGTTCCGGGGAGGCGTACGACGGTGCCGTGAGCCGGGGCACCAACACCGTGCCGGCCAGGCCGTACCCGGTGACGACGGCCGGTCCGCCCTCGCGCAGGAACACCTGGCCGGGGCTGAGCTCGCCGTGGGTGACGCCCCCGGCGTGCGCGGCCTCCAGCACGTCGAGCAGCTCCAGCGCGACACGGGCGGCCCGCACCGGGGCGAACGTGCCCTCCTCGGCGAGGACCTCGTCGAGCGGTGTGCCGTCGATCCACGCGGTGACGGTCCACAGGAAACCGGACTCCTCGACGGTGTCGACGACGGCGGCGATCCGGCCGGGGCACAGCCGGGCCACGCCCTCCGCCGCCCGCAGCACACGGGAGGGCGCGCGGCCCGCGGCACCGGCCGCCTCCTGCGGGAGCCCGACCTGGGTGACCAGGCACGGGCGGCCGGTCCGCAGATCGTCGGCGTACCAGCGGACGCGGTTGGTCTCGCGATGGATGATCTCGACCAGCCGGTAGCGTCCGGCGACCGGCCGTTCCGTGGAGACGCGCGCCCTGCCCATGGCCATCCCTCGTCGAACCGCCGGCTCCCGCTTCCCCCAGTGGTACGGGGAAGGGGCGGGGTCCGTTCAACGGGAGGCTCAGCGAAGCTCGAAGTGTTCCGTCCAGGCGATCATGTCGCCGGTGGTGGCGTTGCCGCCGCACACCACGAGACCGAGCCGCGCCCCCTCCCCGACCCGTTCCAGCACCCGCCGCGCGGCGGGCAGCAGACAGCCGGCGGCCGGCTCGGCCCACACCTTGGCGTGGTCCGCGAGCTCCAGCGAGCCCCGCACCGCCTCCCGGTCCGGTACCACCAGCACCTCGGTGACCAGCTCCGACACATGCTCGTACGTCAGCGGGGAGACGGCCGGGGCGCTGAGCGTGGAGACGATCGACGTCAGCTCCACCGGCACCGGGCCGCCCGCCGCCAGCGCCTCGGACATCGCCTGCGCGCCCTCGGTCTCCACGCCCCAGATCCGCACCCCGGGCCGCAGCGCGCGCAGCGCCGCCGCGACCCCGGAGATCAGTCCGCCGCCCCCGATGCTCACCAGGACGTCCGTGAGGTCACCGGCGTCCGCGGCGAACTCCAGCCCCACCGTGCCCTGGCCGGCGATCACCACCGGGTCGTCGAAGGGGTGGACCAGGGTCAGCCCCTCCTGCTGGAGCCGCGTCATGAGCGCGAACGCGCCGTCCATGTCGTCGGTCAGCCGCACCGACGCGCCCGCGGACTCCGCGATCTCCACGGCCCGCAGGGGCGCCGAACGCGGCATCACCACCGTGGCCTTCACATCGAGGGCCGCGGCCATCACCGCGAGGGCGATCCCGTGGTTGCCGCCGCTCACCGCCACGACCCCGGCGGCCCGCTCGGCCTCGCTCAGCGACAGCAGCTTCGCCGCCGCGCCCCGCACCTTGAACGAACCGGTGCGCTGCAGCAGCTCCAGCTTCGTGGTGACCGGGGCCCCGAGCAGTGCCGACAGGCCGGGGCTCGGCACGGTCGGGGTCCGCACCACGTGCCCGGCGATCCGCTCGGCCGCGGTCTCGATGTCGGCGATCCCGATCACGACTGTCACCTCTCCGGCGCGGGGGGTGTGATCCGTGCCGTCATCCACCCTGACCCGCCCGGCGGCCAAGGTCAACATCGCTCAGTGCTGCTGGGCCTTCTGCGGTGTCGCCTCACTGGGCCGGACGACGACGTACCCCTCGCCCTGCAGCATCAGCTGCACGGCCTCGCCCGACCCGCCGCGCAGCATCGAGCCCAGCGACTGGGAACGGTGCAGCGAGGTGGCCAGGCCCGCGGTCCAGCCGACGACCGCGTCCGTGTCCACGTACACCGGGTACTGCGGCGACACCGGGATCACCAGCGGGTTCCCCTCGCACACCAGCCCCAGCCGGCCCTGCCCGGTGAACACGCTGTTGAACAGCCCGCCGCCGGTGATGCCGGCGCCCTTCACGGTCGCGATGCGGTACGACAGCGAGGAGTCGAAGCACAGGACGTTGCGGCCGTTGACGGTGAACTCGTCGCCCGGGTCGACGTCGACGATGAAGCAGTTCTGCGCCTCGTGCGCGAACCACGCCTCGCCCTGACCGCGCACCGCCATCAGCGGCAGCCCCTCGCCGGTCACCGCCCGTTTGAGCATGCCGCCGACGCCCTGGCCCTTGCGCTCGAACTGGAGGTTGCCGCGGTAGGCGACCATCGCGCCCTGCCGGGCGAGCATCTCGCCGTCGACCGTGTAGCGGACGCACTTGGCGTTCTCGACGGACATGCCCACAGCCGTGGCCGGCTGCACCATGTGCTGACTGGAAAACAGGTCACCCTTCATGAGGGCATCCTCGCCCGGACTCCCTCCCTCCGCCAGGATCATGTACGGACGGCACCGGAACCGGTGCCGTCAGCCGCCGAAGAGCTGGGTCCAGTACGTGCCGGCCCGGCCGCCGCCCGCGAATCCGACGCCGATGTGGGTGAAGCCGGCCTTGAGGATGTTGGCGCGGTGGCCGGGGCTGTTCATCCAGCCCCGGACGACCTCGGCGGCCGAGCGCTGGCCGCACGCTATGTTCTCGCCGACCGTCCGCCGCGCCGAGCCCGCGGCGGCGGCCCGGTCCCAGGGCTCGCCGCCGTCGGGCGCGGTGTGGGAGTAGAAGTCGCGGGCCACCATGTCGGCGCTGTGCGCCTGCGCGGCCGCGGTCAGCAGGGGGTCGTGGGACAGGGGCGGCAGTCCGGCACGGGCGCGCTCCCGGTTGGTGAGGTCGATGACCTCGCCGGCCGTGCGGTTCAGCCCGTCGGGGGTGAGCGGACTGGCCCACAGCGCCGTCCAGTAGAGGTCGCCGGCCCCCTCGCGGGACCCCACGGCGGCGTGGGTGAAGGAGGGGTCGCACACGGTGCGGCGGGCCGCCTCGTGGCGCAGGCAGTGGTCGACGAACCGGTCGACCGTGAGCGGCCCGGAGACCAGGTGCTCGCCGACGGTGAGGTACGGGTATCCGGCGGCGACGACCCGCTGGTGGACGGAGACGCCGTCCACGCCCTCGACACCGAGGCGTCCGCCCCGCGCCATCATGCCGGCGTGCTCCCGTGCCGCGCCGGCCAGCCGCGCGTCGTGGGCGACCGGCGGTGAACCGGCGGCGGCCCGGACCGGGTTCACCAGTGCGAGGAAGCCGTCCCCGGCGGCCGGGCGGACCGGTGCGGCGGGCGCCGGGCCGGTGGCGACCGCCCCGTCGTCGTCCGCCACGTCGACCCCGAAGTCCCGTGCGAGACCGGCCAGTCCATCGGCGTACCCCTGCCCCAGGGCGCGCAGTCTCCACTCCCCGCCGCGCCGGTAGATCTCCGCGAGGAGCAGCACGGCCTCCTGTCGCACCCGGGGCGGGGAGAACCGGGCGAGCGGGTGCCCGCCGGCGCCGGTGACCCGGAGCACGGGGGCGGGCAGGCCGTTCAGCGGGGTGCCGGGCTCGGCGGGGCTGACGGCCACCGTGACGCGCGCGGCACCGGGACGCAGCGCCGACGGGTCGACGGTGAGGGTGTCCCCGACGAGCCGGGCGCCCGGCGCGGACGGCTGGTTGTAGAACACGAAGTCGCCGTCGCCCCGCACCTTCCCGCCGTCGTCCGTGATCAGCGCGGACACGTCGAAGGGGCCGGGCACCCGGACGGTCAAGGCACCGCCCGGGAGGGCCAGATTGCCGCCGGGGAGCAACTCCTGCATCGCGCCGCCCTGCTGTCGTCGTACACGGACCGGTGAGGGTGTCCGGACAACGACGAGCGGCGGCCGCGGGTTCCCGGCCGCGGTTCCTCAGCGGCGCAGCGCCTTCGCCCAGTCCGACGGCACCCGTCCCGCCGGACCCGGCGACGGCTGGTCCGCAGGGTGGCTCACGGGCGGGGCCAGGTCGGGGCCGGACTCGTACAGCTCGTTCGTGGCGTAGTCCCAGAACCAGTCCTCGCCCGGCTCGTAGCTGCGGACCACGGGATGCCCGGTGGCCTCGAAGTGCGCCGTGGCGTGCTGTCCGGGCGAGCTGTCGCAGCAGCCGATGTGGCCGCATTGCGCGCAGCGCCGCAGGTGGAACCACCAGCCGCCCACGGCGTCGCAGTCGGCGCAGCCCGCGCCGGTCGGGGGGACAGCGGGGTCGATGGCGTGGTCGCCGGTCATGCGGGCTCCTCGGGGGTGTCGTCGGGGGCCGGAGCGGTGAGCGGCAGCAGCACCTGGAAGCGGGTGTCGCCCGGCTCGGACTCGAACCGCAGGGTCCCGTGGTGCCTGTCGACCACGATCCGCCAGGAGATGTCCAGTCCGAGGCCGGTGCCCTCGCCCACCGGCTTGGTGGTGAAGAACGGGTCGAAGACCCGGTCGCGGACCTCCGGCGGGATGCCCGTGCCGGTGTCGCCGAACTCCACCAGCAGCCGGTCGTTCTCCCGCGCGGTGCGCACGGTCAGCGTGCCCTGCCCGTCGTCCGCGCCCGCGCCGTTCATGGCGGAGACCGCGTTGTCGATCAGGTTGGTCCACACCTGGTTGAGCTCCGCCGGGTACGCCGGGATCCGCGGCAGCGTCCGGTCGTACTCCTTGACCACCTTGATCCGCCGCCCGAACTTCCCCGACAGCATCAGCAGGGTGCTGTCGAGGAGTTCGTGCACGTCGGCGACCTGGAAGGGGGCGCGGTCGAGCTGCGAGTACTGCTTGGCGGCGTCGACGAGGTGCGAGATGCGGTTCGTGGAGTCCGCGATCTCGTCCATGAGCAGTTCCGTCTCGACCGTGTAGCTGAGCCAGCCGACCGCCGACGGGAGCGTCGCCTCGTCGACGGCGGCGGCGACCTGGTCCAGCCAGTCCAGGTCCAGCCCGGCCTGGACGAACGTCGGGGCGATCCGCCAGCCGTCGGGGATGCCGTGGTCGTCCAGCCAGTCGGCGAGCGCGTCCTCCCGGTCCGACGCCTCCAGCGGGCTGAGCACGGGCGCCTTCGCGACCCGTTCGGCCGTCCGCTCCTGGATGTCGATCAGGTTGGCCAGGGTCTCGCGGTCGTAGGTGCCCGCGGAGATGACGCGCAGCTTGTGCCGCATCTTGCCGACGCGTTCGCGCAGTGTCGCCGTCGCCCGTACGGCCGCGGCGGCGGGGTTGTTCAGCTCGTGCGTCAGCCCGGCCGACAACGAGCCCAGCGCCAGCAGCCGTTCGCGCTGGCCGATGGCGCGCTGGGCGTTCTTCGAACCGAAGAACAGCCCCTCCAGGAGGTGGACCGCCATCGGGAACCACTCCCGCATGACGCTCGCGAACGTGTCCGCGGGCAGCACGAAGAACCGCGTCGGCTCCGTCACGCGCATCGAGTTGTTGTAGACCTGCCGCACCCGGTCCCCGAGGTACGCCTGCATGGCCCCCGCGTACACCCCGCGCTGGGAGGTGCGGCTGACCTCCACGTCGTCCCCGCCGACCCGGCGGGACAGGACGACGGTGCCCTCCAGCATCACGTAGAAGCAGGTGGCGGGGGAGCCCTCGGCGTAGACCGGGCCGGGTTCGAACCGCTCCACCCGCCCCTCGGCGCAGAGCCGTCCGAGCTGCTCGGCGGTGAGCTTCTCGAACAGGAACAGGGAGCCGATCTCCCGCGGGCTGCACGGCATCGGCCGCCCGCTCACGACTGCTCCAGGTACCGGTGGACGAGCATCACGGCCATGGCTCCCTCTCCGACGGCGGACGCGACCCGCTTGGCGGACTCCGCGCGGGCGTCGCCCGCGACGAACACGCCGGGCACGTTGGTCTCCAGGTGGTACGGCGGCCGGTCCAGCTCCCAGTCGGCCGGTGGCCGCCCGTCGGGGGTCAGATCGGGCCCGGCGAGGATGAACCCGCGCTCGTCCCGCAGCACCGTGCCGTCCAGCCAGCCGGTCAGCGGGGCGGCGCCGATGAACACGAACAGCCACCGCGCGTCGACGAGTTCGGTTCCTCCGCTGTCCGTGTCGCGCAGCGTCAGCCGTTCCAGGCGGCCGTCGCCGTGCGCGCTCTCGACGACCGCGCCGCACCGCACCGAGATGTTCGGCGCCCGGTCGATCTGCTGGATCAGGTAGTGCGACATCGACGCCGTCAGATCCGGCCCGCGCACCAGCAGCGTCACCGACTTGGCGAACCGGGACAGGTACATCGCGGCCTGCCCGGCCGAGTTGGCGCCGCCGACGATGTACACGTCGTGGCCCTGGCAGGCGGCGGCCTCCGTCAGCGCCGACCCGTAGAAGACCCCGCAGCCGTTCAGTTCGTCGCAGCCGGGTGCGGCCAGCTGCCGGTACGACACCCCGGTCGCCAGGATCACGCTGTGCGCAGCGACCGACGACCCGTCGGAGAACCGTACGACCCGGGCGCCGCCGTTGACCTCGAGACCCGTCACCTCCCGCGCGGTGAGGATCTCGGCGCCGAACTTCGTCGCCTGCCGCCGTGCCCGCTCGGTGAGCTGCGCCCCCGACACGCCGTCGGGGAAGCCCAGGTAGTTCTCGATCCGGGAGGACTGCCCCGCCTGCCCGCCGGTCGCCGACCGCTCCACCAGCACGGTCCGCAGCCCCTCGGAGGCCCCGTAGACCGCCGCGCCGAGCCCCGCCGGGCCGCCGCCGATCACCACCAGGTCGTAGAAGTCGGCCTCCGGGGTCGTCGCCAGGCCCACCCGGGCGGCGAGGTCCACGGACTCCGGCTCCACCAGCGGCGTCCCGTCCGGGGTGATCACCACCGGCAGCCGCGTCCCGTCCTCGCCCGCGGCGGCCAGCAGCCGCCGGCCCTCCGGCTCGTCGGCGGAGTACCAGCGGTAGGGCACCTGGTTGCGGGCCAGGAACTCCCGCACGTCCGAGGAACGCGCCGACCAGCGGTGCCCGACCACCTTGGTGCTGGGCACCGGCCGGTGGTCGCTGCGCCGCCAGGCCTCCAGGAGGTCGTCCAGGACCGGGTAGAGCTTCTCCTCCGGCGGGTCCCACGGCTTGAGGAGGTAGTGGTCGAGGTCGACGACGTTGATCGCGTCGATCGCCGCGCCGGTGTCCGCGTACGCGGTGAGCAGCACCCGCCGCGCGCCCGGGTATATGTCGAGGGCCTGTTCCAGGAACTCGATGCCGTTCATCCGCGGCATCCGGTAGTCGGCGAGGATCACGGCGACGAGGTCGCCGCGCAGCTTCAGTTCGCGCAGCGCCTCCAGCGCGGACTCGCCGGACTCCGCGCGCACGATCCGGTACGACGCCCCGTAGCGCCGTCTGAGGTCCCGGGCCACGGCGCGGGAGACGCCCGGGTCGTCGTCCACGGTCATGATCACGGTCCGCGCCGCTTCGGCGGCCTGTGTCATACGTCCCCCACGTCGTGCGGTCGGATCCCCGGCGCGGCGGGCCCCGGCCCGGCCGCGGCCACCGCACCGGCCCTGCCCATCGTATGTTCGACGGCGCTCCCGCGCTCGGGTATGCGCGAGCCGCGGAGCGTGGGGAAGACTGGATCACGCGAAGCGGACACGACACCGGGAGGAACCGCATGACGCGCCCGATCACGGCAGGGATCGACGGAACCGGGGAGAGCCTCGCCGCGCTGGCCTGGGCCGCGCGGGAGGCGGACCGCCGGGGACTGCCGCTCAGGGTGGTGCACGCCTGGCGGTTCGAGGCGCACGACGCGGTGGACACGGGGGACAGGGCCACCCAGGAGCAGTGGGTGCGCGCGTCGGTGGAGGAGGCGGTCCGCGCCGTCGGTGAACGCCACCCCGGCCTGGCCGTGACGACGGACGTCCTGGAGGGCGACGCCGTGCGGACGCTGACCGGCGCCGCCGTGGACGCGGAGCTGCTGGTGCTCGGCTCGCGCGGACACGGGCGGATCATGGGCTTCCTGGTCGGCTCGGTCGGCCAGCAGGTGATCGTCGACGCCGAGCGCCCCGTGGTGTTCGTGCGGGCCGGGGACCGGGCGTCGAAGGAGGTCGCCGGACACGAGATCGTCGTCGGCCAGCAGGGCGACCCCGAGGACAGCGCCGCCGCGCTCGGCGTGGCCTTCGAGACCGCGGCCCGGCGCGGGGCCACGGTGCGCGCCGTGCGGGCCTGGGCCCTGCCGCCGGTGTTCGCCTACAGCCCCGCCTCGCTCCAGCTCCTCGACGAGGCCGGCGGCCTGGAACCGTTCGAGCAGAAGGCGCTGGCGGCGGCCCTCGCGCCGTGGCGGGAGCGCTACCCCGACGTGCACGTGATCGAGCACGTGGAGATGGGCAGTGCCGGACAGGTGCTGCTGTCGGTGGCGGGCACCGCCCAGCTCATGGTGGTCGGCCGCCGTGCCCACCGCACGGCCGTGGGGGCCAGGATCGGCTCGGTGGCCTACGGCGTCCTGCACCACGCGGACTGCCCGGTGGCGGTCGTTCCGCCGGCCTGACCCCGCGCGCTCCGGCCGGCTAGCCGTCCGTCGGCCGGAGCGTCTCCCGCGCCTTCGGCAGGATGTTCCTGATGTAGTCCTCGACGGCCGTGCCGAGCCCGATGTCGTGCTGCGCCCGCTCGGACAGGTACCAGCGGTGCTCCAGCAGTTCGTGGTAGATCTCCGCGGCGTCCATCGGGCCGCGCAGCTCCGGCGGCACGGACCGCACGGTGGGCCGGAAGACCTCGCGCACCCAGCGGTGGGCGAGGACCTCCGGGCGGGCGCCGAGGGGGTCGCCCGGCGCGTAGTCGTCCTGGGTGGCCATCCAGCTCTCCAGGTCGTTCAGCAGCCGCCTGGCCTGGTTCTCCTCGGCGTCCAGGCCGGTCAGGCGCAGCAGTTGCCGCTGGTGGTGACCGGCGTCGACGACCTTGGGCACGAAGGTGACGGTGTCGCCGTTGGAGGCGTGCTCGATCTGCATCTCGGCCACGTCGAAACCGAGGTCGTTCAGCCGGCGGATGCGGCGCTCGATGTAGTGGTGCTTGCCCGCCGGGTAGACGGAGGTGCGGGTCAGCTCCTGCCACAGGCTCTGGTAGCGGGCGCAGATCTCGGTGCCGAACTCGATCGGGTCGACGGAGGGGTGCAGCGCCCCGGAGGCCTCCAGGTCGAGCAGCTCGCCGCTGATGTTGACGCGCGCGAGATCGAGGTCGTACTCGCGCTGGCCGACGCTCAGTTCCGGGTGCAGGTCCCCGGTCTCGGCGTCCACGAGGTACGCGGCGTAGGCGCCCGCGTCGCGCCGGAACAGGGTGTTGGACAGCGAGCAGTCGCCCCACGCGAACCCGGCCAGGTGCAGCCGCACCAGCAGCACGGCGAGCGCGTCCATCAGCCGGTGCATGGTCGCCGGGCGCAGCGTCGTCTCGAACATCGACCGGTACGGCATCGAGCCGCCGAGGTGACGGGTGATCAGCACGCTCTCCAGCGGCTCACCGGCGGCGTCGGTGCGGCCGGTGACCACGGCGAGCGGGTCCACCGCCGGGATGCCGATCCGGTCCAGGTCGCGCAGCAGTTCGTACTCGCGCAGCGCGGGCCGCCGGGCGAGCTCCTTGACCGCGATCACCTCGTCGCCGGCACGCGCGTAGCGCACCACGTGCCGGGAGATGCCGCGCGGCAGCGGCACCAGGTACTCCTCCGGCCACTCCTCCAGCGGCAGCTGCCACGGCAGTTCCAACAGGAGCGCGGGGTGCTCCGGGTTGGTGGCGTTGATCTGCAGTGCCATGGCGGGGGTGTCCTCGTCTCGTGGGCGATCGTCGTCTCACCCTATTGGGCGCGCTCCCGGGCCAGCCGGGCGGCGTCCCGTACGGGCCCCTCGTGCAGCGGGCCGTGTCCGGGCAGCAGCAGGTCGCCGTCCAGCTCCGCCAGGACGTCCAGCGAGGCCACGGCGGTGGCGCGCTGGTGGTGGAACATGTCCGTCAGCATCTGCGGTCCCCCGGTCCGCGAGGTGGGATGGCCGCTCACCAGGGCGTCGCCCGACACGACCACCCCGGTGTGCGGGAGGTGGAACGCGCAGTGCCCGGCGGTGTGGCCGGGCGTGTGCACGGGCACGGGCCGGCCGGGCAGGTCGAGCGGCCCCGGACCGGCCCCCGGGAACGGCTCGGGCGCGGTGACCGCCACGTCCGCCGTCCCGCCGGAGCGCAGGGCGTGCGCCGCCCAGGGCAGCACACCCGGCCGCCAGCCGTTGCGCAGCACCTGCCCGACGGTCACCTGGTGCAGGAAGTCCCGCCGGGCGTGCGGCACTTCGGCCTCGTGGGTGTACACGGGAGTGCCGTACGCGGCGCTCAGGTGCTCGGCGGAGCCCAGGTGGTCGCTGTGGGCGTGCGTGATCAGTACGGCCGTCACCGCCTCCGGTGAACTCCCCACCTCCGCGAGGGAGGCGAGCAGCCCCTCGCGGTCGCCGGGGTAGCCGGTGTCGATCAGTGTGACGGCGTCCCCCTCGGTCAGGATCACCCAGTTGGTGTTCGTGCCGTGCACCAGGAAGGTGCCGTCCGCGACGTGCCGCACGGTTGCTCGCATGATCGTCCCGAGTCCAAGTCGTTGCCGTCCGAGGCGAGTAGGAAAGCAGATCACCGCGCGGGCGCGGACGGAGGGGTGCGCGGGTCCGGGCGCATCCCGAACAGGAACCGGGTCACCGCCCACCTGCGCACTCCGTACTCGTACAGCGCGAGGACCGCCGTCAGGGAGGCGGCCACGATCACCGCGTACTTGACGGCCATCGGCGCGGACCAGCCGACCACGCCGTACGCGAAGGCGACCACGACCGGCTGGTGCAGCACGTACAGCGGCAGGGCGGCGACGGCCAGATACGGCAGGATCCCGCCCCGGACGCCCCGGACGCCCCGGACGCTTCGTCCGCGCGGGCGCCGCGGCCGGTCCAGCAGGCCGAGGATCGCGATCACCCAGCACCAGCCGGCCGCCCCGAACAGCGCCCTGGTCACCAGCGCGGACGGGGTCCACGCGGTGAACGGGTCGTCCCCGGCGACGAAACCGGGCGCGGTCCCGGCGAACAGCACCACACCCAGCACGCCCACGGGGACCGCGGCGCGGCGCGTCGCCTCCCGCACCCGCCCGTCGTCCGCGAGGGCGAAACCGTGGACGAAGAACAGCAGGTACGCCCAGCGGTTCCAGCCCGCGAAGCCCTCCTCCATGCCCAGCAGCGCGTTGACGGCGGCGAGCGGCAGCGCGGGCAGCAGGAGCAGCGCGGGGCGGCTCCAAAGCGCGGGCGCCACACGGCCGGCGCCGGCCGCCAGCCGGGCGGCGACCGGCGCGAGCAGCAGACAGAAGGCGAGCAGCAGGACGACGAACCACAGGTGCCCGGTCTCGAAGTGGTCGCCCTCCAGGACGAAGGGGAAGTCGGCGAGGTCCGGCCGCACGGACAGGAAGCGCGCCCAGAACCTCCCGTACGGCTCGTCGTACCCGGGGCCGGCGGCGCGCAGCCGCAGCCACTGGGGGAGGGGGCACAGCACGGCCGTCGCGAAGACCAGCGGGACGCCCAGGCGCAGCAGCCGTTCCCGGGCGAACCCGGCGGGTCCCCGCCGGCGGATCGAGTGCCGGGCGCCGAGACCGGCGACGAGGAACAGCATGGGCATGGCCCACACCACGCCGAACCCGGCGAGGACGGTGACGGCGTCCGTGGTCCGCTCGTTCTTGACGTAGAAGTCGTCGTCCGGGGAGAAGACGAGGGCGGTGTGGAAGAACACCAGCCCGAGGACGACGAGGGCGCGCAGCACGTCCAGTTCGCCGCGCCGGCCGGCCTCCGGCCCCCGCTCCGTGTCCGCGCCCATCGGCCCCTCCCCGCCCGGGTGCGGCCCAGTGTGGGGGAGCGGGGGCGGGGAGGACAGGCTTCCGGCACGGACTTCGCCGCTCCAGGGCCTTTCGATACACCGGTGTATCGGATACGTTCCCGTATCGGACGAAGGGGCGGCCATGACGGTGGGCGGTACGGAGAGGCGTGTCACCAGGCGCCGGCTGCGCACGCGCGCGAACCTGCTCGAGGCCGCGTTCTCCGTCTTCGCCGCCAAGGGCTTCGGGCACGTCTCGATCGAGGAGGTCTGCGAGGCCGCCGGTTACACCAGGGGCGCCTTCTACTCCAACTTCGCCGGCCTGGACGAACTGTTCTTCGCCCTCTACACGGAGCGCGCCGAACTGATCGCCGAGCAGGTCGCCGGGGCCCTCGCCCAGGACGGACCCGACCTCGACGTGCCCGCCGCCGTGGACCGCGTCACCGAGGTCCTGCTCCTGGACCGCGACTGGCTGCTGGTGAAGACCGACTTCCTGGTGCACGCCGCCCGCGACCCGGAGGTGGCGCGCACCCTGCTGGAGCACCGGGCGCGGCTGCGCGGGGCCATCGAGGACCGGCTCGCCCGGGCCCGCGGCCACACCGGACTGCCCGCCGTGCTCGGTGACACCGCGGGCGCCGCGCACGCCGTGGTCGCCGCCTACGACGGCGTCACCACCCGACTGCTGCTGGACCGGGACGTCGAGGGCGCCCGGACCTGGCTGAGACAACTGCTGACCGCGCTGCTCACCGGATGACAGCCACCGCGCAACAGGAAGGGACGGTCGCCATGGATGCCGACGTCATCGTCGTCGGAGCGGGACTCGCGGGCCTCGTCGCGGCCCACGAGCTGACCAGCAGGGGCCGCAGGGTCGCCCTGGTCGACCAGGAGAACGCCGCCAACCTCGGAGGGCAGGCCTTCTGGTCCTTCGGCGGGCTGTTCCTCGTCGGCTCGCCCGAGCAGCGGCGCCTGGGCGTCAAGGACTCCTTCGACCTCGCCTGGAACGACTGGCAGGGCAGCGCGGGCTTCGACCGGCTCGACGACGAGGACTCCTGGGCGGTGCGCTGGGCGAGGGCCTACGTCGAGTGGGCGGCGGGGGAGAAGCGGTCCTGGCTGGACGGCCACGGCATCACCTTCCTGCCCACCGTCGGCTGGGCCGAGCGCGGCGACCTCCGCGCGGACGGCCACGGCAACACCGTGCCCCGCTTCCACA
Organism: Streptomyces sp. NPDC053426; assembly: GCF_055585405.1. Classification (NCBI taxonomy): domain Bacteria; kingdom Bacillati; phylum Actinomycetota; class Actinomycetes; order Kitasatosporales; family Streptomycetaceae; genus Streptomyces; species Streptomyces sp. NPDC053426. The sequence continues at coordinate 35,017 of NZ_JBVJKE010000029.1, read as the reverse complement.
TCGCCTGGGGCACCGGGACCGGCGTCGTCGCCCCCTTCGTCCGGTACGCCCGGCAGGCCGTCCGCGACGGACTGCTCACCTTCCACCACCGCCACCGGGTCGACGAACTCGTCGTCGGGGACGGCACCGCGCGCGGGGTGCGCGGCACCGTGCTCGCGGAGGACGACGCACCGCGCGGTGTCGCCTCCAGCCGCGAGGCGATCGGCGAGTTCGAGCTCACCGCCCAGGCCGTGATCGTCACCAGCGGCGGCATCGGCGCCGACCACGACACCGTCCGCCGGTACTGGCCCGAGCGGCTGGGCACCCCGCCCCGCGAGATGGTCACCGGGGTCCCGGCCTACGTCGACGGGCGGATGCTCGACATCAGCGCCCGCGCGGGCGTGCGCCTGGTCAACCGGGACCGCATGTGGCACTACACCGAGGGCCTGCGCAACTGGGACCCGATCTGGCCCGGACACGGCATCCGCATCCTGCCCGGACCGTCCTCGATGTGGTTCGACGCCCTCGGCCGCCGGCTGCCCGACCCCTGTCTGCCCGGCTACGACACCCTCGGCACGCTGAAGCACCTGCGCACCACCGAGGACATCGCCGGACACGACCACTCCTGGTTCGTCCTCACCCAGAGGATCATCGAGAAGGAGTTCGCGCTGTCGGGCTCCGAGCAGAACCCCGACATCACCGCCAAGGACCGGGCCGGCTTCCTGCGCACCCGCGTGCTGGGCAAGGGCGCCCCCGGCCCGGTGGACGCGTTCCTGCGCAAGGGCGCCGACTTCGTGACCGCCCCCACCGTCGAACAGCTCGTCGAGAAGATGAACGCCCTCACCGACGAGCCGCTGCTCGACGCGGCCGTCGTACGCCGCCAGATCGAGGCGCGCGACCTGCAGATGGCCAACGCCTACAGCAAGGACGCCCAGGTACAGGGCATCCGCAACGCCCGCCGCTACATCGGCGACCGCCTCGGCCGCGTCGCCACCCCGCACCGCATCCTCGACCCGGCGGCCGGCCCGCTGATCGGCGTCAAGCTGAGCATCCTCACCCGCAAGACCCTCGGCGGCATCCAGACCGACCTCGACTCCCGCGCGCTCGGCGCCGACGGACAGCCCGTCGAGGGCCTGTACGCGGCCGGCGAGGTGGCGGGCTTCGGCGGCGGCGGTGTCCACGGCTACAACGCCCTGGAGGGCACCTTCCTCGGCGGCTGCCTCTTCTCGGGCCGGGCGGCGGGGCGCGCGGCGGCCGAGCGGACCGCCTAGTCCTCCAGCAGGCGGGCCAGCACCTCCGCGTGACCGGTCTGAGGGCTCTTGGACGCGGTCAGCAGCGTCACCGGGCCCTTCCCGGCCAGTTCCCTCACGTGGTCGAGGAGTTCGGCGGCCTTTGGCGCCGCCAGCTCCGCCTCGTAGCGTTCGCGGAACTCCTCGTACGGCCGGTCGTCCGCGTGGTACCAGCGGCGCAGCTCGGTGGACGGGGTCAGCCCCTTGGGCCACTCGTCCACCCGCGCCGCGTCCTTCGCCAGACCGCGCGGCCACAGCCGGTCGACCAGGACCCGGACCCCGTCGTCCGGCTCGGGCGGTTCGTAGACACGGCGCACGCGCACGCTCATGGTCGGCCCCTTCCGGCGATGTCCAGCGAGCGTACTGCGGCGCACCGGGCCGGGCACGGCGGGATCACCGGCCCGGCCGGCCGGAGGAGCGCCGGGCGGCGGTACGGCGCTTCAGGGCACGGCGTTCCGTCTCGCTCGTACCGCCCCACACCCCGATGGACTGCCCCGTGTCCAGCGCCCACTGGAGGCACTGCTCCCGCACGGGGCAGCGTCGGCACACGGCCTTGGCCTGTTCCGTCTGCATCAGGGCGGGGCCGGAGGTGCCGATCGGGAAGAAGAGGTCGGGGTCCTCGGCCCTGCAGGCCGCACGTTCGCGCCAGTTGTCCATCGAGAGTCACCTGCGATCATCGGTGTGAAGACGGGCGGGCGCCCTTCTGGGCGCCTCGCTCCTTTTCGGGTCACCTGTCGACCGGCGGTGAAACAACGGGACACCGTGCGCGCGGTCACTGTTCGCGCAGCCCCCAGGGCGAACCGTAAGCGGTCAGCAGGTCCAGGAACGGTCCCGCGGGGAACGCCTCAGGACCGAGCACGCCCGTGCCCGACCAGGCACCCGTGGCGAGCAGTTCGAGGGCGACGACGGGGTTGACGGCGGTCTGCCACACCACGGCCTGGCAGCCGTACTCGGCCATGGACCACTGGTTGTCGACCACGTGGTACAGGTACACCTCGCGCGGCGCCCCGTCCTTCACGCCCCGCACCCAGGTGCCGGCGCAGGTCTTGCCGCGCATCCGCTCGCCCAGTGTCGCCGGGTCGGGCAGGCAGGCGGCCACCACGTCCCTGGGGGAGACCCGCACCGGGCCCTCCCCGCCGGGCACGGTCACCGGTTCGGTGCGGTCCAGGCCCAGCAGGCGCAGCGTCCTGAGCGTGTCGATGAACTCGCGGCCCAGACCGTACTTGAAGGTCACCCGGCGGGCGTCGATCCAGCGCGGGACGAGCAGCACCTCCTCGTGCTCGACGTTCACGCACTCCACCGGGCCGATGCCCTCGGGGAAGTCGAACACCTCGGGCTCGCTGAACGGCTCGGTGGTGAACCAGCCGCGCCCCTCCTCGTAGACCACGGGCGGGTTGAGGCACTCCTCGATGGTGGTCCAGATGCTGAAGGACGGCGCGAAGGCGTAGCCGTCCACCGTGAGGTTCGCGCCGTCGCGTACGCCGATCTCCTCGATCCCGTCGAAGAGCTCGTCGGCGGCGTACCGGGCGAAGACGTCCGACAGGCCGGGCTCCACGCCCATCCCGACCAGGGCCAGCGCACCGGCCTCCTCCCACTCCCCGGACCGCGCGAACTGCTCGTCGCCGAGCTTGACCCCGCACTCCTCGTACGGCCGCTCGGCGTGCGGCCGGGACAGCGACATCGCCATGTCGACATAGTCGGCACCGGCGCGGCGCGCCGCGCGGAACAGCGGCATCACGAACCGGGGGTCGGTGGCGTTGAGCAGCACGTCGCAGCCGTGCCGTTCGAGCAGCGCCGTCACCCCGTCCTCGTCACCGGCGTCCACGTGCTCGGCACGGAACCGGACCCCCTGCGCGCCGAGCGCGGCGACCGCCGCCTCGGCGCGGGACGGGTCGTGGTCGGCCACCACCATCCGGTCGAAGAACGGCCGCCGGGCCGCGATCCGGGTGACGGCGGTACCCACGCCGCCGGCTCCCACCAGCAGTACACGCATGACGGAGCACTCCCTCTCTGCCTCGTGGATCCCCGGGGATCCGGGATGTGTGCGGGGCCCCTGGCCGGAGATACAACGCCGTGCGGCGACATAAGGTCAATGGCGTTGGCATAAGAGCGCGAGGAGACGACGATGCCGAAACGCGTGGTTCCCGAGGAGCGCCGACGGCGCCGCAGGCCGACGAGGAGCGGCCGGGTCCTGTCCGAGACGCTGATCGTCGAGACGGCGCTGCGCCTGCTGCGCGAGCACGGCAGCACGGGTCTGACCGCCCGCCGCCTCGGCCTCGCCCTGGACTGCGACCCGAGCACCCTCTACCGCTACTTCCGCGGCATGGACGAGCTGACCCTCGCCATCGGGGACGCGCTGATCGGCCAGGCGCTGCACGGCTGGCGGCCCACGGGACGGTGGCGGGCCGACCTGCGGGCCGTCGGGCTGCGCATCCACGCCGCCTACGTGTCGCACCCGCAGGCCGCCGTCCTCACGGCGAGCCGGGTCTCCGGCCGGGCGAACGAACTGGCGGCCGACGAGGCGGTCCTCGACGTGCTGCGCACCGCGGGCTTCCCGCTGCCGGAGACGGTCCGCGTCTACCACGCCTTCATCGACACCACGCTGGCCTTCGCCGCCCTCGACGCCGCGTCCCTGGCCCTGCCCGACGCCGCGCTCCACGCCGACGAGGAGATGTGGCGCTCCACCTACGCCCGCCTCCCCGCCGCCACCCACCCCCGCATCGCCGAGGCCGCGCCCCTGCTGGCCACCCGCATGGTCACCAGCGCCTATCCGACGGCACTGGACATGCTCCTGGAGAGCGCGGGCAACAGCCTGGCGGGGTCCTAGCCGGGGGCCGGCGGAAGGCCGGAGGGGCCCTCAGCGGCGCAGCGCTTTTGCCGCCGCCTCCGTCACCGCGTCCGCCACCGCCGCCAGCGCGGGGGAGTCCAGCTTCCACTGCTGCCAGTACAGGGAGACGTCGACCTTCCGGTCCGGGGCGAACACCGTGAGGCGGCCGGCCCGGAGCAGGGGGTCGGCCTGGGCCTCGGGGACCATGCCCCAGCCCAGGCCCGCGGCGACCGCCTCGGCGAAGCCCTCCGAGGTCGGCACGTAGTGACGCAGCGCGCTCGCCTCGGTGCGTCCGCGCGTGAGCCGGCGCACGAAGCCGTCCTGGAAGTCGTCCTTCCGGTCGAACACCACCACGGGCGCCACGGGCAGCACCTCCCGCAGCGGCCCCGCGAGATGCCGTACGGCGAACTCCGGGTTCGCCACCGGGAGATAGCGCATCCGTCCCAGATGCCGTACGGAACAGCCCGGCACCGCGTCCGGCGACGAGGTCACCGCGGCCATCACCGTCCCCTCCCGCAGCAGCGCCGCCGTGTGGGCCTCGTCCTCCCGGCGCAGTTCGAAGCGGAGCCGCGAGTCGGCCGGCAGGCGGGTGAGGGCCCCGAGGAACCAGGTCGCCAGCGAGTCCGCGTTCACCGCCACCGGCACCCGGGTCGGCTCCCCGGCCCCGCTCAGCCCCAGCTCGGCGTACGCGTCCCGTTCCAGCCGGCCCACCTGGCGGGCGAGCCTGACCAGCACCTCGCCCGACTCGGTCGGCCGCACCGGCTTGGTGCGCAGCAGCAGCACCCGCCCCGTGCGCTGCTCCAGCGCCTTCACCCGCTGGCTCACCGCCGAGGGCGTGACGTGCAGCGCGGCGGCCGCCGCGTCGAAGGTTCCCTCGTCCACCACGGCGAGCAGGGTCCTCACCTGGTCCAACGGAAGATCGGTCATCACGAGAGCTAATGCTACGTAAGAATCATTAGCTGTACTGCAGAGCCTTGCCGCCCGTAGCGTCGTCGCCATGACCAGCTCGCTGACCACCGCCGCCGCCGGATTCGGCACCGGCCTCTCCCTCATCGTCGCCATCGGCGCCCAGAACGCCTTCGTCCTGCGCCAGGGCGTCCGCCGTGACGCCGTACTCGCCGTCGTCGGCATCTGCGCCCTGTCCGACGCGGCGCTCATCGCCCTCGGGGTCGGCGGGGTCGGCGCGGTGGTCGTGGCGTGGCCCGGCGCGCTGACGGCGGTCGGCTGGATCGGCGGCGCCTTCCTGCTCGGCTACGGCGCCCTGGCCGCCCGCCGGGTGCTCCGTCCGGCCGCCACCGGACTGGAGACGGCGGGCGAGGCGGCGGGTTCGCGGCGCCGGGCCGTGCTCACCTGCCTCGCCATGACCTGGCTCAACCCGCACGTCTACCTCGACACGGTGTTCCTGCTGGGCTCGGTCGCCGCCGACCACGGCCCGCTGCGCTGGACCTTCGGCCTCGGTGCCGTACTGGCCAGCGTCTGCTGGTTCACGGCGCTCGGCTTCGGCGCCCGCCTGCTGAGCCGCTTCCTGGCCCGCCCCACCGCCTGGCGGGTCCTGGACGGACTGGTCGCCGCCACCATGATCGTCCTCGGCCTGACGCTCATCGCGGGGGCCTGACGCCGCGACCGGGCGCGGGGCCGCTACAGCGCCCCGCCGCGCCTGTGCATCGCGTACTGCTCCATCAGCTTGCCGCGTGTCGTCTCCAGCCGGTGGGCGAGCACCTCGGCGACGCTGCGCACCAGGGTCATCCCGAGCGGCGGGTCCTCCTCGCAGAGCCGGAGCACGGCCGCCGAGTCGAACTCGTAGGCGCGCACCTGGCTGAAGGCCACGGCGCCGAAGTCCCACTGGTGGGGCGGGAACAGCCAGGACCAGCCCAGCAGATCACCCGCGCCGAGACCGGCGACGGTCACCCGGTGCAGGTCGTTCACCCGCTGGTCCAGCGAGACCGCGCCGGAGCGGATCACCCAGAACCGGTCGGCGGTGCCTCCCGCCTCGAAGATGCGGGTGTCCTCGGGGAAGGACACCTCCCGCGCCAGTGCCATCAGGCGCTCGCGCTGCGGCGGGGGAAGGGCGGTCAGGAGTTTGATCGCTTTGGTCATGGCGCGGGGCTCCTCGCCGGGCATTCGGTTCCGGTGCTTTCCCTACGTTCATTTCAGCCGCTGCGGCCGTTCGGGGCACCTCGGCGGACACGAGAAGTCCGGTTCCCGCCGCCGGCCCCCGCCCGGGCATGAAAAAGCCCTGGCTGGACGGGGGAAGCCAGCCAGGGCCGTAAGCGGTGGTGTCCGGAGGACGGGGGGTCGACTCCGCCACCACGTATGAGTGAACGATAAACCATTTCGGTGGCGTCCGGGTAATCGGGGCGCGTGACCTGTTTCACTGCCCCCGGGCGGCGCGCTCGTCCACCACCCGGACCGTGTCCAGGGCGGGGTTCGACGGGTCCGGCAGGTGCATGCCCGCGGCCAGCCCCGTCCGCAGATAGCGGAGCACGGGCTCGGTGAGCCGTTCGCCCGGCAGGACGGCGGGGATACCGGGCGGATACGGCGTGACCATCTCGGCCGCGATCCGTCCGGCGGCCCGGGCCACCGGCACGTCCTCGGCCGGGCCGAAGAACGCGTCCCGCGGCAGCAGCGCCTGCGCCATCCGCAGTTCGTCCGGCGACGGCACGTCCACCCTCGGCGCCCGGGGCAGGTTCCGTGCCGCCCGGCCCAGGTCCCGCAGCGCCGACAGCAGTTCCCCGGTCGTCTCCCGGTCGTCGCCGTGGGTGATCTGCATCCCGATGCGGCGGTGGTCCACCAGGTGCGCGTCGACGCCGCGGTGCTCGCGCAGCCAGTCCGCCGCCTGGAACCCCGTGATGCCGAGACCGTCGAGATCGATCACACCGGGCAGCGGATCGAAGTCGTCCGCCAGACCCGGGCCGCAGAAGTCGTCCCGGTCATGGACGTGCATGCCGTCGATCTCCTCGATCGCGGCCCGGACCCCGTCGGCGAGCGCCAGCGCCGATCCCATCAGCTCCTTGCCGCGCAGCGCCATCTGCCGCCGCCAGCCGTCGAGACCCGCGAAGATCAGCACCGACGGGCTGGTGGTCCCCAGCAGGTCGGCGCGCATGCCCAGCAGCGCCGGCGGCACCAGATCGCCCCGCAGGTGGAACACCGAGCCCTGCTCCAGACCGCTGCCCATCTTGTGGATGCTGGTCACGCAGATGTCGGCGCCCGCGTCCATCGCCCAGGACGGCAGATCGGGGTGGAAGGGCAGGTGCGCGCCCCAGGCCTCGTCCACGATCAGCGGGCGCGAACGCCGGTGGCACACCTCGGCGATGTCCCGCAGCGCCGCGCTGGCGCCGTACGGCGTCGGGCTGGTCACCAGCGCGCCGCGCGCGTCGGGGTGGGCGTCGAAGGCCCGGTCGAAGTCGTCGGCCGACGGCGGGTGCGCGAGGTGCCGTACGGCGTCCCACCGCGGTTCCACCCACACCGGCTCGATCCCGGACAGGATCAGCCCGGACACCACCGACTTGTGGGCGTCCCGCCCGATCAGCAGCTTCTCGTGCGGCCCCGCGACCGACAGCATCGCCGCCTTGACCGACAGGGAGCTGCCGCACGTGCTGAAGAAGGTGTGGTCGGCGTGGACCGCGTCGGCCATCAGCTCCTGGGCCCGCTGCAGCACCCGGCCCCGGGTGAGCCGGTCGTCCAGGCCGCCCGACGCCAGCACATCGCCCAGGAACACCGCGTCCCCGAGCACCTCGCGCACCGCGGGATCCGCCCCGCGGGCCTGTTTGTGCCCGGGTGGGGTGAAGCCCAGCCGTCCGCTGCGGTGGTACTCCTCCAGTGCTTCCAGAACCGGTGCCCGGCTGTGATCGACCGTCATGGACTCCCGGGTGCCCGGCGGCGGCCCGCCTCAATCCGCACGGAAACCCGCACGGAAATCCGCGAGACCCCGCCGGTCAGCCCTGCGCCGCGCGCTTGCCCGGCGTCAGGATCTCGTCCAGCACCCGCAGTACGACCCCGTAGGCCACGCCGCGCACCTCGGCGTCGCGCGCCGCGCCGGTATCGCCGGTGTCCGCCCGCCCCAGCTCGTCGCCCCGGGCCCGCCAGGTCCGCTCCTCCTGGGCCGCGCAGGCCCGTGCCCGCTGGATGCGCCGCATCAGTTCGTCCGAGTCCACCACATCGGTCATACCGTCCGCGTACCCCCGTGCGCCGATCGGATGACAGGTATTCAGCGAACGTCCGGGAGGTTTGCCGCTACCGGGACAGGTGAGCCGAAAAGGGAGGTCCGAGGCATTCTCCATCGATTTCGTCACCGATCAGGGAGCCGCACGATGTGTGAGGAGCACACGACCGAACCCCTCGAACCGCCCGGCGCGCGCCGGGCCGGACCCCCTCGCCCCTGCCGTCCGGCGGAGGTCCGCGAGGCCGTCACGCGGGCGGTGTCCGAACGCTGCCGGGCCACCCGCACCCCCTGCGACACCGAGGCCCTGGCGGACGTCCTGCTCGTCGCCTCCGAGCTCACCACCAACGCCATGCTGCACGGCGGCGGGGTCACCGACTTCCAGGTCGACGTGAGCGGCCCCGGCGTGCGCCTGTCGGTGAGCGACCGCAGCGCCGAGCTGCCCGTCGTCGTGGAGCCGACCGACCGGCAGGGACGCCGCCGTCCGGGCGGTCACGGCTGGCCCATCGTGTGCCGGCTGTCCCGCGACATCCGGGTCTCCGACCTGCCCGCCGGAGGCAAGTGCATCACCGCCGTGGTGCCCCTGTCCTGACCAGCCGGAACGGGCCCCGGCAGATCGTGTGACGAAGCGGAGTTTGTTCTACCGGCAAGGGGGCAATCGGAGGTTCGTGCTTCGGACCGGAGGCGCGCCAGCGGGAGTGGTACGGCTGCTGTGGACCCTCCGGGCGTCCCGGTGACGGCCCTCCCGCGGTAGATCCCTGAAACCACCGTTCGGGAGCGAACCGCATGCTCATTGACACGTCCGCCCATCGTTCCGGCCCCTCCGACACGACGAGCGCCGCCGCCCCCCGCCGGCGGCACGACGACGCCCCTGACACCGCCGTCCTCTTCACCCGGCTGGCCTCCCTGGAGGACGGCCCCGAGCGGGACGCCGTCCGGGACGAGCTCGTCACCGCGTGGCTGCCCATGGCCCACCGCATCGCCGGCCGCTTCCGCGACCGCGGCGAAGCCGTCGAGGACCTGCGCCAGGTGGCCGCCCTGGGCCTGGTGAAGGCCATCGACCGCTTCGACCCGAGCCGCGGCGCCTTCGAGAGCTACGCCGTCCCCACCATCACCGGCGAGGTCAAGCGGCACTTCCGCGACCGGATGTGGGCCCTGCGCGTGCCCCGCCGGGTGCAGGAACTGCGCAACAAGGTGCGGGTGGCCCGGCGCGAACTCACCCAGAACCCCGGCAGCCCCGAGCCGTCCGTGGCGGCGATCGCCGCCCACACCGGGCTGACCGAGGAGGAGGTCGGCGCCGGCATGGAGGCCCTGGAGAGCTTCAGCACCCTCTCCCTGGACGCGGAACTGTCGTCCGACGACGACGGCTACAGCCTCGCCGACACCCTCGGCGCCGCGGACGCCTCCTACGACGTCGTCGTCGACCGCGAGTCCGCCAAGGAGGGCCTGCGCAGGCTGCCGGAGCGCGAGCGCGCCATCCTCTACATGCGGTTCTTCGAGGACATGACCCAGAGCCGGATCGCCGACCGGCTGGGCATCTCCCAGATGCACGTCTCCCGTCTCATCAGCCGCAGCTGCGCCCGGGTGCGCGCCGACGTGATGGGACAGCGCACCGGCCGCCGCGGTACCGGCGGACACTCGGCGACGGCGTGAGCGACGCCCGCCCCACCAGGAAGCGAGACACATGCTGAAGCCCCACCCCACCGTGCTGCGCCGGCTCGTCGAGGAGTACGAGACCCTGACGGCGGCCGGAGGCGGACCGGCCGGCCCGGACCCGCGGACCGGCGACCTGGCGTACACCCTGTGCGTGTCGACCGGCACCCGCGACGTGCGCCACGCGCTCACCACCGCGCGCGGCTGGCTGGCGACGGCCGGGCAGGACGCGCCCGGGTCCGGCGCCCCGGCCGCCGTATGACCCGCGGCGTGCGGGGAACCCGAAGCGGATGAGCGAATCCGAGATTCCCCCGGAAGGCAGGCCCGTGGACGTCTATCTCGACCTCCTGCGGGTCAGGATGGACACCGAGGACTACCGGCTTCTGCTCCACGTGGTGGAGCCGGTCCTCCAGGCGATCGAGGAACACCGGCTGTCCGGCATGGACCTCGCGCTGGACGGCGGGGACGAGGAACTCCCCCAGGAGGTGCGCGACGAGGCCGCCCTCGTCATCGCCACCGCCGTCACCGGCCGCCTGGACAACGAGGTGGTCGAGCTGGAGGTCGACGAGACCGGACCGGTCCGGGTGGTCACCGACGCGGCGACCGCCGCCGACCCCTCCCGCCTGGACGAGATCGCCGACTACATCAGGGACCGCCACCGCCAGAACGAGGAGCTACGAGGCATCGCCGAGGCCAGCGGCCTCCCGACCGACTTCTGACCCCGCCCACGTCCCGCCCATGCGTACGGCCCCGGCACCGACCGGGGCCGTACGCATGGGCGAGGGCGAACGCGTGGCGCACACGGGCGCACCGCCCGGCCGGCGTACGCACGGGCGCGTGGGCCGGTCCAGCGGCCGACGGCCTGGCGGGGTCGGTTCGCGGCGGTGCCGGTGCCGGTGTTCGGGTGCGGGCATGGGTGTGCTGCCCGGTCGGGCGTGCGCACGGGCGTGTGGGCCGGGGGCGGCGGTCCGCCGGCCGGTTCGCGGCGGTGCCGGTGGCGGCGTACGGGTGTGCCGGACGGGGGCGGACGCGGGGGCCGCGGTACGGGCGACCGCCCGGCCGGCGGGGGGAGGTGTCCGGACGCACAGGTGACCGCGGCTCAGCGGTCGGGGGACTTCACCGGGACGGACAGGGGGCGGGCGAGGCCCACCACGGCCTCGTCCAGGCGTTCCAGGTGGCGCAGGACGCGGTCGGTGATGCGGCCGTAGCGGGCGGTGCCGTCGCCGCCCAGGAGGGACGCGATGCTCGGGCCGGTCTCGACCGGCACGGTGACGTCCTCGTCGGCGACGCGGTCCGCGATCGTCACGATGTTGCGCACCGTGCGCCCCGCCGCCCCGCGCAGCCGGGGATCCGCCGCGATCGACGGATGGGTCGGCAGCAGCTCCGCCGTGGCCGCCAGCGAGCGCGCGTGATAGGCGCACGTCTCGAGGAGCGCCACCACGTAGCGCGCGTTGGTGCGCCGGGCCCGCAGCGGGGTCACCGGATGCGTCAGCGGCTGGGTCGCGGCGCGCAGGTCGCCCAGCGCCTGGTCCAGCTCCCGTGCCTTGTCCAGCAGGTCGCCGGCGGGACCGCCGCTGAGCTGACCGACGGCGGCCTCGGTGACCTCGGCGAGCCGCTCCAGCACGGTGACCAGCAGCTCGTTGGTGCGCCGGTCGGTGTTCACCGGCAGCACCAGCGCCGCCGCGACCACCCCGCAGGCCGCCCCCAGCGCCGTCTCCTCCACCCGCAGCACCAGCACCTCCCAGCTGTAGGTGTGCAGCAGGGTGTAGAGCAGCCCGAGCATCGCCGTCACGAAGAACGACATCAGCGTGTAGGACAGCGGCGCCGTGTAGAACATCGCGAAGATCAGCACCAGCACCAGGAAGAACGCCGTCAAGGTGTGCCGGCCCACCAGGGCGGCCAGCAGGATGCCGGCGACGACCCCGAACACCGTGCCCAGCAGCCGCCGGTAGCCCTTGACCAGGATCTCGCCGGTCGAGGCCGTGTTGATGAAGACGATCCAGCAGGTCAGCACTGCCCAGTACCAGCGGTGCGCGGACAGCAGCTCGCCCCCGACGATGGCCAGCGTCGACCCCACGGAGACCTGCACGGCGGCGCGCGTGGTGGGCCTCCGCAGTCCCGTCGGCTGCTCGGCCGCCTCCGCCTCCTCGCCGGCGTCGATGGCGGCGTCCTCGGCGTCCAGCTCCTCCCGCGAGCGGGCCGTCGCCGGACTGTCGTCCGACTCGTCCTGCGGCCCCTCCAGCGCGATACGCAGCCCCATGACCGCGCGCGCGGTCTCGCCGACCGCCCGGAACACGTCCCGTACGGCCGGGGTGGCGACCGGCAGGTTCTCCTCGTCCCGGTAACCGAGCAGCCGGTTGCGCAACTGGGCCACGCCCGTCCCCCCGGCCCCGGTGCGCACCACCAGCGCCCGCAGCGCGAGCAGGTCCCGCCGCAGTACGGCCGTGGCCTCGTCCGGGCCGGGCAGCCGGCCCACCTCCGGGGCGGGCGCGCCGGGCAGATGCAGGGTGAGGGTGTCCGCCCGCTGGGCGCTGCGCGCCGACAGCAGCAGCAGACCGAGCCGCTCGGCGGCGATCTCCGCGTCCGCGATCCGGCGCTGCACCAGCCGCGCCGTCGACTCGTCCGGCGTACCCTCCTCCAGCCGGCTCTGGATCATCAGGGCCGTCTCGTGCAGCCGCGCGGTGCCCTCCCGCATGTCCTCCAGGGCCTTGTCCACCTCGTCGGGACCGGCGTCCAGCAGCGCCAGCTGCGCGGAGACCAGTCGGCCCAGCCGGGCCCGGAAGGCCGTCCGCAGCCGCAGCAGCAGACCGGCGGGCGTCACGGGGACGATCGCGAACCGCACCAGGGCGCTGCACGCGAACGCGACGGCCAGCGCCGCCCACAGCCCCGGCAGCTGCGCGGCGGAGGCGCCGACGAACAGCGACACGAAGTAGACCTGGAAGCCGATCAGACCGAGCGCGGTCCCCCGGTCCCCGAACCGGCGGCCGTACACCGCGGCGAAGATGAGGACGACGAAGAAGGCGTCCCCGACGACGACGCGCTCGCTGAGCACCGCGCCCAGCGACACGGACACCAGCGCGACGGGCAGGCCGACGGCCAGCGTGACCGCCTGCGCGCCGCGCTGCTTCTCCCGGATGGCGAAGGTGGCGACCATCGCCGCCATCGCCCCCGCCACCAGACGGGTGACGTCGAATCCCGCCGAGGCGAGCACGGCCAGCGTCAGCGCGATCGCGCCCACCGTCCGCAGCCCGGCCGTCAGCCGCAGCAGACCGGGGTCGGACGCCGCCAGCTGGTCCCGCAGCCGTGTCCGCACCGAGCGTCCCGCCGCCTTCACTCCACCGCACTCTCTCCCGTCGTGCACCCACGCCCGGATCCCACCGCCGCAGGGCGCGAACCGTCTCCCGCCCCCGGGATCACCGCGCCGCCCGGCCCGCCTCCGCGACGTGCTCCCGCACCTGCTCCGGCGTCAGATAGGCGTCCAGGTACTCGAAGTCCCGCAGGTTGCCCGGCTTGTGCGCCTGGAACCCGGTGCGCACGAAATCGTCGCCGGCGACCGCGTTCAGCAGCCAGTCGGTCATCACCCGGGCCTTGGCGACACCGGTGCGCAGCGCCGACCAGTGGTAGCCGCGGGCCACCGCCTGGGCGGGCAGCCCGTGCAGCTCGACGCCGAGCGGCTTGGACACCGCGTCGGTGCCGCCGAGGTCCACCACGAGTCCGAGGTCGTGGTGGACGTACGGCCGCGTCGGCAGGCCCCGCAGCGTCGCGATGACGTTCTCGGCGACGTGCCGGCCCTGCCGCAGGGCGTGCTGCGCGGTCGGCGGGCACACCGCGTCGTCGCCCTTGGCCACGTCGGGCACCGCCGCCGAGTCGCCGAGCGCGAACACCCCGTCGTGGCCCGGCAGGCACATGTCCGCGTTGACCGCGAGCCGCCCCCGGACGGTCTCCGCGTCGAGCGTGGCGATGAGCGGGCTGGCGACGACACCGGCGGTCCAGATCAGGGTCCGGGTGGGCACCACCCGGCCGTCGGTGAAGGTGACCTCCTCGGCGCCCGCCTTCGCGATGGAGACGCCCAGCGAGATCTCGATGCCGCGCCGGGTCAGGATCTCCTGCGCGCTGCGCCCGAGCCGCTCGCCCAGTTCGGGCATCAGCTTCGGCGCGATGTCGATGAGGTGCCACTTGATCAGGCCCGGGTCGAGCCGCGGGTAGCGCTTGACGGCGGCGTGCGTCAGCCGCTGCAGGCAGGCCGCGGTCTCGGTGCCCGCGTAGCCGCCGCCGACGACCACGAACTGCAGCCGCGCGGCCCGCTCGGCCGGATCGTGGCTGGCGTCGGCCAGGTCGAGCTGGGAGATGACGTGGTCGCGCAGGTAGGCGGCCTCGGCGAGCGACTTGAGCCCGAAGGCGTGGTCCGTCAGCCCCGGGATGTCGAAGGTGCGGGTGACGCTGCCGGGGGCCAGCACGATGTAGTCGTACGGCTCGTCGACGATCTCGCCGTTGACCAGCCGTACGACACAGACCTTGGACTTCAGGTCCACGCCGATGGCCCCGCCCGGGATGATCCGGGTGCGGTACCTCTCGCTGCGGCGCAGGGAGAGCGCGACCGACTGCGGGGCCAGCACGCCGGAGGCCACCTGGGGGAGCAGCGGCAGATAGAGCTGGTAGGAGAACGGCGCCACCAGCGTGAGGTCGGCCTCGTTCGGGGCGAGCCTGCGCTCCAGCCGGCGCACGCACTCCACGCCGGCGAAACCTGCGCCCACCACCAGGATCCTGGGTCGTGTCACGGTGTCCATCCCTTCCTGCGGCTCCAGGGGTCTGCCTCGAACATCGACGACTGACGCGTGCCCCTGTTCGGCACCACGATGCCCGCACCTTCGCCGGAACGCACCGGGAAGGGAACCGGCGGCCGGTTCAGCCGCGCAGGTGGCACAGGAGCAGGCAGACGTCGTCGTCGCGCTCCGAGTCGCTCAGCAGGGGGCGGAGGATCCGGTCCGCCGAGTCCTCCAGATCCGCGTCCAGTTCCGCCGAACCGAACGAGCCCAGGGCCGCCGCGAGCCGTTCGATGCCCGGGTCGATGCCCCGGGCGCGCCGCTCCACCAGCCCGTCCGTGTAGAGCGCGAGCGTCGAACCGGGCGGCAGTCGCTCGGTGTGGTCGCCGATGTCCTGCTTCAGCGGGATGCCGAGCATCGCGCCGGGCTTGGCGTCCAGGGTGCGCACCCGCCCGTCGGGCAGCCGCAGCACCGGCGGCGGATGACCGGCGGCGGCCCACGTCAGCGTCCGCCCGTCCGGATGGAACCGGGCGATGACCGCCGTGGCGAACAGATCGGGCTGGAGATGGCGCAGATACCCGTGCAGCCGGGTCAGCAGCCGGCCGGGGCTGTCGCCGTCGACGGCGTAGGCGCGCAGCGCGGTGCGCAGCTGGCTCATCATCACCGCCGCGTGCAGCCCGTGCCCGGTCACATCGCCGACGACGGTGATCAGACCGCCGTCGCGCTGCCGGAAGGCGTCGTACCAGTCGCCGCCGATGTTCAGCCCGTGCGTGGCGGGGAGATAGCGCGCGGCCAGGCTCAGACCCGGCGTCGCCGGCAGGTCGGTGAGCAGGGCGCGCTGCAGCGTCTCGGCGATGTCCCGGTTGTGCTCGAAGCGGCGGGCGTTGTCGATGGCGGTGCCGGCCCGCCGGGCCAGTTCGAGCAGCATCACGGCGTCGTCCGGGTCCCAGCGCTCACCGGGCGGCGACAGCGTCAGCACCCCCAGCGGCGCCCGGCGGGTCAGCAGCGGGATGCACAGCAGCGGCCGGCCGGGATCCAGGGCCGACGGGGGCTGGTCGTCCACCCCGGGCAGGCCGCCGGGGTGGCCGGCCGCGTACTGGGGGCGCCCGGTGCGGGCCGCGTGGACCGCCGCGCGCGGGTGGGACGTGGGCCGGTACCGGTCGTCCTCCTGGTCGAACAGCCATACGTCGACGTGGTGGGCGTACCGCGGCACCAGCAGCTCCGGCAGCCGGCGCACGATCTCGTCGTGGTTGAGCGAGGCGTTCAGCACGGCGCTCGCGTCCGCCAGGAACGTCAGCCTGCGGCGCGCGTTCTCCGCCTCCTCGCGCGCCCGGCGCTCGGCGGCGAACGCCTCCCGCTGCGCGCGTCCCGCCGCGTCCAGCTCGGCGTGCAGCGCCAGGACGCCCTGGTTGGTCTGGTGCAGCTCCTCCCGGTGGAAGGCGACCAGTTCCTCCTGCTCGGCGAGCTTGTCCAGCACCGCGGCCGTGTCCTCGTCGGCGCCCAGCAGCGCCTCGGACAGGTCGGCCGGCTCCTCCGTCACCGGGCCCGCGTCGGACACCCGGCCCGGCTCGGGGCACGGGACGGTCACCGTCCACGGGGCACGGCCGGCGGCACCCGCGCCGGGGGCCGGCACCACCGTGGCGTGCAGCGTCCCCGCCCCGGCGGGCGAGCCGGGACCGTCCAGGGTGAGCACCCAGACGCCGCCCTTGGTGAGGCACTGCCGCAACTGGCCGCTGAGCGCCGCGGCCAGCCGCGCGCGTGCGACGGTGGGCACCCCGTGCGCCGCCGCCAGCCGGGCCACGGCGATACGGGCGCGAGCCGCGTCCGTGACGGTCCGGATCCGCCAGGTGTGCGTCATGGGCGGTCCGGCGGTGCGGGGGCCAGCACGGCCACGGCGGTGTCGTCCCGCACCGGACGCGCGGAACTGCCGGCGTCGCGGACGGCCACGGCGGCCGTCACGGCCGGGTCGGCGGACGGCGGTCCCGTGTCCGGGGGCGGCGTCCAGCGACTGGGCAGACCGTCGGTGTGCAGGATCAGCAGGCTCCTCGGGGTCCAGGCGACCTCGTCCTCGCGCACGGTGCCCGGCCGGTGCACCCCGACGATGCCGGGCCGGGACAGCAGGGTCCGCCAGCGGTCGCCCTCCCGCAGCCGGGCCGTCACATTGCCGATTCCCGCGAAGCGCAGCCGCCCGGCCCAGGTGTCGAGCTGCGCCACGGCGACGGCCGCGCCCCGGGTGCCGGCCAGCGCCGCGTGGAGCTTCGGCAGGCACTCGGCGGGCGGGAGCCGGGCCCAGTGGCGCAGCTCCTCGACGGCGGCGGTCGAGGCACGCGCCGCCTCGCTCCCGTGGCCGAGACCGTCGGCCAGCATCAGGGTCAGCCGGTCACCGGACCTGACCCAGGCCCAGGCGTCCCCCGAGAAGTCCGCCCCGGCGAACGGGACGTTCACGCCGCCGGCGCGCACACCCGGGGACTCGGCGGAGCCCTCACCGGCGGCGGAGCCGACGCGGGCCACCGCCACGGTGCCCCGGCCGAGGACGCTGTGCAGGGCGAAGTCGTCGGCCAGGCGCCGGCAGGTGCCGAGGCCCGCGCCGAGCGAGCCGGTGGTGGAGAAACCGTCCCGCAGCGCACCGTCCACATCGGAGATCCCCGGCCCGTGGTCGAGCGCGGTGATCTGCACGACCCGTCCCGGCCGGCCCTCACCCGGTACGGGCGGGTCCACGACGTCGACGACCACCTCTCCCGCCTGCGCGTGCTTGAGGAGGTTGGTGGCCAGCTCGGTCGCCACCAGCGCCGCGGCGGCGGTGCGCTGCTCGTCGAGCCCGGCCTCCGCCGCGGCCTCCTCCGCCGCGACCCGGACGTCACGCACCCGGGTCGAGTCCTGCACCGGCACGTACCGGACGCGGGGCATCAGACGTCCTCACGCTGACGCGGCGGCCGGGTCACCCACGAGGTCACCCGCACCGTGGTCCCCGACCCCGGGACGCTCTCGACCTCGAAGTCGTGCACCAGGCGCCGGGCGCCGCCCAGCCCCATCCCCAGCCCGCCGCCGGAGGTGTAGCCGTCGCTGAGCGCCCGGTCGAGGTCGGGGATGCCGGGGCCCGAGTCGCTGAAGGCCAGCCGCAGCCCGTCGGCCCCGCCGGTGGTGACGTGCGACGCCTCCATGAGGCCGCCCCCGCCGTGCACCAGGGTGTTGCGGGCCAGTTCGCTGGCGGCGGTCACCAGTTTCGTCTGGTCCACCAGACCGAAGCCGAGCCGGGCGGCGGCCTGCCGCACATGCTGACGTACCCACACCAGGTCCATGTCCGACCGGATGGGCAGGCGGGCCTCGACGCCCGCGGCGGTGGGCATCACGGACTCTCCTCGCGCACGCCGCCGGAACGCGGCGGCACGACGGGCTGCGCGAGAAGCTCCATCGCCGCCTCGGTGGTGAGCGCGGTACGCAGCCCCGGCAGCGTCAGCCCCAGCTCCACCAGGGTGATGGCGACCGCGGGCCGCATGCCGGCCACCACGGTGCGCGCGGCCAGCAGCTCGGTCTGCGCCGCGGTCTCGGCCAGCACCCGCCCGAGGAAGGAGTCGACGATCTCCACCCCGGAGATGTCGATGACCACCCCCGTGGCCCCGCTGCGGGCGATCGTCTCGGAGAGGTCCTGCTGAAGCTGGTGCGCCGTGCTGTCGTACAGGTCGCCCTGGAGGGTGACCAGCAGAACGTCCCCGAGCCTGAGGACCGGCACATGTCCCGCGACCGGGCGGGCGAACCCCTCGCTCACCGCCGGCCCGCTCCGTCGGGGGCCGTGTGGACGATGTTCGTCCCCAGCTCGTGCAGGCAGTACCCGAGCGCGTCGGCGAGGCTCGCCCGCGTCTTCACCGTGCCGAGGTCCAGACCGAGGTGCACGATGGTCTGCGCGATCGCCGGACGGATGCCGGACACCACGCACTCCGCGCCCATCAGCCGGGCCGCGGCGACCGTCTTCATCAGGTGCTGCGCCACCAGGGAGTCGACCGTCGGCACACCGGTGATGTCGAGGATCGCGAACCGGGCGTGCTGCTCGACGACCGCGTTCAGCAGGGTCTCCATCACCACCTGGCTGCGGGCGCTGTCCAGCGTCCCGATCAGCGGCACCGCCACGATGCCGTCCCACAGCTTGATCACCGGTGTCGCCACCTCCAGCAGCTGAAGCCGCTGCCGGTCGGTGAGCGCCTGTACCTCGCTCAGCGCCGTCTGCATGGCCACCAGACGCAGCGTGCCCATGAGCACGCTCAGCGTGGTCGAGCACTCCCGCAGCCCCTCCGGGGAGGCCTGGTCCAGATCGGCGACCAGGAGGTTCTCCACCGGCGGCCGCAGCGCCGCCAGCTCGCTCGCCACCTGCGTGGCCGACAGCCCCGCGCGGGAGCGGGCCGCCCCCATCCGCGCCAGCTGCTCACGCACCGCCGAGAAGCCCGCGGCGTCGGGGTCCTCGACCCGCTGCGCGTCGGCGACCTGGGCCAGCGCGTCGACGACCGCCTTCCCCGCCTCCACCGCCTCGTCGCGCGAGACCGTGAACACCGTACGGAACAGGGGCTCGTCCGCCCACCGCTGGGCGATCTGCTCGCGCCGGCGCCGCAGGAAGTCCCTGACCTCGTGCGTCGGTGTTCCGAGTGATCCGCCCGCTTCGTGCTCCGGCACCTGTCTGTTCTCCTCGTCGTCGTCGTGTCGCACCGCGCCCGAACGCCGGGGCGGCGATGTGACCTCGGCCGGATGGCCGCTCCCACCACGCTCGGGCGCCGTGGGCGCCGGAACGTGCGGACCGTGCTCAGGCCCCCGGTTCGGCCGGGGCCCCCGGCAGCCCGTCCACGCGCTCCAGCGCCTCGTCGAGGCTCTCCGAGACGGGCACGGTGATGCTCACCCCCGTCAGGTCCAGGATGCGGCGCACCGCGGAGGTGGGGGAGATGATGTGCACGCTCCCCGGCAGCTCACGGGCCTCCTGATAGACCCGGAGGATGATGTTCATGCCGGACGAGTCCATGAAGGGGACCGCCGACAGGTCGAGCAGGAAGTGCCGGCGGCCGTGGTGCAGCTGGTTCGCCAGGTGGTGCTGGAACTCGGTCGCCGTGTCGACGTCCAAGTACCCCTCCACCGTGAGCAGCGCCACGTCCTCACGCGGCAGGGTCACCTCGACGGACAACGGGTCCTGGGCAATGGGCACGAGTACCTCCAACAAGGTGATCAAGCTCTTCGTCGCGCAGCCGCGCGTACCCCCGAATCGCCCGGTCATGCCTCGGCGGCCGGCCGGGGCTCCCTCCTCAGCCGACCCGGATGCCGACGATGCAGGTGTCGTCGTCCGTGTCCGACCTGCTGTAGGTGAGCAGCCGGTCCAGCCGCTGGTCGAGCGTGTCCGGGGCGGTGGCGGCGGTGGTGAGCAGATGGGTCAGCGACTCCTCCACGCTGCGGTCCCGGCGCTCGATCAGACCGTCCGTGTACATCAGCAGGTTGTCCTCGGCGGCCAGCCGCACCTCCGACTCCTCGTACGCCGCCTCCGGTACGGCACCGAGCAGCAGCCCGCGCACCAGCGGCAGCGGAGCGGCCTCGGAGCCCCGCACCAGCACCGGCGGCAGATGACCCGCACGGGCCCACCGCAGCGTGCGCGAGTCCGGGTCGTACAGGCCGCACACGGCGGTGGCGGTGACGCCGCCCGTCAGATGGTGCGTCACGATGTTCAGCCAGGACAGCAGCTGCCCGGGGCCCGCCCCGGTGACGGCGAGACCGCGCAGGGCGTTGCGCAGGACGACCATGCTGGTCGCCGCCTCTATGCCGTGCCCGGCGACGTCGCCCACGCACAGCAGCACCAGCCCGGACGGCAGCACCACGGCGTCGTACCAGTCGCCGCCCACCAGCTGCTCGGCCTCCGCGGGCCGGTAACGGACGGCCACGTCGAGGTCGGGCACCTGCAGCGGCGCCTGGGTGGGCGGCATGATGGCGCGCTGCAACTGCAGCGCCAGCCGGTCGCGTTCGCTGGCCTGCTGCTCGGTGTGCGCGAGCTGGTCGCGGGTGGCCGCCAGCGCCACCTCGGTCCAGTGCTGGGCGGAGATGTCCTGGTAGGCGCCGCGGGTGGTGAGCAGCCGGCCGTCGGTGTCCAGGACCGGCTCGGCGACGACCCGGATGTGCCGGGTCACCCCGTCGGGGCGTTGCAGCCGGAAGGCGGCCGACGCCGGGCGCCGGTGGTGCAGCAGCGTGCGCAGGAAGCGGCCGATGGTGACGGCGTCGTCCGGGTGGGCGTGCGCCGGCAGCTCCTCCAGCGGCACCGGCAGGCTGGACTGCGGACGCCCGTACAGATCGAAGAGCTGCCCGTTCCAGGTGATCTCCCCGGTCAGCAGGTTCTCCTCGAACCCGCCGATCCGGCCGAGCCGCTGGGCGTGCTGGAGCAGGCTCGCCAGGCGGGCCGTCTCGTCCTCGATCCGCCAGATGAACAGGATGCCGGAGCCGTGCCGGCTGACACTGATGTCCGCGACCGCGGACAGCGGCACCTGGTCGACGAGGGCGGTCAGGTTCATGCGCCGGGCACGGAACGGCTCCCCGGTCGCGTACACCCGTTCGATCCGCTGGAACAGCTCGCTGTCCCCGGCGGCCATCGGGTACGCCTCGAGCAGCAGCGCGCCGCTGACCATGGCGCGCGGCCGGCCCGCCGGATCCAGGAAACGGCCGTTGACGTGCTGGATGCGGAAGTCCAGCAGGTTCCCCTGCGCGTCCAGGTACGGCACCAGGACGAGAGCCGGGTCGTACAGCCCGTCGGCCAGGTCCATCAGCTCCGCGGCGTCCGGCGGCGTCCGGGGCTGCCGGTCCGGGCCGCCCGGCGCCGTGTACGTCTCCAGGGTGTGCGCGCACAGCTCCGCCAGGGCCTCCACCTGGCGCACGATCTGCGGCGGCTGCTCGGGCAGCGGAGCCGGCCAGACGATCTCCAGCACGCCGTACACACGGCCCCCCGTACCGGCGGGCAGGGCCGCCCTGCCGCCGTCCGGGTGATGGTGCCGGCCGACACTGGGCAGGCCCCTCTCGGCCAGCGACGTGATCCACAGGCCGTCGCGCTCCGCGAGGCCGCACCGGGCGACCGTCGCCACGTCCGGCGGTACGTAGTACCAGCGCGCCGCCTCCGCGGGGGAGAACCCGGCGCTGCCCGCCAGGGTGAGCGATCCGTCGGCGCCGACCGCCCAGATCGCCACCGCCACCGCGCCCAGCGGACGCAGCGCCTGCGCCAGCAGGGACTCGGCCACGGCCTGGGTGTCGTCCGCGGCCAGCGCCCCGCTCTCGGCCGCGCGCAGCCGTACGGCGGCGGGGTCCGGCCCCGCCTCCTCGGCGGCCCGGGTGGCGGCCAGGAAGGCGTCCGTCACCTCGGACATCCGGTCCCGGGCGGCCTGGTTGATGACCTCGACCGCGAACTCCAGCGGGTTCGTCCCGGCCTGCTCGGTCAGCTCGGCGAGCTGGCGGGCGGCCTGCGAGGGACCGCACCCCAGCCGCTCGACGAGGATGCCCTTGGCGAGTTCGATCAGCGCCCGGCCCTCGGCCTCGGCCTGCGCGGCCCGCACCTCCCGGCTGAGCCGGTCCACGGTGGCCGCCAGCCTGCCCACCGGCGAGTCCGCGGACACCCCGGCGGGTCCGGCCGACGGCCGTTCGAGCCGGGACGTGCCGAGCCGCTCGCCCAGCTGCTCCCCGGGGCTCATGCGGGCAGCCAGCGGCGGACGCAGGCGATCAGGTCCTGGGTGTCGACCGGTTTGGTGACGTAGTCGCTGGCCCCCGAGGCGAGGCTCTTCTCCCGGTCCCCGGGCATCGCCTTCGCGGTGACGGCGATGATGGGCAGCTCGGCGTACCGCTCCATGGCGCGGATCTCGGCCGTGGCGGCGTAGCCGTCCAGCTCCGGCATCATCACGTCCATCAGCACGAGCGCCACGTCCGGGTTGGCCACCAGTCTCTCGATGCCCTTGCGGCCGTTCTCCGCGTGCAGCACCCGGAAGCCGTGCAGCTCCAGGATCCCGCTGAGCGCGAAGAGGTTGCGCGCGTCGTCGTCGACGACGAGGACGGTACGGCCGGAGAACGCGCCGTCCACGACGGTCTGCGGCGCCGGCCGCTGCGGCTCGTCGGGCCGCACCAGCGACAGCACGTCGCCGGGCTCCTCCGCGGAGAGGTGCAGGGCGATGCGTTCGCGCAGTTCGTCGAGGCTGGACAGGAACTCCAGCGCGGTGCCCTCGGCGCGGGACCGCAGCTCCTCCTCCACCGAGGCGTCGGCACGGTGGCCGCTGTGCACCAGCACCGGCACGCTCGCCAGGGCGGCGTCACCCCGCAGCGCCTCCAGGAACCGGGTGACCTCCTCCTGGTCCATGCCGAGCTCCAGCACCACGCAGTGGCACGGATCGGCGGCCAGCGCGCCGGCCGCCTCCTGGGCGCCGACGGCGGTGAGGATGTCGACCGACGGCCGGGAGGTGCCGTCGCCGTGCGCGACGTCCTGGACCACGCTCTCCGCGACCAGGGTCAGCAGCCCCCGGGGCCGCTCCTCCACGACGAGCAGCCGCCGCGGACGCCGGCCGGACGCCGGCCCCGCCTCGACCGCCGCGGGCTGCCGGGCCGGCACCTGGGGCAGGGCCTCGCCCCGCTCCCCGTCCGGGACCACGACGGGCCGCAGCAGCTCCTCGAAGTCAGGCCGGGCCACGGGCAGGAACAGGGTGAACGTGCTGCCCTGGCCCGCGACGCTGTCCACCGTCACCGCGCCGCCCAGCAGATGAGCGATCTCCCGGGTGATGGACAGACCGAGCCCGGTGCCGCCGTACTTGCGGCTCGTCGTGCCGTCCGCCTGCTGGAAGGCGCCGAAGATCGCCTCCAGGTGCTGCTCGGGAATGCCCACACCGGTGTCCCGCACCCGGAAGGCCACCACGGACCCGCCCCGCAGCACGCCGCTGGGCACCTCGTCGTCCGGCGCGGGCTCGATCCGCAGCTCCACGCCGCCCCGCTCGGTGAACTTGACCGCGTTGGACAGCAGGTTGCGCAGCACCTGCCGCAGCCGCGAGTCGTCGGTGAGCAGGTCGGCCGGCGCGCCCGGCGCCGTCGTCACGGTGAAGTCCAGGCTCTTCTGCATCGTCATCGGCCGGAAGGTGGCCTCGACGTACTCGATGAGCCGGCGCAGCTCCACCCGCTCGGGGCTGACGTCCATCTTCCCGGCCTCGACCTTGGACAGATCGAGGATGTCGTTGATCAGCTGCAGCAGGTCCGAGCCGGCCGAGTGGATGATCTGCGCGTACTCGACCTGCTTCGGGCTGAGGTTGCGCGAGGGGTTCTGCGCGAGCAACTGGGCCAGGATCAGCAGGCTGTTGAGCGGGGTGCGCAGCTCGTGGCTCATGTTCGCCAGGAACTCCGACTTGTACTTCGAGGCCAGCGAAAGCTGCTGGGCGCGCGCCTCCAGCTCCTGCCGGGCCTGCTCGATCTGGAGGTTCTTCGCCTCGATGTCCCGGTTCTGCTCCGCGAGCAGCGCGGCCTTGTCCTCCAGCTCGGCGTTGGAGTGCTGGAGTTCCTCCTGCTGGGACTGCAACTCCGCCGAGCGCTCCTGCAGTTCGGCGGTGAGCCGCTGCGACTCGACGAGCAGCTCGTCGGTACGGGCGTTGGCCACGATGGTGTTGACGTTGACGCCGATGGTCTCCATCAGCTGGGCCAGGAAGTCCTGGTGGGTCTGGGTGAACGGGGTCACCGACGCCAGCTCGATCACGCCGAGGACCTGGCCCTCGACCACGATGGGCAGCAGCACCAGCGCGGTCGGCACCACCTGCCCCAGCCCGGAGGAGATGGTGACGTAGTCCGGCGGCAGCTCGTCCACCGTGATGGTGCGGCGGCTGCGCGCGGCCTGGCCGACCAGGGTGCGGCCGAAGGCGATCCGGGTGGGCCGGCCGTCGTCGTCGGGGTAGCCGTAGGAGCCGACGAGCCGCAGCTCGGGGCCGCCGTCGCCGTCCTCCGCGAGATAGAAGGCGCCGTACTGGGCCGACACCAGCGGCACCAGCTCGTCCATGATCAGCTCGGCGACCACCGACAGGTCGCGGTGGCCCTGCATCAGGCCGGAGACCCGGGCGAGGTTGGTCTTGAGCCAGTCCTGCTCCTGGTTGGCCCGGGTGGTCTCGCGCAGGGACTCCACCATCGCGTTGATGTTGTCCTTGAGCTCGGCGACCTCACCGGAGGCCTCCACGTTGACGGAGCGGGTCAGGTCGCCCTCGGCGACCGCGCTGGTGACCTCGGCGATCGCCCGGACCTGCCGGGTGAGGTTGCCCGCCAGCTCGTTGACGTTCTCCGTGAGCCGCTTCCACATGCCGGAGACGCCCTCGACCTCCGCCTGGCCGCCGAGGCGGCCCTCGGTGCCGACCTCGCGGGCGACGCGGGTGACCTCGTCGGCGAAGGCGGAGAGCTGGTCGACCATCGTGTTGATGGTGTTCTTGAGTTCGAGGATCTCGCCGCGGGCGTCCACGGTGATCTTCTGCGACAGGTCGCCCTTGGCGACCGCCGTCGTCACCTGGGCGACGTTGCGGACCTGCGCGGTGAGGTTGCCCGCCATCGCGTTCACCGAGTCCGTCAGGTCGGCCCAGGTGCCCGAGACCCCCGGCACCTGCGCCTGGCCGCCCAGCGCCCCCTCGGTGCCGACCTCGCGGGCCACCCGGGTCACCTCGGAGGTGAACACCGAGAGCTGGTCCACCATCCCGTTGAAGACCTTGGCGATGTCCCCCATGAGGCCGTCCGCGTCGTCCGGCAGCCGGGTGCCGAAGTCCCCGTCCCGCACGGCCGTCAGCCCCGCCAGGAGCCGCCTCAGCTCCTGGTCCCCCGGCGTCGCCTCGGTCCCCTCGGTGCTCCTGCTGGTCATGCGCACCCTCGTTCCGGCCAGAGATCAGTGCGCGTTTCCGCAGTTCACGGATGTGCGCGATGAGAAAATACGCCGAAGGCTAACCCAGGTCGCGGGTGCGGAACAAAGCGTGGGACCACCGGGGGAATCGATCCGCGAAAACTCGGGGCCGCGTGCATACATCGGCTCATGAGGGGTACTCAGCGGGATTTTCCTCGGTGCGCGAAGTCCCGTCGTACCGGCGTGCGGTTTTGGTCCACGCCTTTCGAATGCGCGCGCGCCTGACGGGTATTTGCTGCTGTGGAGCTGGGCGACGCCCAGGGGATCCGCCGTCATCGGGGAGGCAAGGAGCAGTGCCCATCGACAGCATCTGGTCGTACGCGCCGGACCTGGACCAGGTCCGGGGGCAGGACCTCACGGGCTACACCGTCGTCGCGAGCGACGGCACCATCGGCCATGTGGACCGGCAGGCCGACCACCACGGCATGCGGCACCTCGTCGTCGACACCGGGGTGTGGGTGTTCGGCCGCAGCCTCCTGGTGCCGGTCGGCGTCGTCGCGGCCGTCCACGCCGGGGAGCGCCAGGTGACGTTGGCCTGCACCAGGGCCGAGGTGAAGGCGGCACCCCGGTTCCGCACCGACAGCGAGACCATGGACCCCGCCTATCTCACCGCGGTCGGTGATTACTATCACCGGCTGCCGACGCGCGAGAGCCCCACCGGGTGACCACCGCACGACGGACGCGTCCGGCCGACGGCACGGGGGTGCGCACCGCCGCCGGCGCGCGGGCGCACGCCGAGGCGACGGTGCGGGCGCGCTGGGACTCCGAGGGCCGCACCCCGCACCACCAGGACATGATCGACCTCTCGCTCGTCGTGTCGGAGCTGGTCACCAACGCCATCCGGCACGGCGCCGGACTGGCCGGCTTCGACGCGTGGACGACGGGGGAGGGCGTACGGATCGCCGTCCACGACCACAGCGACGTCATCCCCGAGGCCGCCGGCGGGACCGGCGACCTGCCGGCCGTGCACCGGGGCAGCGGTTACGGCTGGCCCCTGGTGATCCGGCTGGCACGGGACATCGACGTGCGCAGGCGCCCCGGCGGCGGCAAGACCATCAGCGTGCTGGTCCCCCTGCGCGACGCGCCGGCCTAGGTTCACCAGGGCAGGAAGACGTGGATGTCCTTGCCGTGGTCGTCGCTGACGACGCTGACCTGGTCGCACAGCGTGTGGATCAGGTGCCAGCCGATCCCGCCGCCGCCGCGGTTGGGGTGGAAGGGCCGCGGGGCCGGCTCGGTGGTGCTGGTGTCGTGCATCACCACGTGCACCCCGTCGAACGTTCTGCGCAGACGCAGCTGGAACGGGCCCGGCGCGTACTGCACCGCGTTGGCGGCCAGCTCCGTGACCACCAGGAGTATGTCGTCCCAGTGCTCCGGAGCCGACGGCGCCGACACACGGGCCAGGTCGAAGAGGAACTCCTCCGCGACCAGGCGTGCGTCCGTCACATCGTGCAGCTCCCCCGGGAAGCTGGCGATGCGGCTCGTGATGTCCTCGGCAGCCAGTGTCCTGTCCCTACGCGGCTCGCGTGCCATCTCGCCTTCCAGGCCCCGTCGTCGCGGGGCAGTCGTCCTCGCGTCTGCGCCCCTCGAACTGTGGGTTCCCGTGCGGGCGGAGCCTACGCGCCCGCATGCCCGTGCCCGCCCGGTGACAAACCCGTCACCGACCGGCAGCGGCTCCCGGAGGCCTGCCCGGCGACGTCCGTCCCGCCCGCCGCACGACGCCCGGCAGGCCCTCTCCCGGCGAGGGGGACCCTCAGCCGCGTCGCCGAACCGCCCATGCGGCTCCTCCGCTCCCGGCTTCGCCCGGGCGGGGGGATCCCATGAGCGGCCCCCGTCGAGGGCGCTCCGGCGCCTTGCGGCCGCACGCTCGAACCGGGCTCGCGCGGGGGCACCCGCATCGCCGCCCCGCGGCCCGCCCTCCGGGCGGACGACGCGAAGGGGCGGTCAGGCCCCCGCCCTCTCCGGACGCTCAGCGGAAGACGTTGTCCGAGTCGTCCCAGGCGGACGGCTCGTCCGCGGCCGGTGTCCGTCCCGGACGGGTCCGCGAGTGGTACATCGCGTCGATCTCCAGCGCGTAGTGCCGCACGATCTCGTCCCGGCGCAGCTTCATCGACGGCGTCAGCAGCCCGTTGGCCACGTCGAACGGCTCGGGCAGCACCCGGAACACCCGGATCGACTCCGAGCGCGACACACTGCTGTTGGCCGCGGCGACCGCCCGCGCGATCTCCTCCCGCAGCGCGTTCTCCTCCCGCGCCTCCCGGGCCGGCGCGTCGCCCGGCAGGGACAGCGCCGCCCGCCAGTCGTTGATGAACTCCGGGTCCAGCGTGATCAGGGCACCCACACACGGCCGGTTGTCGCCCACGACGACGGCCTGGTGGACCAGCGGATGCATCCGCAGCCGCTGCTCCAGGGCCGCCGGCGCCACGCTCTTGCCGCTGCTCGTGATGATGATGTCCTTCTTGCGGCCGGTGATCGTGAGGTAGCCCTCGGCGTCCAGCCGGCCCAGATCGCCGGTGGCCAGCCAGCCGCCCCGCAGCACGGCCCGGGTGGCGGCCTCGTCCCCCACGTACCCCTGGAACACCGACGGCCCGCGCACCAGGATCTCCCCGTCGCCGGCCACCTCGATCTCGGTGCCCGGCAGCGCCTGCCCCACGGTGCCGGACTTCTCCCGCCCGAACGGCTGCATCGTCACCCCGCCGCTGGTCTCGGTGAGCCCGTAGCCGTCGTGGACGTAGATGCCGATCCCCTCGTAGAAGAGGGACAGGTCGCGGTTGAGCGTCGATCCCCCGGAGGTGGCCCGCAGCACCCGGCCGCCCAGCGTGGCCCGCAGCCTGCGGTAGACCGTGCGCTCGTACAGGGCGTGCTGCAGCCGCAGGTCGAGGCCCGGCCCGGAGCCGAGTCCCAGCCGCTGCCGTTCCAGCGCGGCGGCGAAGTCCTGCGCCGTGCCGGCCGCCCGCTCGAACAGGGCGCCGCGGCCCGAGAGCTGTGCCGAGCGCAGGAAGTTCTTGTAGATCTTCTCCAGCAGCGACGGGACGGCGTACAGATAGGTGGGCCGGAAGGTGCGCAGGGCCGAGGACAGGGACTCCCCGCCGATGTCGGGTTCGTGCCCCATCAGCAGCCCGCCGCGCACGCACAGCACCTGGATCATCAGACCGTAGACGTGGGAGAAGGGCAGGAAGGCGAGGACGGCGGCCTGCTCGCCGGGGGGCGCCGTGACGTGGCCCCAGCCCGCCAGCAGGGTGTCGCTCATGAAGGCCAGGCCGCGGTGGCTCAGCGCGCAGCCCATGGCGTGGCCGGACGTGCCGGAGGTGTAGGCGACGACGGCCGTGGAGTCCGGCAGGACGATGCGGCGCATCGAGTCGACCGTGGCCGCCGGGATGAACTCGCCGCGCGCCACGAGCTGGTCCAGCGCGCCCGCGTCCAGCTGCCACACGTGCCGCAGCGCCGGCAGCGCGGCGCACACGGACCCGACGGTCATCACGCCCTGCTCGTCCTCCACCAACACGGCCACACAGCCGGAGTCCCGCAGGATCCACTCCACCTGCTCGCGCGAGGAGGTCGGGTAGATGGGGACGACCTCGGCGCCCACCGTCCACAGGGCGTGGCCCAGGAGGGTCCACTCGTAGCGGGTGCGCGCCATGATCGCCACCCGTGCGCCGGGCGAGATCCCGGACGCCACCAGGCCCTTGGCCAGGGCGACGACCTCGTCGCGGAACTCGATGGCGGTGATCCGTTCCCAGGTGGCGGAGGCCGGACCGGCGCGGTGGGCGAGCATCGGCAGCCCGGGGCTCTCGGCCGCAGTCTCGAAGAGGCTGTCGGCGAGACCGCCGGCCAGGGGCGAGGCGGACGGGGGAGCGAGAGCGAGGTCGCGCATGCACTGCTCCTGACGTGTACGGGCTGTGACTCGGCCGATGGGCACCGTCATCGGCGGTGCCTGAATGTAGCCGAGCCGGAGCGGCCGCGCGCCGGGATCGCGCCAAGTGTGTCCGCACTGATGATCTCGCCGTTTTCGGGGGACCCGGACGGCATGAGCTACGTCAACCCAGATCCCGAACCGGAACGCAGCACCGGTCTCGAACCGGGCGGCGGCGTCCCCCCGGGCGAGACCCCGCCCGCGGAGAGCAGCATGCCCGAGGCGGGCCCCCGGGAGACGCACAACCCGACCAAGGGCTGGGCCAAGGGCCCGATGGCCGCGATCCTCGTCCTCGTGGCGCTGATCGCGGCGTTCTTCCTGGTCTACGCCATCATCCTCATCCTCTGACGCCGTTACCCGAGAGGAGCGGACCCCGTACGCCCCGCCCCCTGGGTGTGCCGTACGCACTCCGTGACGACGTCCCTCAGACTCCCCGTGCGTTCCAGCAGGGCGCGCTGCACCTGCGCCCCGTTGCCGTCGCGCAGCAGCCGGGCGCAGCCCTCGCGGGCGCGCTCCAGGTCGCCGAGGTCTTCCAGCGCCTCGGCGACATGGTCGATGAGGGCCCGTACGACGGCCTCGGCGGGCATGCGGCGCATGGTCTGCGGGTGGAGCAGCTCACTCGTCAGCCCCGCCCTGGCCGCCTGCCAGGCGGCCAGCCGGAGCAGGCTGACGCCGGGGTCCGCCGGCTCCCGGCCGGCCCGCCACTCGCGTGCCGCGGTCTCCACCAGTGCGCGGGCGAGGGTGGCGATCAGCGCCGCCGTCTCCGCGTGCAGACAGACGTCGGAGACGCGGATCTCCACCGTCGGGTACCGCTGGGAGAGCCTGGCGTCGAAGTAGACCATCTTCTCGTCGAGGATGACGCCGGTGGCCACCATGTCGGCGACCCGCCGGTGGTAGCGCTCGGCCGAGCCGAACGTCTCGGTCGGACCGGCGGACGGCCAGCGCTGCCAGACCCGGCTGCGGTAGCTGTTGTACCCCGTCTCCTTGCCCTGCCAGAACGGGGAGTTCGTGCTCAGCGCCGCCAGCACCGTCAGCCAGGGCCGCAGCCGGTCCACGACCCCGACGCCCTCCTCGTCGGACTCGACGGACACATGGACGTGGCAGCCCAGGACGAGCTGTTCCCGGGTGGCGATGCCGTACTGCTCCTCCATCCACTGGTACCGCCGGTTGACGCCGATGGCCGGGCTGACCGGCAGCGGCGAGGTGGCGAGGGCGGCGACGGTGCAGCCGATCTTCCCGGCGTGCCCGGCGGCCTCCTCGCGGCAGCGGACGATCTCCGCGTGCAGGCTCTCCATCGAGGACTGCGGATGCGTGGCGAACTCCAGCATCTGCTCGTGCAGTTCCTTCTCGAAGACGTCCTGTTCCGCGCCGTCCAGGGCGGCGCGGGCGAGTACCGCCGCGGACATCGCCCGCGGTTCGCCGCTCTCCGGATCGACCAGGAGGAGTTCCTCCTCCACTCCGACGGTGCGCACCTGGTGCCGCCCTTCTGTGACCTGCCGTGACGACGCCGAGAAGTCCTCGGCCGTACGACCCCGAATGCCCCGGTCGGAGCGTCGGACACCTGGCGGCGTCGCCGGACCCTCACAGAGCGATCGGCGTCAGCCACACTGTCGCGAGCGGCGGCAGCGTGAGCCGTACGGTGCCGTCCTCGGGCTTGACCGGGTCCGGGTTCGTGACGTCCCCGCCGCCGTAGTGCGCGGCGTCGGTGTTGAGGGCCTCCTGCCAGGCGATCACGTCGTCGCCGACGGCGAGCGGGTAGTCGTGCCGGACCACGGGGGAGAAGTTCGACACCGCGAGCAGCGGCCGGCCCTCGGTGTCGTACCGCAGGAACGCGAAGACGTTGTCGTCGGCCGCGTCCACCGACACCCAGCGGAAGCCGGACGGGTCGGTGTCGCGCTGCCACAGCGCCGGGGTCGCCCGGTAACGGGTGTTGAGGTCGCGCACCAGGTCCCGCACCCCGCGGTGGTCGCCCGCGGAGTGGTACCCGTCGTCGAGCAGCCACCACTCCGGGCCGGCCTTCTCGGACCACTCGGCCCCCTGCGCGAACTCCTGCCCCATGAACAGCAGTTGCTTGCCGGGGTGGGCCCACATGAAACCGAGGTAGGCCCGCACGTTCGCCCGCCGCTGCCACCAGTCGCCCGGCATCTTCGACACCAGCGCCTGCTTGCCGTGCACCACCTCGTCGTGCGAGATGGGCAGCACGTAGTTCTCGCTGTAGGCGTACACCATCGCGAACGTCATCTCGTGGTGGTGGTACTTGCGGTGCACCGGCTCGTGGGAGACGTACTCCAGCGAGTCGTGCATCCAGCCCATGTTCCACTTCAGGCCGAACCCGAGACCGCCGGTGTCGGTGGGCCGGGTCACCCCGCCCCACGCCGTGGACTCCTCCGCGATGGTCACCACGCCGGGGCAGCGCCGGTACACGGTCGCGTTCATCTCCTGGAGGAACCCCACCGCCGCCAGGTCCTCCCGGCCGCCGTACGCGTTCGGCTCCCAGCCGCCGTCCTCGCGCGAGTAGTCCAGGTAGAGCATGGAGGCCACCGCGTCCACCCGCAGCCCGTCGATGTGGAACTCCTGGCACCAGTACACGGCGTTCGCGACCAGGAAGTTTCGCACCTCGGTGCGGGCGAAGTCGAAGGTGTACGTCCCCCAGTCGGGGTGCTCCGCGCGCCGGGAGTCCCCGGGCTCGTACAGCGGGTCCCCGTCGAACCGGGCCAGCGCCCAGTCGTCCTTCGGGAAGTGCGCCGGCACCCAGTCCATGATCACGCCGATCCCGGCCCGGTGCAGCGCGTCGACCAGGTACTTGAAGTCGTCCGGTGTGCCCAGCCGCGCGGTCGGCGCGTAGAAGCCGGTGACCTGGTAGCCCCAGGACGGTCCGAAGGGGTGCTCGGCGACCGGCATCAGCTCGACGTGGGTGAAGCCGAGGTCCTTGACGTACGCCGGGAGCTCCTCGGCGAGTTCGCGGTACGTCAGTCCCGGCCGCCAGGACGGCAGGTGCACCTCGTAGACGGAGAACGGCGCCTCGTGCACGGGCGTCGCCGCCCGCCGCGCGAACCACTCGGCGTCGCCCCACTCGTAGTGCGAGGCCGTCACGACGGACGCCGTGTTCGGCGGCGCCTCCGTGCGCCGCGCCATCGGGTCGGCCTTGAGGAACCGGTGGCCGTAGCGGGAGTGGATCTCGAACTTGTAGCAGGTGCCCTCGCCGACACCGGGCAGGAACAGCTCCCACACCCCGGACGAGCCCAGCGAGCGCATCGGGAACGCCGTGCCGTCCCAGTGGGTGAAGTCGGCGGCGACCCTCACCCCCTGCGCGTTCGGCGCCCACACCGTGAAGCGGGTGCCGGTGACGCCCTGGTGGGTCATGGGGTGCGCGCCGAGCGCCGTCCACAGCTCCTCGTGCCGGCCCTCACTGATCAGATGCAGGTCGAGCTCGCCGAGCGCGGGCAGGAACCGGTACGGGTCGTGCGTCTCGACGGCCTCGTCGTCGCCGTAGGCCACCGTCAGCGTGTACGCGGGAACCGCGTCCAGCGGCAGTACACCGGAGAACAGGCCGTCGCCCTCCGACACGAGCGGGGTGCGCGCGCCGCCGACGACCACGCCCACCTCACGGGCGAAGGGACGCAGCGCCCGGAAGGCGATCCCGCCGGGCACCGGATGGGCGCCGAGCAGCGCGTGCGGATCGTGGTGGGCGCCCGCCAGCAGGCGCCCCCGGTCGGTCGGGTCGAGGGCGGGTGCGGCGCCGGGGGGCGCGGCGGCGGACGGGACGGGCCCGGCCGACTCGGGAAGCGGGGTGTCACGCAGGGCCACGGCTTCAGTCTCCTCTCACGGCGAGGCGCTCGATCGCCGCCATGGGTACGGGCAGCCAGTCGGGTCGGTGCCGGGCCTCGTACAGCACCTCGTACACGGCCCGGTCCGTCTCGTAGGCGCGGAGCAGGCCGTGCTTCTTGCGCGGGTCCCAGCCGGCGCGGGCGGCGTAGCCCGCGCAGTAGGCCTCACGGCAGCGGCGCGCCCACTCCGGGCGCCAGGGGCGGCGCTGGCGGGCGGCGTAGTCGAAGGAGCGCAGCATCCCGGCGATGTCCCGCACGGGGGAGTGGGCGCTGCGCCGTTCGGAGAGCGGCCGGGACGGCTCGCCCTCGAAGTCGATGACGAACCACTCGCGCCCCGCCCGCAGCACCTGCCCCAGATGCAGGTCGCCGTGGACGCGCTGGGCGGGCGGCCCGGCGTCGCAGGTGGTCAGGGCGGCGAAGGCGGCCCGAAGCCCCGGCACGAACGGCTGGAGCACGGGGACGGCGTGCGCCGCGGCGGTCAGCCGCTCGGTCATCGCCGCAGCCGTCCGCCCGTTCTCGCCGGG
The DNA here is from genome assembly GCF_055585405.1 of Streptomyces sp. NPDC053426. NCBI lineage: Bacteria > Bacillati > Actinomycetota > Actinomycetes > Kitasatosporales > Streptomycetaceae > Streptomyces > Streptomyces sp. NPDC053426. Next base: position 1,189 of record NZ_JBVJKE010000029.1, on the reverse strand, counting down.
CGCGCCGATGGGGAACGCCGTGGACAGCGCCAGATGGACGTCCGCCGTGGCCCGGCCGAGCGCGTGCGACTGCGCGGTGAAGTCGTCACCGGCGGCGAGCGCGTCGAGGGCCAGCGTCCAGCCGTCGGAGGCGTTGCGCAGATACGGCTGGAGCACGCCGAGCGTCGCGTTGAACGGATGCGTGGTGCGCAGCCAGGCCACCGGGGCGGGCACCCGGTGGCAGCCCTGCCGGGCCAGCGCCCCGGGCACCTCCAGGTCCGGGTTGACGCCGGGCTGGATGCGCCGGAACACCTTCAGGATGTACTCGTCGCCGTACACCAGCGAGGAGTTGGACTGCTCGGCGGTCATCAGGCGCGGCACCAGCCCGGCGGGCACCTGCTGGGACCCGTCGCACTCGAAACGCAGCGGGCCCGCCGCGCCGGGGTGGCGCAGCCGCTCCAGGAGCAGCTGGGCGGCGCGCGGGTCGTGCAGGGCGTCGTAGACCGTCAGCCCGGCCAGCCTGCCGTCCGGCACCCTGCCGATGAGCGCCTTGCCGAGCCGCGGCGAGGGGCGCTCCCGTACGCCGAGGAGGAGCTGGTAGCAGTCACCGGCCGGGGGAGTGCCGCCGGGAGCGGGCACGCCTCCGTGGCCGGCGTGCACCAGCATGTGCAGACAGCCCGGGAACAGCTCCGTCATCGACAGCACACCGAGGTCGGTGACGGGCCGGTCCTTGCCGGCGAACCAGCGCTGCAGCGGCAGCCACTCGCGCAGCAGCCCGGTGAGCGACTCCATGGACTCGGCGGGCGCGCTTCGCGGCCGCAGGAACGCGGTCTTCGTCATGGTGACGCCTCCTCTCCCCGGCACACGCTCACAGTCGTCGGCCGATGCGGGACGCGACTCGGGTGAGCCGGAACCAGTAGAAGCCGTGGCCCCCGAGGGTCAGCAGATACGGCAGCTCGCCGACGGCCGGAAAGCGCACCCCGCCGAACAGCTCGACCGGGTGCCGTCCGTCGAACTCGCGCAGGTCCAGCTCGGTGGGCTGGGAGAAGCGGGAGAAGTTGTTCACGCAGAGCACCAGGTCGTCCTCGTACTCGCGCAGGAAGGCGAGAACGGCCGGGTTGGAGGACGGCAGCTCGGTGTAGGAGCCGAGGCCGAACGCCGGGTTCTGCTTGCGGATCTCGATCATCCGGCGGGTCCAGTGCAGCAGCGA
>NZ_JBVJKE010000028.1:0-70566 GCF_055585405.1 Streptomyces sp. NPDC053426 | reverse complement strand
ACTCACCCCGGAGCCGTTCCACCTCCCCCAACCTCATACCGGAGAGGATGCCCACCACCAGCAGAGATCACCCAACGTAACGAAGCACTACTAGGGCCGGTCCGCGCGGCGGAGCGGTGGCGGGTGCGTGATGATGACCGGTGGGCACCTCCACGAACCCCAGAGGATCACTCATGCGCACCACGCCGCTCGCCGTCCCCGCCGCCCTCACCGCACTCCTCCTGCTGGCCGCCTGCGACACCGGGGGCGGCGACGAGGGCGGCGACGGCAAGCGGGAGAGCGCCGCCTGTTCGGTCGACACGGTGAGCATGGAGGTCGGGCCCGCGAGCATCGCGCCGGCCGCCGGGGACACCGGCGAGGTTCCCGTCGGCCTCACCAACCAGAGCGCCACCTGCACCCTGGACGGCTTCCCTGAGGTGCGGCTGGCCGGTGCCGGTGATTCCGCCACCGTCGAGGTGCCGCCGGCCGAGGGCGCCAAGGCCCAGAAGCTGACCCTGGCCAAGGGCGAGTCCGCGTCCTTCACCCTCACCTACGAACGCGGCGCGCCCGGCGACGGCGCCTTCGACGCGGAGAGCCTGCGGGTCGGCCTCTCCGGCACCCGGACCTTCCGCTGGACGTACGGCCCGGTCGCGGCCGACGGGCAGGCCGGCCACAAGATCTCCGTGAGCGCCTATCAGCAGGTGGGCGACTAGAACTCCCGGGGAAGGCGCGGATGTGCCCCGACCTGGGCGTCGTCCGCCGCGCGGGCGCCCTCCTCCCAGCCCGCCGCGTCGCTCACCCCGCGCAGCCGGGTGGTCGTCGTCTCCGGGAACAGGCGGTCCGTCCGCTCGGTGACCGCCACCGCGCGGGAGGCGAGCACCGGGAGCAGATCGTCGCTCACCTGGGTCTCGGCGACGGCCGCGAGACGTGTCCCCACGCGGTGCGCGTAGGCGGCGAGGAAGGACTGCCGGAAGGTCTTGGTCCGCTTGCGTCCGCCCGCGCGCTGTGCGGCCTCCGCCCTGGTCATCGCCGTGGTGGCCTGCACGAGCAGTGAGGTGTAGAGGAGTTCCACCGCCTCCAGGTCGGAGGCGAAGCCGACCACGGTGGAGAAGCCGAGCGGTTCGTTCCACACGGCCCGGCAGTGGTTCGCGCCGGCGACCGCGTCCAGCAGCACCGCCTTGGCCTGCTCGTACGGCGGCTCCACCCCGATCCGGCAGGCACCCGGCACCTGGGCCGAGGGCTCCCGCGCGGCGAGCAGCGCCTCGTCGACGCTGTGCCGCGCCATCAGCTCCTGCGCCTTGGCGCTGAGCGCCTCCGCCTCGTCCGGGAACCCCGTCGCCTCCGCCTTGGCCAGCAGCGCGCGGATGCGGCCGAGCACACGGGACTCCGGCCGCCGGTCCGACGGGCCGGGGGCGGCGGCCGTCTCGTCGAGGGGTTCGAGGGCGGGCAGGCGCAGCAGCAGGCGGTACAGCTCCAGGACGGCCACGGCGTACGAGAAACGGTCACCGCGCGGGGCGTCGTCCGCTCCGATCGCGTCCAGCTGGGCCTTCCAGCGAGGTCCGCGCGGCCGGTCGTCGCGCGGTGCCTGCGCGCGGATCAGCGCGGAGACGAGCCGCACGTGGACGTCGTCCAGCTCGCGCCGGACGATCCGTACGACGTCGGCGGGCTGCCAGCCGCGCCGCCAGGCGGTCGCCACGAACTCCTCGCCACGCCGGGCAAGTTCGGTGTCGGCCGCCGGATCGGCGGCGAGCAGGGACGCGCCGGTGTCGAGGGCGGTGTCGCCGGTGTCGTAGAGGGCGGCCCGGAAGGCCCGGTCGACGGTGCTGGACGTACTCACGGGCCGATCGTGCCATGTCCCGGAGATTCACCCGGAAGTGTCAACCTCGGGTTGACACCCCCTGACTGTCAACCTACGGTTGACACATGACGACGAACCCCGCCATCAAGTCATCCGTACGTCTCGACGACCTCATCGCGGCCATCAAGAAGGTCCACGAGGAACCCCTGGAACAGCTCCAGGACGCGGTGCTCGCCGGTGAGCACCTCGGCGACGTAGCCGACCACCTGATCGGCCACTTCGTGGACCAGGCCCGGCGTTCGGGCGCCTCCTGGACGGACATCGGCAAGAGCATGGGCGTCACCCGGCAGGCGGCCCAGAAGCGCTTCGTGCCGAAGGAGGGCAACGACCTCGACCCCAGCCAGGGCTTCGACCGCTACACGCCCCGTGCCCGCAACACGATCATGGCCGCGCACAACGAGGCCCAGGCCGCGCACAACGCGGAGCTCCTGCCCGCCCACCTGGTCCTGGGTCTGCTGGCCGAGCCCCAGGGGCTCGCCGTGAAGGCGATCGCCGAACAGGGCGTCACGGTGGACGCGGTCCGCGAGGCCGCCCGCGCGGCGCTCGCGCCGGCCGCCGAGGACGCCCCCGAGCTGGTGCCGTTCGACCCGGCGGCCAAGAAGGTCCTGGAACTCACCTTCCGCGAGGCCCTCCGCCTCGGCCACAACTACATCGGCACCGAGCACATCCTGCTCGCCCTGCTGGAGCACGAGAACGGCGAGGGCCTCCTCAGCGGCCTCGGCGTCACCAAGGACGCCACCGAGCGGTACGTCGCCGAGACGCTGGCGCAGTACGTCGAGACCCGGACGGAGGACGAGCCCGGCCAGGAAGGCTGACCGGGGGCGTTGTCAGACCCCCCTGCCACACTCGCGGCATGACCGACCGGTGGGCACTCGCTCCGGCCGAGGACGGTGGCGTGGACGTCGCCCCCCTCGGCCCGGACGGGCTGCCCGCCGGTCCGGTGCTGCGGGAGGCGGACCCCGCCGAGGCCGTACGGAGCCGTCCCGGTGTCACGCGGTGGGTGTGGCGGTCCACCGCGGAGGTCTACCCGCGCCTGCTCGCCACGGGGGTGCGAGTGGAGCGGGCCTACGACATCGAGGCCGCCGAGACGCTCCTGCTCGGCCACGAGGGGCGGTACGGGGAGCCCCGTTCGGCGGCGGCGGCGCTGGCCCGGCTACGCGGCGGCCCCGTACCGCCCGACCCGCCGCAGCGCCACGCCGAACCGGGCGCCCAGTCCTCCCTCTTCGAGCCCCAGGGCGTCCGGCTGCCGCTGACGGACCTCCTCACGGTCTACGCCGAGCAGCAGCGGCGGACCGGCCGGGCCGAGCACCCGGACCGGATGCGGCTGCTGACGGCCGCCGAGTCGGCGGGAACGCTGGTGGCCGCCGAGATGAACCGCGCGGGACTGCCCTGGCGGGCGGACGTGCACCGCGCGGTGCTGCACGACCTGCTCGGCGAGCGGTACGCGGGCGGCGGCGAGCCACGCCGGCTCGCCGAGCTGGCCGACGAGGTGTCCGCCGCCTTCGGCCGCCGGGTCCGGCCCGACCTGCCCGCCGATGTGGTGAAGGCCTTCGCGCGGGCCGGCGTCAAGATCACCTCGACCCGCCGCTGGGAGATCGAGTCCGTCGACCACCCGGCCGTCGGACCGCTGCTCGAGTACAAGAAGCTGTACCGGATCTGGGTCGCCCACGGCTGGTCCTGGCTCCAGGACTGGGTGCGCGACGGCCGCTTCCGGCCCGAGTTCCTCGCGGGCGGGACGGTGACCGGCCGCTGGGTCACCAACGGCGGGGGCGCCCTGCAGATCCCCAAGGTGATCCGCCGCGCCGCGGTCGCCGACCCCGGCTGGCGGCTCGTCGTCGCCGACGCCGACCAGATGGAACCGCGCGTCCTGGCGGCGATCTCCCGCGACCCCGGACTGATGGAGGTGGCCGGCCGGGAGAGCGACCTGTACCAGTCGGTGTCCGACCGCGCCTTCTCCGGCGACCGCGCCCAGGCCAAGCTCGCCGTCCTCGGCGCGGTCTACGGCCAGACCTCCGGCGACGGCCTGAAGAACCTCGCCGCGCTCCGCCGCCGCTTCCCCAGGGCGGTGGCCTACGTCGACGAGGCCGCCCGCGCGGGCGAGGAGGGCCGGCTCGTACGGACCTGGCTGGGCCGCACCTGCCCGCCGGCCGCCCGTACGACGGACGACGCGGTGGAGGAGGCGGGCATCCCGGCCGCGGAGGAGGACGCCACCGATGGAGGCCGCCCCTGGGGGCCGGGCTACGCCTCTACCGACGCCCGCGCCCGTGGCCGCTTCGCCCGCAACTTCGTCGTCCAGGGCAGCGCCGCCGACTGGGCCCTGCTGCTGCTCGCCGCGCTGCGGCGGACCCTGAGCGGCATGGCGGCCGAACTGGTCTTCTTCCAGCACGACGAGGTGATCGTGCACTGTCCCGAGGAGGAGGCGGAGACGGTGGTGGCGGCGATCCGGGAAGCCGCGGACCTGGCCGGCCGGCTGACCTTCGGGGAGACACCGGTGCGGTTCCCGTTCACGACGGCGGTGGTGGAGTGCTACGCGGACGCCAAGTGACCGGACCGCCGGCCGACCCCTCGTCGTCCTGCCCGCCGGGTCAGACGACCGGTGGCCGTCCGAGCCGGGTGAGCCGCCACACCGTCCGCCAGCTCATGGCCCGCCGCTCCCCGGCCGGCTCCCGCAGCCCTTCCACGAACCCGCCGAACCAGGCCCGCAACCCACTGGCCGACCGGTTCCGCACCAGGGTGAGCAGCATCCACACCCCGAGGTGGACGGGGACGAGCACGAGCGGGAGCCGCCGCCGGGCCAGCCACACCCGGTTGCGGGCGTTCACCCGGTAGTAGATGGCGTGCCGGGCGGGGGAGGTCTTCGGGTGCTGGAGCAGCAGTTCGGGCGCGTAGAGGATCCGCCACCCGGCGTCGACGGCCCGCCAGGCGAGGTCGGTCTCCTCGTGCGCGAAGAAGAACGCGGCGGGCCAGTCGCCGATCCCGTCCAGCATCGCCATCCGCAGCGCGTGCCCGCCGCCGAGGAACCCGGTGACGTACCCGCCGCGCCTCGGATCCGACTTCCCGACCCGTGGCACATGCCGCTGCTGGGTCTCCCCCAGCTCGTCGGCGATCCGGAAGCCGACGATCCCGAGCCGCTCGTCGGCGGCGTACAACTCCCCCACGCGGCGCAGCACATCGGCGTCGACGAGCAGCCCGTCGTCGTCCAGCTCGACGACGACGTCCACGTCCCCGAACTCCCGCAGCCGCGCGATCGCCGCGTTCCGCCCGCCGGGGCAGCCGAGGTTCTCCTCCAGTTCCACGGTGGTGACCTCGCCGGGGAGCGACAGCCGCCGGGCGAACTCGGGCAGCGGGCAGCCGTTGCCCACGACGACGATCCGTGCGGGCGGGAGGTCCTGCTTCGCCACGGACTCCAGCAACGCGTCCACCTCGGCGGGCCGGTTCCCCATGGTCACCACGGCGACGGCGATCCTCGGCGTCTCCACGTCCTCACCTCACCATCCCGGCCGACGACTGCGTTCGCGATGCTAGCCGTTCATGCCATGGCCTCCCGCGGTAGGCCGGGCGGTGACGTTGTTCAGGAGGGCTTGACCACGGAGACGACGGACCAGCGCTGCTCGCCCGTCCCCGAGCCGCACCGCGCCACCTGGAGCCTGGCGTCGTTCCCGGCGGAACTGCCGCCGACCACGCTCATGCACAGGTTGCTCGCGGCGTTGCGGATCCAGTAACCCCCCGACCGCGGGTCCAGCCACCAGAGCTGGTTGTCCGCGGCCGGCCTGCAGTGGTACTCGGTGACCTTGGTCCCGGCCGCGACACTGCCGTAGTGGGGCAGGTCCATGCACAACCCGTCCTTGCGGTTCCTGATGACGAACAGGCTCGCTCCGCCGGGCCCGCCGTTCGAATCGGCCACCTCCAGATCCCAGAGCTGGTTGTCCTTGGTGGTGGGCCGGCAGTTGAACTGGCTCACCGGGCCGTCGACCGACCCCTTCTCGAAGTAGGGCAGATCGGCGCACTTGCCGGTCGCGACGTTCTTCAGTTGCGCGTTGACGCGGGTGGAGAGGGCGTTGGCCAGTTGCCGGGCGGTGATCGCGGGGGGCTTGTCGGCCTTCGGTTCCTCGGCCTTGTCATCGTCCTTCTTCTCGGTGCCGGACGAGGGCGCGGCCTTCACCTCGGCCGAACGGGACGGCGAAGGACCGGACTTGGGCTCGGACTCGGACTCGGACTCGGAGCCGGAGTCGGCCGGTGAGCCGGACGCGGACTCGGACTCGGCTCCGCTCGGCGACACCGAGGGCGACGGGGGCGCGGCCCGGTAGTCGGCGGCCGGGATGTCGTCGGACGTACCGGGGTCGAGCGTCGTTCCGCCGACGGGAGCCGTCTCGACCGTACGGTCCTCTTCACGGGTGAGGCCGAGCACCAGGAGAGGTACGCAGATCAGCACCGCCCCCACGATGGCGGCGGCGGCCACCATGGGCCCGCGCAGCCGCCCCGGCGCCGTCTCGTCCGCATCCGCGTCCGCGTTCCCGTCCGCTCTGGCGTTCCCCTCCGCTCTCGCGCCGTCGCCGTTCCCGGCCGCGACCACACCGGCCGCGGCCTCGGCTTCCGCTCCATCGGGCTCCGCGGCCTGCCGCTGCTGCTGCTGTTGCTGCTGTTGCTGCTGTTGCTGCTGCTCCTGCTCCTGCTGCCGTCCCTCCTCGGCAGCGGAGACGGTCGGCTCGGCAGCGGAGGCGGAGGCAGGAGCGGGATCAGGTCTGCGCGGTCTCAGATCCGCGCCGGGATCATTGCCCGGCGCGGGCACGGAAACCGCACGGCGGACGGCCACGGCCGGCGTCGCCTCGCCGGCCGGAGGTTCGTGCTGGCGTGGCATAAACGCTGCTCCTCACTCATGACATCCCACCCGGCCCCGTCGATCACAGGCGCGTACCAAGGGCTCGAAACTCACGCAACCCACTCTGGATCACGGTTGGTTGCGTCCGAACCTCGATCGGGTGAACGTAGGACGACACAGGCCGGCGAGCGCTCCGCACTCACGGGTCAGGCTTAGGACCGCGACGCCGGCAGCCGTACCGGCAAGAAACAAAAAACCGCAGGTCATAAACATGACCTGCGGTTTGTGATGGAGCCGCCTTCGGGATTCGAACCCGAGACCTACGCATTACGAGTGCGTTGCTCTGGCCATCTGAGCTAAGGCGGCGCGCTGCGCACCATGGTGCGATCAGCAACGTCGGTAAGTCTACACAGTTTCCGGGGGTGCTTCGCACCGGCCCCGGAGGCGGGCCGGAGCGTACGCCTCCGGGGATGGTCGTACCGGCTATGAGCAGCGCTTTCCGTCCTTCGGCGGGGTGCCGTCGAGCAGGTAGGCGTTGATCGCGGAGTCGATGCAGGCGCTGCCCCGGCCGTAGGCGGTGTGGCCGTCGCCCTCGTAGGTGAGGAGGCGGGCCGAGGAGAGCTGGCCGGCCAGGGCCTCGGCCCAGCGGTACGGGGTGGCCGGGTCCCGGGTGGTGCCGACGACGACGATCGGGGCCGCGCCCTTCGCCTCGATGCGCTGCGCCTCGCCCGTGGCCCGTACCGGCCAGTACGCGCAGTTCAGTGAGGCCCAGGCGAGGCCCTCGCCGAACACCGGGGACGCCTTCTCGAAGGCGGGCAGCGCCTTTTGCACCTCGTCCGGGGAGTCGAAGGCGGGCGGGAGGTCGAGGCAGTTCACGGCCGCGTTGGCGAACATCAGGTTGCTGTAGTCGCCGTTCGCGTCACGTTCGTAGTAGCTGTCGGAGAGGAGGAGGAGTCCTGCGCCGTCGTTCTCCTTCATCGCGGCCGTCAGCGCCTCGCGCAGTTGCTGCCAGGCGCCCTCGTCGTACATCGCGGCGATCACGCCGATCGTCGCGAGCGACTCGGTGAGCCTGCGGCCGTCGGCGTCACCGGTGGGGATCGGACGGGCGTCGAGCTTCTCGAAGAACGCCTTGAGGTTCTCGCCCACCTGCTCGGGGGCGGTGCCCCGGCCGCCGAGCGGGCAGTCGCTCTGCCGCACGCAGTCCTCGGCGAAGGCGGTGAACGCCGTGTCGAAGCCCTCCGTCTGTTCCAGGTTGAGCCGGCGCGCGGGCAGCGAGGGGTCCATCGCGCCGTCCAGGACGAGCCGGCCCGCCCGGTCCGGGAACAGGCCGGCGTAGGTCGCGCCGAGGAAGGTGCCGTACGAGGCGCCGACGAAGTTCAGCTTCTCGTCGCCCAGCGCGGCCCGGACGACGTCCATGTCCCGGGCCGCCTCGACGGTGGACACATGGCTCAGCAGCTTCGGTGCGTCCGCCCCGCAGCCCTCGGCGAACTTCTTGTACGACGCGACCAGCGCGCCGGTCTCCTTCGCGTCGTCCGGTGTGATGTCCGTCCGGGTGAACGCGTCCATCCCGGCCCCGTCCAGGCACTCGACGGGTTCGCTGCGGGCGACGCCCCGCGGGTCGACGGCCACCATGTCGTAGCGGGCGCGCACGTCGGCCGGGTAGCCGATCCCGGCGTACGCCTGGACGTAGCCGATCGCCGAGCCGCCCGGGCCGCCCGGGTTCACCAGCAGTGAGCCCAGCCGCTTTCCCGGGCCGGTGGCCTTCTTGCGGGTGAGGGCGAGGCGCACGTCACCGGCCGCCGGTTCGGCGTAGTCGAGCGGGACCTTCAGCGTGGCGCACTGGAAACCGGGGACCCCGCAGTCGCGCCAGGCCGGTTTCTGCTCGTAGTACGGCGTGAGGGCCTTGGGCGTGGAGCGGGGCAGGGGGGCGAGGGCTGCCGCCGCCTCCCCCGCCGCCGCACTGGCCGTGCTCGGGCTGTTCCCCGAGGAGCAGCCCGAGACCAGCAGCGCGGCGGCGGCGAGCAGAGCGACTCCGGTTCCGGTACGGGTCCCGCGGTGGGTGCGCCTTGTGTGCATACCGCGAGCGTAACCGTGTGCGACGGAATGGGTGCACAGTGCGCACGCCGTGCCTCGTACGAGTTACCGCGTCGAGCCACTGAGCGGATGCCCCCGGTCAGCCCGCTCTGAGGGCCATCGTCATCGCCTCCACCGCGAGCAGCGGGGCCACGTTGCGGTCCAGGGCCCTGCCGCACGCCGCGATCGCCTCGATGCGGCGGAGCGTGGACTCCGGGGAGCTGCCGCGGGCCATGCGCTCCAGTACGTCCTCGGCGTCACCGTTGGCGATGGCGACGCGGGAGCCGAGCTGGAGGGCGAGGACGTCGCGGTAGAAGCCGGTCAGGTCGCTCAGGGCGATGTCGAGGGTGTTGCGCTGGGTGCGCGTCTTGCGACGCTTCTGATTGGCCTCCAGATCCTTGATGACGCCTGCCGTGCCACGTGGCAGCCGGCCGCCTTGGGCCGCGCCCAGGGCCTCCCTCAGCTCCTCGGTCTCCTTGGCGTCCATCTCCTTGGCGAGCTGCTCGGCGTCCTCCGCCGCCGTGTCGACCAGTTCCTGGGCCGCCTTGAGCGCGCCGCCGACGTCCTCGACCCGCAAAGGCAGCTTCAGCACGGAGGCACGGCGTGCGCGGGCGGCGGGGTCGGTGGCCAGGCGGCGGGCACGGTCGACGTCGCCCTGGGTGGCGCGGGCGACGGTGGCGGCGACGTCCGGTTCGATGCCTTCGCGTCGTACGAGCATGTCGGCGACGGCCTCCACCGACGGCGTGCGCAGGTTCAGGTGGCGGCAGCGGGAGCGGATCGTGGGCAGGACGTCCTCGACGGACGGGGCGCACAGCAGCCAGACCGTGCGCGAGGCGGGCTCCTCGACGGCCTTGAGGACGGCGTTGGCGGACTTCTCGTTCAGCCGCTCGGCGTCCTCGACGAGGATCACCTGCCAGCGACCGTTCGCCGGAGCCGTGTACGACATGCGGACGGTGTCGCGCATGTCCTCGGCACGGATCACAGCTCCCACGGCGGCGACCGTCGTGACATCCGCGTGGGTGCCGATCAGCGCGGTGTGGCAGCCGTCGCAGAAGCCGCAGCCGGGGGCTCCGCCGAGGGCGCGGTCGGGGCTGACGCACTGGAGCGCGGCGGCGAAGGCCCGCGCCGCCTGGTTGCGTCCCGCGCCGGGCGGGCCCGTGAACAGCCAGGCGTGCGTCATCCTCGACGTCTCCGGCGGGGGTGCGTCGGCCGCCGCGGCGGTGACGAGCGCGTCGGCGTCGCGGGCGGCGCCGTCGAGCCGCTCGCTCACCCGCTCCTGCCCGACGAGGTCGTCCCACACGGTCATGGGTCAGCCCGTCCTTCCGTCACGTCTGCCTTACCGGATCCATTGTGCGGGTGGGCACTGACAACGCCCGCGCCTGCGGACCGGCCGGTCAGCGCCGGCGCCCCCGGCGACCGTCCTCCTCGTCGTCCTCGCCGTCGCGGGGGCCCAGCAGCTCGTCGGCCAGCGTCGGCAGGTCGTCCAGCGGGGTCTCCTCGGCCCAGTCCGAACGCCGCCGGCGGGGCTCGTCGGGGTCGATCCGGGGCAGTTCACGCGTACGGTCGTCGGGCCCGTCGGCTCCCTCGGGACCGCTCGCCGGACGCTCGTCCCGGAAGTAGCCCGGCGGCACCCGGTCCTCGGCCCCCCTCCCGTCCTCCCGCACCGGAGGCAGCACCGCCGTCTCGTCCGCCGCGCCCGGCGGAACCGGCGGCTTCGGCAGCTCGGCCGTCACCTCGGCGTCGGACACCCCGGACCGGCCGTCGGACCGCCGCCCGGCGTCCTCCTCCGGCACCCGGGGCAGCACGGCGGTCTCGTCGACCGGTCCGCCCGACGCGTTCGTCGGCGTCACCACCGGCGTCGGCACGGTCGCCGCCTCGTCGACCGCTCGCCGGCCTGCGGCATCGGGGACGGCCGTCGTCTTCGGTCCCGCCTCCGCCGCGGCCGCCGCCTGCTCGGCCAGCCGCCGGGCCTGCTCCGCGCGCAGCAGCGCCTCCTCGGCCTTGCGCTGCTTCTCCAGGCGCAGCGCCTCGGCCTCGGCGCGCAGCCGCGCCTCCTCCTCGGCCTGCTTGCGGCGGCGTTCCTCCTCCGCCTTGCGGCGGGCCTCCTCCTCGGCGCGCGCCTTCTCCTCGGCGAGCAGCCGCTGCCGCTCCTCCTCCGCGCGCCGGCGTGCTTCCTCGGCCCGCTGCCGGGCCTCCTCCGCCTGCCGTTCCGCCTCGCGCCGCTGAGCCTCCTCCAGCTCGCGCCGCTTGCGCTCCTCCTCCTCGGCGCGCAGCCGCGCGAGCTGCTCCTCGCGCTCGCGCTCCAGGCGCTCTTCCTCGGCCTTGCGGGCCGCCTCCTCCTCCGCCTTGCGGCGGGCCTCCTCCTCGGCCTTGCGGCGTGCTTCCTCGCGGGCCCGGATCTCGGCCTCGGACAGCGGCAGCACCTGGTCGAGCCGGTGCCGGATCACGGTGGTGACCGCCTCCGGTTCCTGGCCGGCGTCGACCACCAGGTAGCGGCCGGGGTCGGCGGCGGCCAGGGTGAGGAAACCGGCCCGCACGCGCGCGTGGAACTCGGCGGGCTCCGACTCCAGCCGGTCCGGCGCCTCGGTGAAGCGTTCCCGCGCGGTCTCCGGGGCCACGTCCAGCAGCACCGTCAGATTCGGGACCAGACCGTCGGTCGCCCAGCGGTTGATGCGGGCGATCTCGGTCGGCGACAGATCACGCCCGGCGCCCTGGTAGGCGACGGAGGAGTCGATGTACCGGTCGGTGATGACGACGGCGCCGCGCTCCAGGGCGGGCCGTACGACGGTGTCGATGTGCTCCGCGCGGTCGGCGGCGTACAGCAGCGCCTCCGCGCGGTGCGAGAGTCCGGCGCTGGAGACGTCCAGCAGGATGGAGCGCAGCCGCTTGCCGACCGGGGTCGCCCCGGGTTCGCGGGTGAGCACGACCTCGTGGCCCTTGGCCCTGATCCACTCGGCGAGGGCCTCGGCCTGGGTGGACTTCCCGGCGCCGTCGCCGCCCTCCAGAGCGATGAAGAAGCCGGAGGCGGCGGGCGTCTGGTCCGGGTCGGCGCCGCCGAGCAGCGCGTCGCGCAGGTCCTGCCGCAGCGGGACACCGGAGCGGTCGTCGACCTTGGCCAGCACCAGTGCGGCCACCGGCAGCAACAGCGCGCCGACCAGCATCAGCGTGAAGGCGGCGCCGCCGTGCGCGAAGACGAACCGGCCGTTCTCCAGCCGGTGCGGCCCGATGGCCGCGGCGACCAGCGGGGCGATCACCGCGCCGAGCGCCACGAAGACCCGGACCACCGCGTGCAGGTGCTCGGTCGTACGGGCCCGCCGCTGGTCCTCGGCCTCCTGGTCGAGCAGCGTGTGCCCGGTGTTGGCGGCGAGTCCCGCGCCGACGCCGGCCAGCGCCATGATCAGCACCACGCTGGTGACGTCCGGGACGAGTCCGGCGGCCAGCAGCGCGACGCCCGTGAAGGCGAGGGCGAGCGCGAGCAGCCGGCGCCGGGACAGGGCCGGCAGCAGGGCGGGCGCCGTACGGATGCCGACGACGACACCGCCGGTCAGCGCGCCCACCAGCAGGCCGTACAGCACGGGGCCGCCGCCCAGGTCCTTGGCGTGCAGCACCGACACGGCGACGGCGGCCGACACGGCGGCGGCGACGGACGCGGACGCGAGCACCAGCAGCGGCATCGCGCCGGTGCGGCCCTTGTCGGAGCCGGTGGCGCTCTTCGGGCGGCGCAGTCCTTCCAGCGGCGACCGTGCGCGCGGGGTGCGGGCGCCGGGCAGTTCCAGGAAGGTCAGGACGGACAGCGACGCGGCGAACAGTCCGGCCGCGACGTACGAGGCGAGGGCCGCCCGGTGTTCGCCGAACCAGTCGATCCCGGTGCCGAGCAGGTTGTTCAACAGGGCCGCGACGACGAGCGTGACGGCCGCGAGCGGTATCGCCACGAAGCCCGTGCGCAGCGACAGCCGGCGCAGCGCGTCCATGTGGTCGGGCAGCGGGCGCACGGTCGCGCCCTCCGGGGGCGGGGCGGGCAGCAGGGCGGGCGCGGCGCTCTCCCGGCACACCGTCCAGAACCGCTCGGCGACTCCGGTCACGAAGGCGGTGACGAGGAGCACGGCCAGCGCGTTCTCGGGCGTCCAGTCGATCCACAGCGGCGCCACGATGAGCAGCGCGGCCCGCAGCCCGTCCGCGCCGACCATGGTCCAGCGGCGGTCCAGCGGCCCGTCCTGCGAGGTGAGCGACGTGAGCGGGCCGAGGAGTACGGCGCCGAACAGCAGCGTCGCCAGGATGCGTACCCCGAAAACGGTCGCCACTGCGAACGCCACGCCCCGGTAGCCGCCGCCGAAGGACCCCTCGGCGACCGCCGCCTGGAGGGCCAGGAGGACCAGCACCAGAAGGGCGAGGACGTCACCGACCCCGCCCACGAGCTGCGCGCTCCACAGCCGTTTCAGCTGGGGTCGGCGCAGCAGGGCGCGGACGGCACGCTCGCGGGAGTCCGCGACGAGGGCGTCGTCGGGGTTCGGTCGAGGGGCCGTTGGCTGCTCGGCTCGCGTCATGCGTTCAGCCTATCGGCCCGCGCCGACAGCTCGGCGCGACGCGCCTGACATGCACACACCCCGACGCCGAAGTGCCGTCGGGGCGTTCGCATTCCGAACGCCGGGCGAAGACCGCCCGGCGTGACCGGGGAAGAGGTCAGTCCTCCGCGCCGTTCGAGGCGGTCGCCTTCTTGGCGGCGGTCTTCTTCGCGGTCGTGGTCTTCTTCGCCGCGGTCTTCTTGGCGGCCGCCGTCTTCTTCGCCGGCGCCTTCTTGGCCGCCGTCTTCTTGGTGGTGGCCTTCTTCGCCGTCTTCTTGGCGGGGCCCTTCGCCCGCTTCTCGGCGAGCAGCTCGAAACCGCGCTCCGGGGTGATCGTCTCGACGCTGTCGCCGGAGCGCAGCGTCGCGTTGGTCTCCCCGTCGGTGACGTACGGCCCGAAGCGGCCGTCCTTCACCACGACCGGCTTCTCGCTGACCGGGTCGGTGCCCAGCTCCTTCAGCGGCGGCTTGGCCGCGGCCCGGCCACGCTGCTTGGGCTGGGCGTAGATCGCCAGCGCCTCCTCCAGCGTGATCGTGAAGAGCTGCTCCTCGGACTGCAGCGACCGCGAGTCGGTGCCCTTCTTCAGATACGGCCCGTAGCGGCCGTTCTGCGCGGTGATCTCCTGGCCCTCGGCGTCCGCGCCGACCACGCGCGGCAGCGACATCAGCTTCAGCGCGTCGTCGAGCGTGACCGTGTCCAGGGACATCGACTTGAAGAGGGAGGCGGTACGCGGCTTGACCGCGTTCTTGCCGGTCTTCGGGGTGCCCTCGGGGAGGACCTCCGTGACGTACGGGCCGTAGCGGCCGTCCTTGGCGACGATCGTGTGACCGGTCGCCGGGTCGGCGCCCAGCTCGAAGTCGCCGCTCGGCTTGGCGAGCAGCTCCTCGGCGAGCTCGACGGTCAGCTCGTCGGGCGCCAGGTCCGTGGGGATGTCGGCGCGCTGGTGCTGCTCGGTGTCCTTCTCGCCGCGCTCGATGTACGGGCCGTAGCGCCCGACCCGCAGCACGATGCCGTTGCCCACCGGGAACGACGACACCTCGCGCGCGTCGATCGCGCCCAGGTCGGTCACCAGCTCCTTGAGACCGCCGAGGTGGTCCCCGTCGCCGTTGCCGGCGTCGGCCGCGTCGCCGTTGCTCGCGCCCTCGCCGAAGTAGAACCGCTTCAGCCACGGCACCGCGCGCGCCTCGCCCCGCGCGATGCGGTCGAGGTCGTCCTCCATCCGGGCGGTGAAGTCGTAGTCGACGAGCCGGCCGAAGTGCTTCTCCAGCAGGTTGACCACGGCGAAGGAGAGGAAGGACGGCACCAGGGCCGTGCCCTTCTTGAACACGTAGCCGCGGTCGAGGATCGTGCCGATGATCGACGCGTACGTCGACGGACGGCCGATCTCCCGCTCCTCCAGCTCCTTGACCAGCGACGCCTCGGTGTAGCGGGCCGGGGGCTTGGTGGCGTGCCCGTCGACCGTGATCTCCTCGGCGGTGAGGGCGTCGCCCTCGGCGACCTGCGGCAGCCGGCGCTCGCGGTCGTCGAGCTCGGCGTTCGGGTCGTCGGCGCCTTCCACGTACGCCTTCAGGAAGCCGTGGAAGGTGATCGTCTTGCCGGACGCGCTGAACTCGACGTCCCGGCCGTCGGCCGCCGTGCCGCCGATCCTCACGGTGACGGAGTTGCCGGTGGCGTCCTTCATCTGCGAGGCGACGGTCCGCTTCCAGATCAGCTCGTACAGCTTGAACTGGTCGCCGGTCAGACCGGTCTCGGCGGGCGTGCGGAAACGGTCGCCCGAGGGGCGGATCGCCTCGTGCGCCTCCTGCGCGTTCTTGACCTTGCCCGCGTAGGTGCGCGGCTGCGGGGGCAGGTAGTCGGCGCCGTACAGCTGCGTGACCTGGGCGCGGGCGGCGGCGACCGCCGTCTCGCTCAGGGTCGTCGAGTCCGTACGCATGTAAGTGATGTAGCCGTTCTCGTACAGCTTCTGGGCGACCTGCATGGTCGCCTTGGCGCCGAAGCCGAGCTTCCTCGACGCCTCCTGCTGCATCGTCGTCGTACGGAACGGGGCGTACGGCGAGCGGCGGTACGGCTTGGACTCGACGGAGCGCACGGCGAACCGCGTGTTCTCCAGGGCGGCGGCCAGGGCGCGGGCGTTGGCCTCGTCGAGGTGGAGGGTGTTCGCGCTCTTGAGCTGTCCCAGGGAGTCGAAGTCGCGGCCCTGCGCGACCCGCCGCCCGTCGACCGTCTGGAGGCGTGCGACCAGCGACGACGGGTCCGACGCGTCACCCGCGCGGCCCGTCGCGAAGGTGCCGGTCAGGTCCCAGTACTCGGCGGAGCGGAACGCCATGCGCTCGCGTTCCCGCTCCACCACGAGCCGGGTGGCGACGGACTGGACGCGGCCGGCGGACAGCCGGGGCATGACCTTCTTCCACAGGACCGGCGAGACCTCGTAGCCGTAGAGGCGGTCGAGGATGCGGCGGGTCTCCTGGGCGTCGACCAGCTTCTGGTTGAGCTGGCGCGGGTTGGCCACGGCCGCGCGGATCGCGTCCTTGGTGATCTCGTGGAAGACCATCCGCTTGACCGGGATCTTCGGCTTGAGCACTTCCTGCAGGTGCCAGGCGATGGCCTCGCCCTCGCGGTCCTCATCGGTGGCGAGGAAGAGTTCGTCGGACTCCTTCAGCAGGTCCTTGAGCTTCTTGACCTGGGCCCGCTTGTCCGCGTTGACCACATAGATCGGCTGGAAGTCGTGGTCGACGTCCACACCGAGGCGGCGGACCTCACCGGTGTACTTCTCCGGCACCTCGGCGGCACCGTTGGGAAGATCGCGAATGTGCCCGACGCTCGCCTCGACGATGTAGCCGGGGCCGAGGTAGCCCTTGATCGTCTTCGCCTTGGCAGGCGACTCGACGATGACGAGTCGGCGGCCGCCCTTCGCGGTCTCGCTGGTCGGGGACAACTTCGCTCTTCTCTCCGGTCGACGCTTGGGGCTCCCCAGGCGGTCTCCCCGGGGTCGGGTCATGGTGACGCTGCGGAGTGTGACGGTACATCCCGCCCCCGTGTCAAACGGGAAAAGCCCGCAACGGCCACTCGAACGGTAACCCGACTACCACCGTTCCTGCCGCCCGGAGTGTCCAGACTCCGCCCGCGCCCATGCGGAGCGCGATCTACCGGTTACCGGGAGCTGCCAGGGTTTCGCGCTCCTCACAGGCGGGTCAGGCACCATGCGCCGAGGGCCAGGGAGATCATCGCGGCCAGTCCCGCGACGGTGGCCGATGCGACGGGGCTCACACCCTGGGCGACGGGGCGGTGCTGCCGCGCGCGGGTCACGGTCCAGGCCAGCAATCCGCCTCCGAACAGGCAGAACACCATCCCCGCGAAGATCGCCGGTCCGCTCTCCATGGTCGCCCGATGCCCTCTTTCCCGTCCGCCGCTACCGGCCTCGGGGGGAGGCTGCCACGCCCGGGCGGCGGGCAGACGAATCGGAGGTGAACGGGAGGGCTACGGGCCTGATCAAGTGTCCGGAAACCGGCCCGGGGGCCCTTTCACGGAAATTCCGGATCGATGTGAAAGGACCGGGCGGCGGCTGTGACCGGCGTGAAGGGCGCGGCAGAAGACAGTGACGTGACTCATGAGGCGACCCGCCGAGGTGCCTCATGAGACCGCCCGCCCGTGAGCCCGCCGAGGTGCCCATGGGACGGCCCGCCCGTGAGCCCGCCGCCGCTCGTGTCAGCCGACGGGCTCCAGGAACCCCTGCTCCACCAGCAGCCGGATCTGGGCCGGTGTGCGGTCGCGCAGCAGCACGGGGTCCTCGCCGAGGAGCTGGGCGATGGCGTCCAGGATCCGGCCCGCGCCCATGGTGCCGTCGCACACGCCCGCGAAGCCCGCGCCGATCGTGTCCACCTTGGTGGCCCGGCGCATCCCGCGGTTCTGCCGCAGCACGACGTGCTCCGGGTCCTCGGCACCGGGCAGCCCGACCTGCTCCTGCACCACCTCGGCGGCCAGCGCGAAGCGCGCTTCGAGGAGCGCCGCGTCGTCGTGCGTCCGCAGGTAGTCGAGCCGGTCGAAGTGCGCCCGGACCGTCTCGCCGAGCGGCTGCTCGACCGGGTGCGGCCACTCCTCCACGGTGATCGACTCCGCGGCGGAGCCCGACTTGCGCAGGGCGATCCAGCCGAAGCCGACCGCCTTCACCTTGCGCGCCTCGAACTCGTCCAGCCACGCGTCGTACCGCGCCCGGTACTCGGCCTCGTCACCGCGGTGGTCGCCCGCGTCCCGCAGCCACAGCTCGGCGTACTGGGTGATGTCCTGCACCTCGCGCTGCACGATCCAGGCGTCGCACCCGCGGGGCACCCACGACCTGAGTCTGTCCTGCCAGTCCTCCCCCTCGACGTGCTGCCAGTTGGCGAGGAACTGCGCGAACCCGCCCTCGTTCAGCCGTTCCCCCGCCTCCTGAACGATCGTGCGGCACAGATCGTCCCCGCCCATCCCGCCGTCGCGGTAGGTGAGCCGGGCGCCCGGCGAGATCACGAAGGGCGGGTTGGACACGATCAGGTCGTACGTCTCGTCGGCCCGGACCGGCGTGAACAGCGAGCCCTCGCGCAGGTCGGCGGCCGGGACCCCGGAGAGGGCCAGGGTGAGCGCGGTGATGTGCAGGGCGCGCGGGTTGACGTCGGTGGCCGTCACGCGCGTGGCGTGCCGGGCGGCGTGCAGCGCCTGGATGCCGGAGCCGGTGCCGACGTCGAGCGCGGAGGCCACGGGTGTACGGACGGTGATGCCGGCCAGGGTCGTGGACGCCCCGCCGACGCCGAGCACGACGCCCTCGTCGCGGCTGCCGATGCCCCCGGCGCCGCCGACCGCGCACCCGAGGTCGGACACGATGAACCAGTCCTCGCCGCCCGGCCCGCCGTACGGCCGCACGTCCACGGTCGCGGTGAGTTCGTCCGCGCCGGCGCGCGTCAGCCATCCGCTCTCCAGGCAGACGTCCACGGGCAGTACGCCGGCCACGCGCGCGTGCGGCACGGGCTGCTGCAGCAGGAACAGCCGTACGAGCATCTCCAGCGGCGTGTCCCCGCGGGTGGCCCTCAGGGCGGGCACGGTCTCGCTGCGGGCCAGTGCCGCGTAGGCGGGGGCGCCGAGCAGGTCGAGCAGTCCGTCGGCGGTGAAGGAGGCTCCGAGCAGCGCGTCCCGCAGCCGGGCGGCGGCTTCGGGACGGTCGGACGAGGGCAGGGGCGGCAGGCTGGCGTCACTCACGCCCTCCATTGTGGCCGCCGCCCCCACCCGGCGCGTCCCGCGGCGTCAGCTCTTGGTGGCCCCCGCCGTCGCGGTGGCCGTCTGGCAGCTCGCCTGCCGGGACATGGCCTCGCCGACCTCGCCCTCCTCCAGCGCGCTGAGGGCGTCGCTGCCGCTCTTGCCGAGCTTGTCCAGCTCGGCGGCGATGTCCTTCAGCCCGTCGGCGAACTCCGCCTGGTCGTCCGTGTCGAGGCCGTCGACCTGCTTCTTCAGCGAGGCGTACGACGCGGAGATGTCGTTGAGTTCCTTGACCGCGTCCGTCTGCTTCTTCTCCCCGTTCTCGACGTCCGGCGCCCCGGCCTTGTCCACGGCGGCGCCGATCGCCTTGTAGGCGTCGGACATGTCCTGGAAGGCCTTCGAGTCGGCCTTCTGGACCTCTTCCGGCGTGCTGTTGTCCGAGGTCTCCTTCTGGATCGCGGCGTTGGCCGACTTGATCTTGGCGGCCTGCGGCTTCACCGCGTCGCAGACCTGCTTCGCCCAGGCGTCCAGCTTCTCGTTGTCGTCGTCGCCGCCGCATCCCGTCAGCGCCAGTACCAGTACCGCACCGCCGGACAGTGCGGCCGCGAGCTTCTTGTTCACCGGATTGGTCCCTTCCATGGCCTTCGGCCCCGGAACATACACGCCAGATGGCCTACACCCACCCGTCGGACGTCCGGTAAGGAACTTTTGAAGCCATTTGCACCACGCGAGAGAAGGCTCACGGCATGGGCCTCGCACGCGGGGTGCGGGCGGGTGACGCGTCAATACGCGCCGCCCGCCCGCACCTTGATCCGGTGTCCGCCGCCCGGCTCTAGGAAACCACCGCCGGATCGGCCGACTTGGGCTCCGGCTCGGGGTCGTCCTCGTCCTCCACCGCGATGCCGCGCCGCTTGGACACGTACACCGCGCCGACTATGACGAGCAGCGCCAGGACCGCGATGAGCACCCGCATCCCGACGCTCTCGTCCGCGCCGTAGGAGAACTTGATGACCGCGGGCGCGATGAGCAGCGCCACCAGGTTCATCACCTTCAGCAGGGGGTTGATCGCGGGTCCGGCGGTGTCCTTGAAGGGGTCGCCGACGGTGTCGCCGATGACGGTGGCCGCATGGGCCTCGCTGCCCTTGCCGCCGTGGTGGCCGTCCTCGACGAGTTTCTTCGCGTTGTCCCAGGCGCCACCGGAGTTGGCGAGGAACACCGCCATCAGGGTGCCCGCGCCGATCGCGCCCGCGAGGAAGGCGCCCAGGGCACCGACGCCGAGCGTGAACCCGATGAAGATGGGCGCCATCACGGCGAGCAGTCCGGGCGTGGCGAGCTCGCGCAGGGCGTCCTTGGTGCAGATGTCGACGACCTTGCCGTACTCCGGCTCCTCGCTGTGGTCCATGATCCCGGGCCGCTCGCGGAACTGCCGCCGCACCTCGTAGACCACCGAACCCGCCGACCGGGACACCGCGTTGATCGCCAGCCCCGAGAAGAGGAAGACGACCGCCGCGCCCGCGATCAGGCCGACGAGGTTGTTGGGCTGGGAGATGTCCATCATCAGGCTCATCGGCGCGCCCTCACCGCTGAGCCGCTCGCCCACGTCTCTCGCGCCGGTGGTGATGGCGTCCCGGTACGAGCCGAACAGCGCCGCCGCCGCCAGTACGGCCGTGGCGATCGCGATGCCCTTGGTGATGGCCTTGGTGGTGTTGCCGACCGCGTCCAGGTTGGTGAGCACCTGGGCGCCCGCGCCCTCCACGTCGCCGGACATCTCGGCGATGCCCTGCGCGTTGTCGGAGACCGGGCCGAAGGTGTCCATCGCGACGATCACGCCGACCGTGGTGAGCAGTCCGGTGCCGGCCAGCGCCACCGCGAACAGCGCCAGCATGATCGACGTACCGCCGAGCAGGAACGCCCCGTACACGCCGAGGCCGATCAACAGGGCGGTGTAGACGGCGGATTCGAGACCGATGGAGATACCGGAGAGGACGACGGTGGCCGGGCCGGTGAGCGAGGTCTTGCCGATGTCCCGCACGGGGCGCCGGGTGGTCTCGGTGAAGTAGCCGGTGAGCTGCTGGATGAGGGCGGCGAGCACGATGCCGATGGCCACCGCGACGAGCGCGAGGATCCGCGGGTCGCCGTCCTTGCCCAGGATCGCCTCGTCGGTGACGCCGTCGAGATCGGCGTACGACGACGGCAGGTAGACGAACACGGCGATCGCGACCAGGACGAGCGAGATCAGCGCGGAGATGAAGAACCCCCGGTTGATCGCGCTCATGCCGCTGCGGTCGGCGCGCCTCGGGGCCACCGCGAAGATGCCGGCCATCGCGGTGAGGACACCGATGGCGGGCACCAGCAGCGGGAAGGCGAGCCCGGCGTCGCCGAACGCCGCCGAGCCCAGGATCAGCGCGGCCACCAGGGTCACGGCGTACGACTCGAACAGGTCGGCCGCCATGCCCGCGCAGTCGCCGACGTTGTCGCCCACGTTGTCGGCGATGGTCGCGGCATTGCGCGGATCGTCCTCCGGAATGCCCTGCTCGACCTTGCCGACCAGGTCGGCGCCGACGTCGGCGGCCTTGGTGAAGATGCCGCCGCCGACCCGCATGAACATCGCGATCAGCGCGGCCCCGAGACCGAACCCCTCGAGCACCTTCGGGGCGTCGGCCGCGTACACCAGCACCACGCAGGAGGCGCCCAGCAGGCCGAGGCCGACGGTGAACATGCCGACGACGCCGCCCGTACGGAAAGCGATCTTCATCGCTTTGTGCGAGACGGCGGTGAGATCCTTTTCCGGCTCACCCTCGGCCGGAGTCGCTTCGCGCGCCGCCGCGGCGACCCGCACATTGCTGCGCACGGCGAGCCACATACCGATATAGCCGGTGGCCGCCGAGAACGCCGCTCCGATCAAGAAGAACACCGACCGTCCGGCACGCTGATTCCAGTCGTCCGCGGGCAGCAGCATGAGCAGGAAGAACACGACCACGGCGAATACGCCGAGGGTGCGCAACTGGCGGGCCAGATAGGCGTTCGCGCCCTCCTGGACCGCCGCCGCGATCTTCTTCATGCTGTCGGTGCCCTCGCCGGCCGCGAGGACCTGGCGCACCAGGACCCCGGCGACCACCAGCGCCGCCAGCGCGACGACGCCGATGACCACCACGAGCAGGCGGTTGTCGTCGGTCAGCACGGCGGCTGCGAGGGATGTGGACTGGCCCGACTCTTGTATGAGGGAAAGCCCCGCCATTCGTCCTCCTTGACGCTTGGGCTGAGCTCAAGATGTGGACGGGATTGTAGGTACCGGAAGCCGATCAAAACAGAGCGCGTGAAATGTAAATGTCCCGTACGAGCTCTTCCCTAATGATCGCCGGCGATCGCCGACCGGAAATCGGTAATGCCTTTGGAGCATTCATGTGATCGCATTTTTCATGGCGCGGCCGGTCGTGAACGAATTCACGCGATCAACCGCACGAGACCACTGTAAGCGCGGGCACTGACACCCGCACATGACGAAGGGCCCCACGAGGGGGCCCTTCGGAAAAACGGTCGCCGTCCGGGTGAACGTCCGGGTGGAGCGGTCAGGCGAGGAGACCGGCCGGCGGCACGGTGGGCCACCTCATGCGGATCGATCCGCCGTGCTGCCCCACGCTGACCTCGACGTCGTCGACGAGTCCGCTGATGACCGCGAGGCCCATCTCGTCCTCCTCGGTCTCCGCGTCGGCGTCGCCCGGCGCGTCACCGGGCGCCCGCTCGCCGGAGGTCGCGTGGGGCGCCTCGTCGCCGACCTCGATGGAGAACTGCTTCTCCTCCTCGATCAGCAGCACCTTCACGGGGGCCGAGATGCCGCCGTTCCGGTGCAGTCCCACGGCCCGGCTGCACGCCTCGCCGACGGCGAGTCTGACCTCGTCGAGGACGGCCTCGTCCACTCCGGCCCTGCGTGCCACCGCCGCCGCCACGAGCCGGGCGGTCCTGACGTGCTCGGGCAGCGCGCTGAAGCGGAGTTCGACGGTGGCCATGCATCCCCCTCGCGACTACGGGCGTGCTGTGGAGAGGCCGGGCCGCCGAAAGCCCGGCCCTCCTCCTGGTTCTCTTCCGCCATCCGGGCACGCGGCCCGGGAGCGGGGTGGTCAGTCGGTGGCCGCCACCGCTTCCTCGACCGAGGTGTGGATCGGGAACACCTTGGTGAGGCCGGTAATGCGGAAGATCTTGAGAATACGCTCCTGGTTGCAGACCAGGCGCAGTGAGCCCTCATGGGCACGGACGCGCTTCAGGCCGCCGACCAGCACGCCGAGTCCGGTGGAGTCGAGGAAGTCCACGCCTTCCATGTCGACGACAAGGTGGAAACTGCCGTCGTTCACCAGCTCGACCAACTGCTCGCGCAGCTTGGGCGCGGTATATACGTCGATTTCGCCACCGACCCTGACGATCGTGCGATCGCCCATGGTTTCGGTCGACAGGGACAGGTCCACGGATCCTCCAGCACCTAGCTATCGAGCGGTCGCCCTTGGGGCATCTCGGCTCAGCCCCCGGGACGGTTCGCCAGCCGCGATGGCATTCAATCACTTACCGGCAGGCGTGCACGACGCCTTGGCCCCATTGTCCGTCACGCCAGTGACACACTCGGTGCCGATGGCCAAGAATCACCGATCCGATCGACCCCCGACGGACCTCCCGTCCGGGCCCGCCCCGGGCGCGGTCCTGGACCGGCTCGCGTCCGGACCGAGCCGGGCTTCGCGCATCACTCATACGGAGCACTTGCCCCCGCGTGAGGGTCGCCATGCCGTCTGGCCGGACCGGATCCGTCCGGAGGTCCTCGCCGCCGTGCGGGCCGCGGGCGTCGAACACCCCTGGGCCCACCAGGCACGCGCCGCCGAGCACGCCCTGGACGGCGAGTCCGTCGTGGTCGCCACCGGCACCGCGTCCGGCAAGTCCCTCGCGTACCTCATGCCCGTCCTGTCCACACTCCTGGACGGCTCCGAGGCCCCGAACGGCCGTGGCGCGACCGCCCTCTACCTCGCCCCCACGAAAGCCCTCGCGGCGGACCAGTGCCGGTCCGTGAAGGAACTTTCACAACCACTGGGCCATTCGGTGCGCGCGGCCGTCCACGACGGCGACACGCCGTTCGAGGAGCGCGAGTGGATCCGTCAGTACGCCAACTACGTGCTGACCAACCCGGACATGCTGCACCGGGGCATCCTGCCGGCCCACCCCCGCTGGTCCTCCTTCCTCAAGGCGCTGAAGTACGTCGTCATCGACGAGTGCCACACCTACCGGGGCGTCTTCGGCTCGCACGTCGCCCAGGTGCTGCGGCGGCTGCGCCGCCTGTGCGCCCGCTACGGCGCCTCTCCCGTGTTCCTGCTGGCCTCCGCGACCGCCGCCGAGCCCGCGGTCGCCGCCCGCCGCCTCACCGGCGTGCCGGTCGTGGAGGTGGCCGACGACGCCTCACCGCGCGGTGAACTGGTGTTCGCCCTCTGGGAGCCGCCGCTGACCGAGCTGCACGGCGAGAAGGGCGCACCGGTCCGCCGTACGGCCACCGCCGAGGCCGCCGACCTGCTGACCGACCTCACCGTGCAGGGCATCCGCTCGGTCACCTTCGTACGCTCCCGGCGCGGCGCCGAGCTGATCTCCGTGATCGCCCAGGAGCGTCTCGCCGAGGTCGACCGCTCGCTTGCCCGGCGTGTCGCGGCGTACCGGGGCGGTTATCTCCCCGAGGAGCGCCGCGCCCTGGAACGTGCCCTGCACTCCGGCGAACTGCTCGGCCTCGCCGCGACGAACGCCCTCGAACTCGGCGTGGACGTCTCCGGCCTGGACGCCGTGGTCATCGCCGGCTATCCGGGCACCCGGGCCTCCCTGTGGCAGCAGGCCGGGCGCGCGGGGCGGTCCGGGCGGGGCGCCCTCGCCGTGCTGGTCGCCCGCGACGACCCCCTGGACACCTTCCTCGTCCACCACCCGGAGGCTCTCTTCGACCGGCCCGTGGAGTCCACCGTCCTCGACCCCGACAACCCCTACGTGCTCGCCCCGCACCTGTGCGCGGCGGCCGAGGAACTGCCGCTGACCGAGGAGGACCTGGGTCTGTTCGGCCCGGCCACCGAGGAGCTGCTCCCGCAGCTGGAGGCCGCGAAGCTGCTGCGCCGGCGGACGAAGGCCTGGCACTGGACCCGCCGGGAGCGGGCCGCCGACCTGACCGACATCCGGGGGCAGGGCGGCCGGCCGGTCCAGGTCGTCGAGGCCGGTACGGGCAGGCTGCTCGGCACGGTCGACGCGGGCGCGGCCCACACGAGCGTCCACGAGGGCGCGGTCCACCTGCACCAGGGCCTGACGTATCTCGTCTGCTCGCTCGACCTGGAGGACTCCGTCGCCCTGGTCGAACGGGCCACCCCGACGTACACGACGGTGGCCCGGGACACGACGTCGGTCTCCGTGCTGGAGACGGACACCGAGATCCCGTGGGGCGACGGCCGCCTGTGCTACGGCTCCGTCGAGGTCACCAACCAAGTGGTCTCCTTCCTGCGCCGGCGGGTCATCACCGGCGAAGTGCTGGGCGAGACGAAGCTCGACCTCCCTCCTCGTACGCTGCGCACCCGCGCGGTGTGGTGGACGGTCACCGAGGACCAGCTGGACCGGGCCCGGATCAACCCGGAGATCCTCGGTGGTGCCCTGCACGCCGCCGAGCACGCGTCGATCGGCATGCTGCCGCTCTTCGCCACCTGCGACCGCTGGGACATCGGCGGCGTCTCGGTCCCGCTGCACCCCGACACGCTGCTGCCCACGGTCTTCGTCTACGACGGCCATCCGGGCGGCGCGGGCTTCGCGGAGCGCGCCTTCCACACCGCCCGCGCCTGGCTCACCGCCACCCGCCAGGCCATCGCCTCCTGCGAGTGCGACGCCGGCTGTCCTTCCTGCATCCAGTCCCCCAAGTGCGGCAACGGCAACGAGCCCCTGCACAAGCGGGGCGCGGTACGACTCCTCACGGTGCTGCTGGAGGGCGCACCGGCGGAGAAGCCGGAGGATGCGGAGGACGCGGAGGACGCGGAGGGCACGGAGGACGCCGCGGGGGCGGCCGGAACCACTGGGGCGTAGCCGGGGGCCGACACCGGCGCCTGAGACCGATGCGGAACGCGGACCTGACTTGGAACTCGGTCCTGTTCCGGAGCCGGGCCTTGATCCGGAGCCGGGCCTTGATCCGGGATCGGGCCCTGCCCCGGAGCCAGACCCTGTTCCGGGATCAGGCTTTGATCCAATTCCGCGCTCGATCCGGAACCCGGGCCGTATCCGGAACCGAAGCCGGTCACGGCGGCCGGGCGGACCCCTGAGCCGAACCCGGCATCCCGGATCCGCCCGAGGCCGAACCCGGCATCCCGGATCCGCCCGGAGCCGGACCCGGGCGCGGAGGTTCCGCCGTACCCGCAGGCCCCGCCCTGGCCCTGATCTCCGCCGCGAACGGCCCCCGGCCCGACACCACCGACACGTCCGACACCTCGCCGGTGATCACGCACCGTACGAGCCGTGTGCCCTGCGCCCGGGCCACCCGGTCCGCCCGGGCGCAGGCCGCCGTACCGCCCCGCATCCAGTGGTCCGCCGCCGCGAGCGCCGCCAGATCCGCGCCGCCGGCCGCCCGGTGCCGGACCACGACGGCGTGTCCCAGGGCGAGGACGACGCCGGACACCACACACAGCACGGCGATCGCACCGACGCTCCAGACGGTCGCCGACCCCCGGTCGGAACACCGCGCGGGCCGCCGCCCGTCTGTCGGCCACCGCTCCCGGAACCGGGCCCTCACGTCGTCGCCCCCACCGTCTCCTCCACCGCGGCGACGGCCTCCTCCCGCAGCTCGAAGGGCAGTCCGTGCAGGACCGGGGGCCTGGCCTCGACGACCACCCGGACCTGCTCGGCCTCCCGGCTCACCGTGACTCTCGCGCCGGGCGGTGCCACCTCGCGGGTCACCTCGACGACGGCGGCAGGGGAATCCTGCCGGGCCGCCGCGCGGGCGCCCGCGCGCGCCGCGTCCACGCACTGGATCTGTGCCGCCACCACCAGCAGGCCCCAGACCAGCGTCGTCGCGAACATCACCAGCACGGGCAGCACCATGGCCGACTCCGCCGTCACGAACCCGCGGTCCGCACGCCGTTCACCCCCGGCCATCGAGTGCCTGCTGCACGATGTCCCGCAGCGCCGCGGCGACCGGTCCGCTGGTGACCACCTTGTAGAGCACGACGGAGAACGCCACCGCCGCCACGACGCCCATCGCGTACTCCGAAGTCACCATTCCGACGTCCCTCCGTGCCGTACGCACCTTGCACACCAGGGCACGCAGCCGTGCCCGTACCGCCTGATACATCTCAACCCCCGTATGGAGTAGTCGCATTGATCTCATGGGTCCTGCCGCTACCACCGGTCGTCTCCCGTCAGGCACCACCTCCTCCCAGCACCCCGCCCGCGAGTCCGATCACCACGGGCAGCACGCCGACCGCGATGAACGCGGGCAGGAAGCACAGCCCCACCGGCGCGCTGACCATGACGGCCGCCCGCCGGGCCCGTGCCGTCGCCGCGCGGGTCCACTCCGCGCGGGCCTCGGCGGCGATCCGGGCCACGGGAGCGGCCAGGGGAAGTCCGGACACATCGGCCCGCTCCAGCAGCCGGGCCAGGGGCCGGGCGCCCGGCACCGATGCCAGTCGGCGCCATGCCGCGGCCGGTTCACCGCCGAGCCGTACCTCCGCCGCGCCCCGCGCCAGCGCCTCCCCGACCGGCCCGCCCAAGGTCTCTCCAACGGCCTGCGCGGCGAGTACCGGGCCGGCGCCCGCCTCGATGCAGGCGGACAGCAGATCGGCGGCGAGCGGAAGTTGATGTCCCGCCCCGGTGGTGTCCGTCTCCCGCGCTTGCGGAGCGGCGGCCCTCTGCCGCAGGCGCCACCACCACAGTCCGGCCGCGACGGCCGGCCCCGCCACCGCTCCGGCGGGACCGCCCACCAGCACCCATCCGGCACCCGCCACGCCGGCGTACGGCAGCCAACTCCGCGCGGTACGCAGCAGCGTGAGATGCGAGGCGGTCACCGTCCGTTCCAGGGCCAGCACCTCGGCCAGTCGCCGCCGTGCTCTCCGCTCGCGCCGCGCGCGGCCCCACCACCCCACCGGCCAGGCGAGTGCGAACACCGTCCCCACCACTGCCCCCAGCCTGTGGACAAGGTCCCCGCTCATGCCGTCCCCTCCTCGGCACCCCGCATGATCCGCAGTGCCCACCACAGCCCCAGGCCCTCCAGCGCCCCGCCGGCCGCCAGACAGACCAGTCCCGACGGTGTGTGCAGCAGGATGTGCAGCGGGTCGGCGCCGAGGGCCGCACCGAGGGCCAGGCCCACGACCGGGAGCCCGGCGAGCAGCACCGCCGTCGCACGGGCGCCGGCCAGCTGGGCGCGCAGGTCGGCCCGCCGGTCCCGTTCGGCGCACAGCGCCGCTTCCAGCCGGTCGAGTCCGGCCGCGAGCCCGGCTCCCTGGTCCACCGCCACCCGCCAGCACGCGGCGAGTCCCCGCAGCCCCTCGGCACCCGGTTGCCGTGCCGCCTCCGCGAGCGCCTCCGGGACGTCCCCGCCGAAGCGCGCCGCCGCGAGCACCGTCGCCTGCATGTCACCGAGGCCGCCGGAGTCCCGCGCGGCCGGCAGCAGCGCCTCACCCGGCTGCCGTCCGGCGCGCACCTCCCCGGCGAGCGCCCCGCACAACGCGATCACCGCGTCGCCGCGGCCCTCCCTCGCACGGCGTTCCCCGGCGGCCCGCCGCACCCGCCTCAGCAAGGGCACCCCGGCCGCCCCCGCGACGACCGGCAGCAGCGACGCACCCAGCACCGCCAGCACCAGGCCGGCGGCCAACGACCACCACTCGGCCCGCAGCCGCCCGCGCGTCCGCCCCCACGCGCAAGTCACCCGGGGCCACCCCGGTGGTCCGCCACCCACCGCGCCTCCGCCGGCCAGTAACAACCTCGCCCGCCTGGCCCCGGCATGCCCGCCGCCCAGCAGCCAGGCCGCGGTCCCCAGGCACGCCACGGCCGCACCCGTCGACACCTCCGTCGTCCCGTTCATCCTCCGGTCCCCTTGTCCGGTCCGCCGGGGTTCGCGTGCTGGAGCAGCTCCCGCAGGCGCTGCCATCCCCGCTCCCGGGTGAAGGCCTGCGGGCCCCACCGCAGCGCCGGCACCGTCCGCACCAGTCCCGACGGATCCCGTTCCAGCACGTGCACCTCCGCGATCCGCCGCCGCCCGCTCCGGTCGCGTACGAGGTGCAGCACCACCGAGAGGGCTGCCGCCGCCTGGCTGTGCAGGGCGAACCGGTCGAGTCCGGCGGCCGTGCCGAGCGCCTCCAGCCGGGCCGGTACATCGGTGGCGGCGTTGGCGTGGACCGTTCCCGAGCCGTCGTGGCCCGTGTTGAGGGCGGCCAGCAGATGGACCACCTCCGGGCCGCGCACCTCACCGACGACCAGCCGGTCCGGCCGCATCCGCAGCGCCTGCCGCACCAGGTCCTCCAAGGTGACCAGGCCCGCGCCCTCCTGATTGGCGGGTCTGGTCTCCAGGCGCACGACGTGCGGATGGTCGGGCCGCAGTTCCGCCGAGTCCTCGGCCAGGACGATGCGCTCGTCCGGCCCGACCAGTCCCAGCAGCGCGCTCAGCAAGGTCGTCTTGCCGCTGCCGGTCCCCCCGCTGACGAGGAACGACAGCCGCGCGTCCAGCAGTGCCCGCAGCACGCGGTCCCCGCCCGGTGGGACCGTCCCGGCCGCCACGAGTTCGTCGAGGGTGAAGGCGCGCGGTCGTACGACCCGTAGCGACAGGCAGGTGCCGCCGACGGCCACCGGGGGCAGCACGGCGTGCAGTCTGGTCCCGTCGGGCAGCCGCGCGTCGACCCAGGGCCGGGCGTCGTCCAGGCGCCGGCCGGCCACGGCGGCGAGCCGCTGGGCGAGGCGCCGGACGGCCGTCTCGTCGGGGAAGGCCACCTCGGTCAGCTCCAGCCCTCCGCCCCGGTCCACCCAGACCCGGTCCGGCGCCGACACCAGCACGTCGGTCACCGAGGGCTCGGACATGAGCCGTTCCAGTGGTCCGCTGCCGACCAGCTCGGACCGCAGCTGCTCGGCCGCTCCGAGCACCTCGGCGTCACCGAGCACCCGTCCCTGGTCCCGCAGCGCCTGCGCCACCCGCGCGGGCGTCGGCTCGGCCCCGCTCTCGGCCAGCCACCGCCGCACCCCGTCGAGCAGGCCGGGAGGCATGACCGTTCCGCTCGTCACCGGCCTCCTCATGCCGCCCTCGCCTCCACCAGCGCCCGCTCCCAGAACTCCTTGCAGAAGCGGGCCAGCGGGCCCCGGCCCGAGGCCCCGGGCGGGCGGCCCGCCTCGTCCGGGCGCCGCAGGGCGGGCTCGGCGGGCACGTCTCCGGCGAGGGGCAGCCCGAGCAGCCGGGCCACCTCACGGTCGTCCAGCCCCGGCGCGTACGGACCGCGTACCGCCACCCGCAGATCACGCAGGACCATGCCCACGGCGGAGGCGACGCGGCCCGCCGCCGCGACGGCGCGCAGTTCCGCGGGGACCACGAGGAGCCCGAGGTCGAGCTGGGCGAGGACCTCGGCGACCCCGTCGTCGAGGCGGCGCGGCAGGTCGACCACGACGGTGCCGCCCCCGCGCCGCGCCGCGGCGAGCACCGCGCGTACGGCCCTGGGCGGTACGGCGAGACAGTCGCCGCGGTCCCAGCTGAGCACCCGCAGCGAGTGCAGTTCCGGCAGTGACTCCTCCAGGGCGCCGCCGCCGACCCGGCCGTGTGACGCGGCGAACGCCGGCCAGCGCAGCCCTTCGGCCGTCTCGCCCCCGAGGGCCACGTCGAGTCCGCCGCCCAGCGGATCGGCGTCCACGAGGAGGGTGCGCAGTCCCTCACGCGCGGAGGTGACGGCGAGCGCGCACGCGAGCGTGGACGCTCCGGCGCCGCCCCGGCCGCCGATGACACCGACGGTCAGGGCGGGCCGTCCGACGCCTTCGGCCACGTCGGCGATGCGGTCGACCAGCCACTGCTCGCCGTCGGGCAGCATCAGCACGTGGTCGGCGCCGATCTCGACGGCCCGCCGCCAGACCCCGGAGTCGTCCTGGTCGCGGCCGACCAGCACCACTCCCGGCCTGCGTGCCGCCCCGCGCACCCGTCGCGCGGCGTCGTCCCCGACCAGGACGAGCGGTGCGGCCTCCCAGCTGCCCCTTGGTTCCGGCACCGTGTGATGGACCTCCGGTGTGGCGCCGGCCGCCGCGCACAGGCGCAGCAGGTCGTCGAGGAGCCCGGCGTCCTCGGTGAGGATCAGCGGTGCGCCCGGCCGGCCTCCTCCGGTGGCCAGCGGCGGATCGTGGGTGATGGTTCCGGACACGTTCGTCCCCCTTTGCTGCATCTCTCGCGCAGCCCCTGCGGCCCCGCGATTCCCAGACGTGCGAAGAGCCGGCAAGCGGTTCTTCTTTGAACGGCCGGCGGAAACCGGCCGTACGCGACCCGCCAAACGGAACCGGGTGTGAACTCGCGGCGAGCGGGCGCGTCGGAATCACGATGCGGCGATCCGGAAAAACATGTGGATCTTGGTCGATAACTGTGGACGGGGCGGCGCCTGTGAATATCGCGGTCACCCAAACAGGTGAGTCCCGCACACCTCATGTGCGACTTCCGCAGGGCAGTCCGACGACTACCCCGGGTAACTATTCATGTCCATGACAGATAGCCGTGCGCGCGGCACCCGCACGGTGCACCAACCGCGAGGAGAATGAGGAAAACCCACCCGGACATGCGACGACCCCCGCCGGGGGGGAGAGCGGGGGTCGTCCCCACGGCCGACTCGGGGGGGGAGGAGTCGGACCGGGTTAGACACGGTCGCGAACGATCCGTGACTTCCATGGTGTACCCGAGAGCCCTCTCAGGCAAACCCACACGCCCCACCTTACGCCGAATGGGCTGCGCCTATGCTCAAGGACGTGGAAAACCACTCGATGCCCCGCACAGCCGCCTTCTTTGACCTGGACAAGACGGTCATTGCGAAGTCGAGCACGCTCACGTTCAGCAAGTCCTTCTATCAAGGCGGCCTGATCAACCGCAGGGCCGTCCTGCGCACCGCGTACTCCCAGTTCGTGTTCCTGGCCGGCGGCGCCGATCACGACCAGATGGAGCGGATGCGCAAGTACCTGTCCGCACTGTGCCGCGGCTGGAACGTCCAGCAGGTCAGGGAGATCGTCGCCGAGACCCTGCACGACCTGATCGACCCGATCATCTACGACGAGGCCGCCACCCTCATCGAGCGGCACCACACCGCGGGACGCGACGTCGTGATCGTGTCCACGTCGGGCGCCGAGGTGGTCGAGCCGATCGGCGAACTGCTCGGCGCGGACCGGGTGGTGGCCACCCGTATGGTCGTGGGCGACGACGGGTGCTTCACCGGCGAGGTGGAGTACTACGCGTACGGCCCGACCAAGGCCGAGGCGGTCCGGGAACTGGCCGAGTCGGAGGGCTACGACCTGGCCCGTTGCTACGCCTACAGCGACTCGGTGACCGATGTGCCGATGCTGGAGTCCGTGGGCCACCCGCACGCCGTGAACCCGGACCGCGCGCTGCGCCGGGAGGCCCTCGCGCGGGAGTGGCCGATCCTCGACTTCCACCGGCCGGTACGGCTCAAGCAGCGCCTCCCCGCCTTCTCCGTACCGCCGCGCCCCGCCCTGGTCGCGGCGGCCGCCATAGGCGCCGCGGCGGCCACCGCGGGCCTCGTCTGGTACGCGAGCCGGCGCCGCACGACGGCGGCCTGACCGCCTCCCGCGCGGGCCGCCCCGCCGATCGCCGGCCGCGCACGCCCCGCCGGCGCCCGTTCGGGGCGTCTTTGAGGGCAAAAGTAAAGAAGCAGAGCGAGGACTTCCGCTTGCTCCGGACCCGGAGTACAAAGGACTTAACGGCCCGCGAGACCAAGGGCATCCGCGAGGATCACCCTCACCAACGCATGTGTGGCCCCACGGACCGAGCATGAACACCGGGAACCCACGCGACGTCGACCCGTCGATTACGGGCCAGCCGCACCAGGTGACGGGCGAAGTCCCCGACCTGATGGGCACATATCGAGGACGCTTGGTAACGCGGTGGACATGCCAGCGGCGGTACGAGTATTCGTACCGCCGCATCTCTGCCGGATTCTTCTCCGGCCCCTTTTACGCGGCCCCGCGCTGGAGCGCCTCGCACACGGCCGTCGACTCGCGCGCCCCCAGTTCGACCGCGCGCCCGCAATGGGCGATCCAGGCCGCCACGCCCTCGGGGGTGCCGGAGACGTATCCTTCCAGCGCCCTGATGTAGGCCTCCTGGCCCAGCTCGGCGTGCCCGACCTCGGCCGGGCAGACCGACTTGGGGTCGAGACCGCTGCCGACCAGGACGATGCGTTCGGCCGTACGCGCGACCAGGCCGTTGTGAGAGGTGAAGGGGCGCAGCGCGAGAAGTTCGCCGTGCACGACGGCGGCCGTCACCAGCGCCGGGGCGGAACCGCCCGCGACGATCAGCTCGGACAGCCCGTCCAGCCGGCCGTGCGCCTCCGCCGCGCTCGGCAGGCCGAGCCCGATCAGGGGCTCGTCGACCGGCTCGCCCTCCTGCCGGGGACGCCCGACCCGCTCGGCCTTGTCGGCCGCCGCGACCAGGTGCAGCCGGGCCAGGACCCGCAGGGGCGACTGCCGCCAGACGGACAGCAACTGCCCCGCCTCGGCGGTCAGCCGCAGTGCCGCACCCACCATGCGGGCGTCGTCGCCGCTGAAGTCGCTGCGCCGGCGCACCTCCTCCAGGGCCCAGTCCGCGCCCGACAGCGCCGCCGAGCCACGGGCGCCGCGCAGCGCCGCCTCGGAGGTGATCTCGTTGCTGCGCCGCCGCATGACCCGGTGCCCGTAGACCCGGTCCACGGCCTTGCGCACGGACTCCACGGAGTCGGCCACTCCGGGCAGCGAGCCCAGGGCGGCGAGCGGGTCGGCGGTCGCACCTGTCGTACTCATGAGTACGACACTACGCACCCCCGGCGCCCACCCCACGAAGGAGTGGTCTTCTTCACGTCCGACTGCCACCTACAGCTACCACTCCATTACGCTTGGTGAACATGAAAATTGCTTTCGTGGGGAAGGGCGGCAGCGGGAAGACGACCCTGTCCTCCCTGTTCATCCGTCATCTCGCGGCCGTCGGCGCCCCGACCGTCGCGGTGGACGCCGACATCAACCAGCACCTCGGGGCCGCGCTGGGCCTGGACGAGGCGGAGGCGGCCGCGCTGCCCTCGCTGGGCGAGCACCTGCCGCTGATCAAGGACTATCTGCGCGGCACCAACCCGCGCATCGCGTCCGCCGAGACGATGATCAAGACCACTCCGCCCGGTGAGGGCTCCCGGCTGCTGCGGGTGTGCGAGGACAATCCGGTCTACGACGCCTGTGCGCGGCCGGTGGAACTCGACGGCGGGGCCGTCCGTTTGATGGTCACCGGCCCCTTCACCGACGCCGACCTGGGGGTCGCCTGCTACCACTCCAAGACCGGAGCGGTGGAGCTGTGTCTGAACCACCTGGTGGACGGCCCCGGCGAGTACGTCGTGGTCGACATGACGGCCGGTTCGGACTCCTTCGCCTCCGGCATGTTCACCCGCTTCGACATCACGTTCCTCGTGGCCGAGCCGACCCGGAAGGGGGTCTCCGTCTACCGCCAGTACAAGGAGTACGCCCGCGACTTCGGCGTCACCCTGAAGGTCGTCGGCAACAAGGTGCAGGGCCCGGACGACCTCGACTTCCTCCGCGCGGAGGCCGGGGAGGACCTGCTGGTGACGGTGGGCCACTCGGACTGGGTCCGGGCCATGGAGAAGGGCCGGCCGCCCCGGTTCGACCTCCTGGAGGAGCCCAACCGGCACGCGCTGCGCCTGCTGCACTCGGCCGCCGACGCGACGTACGAGTCGCGCGACCACGAGCGTTACACCCGCCAGATGGCGCACTTCCATCTGAAGAACGCCCGGTCGTGGGGCGACGAGCGCACCG
Organism: Streptomyces sp. NPDC053426; assembly: GCF_055585405.1. Lineage (NCBI taxonomy): Bacteria > Bacillati > Actinomycetota > Actinomycetes > Kitasatosporales > Streptomycetaceae > Streptomyces > Streptomyces sp. NPDC053426. Next base: position 36,047 of record NZ_JBVJKE010000028.1, on the reverse strand, counting down.
GGGCCGACCTGGCGGCCCAGATCGACCCCGGTTTCGTGCTCGGCGAGAACGTCACGGCGTCCGCCTGACGCTCACCGCTTCTCGGCCGGGGCTCCGGGCACCCCCTTGGGGGCCGGTGCGGAATCGCCGGACAGGAAGGACTTCCAGCCCTTCTTCGGGGCCTCGCCGACGTCCAGCGTGCGCAGTTTCGCCAGGGTCCCCGGGTCCTGGGCGTCCAGCCAGTCCACCAACTGCCGGAAGGAGACACAGCGCACGTCGGACTTGGTGCACACCTCCTCGATGACCTCCTCGACGGCCCGCATGTAGGTGCCGCCGTTCCAGGACTCGAAGTGGTTGCCGATGATCAGGGGCGCCCTGTTGCCCTTGTAGGCCCGCTCGAAGCCCTGGAGGAGACCGTCCCGCATCTGGTCGCCCCACATCTCGTGCTTGGCGGGGTCGCCCTGGGTGGTGGTGCCGGACTGGTTGACCATGAAGTTGTAGTCCATGGTGAGCTGTTCGAAGGAGTGCCCGGGGAAGGGCACGAGCTGCATCGACAGGTCCCACAGGCCCTGCTTCTTCTTCGGCCACACCTGGTTGTTGACCCCGCTGGTGTCGTAGCGGAAGCCCAGGTCGCGGGCTGCCTTCATGAAGTTCTCCCGCCCCTCCAGGCAGGGGGTGCGGGCACCGATCAGCTCCTTGTCGTAGTCGAAGGGCAGCGGGGCCGAGTTCTTCATGCCGGTGTTGGTCTTCCAGGTCTTCACGAAGCGCTTGGCCTGGGCGATCTCGTCCTTCCACTCCGCCACCGACCATTCGCCGACCCCACCGTCGCTGCCGCAGAAGTGACCGTTGAAGTGGGTGCCGATCTCGTTGCCCTCGAGCCACGCGAGGCGCAGCTGCTTCACGGTGTCGGCGATGCCCTCCTGGTCGTTGAAGCCGATGTCGGAGCGGCCCGGGGAGTGCTGCGGCGGGCGGTACAGATCGCGTTTCTCCTCCGGCAGCAGGTACACGCCGCTCAGGAAGTACGTCATGGTCGCGTCGTTCTCCTTGGCGACCTTGCGGAAATGCGAGAAGAGCTTCTGGCCGTCCTCGCCCGCCCCGTCCCAGGAGAAGACCACGAACTGCGGGGGCTTCTCGCCGCGCTTCAGCCGCTCGGGCCGGGGCAGGTGCGGCTGTGCCCCGGTGTAGGCGGTGGAGCCGTCGCCGATCAGCCGGACGACGTTCTTCGGTGCCGGGGCCGGCTTGGCCTTCTCCTGGTCACGCGCCTGCTCGCCGGTGCCGTCGGTGCCGGTCCCGCAGCCGGCGAGCGAGGCGACGCAGACCGCGGCGATCACGGTGCCCGTGGCGATTCCGTGGGTGGCGGCCATCCGCCCACCTTCTTCCTTCTCTCGGGCCGAGTTCGATGAGGGCTTCGTCTGGTGCTGTGCCGGTCCACGCCGACAGCGCCGTCAAAGTCGCACGGAACGAAGAAGGAATTAATACGACAAGCCGATGAAATAGCCACATCACTCGCTGGAGTGATTGATTCATCCATTTGCCCGGAAAGTCTATGCCAGTCCTTTACTCTCAATTACGATCCGTTTACGGATTGTTGATGTACGAGAGAAGGGAAGCCATGTCAGCCTGCGTTCCCGCCCGCGCCGCCGACTCGGATCGGACCGAGCGCGCCCACCCGCCCCACAGCCCGCCACCGGCCGGTCCCCCGCGCCCGCGTATCGCGGGTGCCGACCTGTCGGCCTCGGTCGCGGTCTTCCTGATCGCCCTCCCGCTCTCCCTCGGCATCGCCCTCGCCACCGGAGCGCCGCTCCAGGCCGGCCTGGTCGCCGCCGCCGTGGGCGGAATCGTCGCCGGGCGGATCGGCGGCTCCCCGCTCCAGGTGAGCGGTCCCGCCGCCGGACTCACCGTCGTCACCGCCGACCTCATCCAGCAGTACGGCTGGCGGACGACCTGCGCCATCACCGTCCTCGCCGGAATCTCCCAGCTCGGCCTCGGCTGCCTGCGCGTGGCACGCGGCGCGCTCGCCGTGAGCCCCGCGATCGTGCACGGCATGCTCGCCGGCATCGGCGTCACCATCGCCGTCGCCCAGCTCCACATCGTCCTCGGCGGCACCCCCCAGAGCTCCGTCCCCGACAACCTCCTCGCCCTTCCCGCCCAGTTGGCGAACCTGCATCCCGCGGCCCTGTCGGTGAGCCTGCTGACCCTGGCCCTGCTGCTGCTCTGGCCCCGGATCCCGGGCCGCCCCGGACGTGTTCTCCGCACGGTTCCGGCAGCGCTCGTCGCCGTCGCCGGAGCCACCGCGGTCGCCGCCGCGGCCGGCCTCGTCCTGCCCAAGGTGGACCTGCCGTCCTGGCGCAACCACGCCCTGGCCGGGCTGCCCGAGGGACCCGTTCTCGGTCTCGCCGCCGCCGTGCTCACCACGACGCTGGTGTGCAGCGTGCAGTCGCTGCTCGGCGCCGTGGCCGTGGACAAGCTGGTGTCCGGCCGCCCCGGTTCCAGCCAGGTCGGGCGCTCCGACCTGGACCGTGAACTGCTCGGTCAGGGCGCGGCCAACATCGTCTCCGGCTCGCTCGGCGGGCTCCCGGTGGCCGGCGTGGCGGTCCGCAGTTCCGCGAACGTCAAAGCGGGTGCCGTGAGCCGGAACTCCACGATGCTGCACGGCGTTCTCGTAGTGATCGCCGCGCTGCTGATGGTCCCGCTCCTGGAGTTCATCCCGCTCGCCTCGCTCGCCGCCCTGGTGATGGCCGTCGGCATCCAGATGGTGTCCCTGCACCACATCCGCACGGTGACCCGCCACCGTGAAGTCCTGGTCTACGCCGTGACCACCCTCGGCGTCGTGTCCCTCGGCGTCCTGGAGGGCGTGGCACTGGGCATCGCCGTAGCCGTCGGCGTGGCCCTGCACCGGCTCACCCGCACCCGGATCACGCACGAGGAGGAGGAAGGAGTCCATCACGTACACGTACGAGGCCAGTTGACGTTCCTCGCGGTGCCACGGCTCAGCCGGGCCCTGCACCTCGTCCCCCAAGGGGCCGACGTGGTCGTGGCGTTGGACGGCTCCTTCATGGACCACGCGGCGTACGAGACGCTGCAGGACTGGCAGAGCACGCACACCGCGCGAGGCGGCACCGTCGAGATCACCGGCCGCCGCGCCGGGGTCCGGATCGCCGAACCCGCCGCCCTCTCCTTCGGGCACCCGCCCGACGGGAGCGAGGAGGCCGGCACCTCCGACGCCGACTGCCGCTGCCGGCCCTGGACGGCCTGGCGCAACCACCAGTGCGAACGCCCACGGCCGGGCGGTGACCCACGGCCGGGCGGGACCGACGGAACGGAGGGGGCGGACGGAACGGACGGAGCCGCCGAAGGCGCACCGGAGCCGGCCGAAACCGGCGGACACGAACTGAGGCGCGGCATCAGCGCGTTCCAGCGCAACACCGCTCCGCTGGTGCGCGGTGAGCTGGCCCGGCTGGCACGCGAGGGACAGCGGCCCGGACAGCTGTTCCTGACCTGTACCGACTCCCGGGTGATCACCTCGATGATCACGTCCAGTGGTCCGGGAGACCTGTTCGTGGTGCGCAATGTCGGCAACCTCGTGCCACCGCCCGGCGCGGAGAGCGGCGACGACTCGGTGGCGGCCGCCATCGAGTACGCCGTGGAGATGCTGGCGGTCCGGTCGATCACGGTGTGCGGGCACTCGGGGTGCAGTGCGATGCAGGCGCTGCTCGACACCGAGCCGGACGGCGCCCGCACACCGCTGAGACGCTGGCTGCGGCACGGCCGGCCGAGCCTGCGACGCATGGGCGACGGCAGCCTGCCTCCGTCGCGGCTGGCCGGGCGGACCCCCACCGACGCGGTCGAGCAGCTCTGCCTGACGAACGTGGTGCAGCAGCTGGAGCATCTGCGCGCCCATGAATCGGTGGCCCGGGCCATGAAGGACGGGGCCCTGGAACTGCACGGCATGTACTTCCACGTGGGTGAGGCCCAGGCGTATCTCCTCACCGAGCGGGACGGGGAGAAGGTGTTCGACCGGGTCCGTTCCCCGGACCTGGCGATGTGAAGCGACCCGTCCGGGTGTGAGAGGCGTTACACACCTTGAACCGGCTTACGCCGGGCCCCGTGGGAAGAGGTGTCGCACACCGCGCCACTCCACCTGACAGGTCTAAACCAATTTCCCGTCGACCCTTGTCAGCGCACCCCCGGGTCTGATGAGGTGTGGCCTGGGACACAACGGACACCCTGGGAAAGGCAGATGCCGTGAGCAATGAAAGCCTGGCCAACCTTCTGAAGGAGGAGCGTCGCTTCACGCCCCCCGCCGACCTGGCCGCGAACGCCAACGTCACCGCGGAGGCGTATGAACAGGCCAAGGCTGACAGGCTCGGCTTCTGGGCCGAGCAGGCCCGCCGGCTGACCTGGGCCACCGAGCCCACCGAGACCCTGGACTGGTCGAACCCGCCGTTCGCCAAGTGGTTCAAGGACGGCGAGCTCAACGTCGCCTACAACTGCGTGGACCGGCACGTGGAGGCCGGGCACGGCGACCGGGTCGCCATCCACTTCGAGGGCGAGCCGGGCGACAGCCGCGCCATCACCTACGCCCAGCTCAAGGACGAGGTCTCCAAGGCCGCCAACGCCCTGCTGGAGCTGGGCGTCCAGGCGGGCGACCGGGTCGCCGTCTACATGCCGATGATCCCGGAGACCGCGGTCGCGATGCTGGCCTGCGCCCGCATCGGCGCCGCGCACTCCGTCGTCTTCGGCGGCTTCTCGGCGGACGCGCTCGCCACCCGTATCCAGGACGCCGACGCCCGTGTCGTCATCACGGCCGACGGCGGCTACCGGCGCGGCAAGCCCTCCGCGCTCAAGCCCGCCGTGGACGAGGCGATCGCCAAGGCCGGCACCGTCGAGCACGTCCTCGTCGTCCGCCGCACCGGCCAGGACGTCGCCTTCACCGAGGGCCGGGACGTGTGGTGGCACGAGATGGTGGAGCGGCAGAGCGCCGAGCACACCCCTCAGGCGTTCGGGGCCGAGCACCCGCTGTTCATCCTCTACACCTCCGGCACGACGGGTAAGCCGAAGGGCATCCTGCACACCTCCGGCGGCTACCTCACCCAGGTCGCGTACACGCACTGGTCCGTCTTCGACCTCAAGCCGGAGACCGACGTGTACTGGTGCACGGCCGACGTCGGCTGGGTCACCGGGCACTCCTACATCGTCTACGGCCCGCTCGCCAACGGCGCCACCCAGGTGATGTACGAGGGCACGCCGGACACCCCGCACCAGGGCCGCTTCTGGGAGATCGTGCAGAAGTACGGCGTGACGATCCTCTACACGGCGCCCACCGCGATCCGCACGTTCATGAAGTGGGGCGACGACATCCCCGCCAAGTTCGACCTCGGCAGCCTGCGCGTGCTGGGATCGGTGGGCGAGCCGATCAACCCCGAGGCGTGGATCTGGTACCGCAAGAACATCGGCGCGGACCGCACCCCGGTGGTGGACACCTGGTGGCAGACCGAGACCGGCGGCATCATGATCTCGCCGCTGCCGGGCGTGACCGCCGCCAAGCCGGGCTCCGCCCAGACCCCGCTGCCCGGCATCGCCGCGACCGTCGTCGACGACGAGGCCAATGAGGTACCGAACGGCGGCGGTGGCTACCTGGTCCTCACCGAGCCGTGGCCGTCGATGCTGCGCACCATCTGGGGCGACGACCAGCGGTTCATCGACACGTACTGGTCGCGCTTCGAGGGCAAGTACTTCGCCGGCGACGGCGCCAAGAAGGACGACGACGGCGACATCTGGCTGCTCGGCCGGGTCGACGACGTCATGCTGGTGTCCGGGCACAACATCTCCACCACGGAGGTCGAGTCCGCGCTCGTCTCGCACTCGTCGGTCGCCGAGGCGGCCGTGGTCGGCGCGGCGGACGAGACGACCGGTCAGGCGATCGTCGCCTTCGTGATCCTGCGCGGCACGGCGGCGGAGAGCGAGGACCTCGTCGGTGAGCTGCGGAACCACGTGGGCGCCACGCTCGGCCCGATCGCCAAGCCCAAGCGGATCCTGCCGGTGGCCGAGCTGCCGAAGACCCGCTCCGGCAAGATCATGCGCCGCCTGCTGCGGGACGTCGCGGAGAACCGCCAGCTCGGCGACGTCACCACGCTGACCGACAGCACGGTCATGGACCTCATCCAGGCCAAGCTCCCGGCGGCGCCCAGCGAGGACTGAGCGGACACCGTCCGGACGGTGGCACCCGGCGCACCCCCTGCGCCGGGTGCCACCGTATGCTCCTGATGCGCCCCAGGAGCACGTTAGCTAAACTAAACAAAAAAGCTGTCTCATGGGGCGCCGGGAAGTCTGGTCGGCACACGATTCGTGCTGCCCGTCGACCAGAGGAACTCCCCCGTGACCGCGCCCCGCACCCCCAGCCCCCGCAAGGCCTTCGGACGCCTCTCCCTGCCCGAGCGGTCGTACGTCGCGGACGCGCTGCGTACCGAGACGGTCGGCGGCGTCCTGCTGCTCCTCGCCGCCGTCGCCGCGCTGATCTGGGCGAACGTACCCGGTCTGCACGACAGCTACGAGAGCGTCAGCCACTTCCACTTCGGCCCCGAGGCCCTCGGGCTGAACCTGTCCGTCGCGCACTGGGCCGCCGACGGACTGCTCGCGATCTTCTTCTTCGTCGCGGGGATCGAGCTCAAACGCGAACTCGTCGCCGGTGATCTGCGCGATCCCAAGGCCGCCGCGCTCCCCGTCGTCGCCGCCCTGTGCGGCATGGCCGCACCGGCGCTGGTCTACACGCTCACCAGCGGCGTGGGCGGCGGCTCGCTGGCCGGCTGGGCCGTGCCCACCGCCACCGACATCGCCTTCGCGCTCGCCGTGCTCGCCGTCATCGGCACCTCCCTGCCCAGCGCGCTGCGCGCCTTCCTGCTCACCCTCGCCGTCGTCGACGACCTCTTCGCCATCCTGATCATCGCGGTCTTCTTCACCGACGACCTGAACTTCGCGGCGCTCGGCGGCGCCGTCGCCGGCCTGGCCGTCTTCTGGCTGCTGCTGCGCAAGGGCGTACGCGGCTGGTACGTGTACGTGCCGCTCGCGCTGGTCGTGTGGGCGCTGATGTACAACAGCGGCATCCACGCCACCATCGCCGGTGTCGCCATGGGCCTGATGCTGCGCTGCCACCGCCGCGAGGGCGAGGAGCACTCCCCCGGCGAGCACATCGAGCACCTCGTCCGGCCGCTCTCGGCGGGCCTCGCGGTGCCGCTGTTCGCCCTGTTCAGTGCGGGCGTGGCGATCTCCGGCGGCGCCCTCGCGGACGTGTTCACCCAGCCCGAGACGCTCGGCGTGGTGCTCGGACTCGTCGTCGGCAAGACGCTCGGCATCTTCGGCGGTACGTGGCTGACGGCGCGCTTCACAAGGGCCTCGCTCAGTGACGACCTCGCCTGGGCGGACGTGTTCGCGGTGGCGACCCTCGCCGGGATCGGTTTCACCGTCTCGCTGCTCATCGGGGAGCTCGCCTTCGAGGACGACGCGTCGATGACCGACAGCGTCAAGGCTGCCGTCCTGGCCGGCTCGCTGATCGCCACCGCCGTCGCGACGGTGCTGCTGAAGATACGGAACGCCAAGTACCGCAGGCTGACCGAGGAGGAGGAGCGCGACGAGGACCTCAGCGGCATCCCGGACATCTACGAGCAGGACGACCCGGCGTACCACCTGCGCATGGCGGAGATCCACGAGCGGAAGGCCGCCGAGCACCGGCGGCTCGCCCGGGAGAAGGCCGCCGAGCGGGACGCGCTTGCCGAAGTGACGGGCGGGGCAGGCGAGGAGCACAACGGTCCGGCATGATCTGACGAGACGGTACAAAAGACTGAACCGTACGCGCGGACACAAAGCGTACGCAGGAGAGGGAGACCGCGATGAGCGCACCCGACGGCAGCCCGGTCGGCGCCGAACGCAGCATCGGCCAGCTGTTCGCCTCCGCGACGGCCGACATGTCGGCGCTGGTGCACGACGAGATCGCGCTGGCGAAGGCGCAGCTCAAGCAGGACGTCAGGCGGGGCGCGACCAGCGGCGGCCTGTTCACGCTGGCCGGCTTGGTGCTCCTGTTCTCCCTGCCGATGCTGAGCTTCGCCCTCGCCTACGGCATCCGCACCTGGAGCGACTGGAACCTCGCGCTCTGCTTCCTGCTCTCCTTCGCGGCGAACGTGCTGATCGCGCTGTTCCTCGCGCTGATCGGCGCCGTCTTCGCGAAGAAGGCGAAGAAGGGCCGGGGCCCGCAGAAGGTCGCCGCCTCCGTGAAGGAGACGGCGGGCGTGCTGCAGAAGGCCAAGCCGCACCCGCGCCCCGAACTGCCCGAGGACCGGGTCCCCCAGGCCATCGAGGCTGTGGCACGCTCGTCTTCATGACGGATCCCGCCACGCCTCCGGCGCAGCCCGCCTCGGTCGTACGCCTCGACATCCCGGGCGGCGCCGGGCTGACGCACCGGGACGTCGCCGCCAACGGTGCCCGCTTCCACATCGCGGAGCTGGGCGACGGCCCCCTGGTGCTGCTGCTGCACGGCTTCCCGCAGTTCTGGTGGACCTGGCGGCACCAGCTGACGGCGCTCGCCGACGCCGGTTTCCGGGCCGTCGCCATGGATCTGCGGGGTGTCGGCGGCAGCGACCGCACACCGCGCGGCTACGACCCGGCCAACCTCGCGCTGGACATCACCGGAGTGGTCCGCTCCCTCGGCGAGCCGGACGCCGCGCTGGTCGGGCACGACCTGGGCGGGTATCTGGCCTGGACGGCCGCGGCGATGCGCCCCAAGCTCGTACGGCGGCTCGCGGTCGCCTCCATGCCGCATCCACGGCGCTGGCGCTCGGCGCTGGTCTCCGACGCCAGGCAGTCCGCAGCCCTGTCCCACATCTGGGGGTTCCAGCGGCCCTGGATCCCGGAGCGCCGGCTCACCGCGGACGACGGGGCGCTGGTGGCCGAGCTCATCCGGGACTGGTCCGGGCCGCACCTGCCGGACGAGGAGGCGCTGGAGAACTACCGGCGGGCGATGTGCATCCCGTCCACGGCGCACTGCTCGATCGAGCCGTACCGCTGGATGGTGCGCTCCCTGGCCCGCCCGGACGGCATCCAGTTCAACCGCAGGATGAAGCGCCCGGTGCGGGTGCCGACGCTGCATCTGCACGGCTCGCTGGACCCGGTGGTCCGCACGCGCAGTGCCGCGGGGTCCGGGGAGTACGTCGAAGCGCCGTACCGCTGGCGGCTGTTCGACGGGCTGGGGCACTTCCCGCACGAGGAGGACCCGGTCACTTTCTCCACCGAACTGATCAATTGGCTGAAGGATCCCGAACCCGATCGGTGACCGGATCGAGCGTTCGTCTGACGGTCGGCCAATTGCCCGGCGCATAGGCCAATTAGGGGCGCGCGAGGTGGTTATCGACCTTGGGGCGGGGGCAGACGTCGGGGTATGGGCTGGACGCACGACTACAGTGACGCAAGCCGCGACCGCCGCACGGCGGGCGGGATGGGTTCCCACCAGCGAGGCGGTGCACCACAGATGGCAGGTACGGACCTCAGGGTGGGAATCCCGCGCATCCTCCGCCGCAGGGCGCGTTGGGTCTCCGTCCGCCTGCGCCACCCCCGCGGCTGACCCGCGGCCTCACCTCACAGCGCGCAGCTGTCGCTGTCCACCTGCCGGTTCGCGGTACGGCCCGCGGCGATGTCCTCCTGGATCTCGTCCACGGTGAGCGCGTAACCCGTCTCGGCGTCGTCGAGCGACTTCGCGAAGACCACGCCGTAGACCTCCCCCTCGGGGGTGAGCAGCGGGCCGCCCGAGTTGCCCTGACGCACCGTCGCGTACAGGGAGTACACGTCACGGCGGACCGTGCCGCGGTGGTAGATGTCGGGGCCGTTGGCCGTGATGCGGCCGCGCAGGCGCGCGGCGCGGACGTCGTACGCCCCGTTCTCCGGGAAGCCGGCGACGATCGCCCCGTCGCCGCTGCTCGCGTCCTCGGTGGTGAACCGCAGCGCGGGCGCCTTCAGATCGGGCACGTCGAGGACGGCGATGTCGCGCTTCCAGTCGTAGAGGACGACCGTCGCGTCGTACTTCCTGCCCTCGCCGCCTATCTGCACGGTCGGCTCGTCGACGCCGCCCACGACGTGCGCGTTGGTCATGACGCGGCGCTCGGCGAAGACGAAGCCGGTGCCCTCCAGGACCTTGCCGCAGCTCGCGGCGGTGCCCATCACCTTGACGATGGAGCGCTGCGCGCGCAGGGCGACGGGGCTGCTCGCCAGGGCCGGGTCCGGGGGCCGTACGTCCGTGATCGGCTCGCTGGCGAAGGGGCTGAAGACCTGCGGGAAGCCGTTCTGCGCGAGGACGGAGGAGAAGTCGGCGAACCAGGTGTCGGCCTGGCCGGGCAGCGCCCGGGAGACCCCGAGCAGCACCTTGGAGTTACGGACCTCCTTGCCGAGCGTCGGCAGCGTCGTGCCGGCGAGGGCCGAGCCGATCAGCCAGGCGACCAGGAGCATCGCGACGACGTTGACCAGGGCGCCGCCCGTGGCGTCCAGCGCGCGGGCCGGGGACCAGGTGATGTAGCGGCGCAGTTTGTTGCCGAGGTGGGTGGTCAGGGCCTGGCCGACGGAGGCGCAGACTATGACGACGACGACCGCGACGACGGCGGCCGTCGTACCGACCTCGGAGTCGTCCGTCAGGGCGTCCCAGATGACGGGCAGTGTGTAGACGGCGGCGAGACCGCCGCCCAGGAAGCCGATCACCGACAGGATGCCGACGACGAAGCCCTGGCGGTAGCCGACGACCGCGAACCACACGGCGGCGAGCAGCAACAGGATGTCCAGCACGTTCACCGCTTCAAGCCTCGCCTCGTCCGACCCAGCACGGCGCCCACCCTGTCATGACCGCAGGTCCAGCGGGACCCGCCGGTCCCGGTCCCAGGGCCGCTCCCACCCCGCGAAGTGCAGCAACCGGTCGATGACCCCGGCGGTGAAGCCCCATACGAGGGCCGATTCGACCAGGAACGCCGGACCCTGGTAACCGCTGGGGTGGACCGTGGTCACACGGTTGTCCGGGTGGGTGAGATCCGCCACCGGGACGGTGAAGACCCGCGCGGTCTCGTTCGGGTCGACGACCCCCACCGGACTGGGTGCGCGCCACCAGCCGAGCACGGGTGTGACGACGAAGCCGCTGACCGGGATGTAGAGCTTCGGCAGTACGCCGAAGAGCTGGACGCCGGACGGGTCGAGCCCGGTCTCCTCCTCGGCCTCGCGCAGAGCGGCCCGCAGCGGGCCGTCGCCCTGCGGGTCGCCGTCCTCGGGGTCGAGGGCACCGCCGGGGAAGGACGGCTGTCCGGCGTGCGAGCGCAGTGAGCTGGCGCGCTCCATGAGCAGCAGCTCCGGGCCGCGCTCACCGTCGCCGTCGCCGAAGAGGATCAGGACGGCGGACTGGCGCCCCGTGCCGTTCTCCGGGGGCAGGAAGCGGCTCAGCTGGGTCGGTCTGACCGTCTCCGCCGCGTGGGCCACCGGGTCCAGCCAGGAGGGCAGACCTTCCCGGCTGAGCGTCACCGGGCCGCCCTGGGTACCGCTCGTCCGCGTCATCGCCACCCCCGTCGTCCGGCCGCGTCCCACGGGTCCAACGCCCGGCGGCCCCGAGATCGTTCCACCGGCCGCCGCCGCGTGTGCGGCCCCTTCATCCGGCCCCCAGCGGCGGGGCGGGCCTGCCGCCGGCGTCCAGATAGGCCTGCGGGGGCTTCAGCCGCTGGCCCGGGAGGCCGCCCTTCTCGTACTTCAGCAGCTTCTTCGCCTTCTCCGGGTCCGTCTCGCCCTCGCCGTACGCCGGGCAGAGCGGCGCGATGGGGCAGGCGCCGCAGGCGGGCTTGCGGGCGTGGCAGATGCGGCGGCCGTGCCAGATGACGTGGTGGGACAGGTCGGTCCAGTCGCTCTTGGGGAAGAGCGCGCCGACGGCCGCCTCGATCTTGTCGGGGTCGGTCTCCTCGGTCCAGCGCCAGCGGCGCACCAGGCGCTGGAAGTGGGTGTCCACGGTGATCCCCGGGCGGCCGAACGCGTTGCCGAGCACCACGAAGGCGGTCTTGCGGCCGACGCCGGGCAGTTTGACGAGATCCTCGAGCCGGCCGGGCACCTCGCCGCCGAAGTCCTCCGCGAGCACCTTCGACAGGCCTATGACCGACTTGGTCTTGGCCCGGAAGAAGCCGGTGGGGCGCAGGATCTCCTCCACCTCCTCGGGGTTGGCGGCGGCCAGGTCCTCGGGGGTGGGGTACTTCGCGAAGAGGGCGGGGGTCGTCTGGTTGACGCGCAGGTCGGTGGTCTGGGCCGACAGCACGGTGGCGACAACGAGTTGGAAGGGGTTCTCGAAGTCCAGCTCCGGGTGGGCGTACGGGAACACCTCGGCGAGCTCGCGGTTGATCCGGCGCGCGCGGCGGACCAGCGCAGTGCGCGACTCGTCCCCGGCCGGCTTGACGACGGTCTTCACCGGGGCGGCCTTCACGGAGGCGGTCGCCTTCCCGGGGGCGACGATCGGCTTCTTCACGGCGGTCGCCTTCTTGGCGGCGGTCGCCTTCTTCGCCCCGGTCCTCTTCGCCCCGGCCGCCTTCTTCGCCGTCGTCTTCTTCACCGGCGCGCCCGTCTCCCCGGTCGCCTCGGCCGCCCCGCTCGCGCGGGTCGTCGGTTTCTCCTTCAACGGCGGCCTCTTTGTCGCTTTCGCCGTTTCCCTACCGCCATCGGAGCCCTGTTCGCCCACAGCGGAATCACGACGTACACCCACTCCCGCAGCTCCCTAGGCCTGTGCTCTCACCGGCGAATTGGACACCCGGCCAGCCTACGGCCCGGCACCGACATCCGCCCCGGACCCCGAGGATCGGCGTCCAATTGGACCCCTGCCGCTTACCCCGACCGGCCCGTACGGCATCCTTGTGACAGATCACACTGTTTGGACCGTCCGGCAAAATGGGAACCACGGTCCCCTGGTACGTGGGGGAACAAGCTCCCCTGAGCAGGTCGACAAGGAGAGAACTCGTGGACGACGTTCTGCGGCGGAATCCGCTCTTCGCGGCGCTCGACGACGAGCAGGCCGCCGAGCTTCGCGCCTCCATGAGTGAGGTGACCCTCGCACGGGGCGACTCCCTGTTCCACGAGGGCGACCCCGGAGACCGCCTGTACGTGGTCACCGAGGGCAAGGTCAAGCTGCACCGCACGTCCCCCGACGGCCGCGAGAACATGCTCGCGGTGGTCGGTCCGGGCGAGCTGATCGGTGAGCTGTCGCTGTTCGACCCCGGTCCGCGCACCGCGACCGCCACGGCGCTCACCGAGGTCAAGCTGCTCGCCCTGGGCCACGGCGACCTGACGCCCTGGCTGAGCGCCCGCCCCGAGGTGGCCACGGCGCTGCTGCGGGCCGTCGCGCGGCGGCTGCGCAAGACCAACGACGCGATGTCGGACCTGGTCTTCTCGGACGTCCCGGGCCGTGTCGCCCGCGCCCTGCTGGACCTCTCCCGGCGCTTCGGCGTGCAGTCCGAGGAGGGCATCCACGTCGTGCACGACCTCACGCAGGAGGAGCTGGCCCAGCTGGTCGGCGCGTCCCGCGAGACGGTCAACAAGGCCCTGGCGGACTTCGCCCAGCGCGGCTGGCTCCGCCTGGAGGCCCGCGCGGTGATCCTCCTGGACGTCGAACGCCTCGCGAAGCGCTCCCGCTGACATCCGGAGCCGGCATCGAGGCCCCGCTTCCCGTGGGAAGCGGGGCCTCGCCGTGTCCGCGGGCTAGATGAGCCCGTGCTCCTGGAGGTACTCCAGCTGTGCGCGGACGGACAGTTCCGCGGCCGGCCACAGGGAGCGGTCGACGTCGGCGTAGACGTGGGCGACGACCTCGGCCGGGGTGCGGTGGCCGTCCTCGACGGCCGTCTCGACCTGGGCGAGGCGGTGGGCGCGGTGGGCGAGGTAGAACTCGACGGCGCCCTGGGCGTCCTCCAGGACGGGCCCGTGGCCGGGCAGCACCGTGTGGACGCCGTCGTCGACCGTGAGCGACCTGAGCCGGCGCAGCGTGTCCAGGTAGTCGCCGAGACGGCCGTCGGGGTGGGCCACGACGGTCGTACCGCGCCCCAGGATGGTGTCGCCCGTGAGGACCGCCCGGTCGGCCGGGAGATGGAAGCACAGGGAGTCGGCCGTGTGGCCGGGGGTCGGCACGACCCTCAGCTCCAGGCCCCCGACGGTGATGACGTCCCCGGCGGCCAGTCCCTCGTCGCCGAGCCGCAGCGCCGGGTCCAGTGCCCGCACCTTCGTGCCGGTCAGCCCGGCGAAACGGGCGGCGCCCTCGGCGTGGTCGGGGTGGCCGTGCGTCAGCAGGGTGAGGGCGACGCGCTTTCCGGCCCGCTCGGCGGTCCCGACGACGTGCCGCAGGTGTCCGTCGTCCAGCGGGCCGGGGTCGACCACGACGGCGAGGTCGGAGTCCGGTTCCGACAGGATCCAGGTATTGGTGCCGTCCAGGGTCATCGCCGAGGCGTTGGGGGCCAGCACGTTGACGGCACGCGCGGTGGCGGGGCCGGAGAGGACACCGCCCCGCGGCTGGCCCGGAAGGGTGCTTGCGTCCGTCATTCGGGGGCTCCACCGGTCGGGATGTGCTTCGTGAACTCGTCGTGCCCCGGCCAGGAGAGCACGATCTCGCCCTCCACCAGGCGCGCGGTGGCCAGCACCGGCGTGAGGTCCCGCGCGGGCGCCGCTTCGAGCACCTCCGCGGCCGTCCCGTACGCCGTGAGCCGGCGCAGTGTGGCGATGGTCGGGGGCATCATCAGCAGTTCGCCCCGGTCGTACCCCTCGGCCGCCGCGCGGGGTGTGATCCACACCGTGCGGTCGGCCTCCGTGGAGGCGTTGCGGGTGCGCTGGCCCTCGGGGAGCGCGGCGACGAAGAACCAGGTGTCGTAGCGGCGGGGCTCGAACTCGGGGGTGATCCAGCGCGTCCACGCGCCGAGCAGGTCCGAGCGCAGGACCAGTCCGCGGCGGTCCAGGAACTCCGCGAAGGACGTCTCCCGCGCGACGAGCGCGGCACGGTCCGCCTCCCAGTCGTCGCCGGTCGTGTCGCCGACCACGGTGTCGGGGGTGGGCCCGGCGAGCAGGACACCGGCCTCCTCGTACGTCTCCCGCACGGCCGCGCAGACGATCGCCTGGGCCCCCGTCCCGTCGACGCCGAGCCGGTCCGCCCACCACGCGCGCGTGGGGCCCGCCCAGCGGACGTGCCGGTCGTCGTCCCGCGGGTCGACGCCGCCGCCGGGATAGGCGTACGCGCCGCCCGCGAACGCCATGGACGTACGCCGGCGCAGCATGTGCACGGCGGGCCCGTCACCGGTGTCCTTGAGCAGCATGACGGTGGCCGCTCGCCTCGGCACGACCGGTGTGAGGCCGCCACCCGCCAGCGCACGGATCCGCTCCGGCCACTCGGGCGGGTACCACTGCCCGCCGGCCTGCGCATTCACCATGGCCGGAGGCTATCCCGTGACGGGCGGATGTTCGAGTGCCCATGGGGGACGGCGGGGCCATCGAGCGGCGTACGGACGCGGGCGGGCACCGCGCGGAGGCGGTACGGACGCGGGGCGGGCCCCGCGCGGAGGGCGTCCGGCGCCGACCGCCGCGGTGCGGGGGCAGCACCGGCACCCCCGCGCGGTGCGCACCGGCGGCCGGTACGGCCACGGCGGAGCCCGGGACACATGAAGGAGCCACCCGTTGTCCACCCCCGGCGGCCGGCCGGGGAAGCCGGCGAAAGGGTCCGACGACGGCGTCCCGGGGCGCAGCCCGGCAACGGGGCCGACCGCCGTCCCGGCTTCTCTCACTCGCGGCGGCGGGCCTGGGGAAGCGGCCGGTGGCATCGCCGGCCGACCCGGCTCCTCGCCCACGCGGACGGAACCGGCACCTCCGGCAGGACGAGCACCCCGGCTCCTCACAGCACGGCGGCGGGGCCCACCGGAACAGGCCGGCGGCGGTCCGCCCGGGCCCGCCCTGTCGGCGCACCGCGCCGAAACAGCGTGCCCTGCCGCCAGGCGGGTCCGGTCGACGGGGCAGGCCCTGCCGCCAGGCGGACCCGGCCGACGTGGCGGACCCGGCCGGCCGAGGGCTACGCCTCCGTGAGTTCCACCTGGATCTCGACCTCCACCGGAGCGTCCAGGGGCAGTACCGCGACGCCCACCGCGCTGCGGGCGTGGACGCCCTTGTCTCCGAGGACCTCGCCGAGCAGCTCGCTCGCGCCGTTGAGGACGGCCGGCTGGCCGGTGAAGTCCGCGGCGGAGGCCACGAAGCCGACGACCTTCACCACGCGCGCCACCCGGTCCAGGTCCCCGGCGACGGACTTGACCGCGGCGAGGGCGTTCAGCGCGCAGGTGCGCGCCAGCTCCTTCGCCTCCTCCGGGGTGACCTCCGCGCCGACCTTCCCGGTCAGCGGGAGCTTGCCGTCCACCATGGGCAGCTGGCCGGCGGTGAAGACGTACCGCCCCGACCGCACGGCCGGCTGGTACGCGGCCAGCGGCGGGACGACCTCCGGCAGGCTCAGGCCCAGCTCGGCCAGTTTCGCCTCGACGGCGCTCATGCCTGCTTCTCGCGCTTCAGGTAGGCCACCAGCTGCTCGGGGTTGTTCGGCCCGGGCACGACCTGGACGAGCTCCCAGCCGTCCTCGCCCCAGGTGTCCAGAATCTGCTTCGTTGCGTGGACGAGCAGCGGCACAGTCGCGTATTCCCACTTGGTCATGCGGCCGACTCTAGCCCCCGCCCGCGTGGGACGCGGCCCCCGTCCCACCCCCTCGCGCGGGGCGTGACGTCCGGGAACCGCCACCCGGAGCCGCCGGGGTGCGGGGCGAGCATTTAGGCTCGAAGGCGTGAGCAGGCTCCAGGTCGTCAGCGGCAAGGGCGGAACCGGCAAGACCACGGTGGCCGCGGCCCTCGCGCTGGCCCTGGCCACGGAGGGGAAGCGGACGCTCCTCGTCGAGGTCGAGGGCCGCCAGGGAATCGCGCAACTCTTCGAAACGGAGGCGCTGCCCTACGAGGAACGGAAGATCGCCGTCGCTCCGGGAGGCGGCGAGGTGTACGCCCTCGCCATCGACGCCGAACTGGCCCTCCTGGACTACCTCCAGATGTTCTACAAGCTCGGCGGCGCCGGCCGGGCCCTCAAGAAGCTCGGCGCGATCGACTTCGCCACCACCATCGCGCCCGGTGTGCGGGACGTCCTGCTCACCGGCAAGGCGTGCGAGGCGGTGCGCCGCAAGGACAGGAACGGGCGGTTCGTCTACGACTACGTCGTGATGGACGCCCCGCCGACCGGCCGCATCACCCGCTTCCTCAACGTCAACGACGAGGTCGCCGGACTCGCCAAGATCGGCCCGATACACAATCAGGCGCAGGCGGTCATGCGGGTGCTGAAATCGCCGGAGACGGCCGTGCACCTGGTGACGCTGCTGGAGGAGATGCCGGTCCAGGAGACCGCCGACGGCATCGCGGAACTGCGCGCCGCGCGGCTGCCGGTGGGGCGGGTCGTGGTGAACATGGTCCGGCCGGAGGTGCTGGACGGGGACGGCCTGGAACTCGCGACGGCGGTCCCTCGTTCCTCCATCGCGCGGGCACTGTCGTCCGCCGGCCTCGGTGGCGCGCGGCGCGGGGGACACGCCGAGCGGCTGGTGGACCCGTTGCTCGCGCAGGCGGAGGAGTACGCCGAGCGGTACGCGCTGGAGACC
Organism: Streptomyces sp. NPDC053426; assembly: GCF_055585405.1. NCBI lineage: Bacteria > Bacillati > Actinomycetota > Actinomycetes > Kitasatosporales > Streptomycetaceae > Streptomyces > Streptomyces sp. NPDC053426. The sequence goes on along the minus strand of NZ_JBVJKE010000028.1, from coordinate 18,379 downwards.
GAGCAGCGCGCCGTGCTGGCGGACCTCGACGTGCCGTTGCACGAGCTTCCGCTGCTCGCGGAGGGCATGGATCTGGCCGGCCTGTACCAACTGGCCAGGGAGCTGCGCGAACAGGGCATGTCATGACCGAGCACCACGCCCGTACGTCCCGGCCCCGCACCGGCCGTCACCACCGGCACCTCCACCGTCGTACCAACCCCGTCACGAGTCGGAAGCACCGGAAGCAGGGGATGTCATGAGTCGTCGTCCGGAACCGGCGCAGGCCCAGGACCCGGCCCGTCACCACCTCTCCCCCACCCGCACGCTCGACATCGACCCGCTGATCGAGGACCCCGCCACCCGGATCGTGGTGTGCTGCGGTTCGGGCGGGGTCGGCAAGACGACCACCGCGGCGGCGCTCGGCCTGCGCGCGGCCGAGCGGGGGCGCAAGGTGGTGGTCCTCACCATCGACCCGGCCCGCCGCCTCGCCCAGTCCATGGGCATCGACTCGCTCGACAACACCCCGCGCCGGGTGAAGGGCATCGACGACTCCGCGGGCGGCGAGCTGCACGCGATGATGCTCGACATGAAGCGCACCTTCGACGAGATCGTCGAGGGGCACGCGGACCCCGACCGGGCCGCCGCGATCCTGGGCAACCCCTTCTACCAGTCGCTCTCCGCGGGCTTCGCCGGCACGCAGGAGTACATGGCGATGGAGAAGCTGGGCCAGTTGCGCTCCCGGGACGAGTGGGACCTCATCGTGGTCGACACCCCGCCCTCCCGTTCCGCCCTGGACTTCCTGGACGCCCCCAAGCGGCTCGGGTCCTTCCTCGACGGCAAGCTGATCCGTGTCCTGCTGGCCCCGGCGAAGGTCGGTGGCCGCGCGGGGATGAAGTTCCTGAACGTCGGGATGTCGATGATGACGGGCGCCCTGGGCAAGGTGCTCGGCGGCCAGCTGCTGAAGGACGTACAGACGTTCGTGGCCGCGATGGACTCGATGTTCGGCGGGTTCCGTACGCGCGCGGACGCCACGTACAAGCTGCTCCAGGCACCCGGGACGGCGTTCCTGGTGGTGGCGGCCCCGGAGCGGGACGCGCTGCGCGAGGCCGCGTACTTCGTGGAGCGGCTGGCGGCCGAGGAGATGCCGCTGGCCGGGCTGGTGCTCAACCGGGTGCACGGCAGCGGCGCGGACCGGCTGTCGGCCGAGCGGGCGCTGGCCGCCGCGGAAAATCTTGAGGACTCCCGCATTGTGGATCAGGTGGACGGGAAAGCTGGACTTCGTAACTCTCCCGAAACGTACGGCAGTTCAGAATCCCTTGCTCCCGCAGGATCCCCTGCTCCCGCAGGATCCCCCGACCCTGCCGAATCCCCCGCGCACACCGAGGACACGGCTGACGCCGGCAGCCCCGAGGCCACGGACGCCGACCCCGACCGGTCCGTCGACCGGCTCACCGCGGGCCTGCTGCGGCTGCACGCCGAGCGGATGCGGCTGCTCTCGCGCGAGCAGCGCACACGCGACCGCTTCACCGCGCTCCACCCCGAGGTGGCGGTGACCGAGGTGGCCGCGCTGCCCGGCGATGTGCACGACCTCGCGGGACTGCGGGACATCGGCGACCGGCTCGCGGCCGACCGGCCGGAGCTGCCCGAAACGCCCTAGACCAGCACCGCGGGGGGAGGAGGAAACAGGGGGACGCAAGACCCCCCGAGGACCCTCAGCTCACCGCCGCGTAGTTCTCGTACACCTCGTCGTCGTTGAGCGGTACGACACCCGGCCCCCGCTCGTACTCCGAGCGCGCGGTCTCCAGCAGCCTGCGCCAGGAGGTCACGGTCGGCCGCCGGCGCAGCAGTGCGCGGCGCTCACGCTCCGTCATGCCTCCCCATACGCCGAACTCGACGCGGTTGTCGAGCGCATCGGCCAGACATTCGGTGCGTACCGGGCATCCGGTGCACACCGCCTTGGCCCTGTTCTGCGCTGCTCCCTGAACGAACAGTTCATCCGGATCGGTAGTGCGGCAGGCAGCCTGCGCACTCCAGTCGGTAACCCAGCCCATACCGGCGCCGTCCTCTCCCGAATCGAGGCTCCCCCACGGCGGCAGCGGCATATTCACCGCCGCCAGTTGAGGACGTTACGGAAGGTGGGCACAGCGCAACACCCCCAGCGGGCCCAATCTTGAATGGTCCGAACGGACTATGGGTAAGCGGCAGATCACCCGGGGGAGTGAGGGGACGACATGCGCGACAAACCCGGCATTTCAGGTCAGTTCAGTTGCGTCACAACGGACACCGCATGACACACGAGGCGGATCCGGACACGGGCTCAACAACCCTCGACGTAAACCAGTACGAAAAAAATCGAGGAGATCCGGAACGATTCGGGGTCGCCGGACGTATTGATACGTGGCCTCACTGCTGTGACAGTTGAGAGCAGCTTAGGCCAAGGCATATACGCTTGTCCGGCGAATGAGAACGTAGGCTGCTCCCATGCCAAAGAAGCGCTCGGGCGGTGGCCTGTCTCCCGCACAGCAGGCCGCCAAGTTCCTCGGTGTCAGTGTCCTCGCGGGGGCCGTCATGGCCGGCATCGCGCTGCCCGCGGTGGGCGCGCTGGGCCTGGCGGCCAAGGGATCGGTGGAGAGCTTCGACGAGCTCCCGGCCAACCTCAAGACGCCGCCGCTGAGCCAGCGCACCACCATCCTCGACTCCGACGGCGGCCAGCTCGCCACCGTCTACTCGCGTGACCGCACGGTGGTCGACCTCAAGGACATCTCGCCGTACATGCAGAAGGCGATCGTCGCGATCGAGGACTCTCGCTTCTACGAGCACGGCGCGATCGACCTCAAGGGCGTCCTGCGCGCGCTCAACAAGAACGCGCGCAGCGGCGAGGTCTCCGAGGGCGCGTCCACGCTCACCCAGCAGTACGTGAAGAACGTCTTCGTCGAGGAGGCGGGCGACGACCCGACGAAGGTCGCGCAGGCCACCCAGCAGACCATCGGCCGCAAGATCGCCGAGCTGAAGTACGCGATCCAGGTCGAGGAGGAGCTGGGCAAGAAGAAGATCCTCGAGAACTATCTGAACATCACCTTCTTCGGCCAGCAGGCGTACGGCGTCGAGGCCGCCGCCCGGCGCTACTTCTCCAAGTCCGCCAAGGACCTCAACCTCCAGGAGTCCGCCCTCCTCGCCGGCCTCGTCCAGTCGCCGAGCCGCTACGACCCCGTCAACGACGAGGCGGAGGCGAAGAAGCGGCGCGATGTCGTCCTCCGGCGGATGGCCCAGGTCGGCGCCGTCTCGCAGGCGCAGGTCGACGAGGCGGTGGAGGCCCCGCTGGGCCTGAAGGTCAGCAAGCCGAAGAACGGCTGCATCACCGCGGTCAACGACGCCGGGTTCTTCTGCGACTACGTACGGAACGTCTTCCTCAACGACCCGGTCTTCGGCAAGACCAAGGAGGACCGGGCCAGGATCTGGAACCAGGGCGGCCTGACCATCCGTACGACGCTCGACCCGCAGGCCCAGAACTCCGTCCAGCAGTCGCTGAAGGATCACGTCTACAAGAGCGACGAGGTCGCCGCCGCGACCACCCTCGTCGAACCCGGCACCGGCAAGATCGTGGCGATGGGGCAGTCGAAGCCGTACGGCACCAACGCCAAGCAGCACGAGACCGTGATCAACTACTCGGCCGACCAGAAGCTGGGCACGAGCAACGGCTTCCCGACGGGCTCCACGTTCAAGCCGTTCGTGGCCGCGGCCGCCCTCGAGGAAGGCCGCCCGGCGACCCAGGAGTACCCCTCGCCGTACGAGCTGACGGTCCCGAGCCCCATTCAGACGTGTGGCAAGCCCTACACCAACGAAGACGGCACCAAGATCCCGAACGAGAACGAGTCGGAGAAGGGCCCCTACCGGCTGAAGAAGGCGATGGCCCTCTCGGTCAACACCTACTTCATCGAGATGGTCGCGGACATCGGCCTCTGCCCGGTCACCGAGATGACCGAGAAGCTGCACGTCCGCCAGGGCAGCGGCAAGGAACTGCCCCAGGTCCCGTCGATCGCCCTCGGTACCGAGTCCGTCTCCCCGCTGACCATGGCGTCCGCGTACGCCGCCTTCGCCAACCGCGGCATGTACTGCACGCCCATCGCCATCGAGGCGGTCACGCAGCAGGTGGGCGAGACCAAGAAGAGCCTCGAAGTGCCGAAGTCCACCTGCTCGCGGGCCATGTCGGAGGGAACCGCCGACACCATCAACGCCCTGCTCAAGGGCGTGGTCGACTCCGGTACCGGTCAGCAGGCCGGCCTCTCCGACCGGGACAGCGCGGGCAAGACCGGTACCACCGACGAGCGCCGCAACGCCTGGTTCGTCGGCTACACGCCGAACCTCTCGGGCGCCGTCTGGGTCGGCAGCGCCAGCCAGCAGGTCAAGATGCGGAACATCACCATCGGCGGCGTCCACCACGACCTCGTCTACGGTTCCGACACCCCGGGCCCCATCTGGAAGGACGCCATGACCGGCGCCCTGGCGGGCAAGGAGGCCGAGTCCTTCGTCCCCGTCCACATCCCCGACCCGGAGGAGAAGGACGAGGACGACCGCGACAAGCCCGGCCGCGGCGACGACGACGGCGACAACGGTGACAACGGCGACGGCGGTTTCATCGGCGGCCTGGTCAGCGGCGGCAACGGCAACGGGGGCGGCAACGGATCGGGCGGCACGGGAGACACCGAGCCGGACCCGGGCTTCTCCGCCCCGGAAGGCTTCATCCGGGGGGCGGGCACCGGCCCCGGAGGACGCGACTGAACCGACTCCGCACCCGCAGTCGTCCGTTCGCGGGAGAGTCGCCCGTCGACACCGGGCTTCGGACGCCGTTTCGGTCGGTGTGATCTCGCGGCGGTCCGGGGCGACGGCTGCCGCGCTTGTGGAACGCATGGCACCGGAAGACCTGCGGGAGTCGTTCCAGCGGGTGGTGCCGCCGGCCCCGGTTCACCGAGTGGACCGGGGCCAAGGTGTACGCCCACCGGCACCTGCGACGCCGGCTGTCCGGCCGCCGACGCCTCCACCGACGTCTCCACCGACGCTACGAACGCAAGCCGGAACGCCTCCTCGCCTCCACCGCCATCGCCGCGAGCCTCGAACACCACCGCGGGCCCACCGACTGAAATGGCGTCCCAGCAGCATGACCTGGCGATTCCCGGAGCACTTCCGCTCCCCGCCACAAAGGGTTCCCGCTCACGGTGAACGTCCTACGTGAGACGCGCCGGCCGGACGTCAGCGCGGCAATGTCTTCGGGACAATGTCTTCGGGACGACCGGCATCCGGATAAACCTCTCCGGCTGGCGCAATTACGCCAACATTAATAACCCATGTAGCTCCTTTCGTGAAAGTTTGTACCCCTTACAGGAATGCCGAACTCCCCCGTAAGGTGATCACGCATGTGAACGGGACGGGTGGCAAGGGGGCGGGGTTGTCCGAGAAGCCGGACATAGGCGAGACAGAGCTCAAGATCCTCAGTCTGCTGTATCTGGGCCTCGCCGACGCCTCGATTGCCAGGCGTCTGAATCTGGGGCACCGCACCGTACAACGTCACGTACAAAGCCTGATGATCCGCCTGGAGGCGGCGGGACGGGTCGCCCTGGGCGCCCGGGCCCAGGAATTCGGCCTGCTCGGCAGGCCGGACCGGGGACGGTGTGAGCACATTCCGTCGTCGCAGTCGAGCTCGCACACGGAGTCGAGCGCGTCGACGCCGAGCCGGCACCGCACTCCCAGCTTCTGACCCGACCGCTTTCCAGGGCATAGACATGTGGACATGAAGGTATGACACGAACCAGATCGGATCGACGAGACGTTCCCCGCTTCTCACCCCTGGCCGGCTTGGTGATTCTCGTCTGCGCGCTCGGTCTTGTCTCCTGTGCGCCGGCCGCCGAAGAAGCCGCCGGAGATGACAAGTCCACCGGAGGCAGGGCCGACAAGAGCGACTGGCCGGCGGCAGAGGTCGAGAGGGGGCTGGTCAAGGGCTTGGCCCTGCCCATCGAACCCTATCTCCAGACCTATCCCGAAGAAGTGGCGCTCCAGCACGCGAAGAACGTCCTGAATCGCGCGTGCATGAAGAGGTTCGGCTTCGACTACGACCCTCCGGCCCCCGGCAATCGCCCTCCGCACAGCTACAACGCGGCAAACATGAAGCGCCGTTGGGGCATCACGGATCCGGCGGAGGCCAGAGAGCACGGTTACCGGCTCCCGCGGGAGCCCACCGGCGACTGGAAGCCGTACGAGCTACAGGGACCTGACGCCAATTATGTCTTCGACCTGACCACGGCCTCGGGACAGAAGCCGCCCGCGGGCGGAGTGTACGAGGGCGACCGGATCCCCGAGGGCGGCTGCCGGGGCGAAACGGACCGCAAGCTCGGATCGTACGACGACAGCCTGGCCGCCAAGATCAATGTCGAGACGTTCCAGCGGGCCAAGCAAGACCCCGGGGTTCTGGCGGTGAACCACAAGTGGTCCTCCTGCATGAAGGGAAAGGGGTACCGGGTCGGCACACCGCTGGAGGCGCTCAACCAAGCATTCTCCAACGGCACCGCAAAGGCCTCTCAAGCCGAGATAGCCATGGCGATCGCCGATATCGACTGCAAGAAGTCCACGCACTTGATCGACGTGTATTTCTCGACCGAGACCACCCTGCAGAAGAAACGGATCGAGGAAGAGCAACTCGCTCTCGACGAACAGAAGTCGAAGAACGAAACGATCATGAAGCGTGCGGCAGAGTACCGCTGATCATCCACCCGCCAAGAGAGGAAAACACATGAGCTTCCGGGCAAGATCAGGAGTAATAGCGGCCGCCACCACGGCTGCTGCCGCCATGAGCTTCAGCTTCCCCACCACCGCATCGGCGGCGACCGTCTACTCGTCGGATCAATGCAGCTCCAGCGGGAACAGTCGCTGCATCATGCTCAATTACAACTCCGGGAACGGCGGCTGGCTGAGCGCCTGTTTCCTCTCCAACACCGAGATCCCGGACTACTCCGGCCGCTACGCCGGTGACGGAATCCAGTACTCCTACGTCTTCAACACCCATCAGATCCAGTACAGCCTGCACTACGGCACCAGTGGTTGCTGGGGCGGCAACGGCGCGGACCAGCCGGTCAAGAACAACGCCGCCGCTGTCGGCAACAACCTGGCCAGCTGCACCGCCGTGATCCACTACAACTCGGGATACGGCGGCGCCCAGGACAAGTTCTCGGCCGGCACCAACGGCAACCTCAACTCCACGCTGAAGAACGAGAACGCGTCGCAGTCGCTGATCTGCTGACAGCGCGAGCGCACGAGGGAGAAGGGCCGTGTGCCCACCCGAATCCGTGGTGCACACGGCCCTTTCACCGTGAGCGAGGAAACCCCGTGCCCGCCACCGGCGAGAAGAACGCCGCCCCCTCACTCTCACTCACTCGAAGGCGCAGGTCCCCTTCGCTCGCTCGAAGACACAGGTCCGCCATCGGCTACGAGCCGCTTCCCGTGCTGTCCGGCGGCGATGAACAGACGCGTGCCGCCGAAGCCGCGGCCCGGCAGACCCTCCGGGAGGACCCTCAGCCGGCCAGCAGCTTCTTGACCACCGCGGCGACCCGACCGCCCTCCGCCTGACCCGCGACCTTCGGGTTCACGATCTTCATGACCTGACCCATGGCGCGCGGCCCTTCGGCCCCGGCGGCCTTCGCCTCTTCGACGGCCTGGGCGACGATCTGCTGCAGTTCGGCGTCACTCAGCTGCTTCGGCAGGTACTCGGCAAGCACCTCGCCCTCCGCCTTCTCCCGCTCGGCCTGCTCGGAGCGGCCGCCCTGCGCGAAGGCCTCCGCCGCCTCACGGCGCTTCTTCGCCTCGCGGGCGATCACCTTCTGCACCTCGTCGTCGGAGAGCTCGCGCTTCTCCTTGCCCGCGACCTCCTCCTTGGTGATCGCGGCGAGCGTCAGCCGGAGCGTCGAGGAGCGCAGCTCGTCGCGCCCCTTGATCGCGGCGTTGAGGTCATCCTGCAGCTTCGACTTGAGCGTGGTCATGGCTTGATTGTCGCAGGTGCGCGACGACGAACGCCTACTGATTTAAGGTCCCCTGTTCCCCCGGAGGGTTGCCTGGGGCCGTTCGGAGGGACCCCGTCGGATCTGACACGATGGGCCCATGCGCGCGCGATACGGAATCCCCCTGGGAATCACGGCGGCCGGCGCCGCCGGGCTGCTGTACGCGGCGGGCTTCGAGGCCCGCTCCTTCCGTCTCCGACGGGTGACCGTCCCCGTCCTCCCGTCCGGGATGCGCCCCCTGCGCGTGCTCCAGGTCTCCGACATCCACATGGTCGGCGGCCAGCGCAAGAAGCAGCGCTGGCTGCGCTCCCTGGCGGGCCTGCGCCCCGACTTCGTGCTCAACACGGGCGACAACCTGTCCGACCCCGAGGGCGTGCCGGAGGTCCTCGACGCACTCGGTCCCCTGATGGAGTTCCCGGGCGCGTACGTCTTCGGCTCCAACGACTACTACGGCCCCACCCTGCGCAACCCCGGCCGCTATCTGATCGAGAAGGTCCAGGGCCGCCACGGCCTGAACGGCAACGCCCAGGCGGTCGGTGTGGTCCACAACCCGTGGGAGGACCTGCGGGACGGCTTCGACACGGCCGGCTGGCTGAACCTGACGAACACCAGGGGCACCCTGAAGATCGAGGGCACGTCGATCGAGCTGACCGGCCTGGACGACCCGCACATCAAGCGCGACCGCTACGCGGAGGTGTCGGGCGGCCCGTCGGACGGGGCGGACTTCTCGATGGGCGTCGTCCACGCCCCGTACCTGCGCGCCCTGGACGCCTTCACCGCCGACGGCTACCCGCTGGTCCTGGCCGGCCACACCCACGGCGGCCAGCTCTGCATCCCCTTCTACGGCGCCCTGGTCACCAACTGCGACCTGGACACGGACCGTGTGAAGGGCCTGTCCACGCACACGTCCGAGGGCCGCACGTCCTACCTCCACGTCTCCGCGGGCTGCGGCACCAGCCGCTACACCCCGGTCCGCTTCGCCTGCCCTCCGGAGGCGACACTGCTGACCTTGGTCGGCCGGGACTGAGACCACTCGTCCCGGCCGGGCCGGGATCACCCGCATCGGCCGGGACCGAGATCACCCGTCCGGCCCACCCGCATCGCCCCGGACCGGACATCCGCCCACGCTGGGGTGCATGACCGCCCCGATACCCAGGGACCTCCCGGACATCCCCGCCCTGCCGCGGACGCATCCGGCGTCGGCCGCCCTCTTCGCCCCCGCCAGAGCCGTCGTACCCCTGGTACGCCGCCCGCCGGCAGCGACGTACCGCCTGGTCCTGGCGCTGCTGGCGGCGGGGGCGGTGCTGGTCGAGACCCTCCTCGGCAGCCCGGTCCGGGTCCTGAGCCACTTCACGGTCCAGAGCGCGCTCCTGCTGGCCCTGGTCACGCTCGCCTCGGCACGCCGTGCCTGGAGCGCCCGTCACCCCCTGCCGGGCGCGATCACGGGAGCGGCCCTGCTGTACGTGATCACGGCGTCCCTGGTCCACCACATCCTCCTGGCGGACGCGGCCCCGCGCTTCTCGATGACGGACGGGACCGCCGGGACGGCAGGCTGGCTGGAGCCGCTCGCCGCCCACACCCTGCACACGGTGCTCCCCATCGCCGCGCTGCTGGACTGGCTCCTCCTCACCCCGCCGGCCCGCACCCGCCTCCGCCAGGCCGCCACCTGGATGCTGTACCCCCTGGCCTACCTGGCCTTCACCCTGATCCGGGGCGAACTCCTCCCCGGCTCCCCCGCCCGCTACCTCTACCCCTTCCTCGACGTCGCCCGGCACGGCTACAGGGGCGTCCTCGCCAACGCCCTCCTCCTGGGCCTCGCCTTCTACGCCCTGGCCGTCCTCCTCGTGGCCCTGGACCACACCCGCCCGAACCCGGTCCGTCACCGCCCGAAAACCGGATTTCGTCTCCGGCCCCCAGTGGGCTAAAGTAAACGTCGTCGCCGCGAGAGCAGCGACGATCGGGGTGTAGCGCAGCTTGGCAGCGCGCTTCGTTCGGGACGAAGAGGTCGTGGGTTCAAATCCCGCCACCCCGACAGAGAAGTACCAAGTCAGGGGCCTGATCCGCACAGCGGGTCGGGCCCCTGAGTGGTTCCTGGAGATCGTTTGGGAGAAATCCGGGAGAAGATCTTGATGGGCTCCTCCCGAACGAGGCAATCGCAGCCGAGCACCGCGGCTCGCATCAGCGGGAGAGCTGCCGCGGCGTGGCACCGGAAAGGGCAGCCACAGCGTGGTGAAGCCGGTCAGGAAACCCCAGTTCGCGTAATCGCCGACAACTCGCCCCCGGGCAGACGGGTCAGCGGTGGATGCACTCCGCTGCGGCGAACACTGCGACTGCCAGCGGCAGCGCCCGATGAGCGAACGCCGATCCGGTCGCGGCCCGCCCTGCCCGGACCTGCGGACGCAGACCGGGGCTTCGCGCCATCTCGGTCAGCACCTGTGCCGCTCGGACTCCGGCTCCTCTACGACGCGCCAGCCTGTCGGCCCATGACGGCGCGAACAGACCCGCCAGCGGAATCTCCGTCGCCCCCACGAACTCGAGCAGCCCGTCGCGCCGCAGCTCCGCTCGTCCGATCCTCGACCACGGCAGGAACGTCACGGCCCACATCCTGCGGATGTGCACCCCGTCCCGGTCCGCGGTGATGCGCCACAGTCCCACTCGGCAGCACAGCCATCCGGCCACCAGCGACGTCCACACCGCGAAGAACACCGCGCCGGGCCGCGGGTCGGCCAGCGTCCCGCCGTGGGGACGCTCAGCGAGCACCACGAACAGCAGACACGACCCCGCAGCCGCCACGCGGGCCGGCCATCCGGCACGCCACACGTACGGTTCCGGGGGCCCCGCGGTCATCTCCACCTCCGTCCGAGGAGCCACAGGACCGCCCCGCCGAGCAGGAGCAACGCCCCCGTGGCCAAGAGGGGCAAGCCGGGGCCGGGCAGCACGTACATCACGCTCCCGGCCACGACAGCCAGTGCGCCCACGCCGATCAGCCATCCCACGATCCCTCGTCCCGGTCGGCGCACGCCGTGCTCACGGCCGGCGGACATGCCCGTCCTCCTCGCTCGCGACCCGCGTCTGCGCGCTGCTCGCCTGCTCTGGAATGCCGGTCAGGTCCTCGACATCGAAGATCCTCGCGATGGGCACGTCGGTGCTGCTGTGAGCGACGATCGAGAAGGCGATGCAGACGGCGATGAGCGTGTACGCCTGCTCCCCCTGCGGAATGCCGGCCTGCAGCACGAGGAGCCCGTAGACCACCGACGCGAACCCCTTGGGGCCGAACCACGCGGCCACCAGCTTCTCCCGTCGGTCGAACTGCGTGCCGACGAGAGAGATCATCATCGATGCCGGGCGCACCAGCACGATCGCCAGGACCACCGCCACGTAACCGGCCAAGGACAGGTCGGCGAAGAGCTGGGGCGTCAGCAGTGCGCCGAAGACCAGCAGTGCGGCGAACTTGGCCAGTTCCGCGAGCGCCTCACCCAGCGGTTCGAAGGCCGTCTTCGCCTCCGGTGAGACGGCGGTGAGAACGGCACCTGCGGAGAAGGCAGCCAGGTAAGGGTTGGCATGGGTCAGATGGCACGCGCCGTACAGGATGATCCCGGTGGCCAGTGGCAGCAGTGGCTGCAGCTTGGGCTCCGCTCCCAGCAGCCGGAACCGTACGAGTCCGTTGACCAGGAGTGGCAGCAGCACCCCGAAGGCCAGCCCCAGCCCGAGTTCCAGGGCGATCTTTCCGAAGGACGCCTCCGCGTGGCCGCTGGTCGGTCCTGCGACGGCGATGAGGACGAGCACCACCGGCAGGGCGAGCCCGTCGTTGATACCACTCTCCACGTTCAGCAACTGCCGGAGCTTGGGCGGTACTTCCTTGCGGCCCACGATCGCCGAGGCGAACACGGGGTCCGTGGGGGCCAGGACGGCGCCCACGAGGAAGGAGGTCGTCCAGTCCAACCCGACCAAGTAGTGGGTGATCAGCGCCATACCGACGAAGGCGAGGGGCATGCCGAGGCCAAGGGCGCGGGCCGGGTTCTTCCAGTTCTCCCGAAGCTTCGGGAAGGACACGTGCATGCCGTCGGTGAACAGCACCGCGAACAGCGCCAGATCGGCGGTGACCGCGACGATGTCGCTGTCAGGGGTGATGTGGATCAGCCCGAGGAAGCCGTCGCTGACGAGCGCACCGCCGACCAGGAAGAGGAAGGAGGTGGACAGCACGGTCCGGGCCGCGAGTCCGGAAAGAAGAACCGCGATGAGCAGAGCGGCGCCGAAGACCGCGACGAGCACCACGAAGACCAACTCCGATCGACGAAGACAGCTGTTCCCTGTCGCCGACCAGGCTTCCCGGCACTCCGCGACGGACTTTACACACTCCTTACGCCTTCCTGACAGGTGCCTGGCGGGCAGCGTCATCCACCGCACACTGCCGCGTTCCGGCAGACAACGGAGCGGCCGGGGAGCGTCCGGTCGGTGAAAGGGCCAGGTCGGGCCGGAGTCGGCTCGCCGAGTCCTGACTGCGGCCGCTTGCGCGGCCGGCCAAGGTGAAGACGGTCAGGGCGACCGTCACCGCCGCTCCCGTGGCCAGGGCGTCCGCCACGTACTTGTCCAGGCCCGGCCGCAGGACGTCCATGAGCCCGGACAGCACGGCAGTCCCCGTGAATCCCGTCGCGATCGCGGCCCGCCAACAGCGGTGACGTGCGAAGAACCACCGGGCCGGCCCCATGCGGATCAGAGGCGCCATGGACGGCTGAGGCTCGTCAAGGGCAGCGAACACCCCGTACCCCAGACCGTTGACCACCCAGCAGGCGGCGATCACCAGGACCGCCTCGCTCCGGACGACGGGCTGCTTCACTTGTGCCGTCCGACGGCAGCGGTCCCGGCCGGACGACGCCGCCGCCTCCGCACCACGTACGCTGCCGTGACCGAGCAAATGAGCAGCGGTGTGGCGACCGAATGGGTCACGGCCGTCAGCCGGGCCGGCTCCTTGCCGACCAGCATGAGACCCATCCTGGCAGCCGTACCGAGCCCCAGCAGCACGTAACCGAACCCCCAGGCGCGGACCACCCACGCAGGCCCCTCGAACGGCTTCGGTGGACTGCCCGGCCGGAGCACGGCCAGCCCTCCGAAGCATGCGCAACCCAGCCCCGCGACGGCCATGAACACTCCCCCGGCCGTATCCAACGCATCGGTCTGGATACTGATCACCCGGATCTCACTCTCCCAACGCGGATCCCCTGCGAGGGCCGCCCCGGTTCGGCATGATGACCGTCCGGAGGAGACAGATCATCCGCAGGACGGGGCGGAAAGCAGGGCCGGATGCTTGCCGGCATCCGGCAACGAAGGCGGCTGCCGCCACCGCGCGGCCCTGTCAGTCCTCCCGGTTCCCCGGCGCCGGGCGGACGGCGTGCCGGGCTGCCGGGTTGGCGATGTGGTGACGCGGGTCGACGGCGCGGTTGATGGCCGACTCGACGGCCGCGACCCGGTCGGCCAGCAGTCCCAGGGCGGCGACGGCTCGGGTGAGGGGGTCGTTCTCGGGACCGCCGAGGGTCTGGGTGCGGACGTACGCCGCCTTCAGCTCGGTCCAGCGGGCGGCCTGGCCGGCGGCGAGGGTGCCCCGCAGCTCGGCCAGCTTCAGCAGGTTGGCCTCGGCGCCGGTGGTCAGGGTCTGGGCTTCGGCCGTGTAGTGGTCGTCCACCAGGGCGGACAGCTCGGCGTCGTTCATGACCGGCTGGATGCGCTGGGCGATCTTGTTCATGTTGCGGTAGGAACCCTGGAGCCGGAAGGGCGGCTCGGTCCGGGTGGCGTCCGTCCGGGCGGCCGAGGCGATGTACGCGGCGTTGACCGCGAGGACGGTCTCGCGGGCGGTGAGCAGATGGCGCAGGACCGCGGTGATCCGGTCCAGCTCGGCAGGCGCGTACGGGTGGGTCAGCCGGTCGGCGCGTACGGCCGGGTCGCCCCCGGCCAGCCGGAGCAGCAGTTCCAGGTCGGCGCGGTCACGGCCGGCGAGCGGAGCGAGGACCGCGTTGGCGGTCAGGGCGTTCTCGACGAAGCTGAGAGCGAAGGCGTCCTGCTTGCCGGTGAGGACGTCGCCGAGGTTCCACACGTCGGCGCGGTTGGCGAGCATGTCGGGGACCTGGAAGCGGCTGCCGGACTCGGTGTACGGGTTGCCCGCCATGCACACCGCGAAGCGCTTGCCGCGCAGGTCGTAGGTGCGCGGCTCACCGTCTCGTACGCCCTCGATCCGCCGGGTGGCGTCGCACAGCGGGATGAACTTCTGCAGCAGCTCGGGTGAGGTGTGCTGGATGTCGTCGAGGTAGAGCAGCGTGTTGTTGCCCGCCTCCAGCGCGAAATTGATCTTCTCGATCTCCTGCCGGGCGGTGGCGTTCGGGGCCTCGGCCGGGTCGAGGGAGGTCACCGTGTGGCCCAGGGCCGGGCCGTTGACCTTCACCAGCAGCAGGCCGAGCCGGTCGGCGACGTACTCCACGAGGGTCGTCTTGCCGTAGCCCGGCGGGGAGATGAGCAGCAGCAGTCCGCCGGTGTCGGTGCGCTTGGTGTCGCCCGTGGTGCCGATCTGCTTGGCGAGGCTGTCGCCGATCAAGGGAAGGTAGACCTCGTCGATGAGCCTGCTGCGCACGAACGCCTGCATCACGCGCGGCCGGTACTCGTCCAGGCGGAGGCGGCTGCGCTCGGCCGCGACCAGTGTCGCGCGGCGGCGCTGGTAGGCCCGGTGGGCGGGGACCTCCCGGGCGCGGAACTCCCGTACGCGGGCGATGAGCTCGTCGACGCGGACGGTCAGGGTCCGGTGGTGGACGCGCGGGTGGGTACCGAGCAGGCCCTCGACGGTCTCGGTCAGGGGCGCGTCCGACTCGTAGCGGGGCAGGCCGGGGCACAGCTCCGCGGCCACCGCCTCGGCCAGATCGCCCGGAGCGAGGCCGGTGCCGGTCGCCGTGGTGTACGACGTCAGCCACGCCTCGACGAGTTGCCTGCGGGCGGCCGGGTCGGTGAGGGCGGTGAGGTCGTCGTCGTAGGCGGAGTCACCCACCGTGCGGCGGAACTTGTCGAGCAGGGTCCGGGTGCCCGCGCCGAGCACGAACCCGTCGGGGCCGGTCGTCAGCTCCTCGAAGAGGTAGGCGGCTGCCGCCCGCGTGCCGATCGCCCCGGCGAGTTCGGCTTCCAGATCGGCGATCGCGGGGGTGAGTCCGAAGGTGTCACGGGCCCGGGCCAGGGACACCGCCCGCCGCGTCCAGCCGTCACGTTCCTCGGCCGTCGTGCCGTGCGCCCAGAAGAGCTGGGCGGCGGCGCGCGCGGCCGGCTCGTGACGCAGCAGACCCGCGCCCTCGTACAGGCGCAGGAGGGTGGCGAGGATCAGGGCCGCGTCGTGGTCGTGGACACCGCGCTCGTAGCCCTCGTCGTAGGTCGCCTCCGCCGCCTGCCGGACCAGGGCGGGCAGGTCCTCGGTCGCTGCGAGAACGGCCGGACCGTGCTCGTCGAGCAGGCGGACGGCCAGGTGCTCGGCGCGGTAGACCTCGGGCGACTCCGAGGGCAGCGGTCGGTCCCAGTACGGGCGGGTCGCGGCGAACTCGGGGTCGGTGACCGGGGCACGGTAGTCCGTGCCGGTCAGGGCGAAGGCCAGACCCTCGCCTCGGGGCACGAGGGTGAGGTCGAGGGGCTGGGTGTTGACCGCGAAGCGGTGACCGCCCAGGCGGACGGTGCGGCCGTCGTCGGCGTACAGATCGGTGCGGTCGCGCAGCGCGCGCAGAGCCTGCTGCCGGGCGGACTTCAGGCGGCCGTCCAGTTCCTCCGCCCTGACCTGGTCCCCGAGTCCGCGCAGCTCGTCGGCCGTACGGCGGACCTTGGCGGGCATCGGGTCGGAGGTGAAGTACGTGGTGACGGCGTCCGTGTCGGCGAGTGCCGACGCCCGGCGGACGATCGTGCCCAGCACCCGGTCGGCCGACTCGGCCAGGCGCTCGGCACGTCGGGCACGGGCGTCGGCGAGGGTCTGCTTGCCGGCGGAGAACGCCTCGTGGACCTCGTCGCGCTTGTCCGCCAGCTCGGCGAGGAAGTCGTCGGACTCGGCGAACCGGGACTCCAGGTCCTCCACCCGTACGAGCAGGCGGGCCAGCTGTTCGTCGCACTCCTCGGGGGTGCCGGCCGCCGCGAGGGCACCGGTGACCGCCTGGCCGAGCAGCGCGAACTCGGCGGCGAACTCGGCCCGGCCCTCGCGGTCCCGCAGGGCACGACGGCGGCCGTCCAGCGTGGCACGGGCGCGGTTGACGCCGCCGAGGACCTCGGCGATCCGCTCCAGGACGGCTGTGCGGACGGTGGCGTCACCGATGTCCAGTCCGGAGACGACGTCGGTCACCGTGCGCAGGTTGTCGGCGTGCTCGTCGAGACGGGCCGCGACGGGCTCCGCCTCGGCCACGGTGGTGATCGCCTCGGCGTCGGCGACGAGCTGCTCGACGTCGGCCCGGTGGTCGGCGAAGGCGTCCTCGTGCGCCAGGTGGGTCACGGCCCGCTGCCCGAACGAGGCGAGGTCACGCTCGATGTCCGCGGCCAGCTCGTCGATGCGGTCGGGGTCCGAGTACCGCATGTCCTTGAGGGTGAGCAGGTGTCCCTGCGCCTGCCGGAGCTCCGTGAGCCCGGCGACCCATGCCGCGGCGCCGCGCGGGGCCTCGCCGCGCAGGCGCCGTACGACGGTGGCGACGCGTGCCGCCGCCCCGGTGAGCGCGTCGGCCGCCTGCCGGGTGAGCGTCTGCACGGTCTCGAACTCGGCCAGCACCTGTTCGGCGGTGGCCCGTACCTGCGTGAGCGGCTCGTGCAGGGCGCCGAGGTCCGCTTCGGCCAGCCAGTGGTGGGAGTCCGCGACCCGCGCGCAGGCCCCCACGAGCGCCTCGTACACCTCGCCGGTCGGGGTGGTCTCGGTGACCGCGCGCGTGACGGACAGACAGTCGGAGATGCCGCGCACGAGGTCGGCATTGCCGACGCGGGCGAGCGGACCGGTGCCGGCCGGCTGGGCCGCGGCGTGGGTGTCGGAGACGTACGGGGAGATCCAGCGCTGAACGGGGTGCACGCGCTGCGGCTCGGCGCCGGCCGCCCGCAGGGCGAGCAGGGCTCCGTCGTCGAACAGGGCCCAGCCCTGGCAGGACAGCGGGGCGGCGACCTCCTTGCGGATGACGTTGTAGGGCAGGAGCAGACTGCGCCCCGCCACGCGGGCGTGGAAGGCGAAGAGGACGTCCTCGCCGTTCGGGGAGCGGACCACCCGCTCGAACTCCATGCCCTCGGTGTCGACACCGTCGAACGTCCGGTGGGTTCCGGTGGCCAGGCAGTAACCACCGGGGAAGACGATCCCCTGGTCCTCGGGCAGCCGGCGGCACGCCTGCCCGATGCCGTCGAGGCGGACGACGGTTCTGGTGAGGGTGTTGAACACCAGGTAGCGGTGGGCGTCCTCCTTGTAGGGGAGGACGTCCACCAGGATCAGGTCGCCCACCCGCGCGTACGCGATGTGCGCGTCGGCGAGCGACTGCAGCGGCTCGGCCACCGGCTCCGCGTAGACGCCGTCGTCCGTCTCGGTGTCGTCCTCGGCCTTGACCGTCAGCGTCCCGCCCAGCGTCTCGACGAACACCTCACCCTCGATGGAGACGTGCGGGTGCCGGCCCAGGACATGGTCTTCGCGGGTCGTCACCGTCCACGCGAAGTCGTGCGCGGGCGGCAGGACGTGGTCGCGGTCACCGCGCGCGTCCAGGAAGGACGCCCGGCCGTCGTCGGACAGTGCCCAGCGCAGGACCCGGATGTCGTCGGCCTTCTCGCCGGTCCGGAAGACGGCGAGCACCTTGTCCTCGACCCGGCGGAGCCGGAGGAGCCGGGCCTGGTGGAAGTACCGGTGCAGCGCGGCGAACTCCCGGACGAACGCGGGGTCGTCGAGCAGGCCGGGCACGGCGTCGTCGGACAGTCTGTTCAGGGCGCGGTCGTGCAGCGCGAAGACGTCACCGACGGTGGTCTCGGCCCCACGGCCGGGGACTGCGTTGTAGCCGAAGAGCAGGACGTCACCGACGGACACGAGGTCGCGCGGCACGCACGCCGACTCGGTGCGCAGTTGTTCGGTGCCGGCCAGCTCCAGGCGCAGGGAGCCGAACTCCTCGACGCGGCGGGCGTTCAGCGCCTCGGCGCGGCGGGCCAGTTCGGCCGCCTGCGCGGTGAGGCGGTCGCGCAGCACCTCGTACGTACCCGTGTCCAGGGCGGTGGTCATGAGGTCCTCTCAGGAAGTCGAAAAGAGCGGTCGTGGGGGGGGGGGGGGGGGGGGGGGGGGGGGGGGGGGGGGGGGGGGGGGGGGGGGGGGGGGGGGGGGGGGGGGGGGGGGGGGGGGGGGGGGGGGG
>NZ_JBVJKE010000027.1:0-76405 GCF_055585405.1 Streptomyces sp. NPDC053426 | reverse complement strand
TCACCAGGGCCATCACGCCACCGATGATGAAGAACACGAACGACGTCACCAGATACAGCGTGCCGATCGTCTTGTGGTCCGTGGTCGTCAGCCACTTCACCGCGACGCTGCCGGGGCTCTTGCGCCGTACCGGCAGCTCGTTCTCGTACGAGTCCTCAGCTGCGGCGGCGGCACCCTGGGGTTCGTTGAGGATGCTCACAGTTGGTTCGTCTCCCGGTTCTTCTCGTGGCTCGTCTGCGCGATGCCGGCGGGAACGTAACCGGTCTGCCCCTTCTTCGCGAGGTCCTTGAGGTGCTGCTCGTAGCGCTCGGGGGAGACGACCTTCACGTTGAACAGCATCCGGGAGTGGTCGACGCCGCACAGCTCGGCGCACTTGCCGAGGAAGGTGCCCTCACGGTTGGGGGTCACCTCGAAGGCGTTGGTGTGGCCCGGGATGACGTCCTGCTTCATCAGGAACGGCACCACCCAGAAGGAGTGGATGACGTCACGCGAGGTCAGCACGAAGCGGACGCGCTTGCCCTCGGGCAGCCACAGGGTGGGGCCCGGGTTGTTGGTCTGCGGGTTCCGCGTACCGGGGGTACCGCAGTCGTAGACACCGCCGGCGTCGGCCGGGAAGGCCTCCTTGTAGCGGTTCGGAATCGCGTCGAGTTCCTCGGCCTTCTTGGCGTCGCCCGTGGAACCGTCGACGTTCTCGACGTAGTTGAAGCACCAGCTCCACTGGAAGCCGACCACGTTGACCGTGACGTCGGGCTTCTTCTCGAGCCTCAGCAGCTCGGATTCGTCACGCGCGGTGAAATAGAAGAACACCGAGACGATGATGAGCGGAACCACCGTGTACAGCGCCTCGATGGGCATGTTGTACCGGGTCTGCGGAGGAACCTCCACCTTGGTGCGGCTGCGCCGGTGGAAGAAAGCACTCCACAGGATCAGGCCCCACACCAGCACGCCTACGACGAGCGCGGCGGCCCAGGATCCCTGCCACAGGGAGAGGATCCGCGGAGCCTCTTCCGTGGTGGGGGTGGGCATACCAAGGCGGGGGAAGTCCTCCCATGTGCAACCGGTGGCGGTCGCCAGGACCAGGCCCGCGGTCAGTGCCTGCAGCAGCTTCCGCCGCATCGGGCGCCGCGGCGAGCGGTCGGAGCCGTTGGGACTCACGTAGCGCCTTCCCGAGAGTCTCGCCCGCGCGGATTGGCTGCGGCCTGCCTTCTCGCTGGTCGGTCGCCGCCCTGCGTCGGGCAGGGGTTTGGATGTTTATGCGGACCAAACCCTAGCCGACGCCATCCGAGGGGTTGCGGGGAGGGGGGCCTAGTGGGTGGGGTGGTTCGCTGGTTTGGCGGGTGCGGGTTTGTTCGTGGCCGGTCGCGCCCACGCGGCGGAGCCGCATATCGAAACAGCCCCGCGCCCCTGGGGGATGCTGCCCTCACGGGGCTTAGCGTTGCTGTATGTCCTACTTCGATGCCGCTTCCGCCGCCCCCCTCCACCCCGTCGCCCGGCAGGCCCTGATGGCCTCTCTTGATGAGGGGTGGGCGGATCCGGTGCGGTTGTACCGGGAGGGGCGGCGGGCCCGGTTGCTGTTGGACGCGGCGCGGGAGGCGGTCGCGGAGGCGGTGGGGTGCCGGGCGGACGAGTTGGTGTTCACGTCGTCCGGGACGCGGGCGGTGCACTCCGGGATCGCGGGGGCGCTGGCCGGGCGACGGCGCGTCGGAGGTCACCTGATCGTGTCAGCGGTCGAACACTCTTCCGTGCTCCATGCGGCGGAAGTTCACCAGGCCGGCGGAGGATCGGTCAGCGAGGTCGCGGTGGAGCGCACGGGGGCCGTGAGCCCGTCCGGGTACGCGGACGCCCTGCGGCCGGACACCGCGCTGGCCTGTCTGCAGTCGGCCAACCACGAGGTGGGGACCGTGCAGCCGGTGGCCGAGGTCGCCGAGGTGTGCCGGGCGGCGGGGGTGCCGCTGCTGGTGGACGCGGCCCAGTCGCTGGGGTGGGGGCCGGTGGAGGGCGACTGGTCGCTGCTCGCGGCGAGCGCCCACAAGTGGGGCGGTCCGTCGGGGGCCGGGCTGCTCGTCGTACGGAAAGGGGTGCGGTTCGCTCCCCAGGGGCCGCGGGACGAGCGGGAGTCGGGGCGGGCGGCCGGGTTCGAGAACCTGCCGGCGATCGTGGCGGCGGCGGCTTCGCTGCGGGCGGTGCGGGCGGAGGCCGCCGAGGAGGCGGCACGGCTGCGGGAACTGACGGAGCGGATCCGGGCGCGGGTGCCGGGGCTGGTGCGGGACGTGGAGGTGGTCGGGGATCCGGAGCGGCGGCTGCCGGGGATCGTCACCTTCTCCTGTCTCTATGTCGACGGGGAGACATTGCTGCACGAGCTGGACCGGGCCGGCTTCTCCGTGTCGTCCGGGTCGTCCTGCACGAGCAGCACGCTGACGCCGAGCCATGTGCTGCGGGCGATGGGCGTGCTCAGCGAGGGCAACATCCGGGTCTCGCTGCCGTCGGGGACGCGGGAGGAGGACGTCGAGCGCTTCCTGTCCGTCCTGCCGGAGGTGGTGTCGGGGGTGAGGGAGAAGCTCGGCGCGCCGGTGTCCACCGGCCCCGTCCCGACGGAGGAGAAGGACGAGGCCCTGGTGGTGGACGCCCTGGGCCGGCGCTGCCCGATCCCGGTCATCGAACTGGCCAAGGTCATCGGAGACGTCCCCCTGGGCGGCACGATCCGCGTCCTCGCCGACGACGAGGCGGCCCGCCTGGACATCCCGGCCTGGTGCGAGATGCGCGGCCAGGAGTACGCGGGCGAAGAACCGACCCCCCGGGGAACGGCTTACATGGTCCGCCGAACGAACTGAACCCCCTCGCCTCGGGGACGCGAGGAACCGCGCACCCCAGGCGCAGGGGGGAGCAGCACGTCATCAGGGGCGCGGGGAACGGCGCGTCTTTTGGGGGGCGCGGGGAACTGCGCATCTTTCAGGGGCGCGGGGAACTGCGCGTCTTTCAGGGGCGCGGGGAACTGCGCGTCTTTCAGGGGCGCGGGGAACTGCGCGTCTTTCAGGGGCGCGGGGAACTGCGCGACCAGCCCCCACGCACCCGCACCCGCACCCGCACCCGAGACGACTCAGCCCAGATGCCCCCGAACCTCCTCCGCCGCCTCGTCCCCGTACGCCTTGGTGAAGCGCTCCATGAAGTGCCCCCGCCGCAACTGGTACTCCTGCGTACCCACCGTCTCGATGACAAGAGTCGCCAGCATGCAACCGACCTGCGCCGCCCGCTCCAGCGAAACCCCCCACGCCAGCCCCGACAGGAACCCCGCCCGAAACGCGTCGCCGACGCCCGTCGGATCCGCCTTGCGCTCCTCGTCCGGGCACCCGACCTCGATCGTCTCCTCGCCGGCCCGCTCGATGCGGACACCCCTCGCACCGAGGGTGGTGACACGGTGGCCCACCTTGCCGAGGATCTCCGCGTCGCTCCAGCCGGTCTTCGTCTCGATGAGCCCCTTCTCGTACTCGTTGGAGAAGAGGTAGGTCGCCCCGTCCAGCAGTATCCGGATCTCGTCGCCGTTCATCCGGGCGATCTGCTGGGAGAAGTCGGCGGCGAAGGGGATGGAGCGGGTCCGGCACTCCTCGGTGTGCCGGAGCATCGCCTCCGGGTCGTCCGCGCCGATGGAGACCAGGTCGAGGCCGCCCACGCGGTCGGCGACAGTCTTCAGCTCGATCAGCCGGGCCTCGCTCATCGCGCCCGTGTAGAAGGAGCCGATCTGGTTGTGGTCGGCGTCCGTGGTGCACACGAAGCGGGCGGTGTGCAGGGTCTCGGAGATGCGCACCGAGCCGGTGTCGACGCCGTGCCGGTCCAGCCAGGCGCGGTACTCGGCGAAGTCGGATCCGGCCGCGCCGACCAGGATCGGCCGGGTGCCGAGCTGGCCCATGCCGAAGGCGATGTTCGCGGCGACGCCTCCCCGGCGTACGTCGAGCTGGTCGACCAGGAACGACAGCGAGACCGTGTGCAGCTGGTCCGCGACGAACTGGTCGGCGAAGCGCCCGGGGAAGGTCATGAGGTGGTCGGTGGCGATGGAGCCGGTGACTGCGATGCGCACGGCGTGGATTCTCCTGAGGGAGGCGGTTTGACACTTCACGCTACCGGTTGGGGAGGGCCCGCAGAAGCGGACTAAACTACCCGATAGTAGATCTTTCTTCGTGACCTTCTCCGTGTCTACGGTGCCGATATGACGAACCCCAGGGCCCACACCCCCGCCCCCGCCCCGGCGGACCTCGAAGGCGGCCTGGCGTCGCTGCGCGGCGACTGCGCCCGGATGGTCCCCCACTGGGCGGTGCCCGACCGGGTGGCCGCCCGGCCGGTCCCCCCGTCCTCGATCCACGGCGTGACCGTGCCGCCCGGCTCGGCGCGGCTGCTGGACGCGATGGCCGAGTACGGCGACTGAGCCGGCGCCGGCCGGTCCGGCGCCCTCGGGGAACCGCGCGCTCCCCCGCTGCGTCCCATCGCTGTCCCCCGTAAAGGGGATGCGGGATACGACCCACGAGCAGTCCCGGCACCACCGGGAAGGGTCCTTCCGGGACAGTCGCGCAGCCGAAGGAGCGATGCGGTGAACACCGAGCGACCCGACAACGACGACGAGGCGCGCACCGCCCCGGGTGGCGCGCCCGACTCCGGGGGCGCTTCGGGCCACGACGGGGAGACGGACGCCCCCGAGCCGGGTACGGCACAACCGGCCGACGGCGCGTCCGATGCCGATGCCGATGCCGGGAAGGCTGAAGCAGCCACCACCGGCACCCCCGCCGGAGAGGCCCCGGAGGACGAGCCGAGTCCCGGCGCGGACGAGCCGGCGGCGGGACGGCGGCGTCCGTCCCTGCTGATCGCCTCCGTCGCCGCCGCCGTGCTGCTGGTCGGGGGCGGCGGGGCCTATCTCGCCTCCGGCGCCTCCGGTGGTTCCGGGGACTCCGGGGGCGGTACGACTCCGGGGGCGAACGGTGACGCCACTCCCCCGCCGCTCGACCTGGACGGTCACTCCGAGGGCGCCACGAACGGGATCGCCCCCGGCGAGCCCAACCCCTACGGCGTCGTCTACCGCGCCGACGGCTCGCTCCCGGAGGGTCCCGGTTCGGCGCCGGTGTACCGCGTCCGGGGGCAGGTCACCGAGGACCGGGTGGTCACGCTGGCGAAGGCCCTGGGGCTGGAGGGGAAGCCGGTGGCGGAGGGCGGGTCCTGGCGGATCGGCGGCAAGGACGGTTCGGGGCCCACGCTGCGGGTGGACCGGGAGGCTCCCGGCTCCTGGACGTTCAGCCGGAACAACCCGGGCACCGACAACTGCAAGGGCGCGACGTGCTCGGCCCCGTCCACGGGCGGTCCGGTCGTGAGCGAGTCCGTCGCGAGGAAGGCCGCCGCGCCCGTGCTGAAGGCGGTGGGCCAGGACGACGCGAAGCTCGACGCGGGTCAGATCATGGGCGGCAAGCGCGTGGTGAACGCCGACCCCGAGGTCGGCGGGCTGCCGACCCACGGCTGGACGACCGGCGTGGTCGTCGGCGCCGGGGGCGAGGTGGTCGGCGGCAACGGCCGGCTCACGGAGCCGGTGAAGGGGGACACCTACCCCGTGGTGAGCGCCGCCGACGCGCTGAAGCTGCTGAACGCGGCGCCGGGCTCGGGGCAGCGCGCGGAGATCGGCGGCTGCGCCGGTCCCGTACCGCTGGAGGACGGGCGGCGAGAGACCTGCGCTCCGGCGACGAAGCCGGCCGGCGACACCGTGACGGTCGGCGACGCGGTGTTCGGGCTGGCCTCGCACTCCGTGGACGGGCGGCCGGCGCTCGTGCCGTCCTGGCTGTTCGAGGTACGGCCCCAGGGGGCGGAGGACGCCTTCACGGTGACGTATCCGGCGGTCGATCCGGAGTTCCTCGCCCCGCGGACGGAGTCCGGGTCCGGGGAGGCGAGCCCGCGGCCCACGGGGCCCGGCGATGAGCCGACCGCGGCACCGTCCACCCGTGATGTCGACGTCCAGGGCTACACCGCCGAGGGCGACGAGCTGACCGTGACCTTCACGGGCGGCGTGTGCGCCGACTACGAGGCGACGGCGCGTGAGAACGGCGACCGGGTGACGGTGCGGGTGACCGAGACGCCCTGGCCGGACAAGGTGTGCATCCTGATCGCCAAGCAGTACCAGCAGACGGTGCGGCTGGACGCGCCGCTCGGTGACCGCGAGGTCGTGGGCACGGACGGTGAGCCGGTCCCGCTGTGGAAGGACGGTGCCCGGCTGCCTGCGCCGCCCACCCGGTAGCCGCGGGAGAGGAGAACCCGAAGGCGGCGGCCCCCTCGGAGGGGGCCGCCGCCTTCGTCATGTGCTGCCTGGGACGGGGATCCGGCTCAGCTGAAGGAGTCGCCGCAGGCGCAGGAGCCGGTGGCGTTGGGGTTGTCGATCGTGAAGCCCTGCTTCTCGATGGTGTCGACGAAGTCGACGGTGGCGCCGCCCAGGTACGGGGCGCTCATGCGGTCGGTGACGACCTTCACACCGCCGAAGTCCTTCACCACGTCGCCGTCGAGCGAGCGCTCGTCGAAGAAGAGCTGGTAGCGCAGGCCGGAGCAGCCGCCGGGCTGGACGGCGACACGCAGGGCGAGGTCGTCACGGCCTTCCTGGTCGAGCAGGGCCTTGACCTTGGACGCGGCGGCGTCGGTCAGGACGATGCCGTCGGTGACGGTGGTGGTCTCGTCCGATACGGACATCTACATCTCTCCCGGGTTGTACGGAGACTGCTTGCCGACGGTTGCAACCGGCGGGACCGCGGATTCATTCCGGGCCGGGCGCGTGTCTTCCTCGCCTCCCTCCTCATGCTCGCACACGCCGTAGGAAGCGGAAACCGGCCCTTGTGGGCCCTTCCGGGAATGGATCGGCGCCCTCAGGGATTCCCGTCACATGGACGCTATGGCCCGTCGTCAAAGTGACGTGAACCGGTTATGATAGATAGCGTCATTTCGACGAGAAGTCGGACGAGAAGTAGTCGCCAGAACAGAAAGGGTGCGTGTCGTGACCACCGCCCAGACCCAGGAGCTCGACGTACAGCCGACGCCCCTCGCCCTGCTGCTCCTCGGCCGTGAGGCCGATCCGAAGAGCGAGCGCGGTGTGGAGTGTCCCGGCGACCTCCCCTCCCCGTCCGACCCGGATCTGGTGGAGCGCGCCCGCGCCGCCAAGGAGAAGCTCGGGGACAAGGTCTTCGTGCTCGGCCACCACTACCAGCGCGACGAGGTCATCCAGTTCGCCGACGTCACGGGCGACTCCTTCAAGCTGGCCCGCGACGCCGCCGCCCGCCCGCAGGCCGAGTACATCGTCTTCTGCGGTGTGCACTTCATGGCCGAGTCGGCGGACATCCTCACCGGCGACGACCAGAAGGTGGTCCTGCCCGACCTCGCGGCCGGCTGCTCCATGGCCGACATGGCCACCGCCGAGCAGGTCGCCGAGTGCTGGGACGTGCTGACCGAGGCCGGGATAGCCGAGCAGGTCGTCCCCGTCTCGTACATGAACTCCTCCGCCGACATCAAGGCCTTCACCGGCAAGCACGGCGGCACCATCTGCACCTCCTCCAACGCCCGGCGGGCCCTGGACTGGGCCTTCGAGCAGGGCGAGAAGGTGCTCTTCCTGCCCGACCAGCACCTGGGCCGGAACACCGCCGTCCGCGACATGGGCATGTCCCTGGAGGACTGCGTCGTCTACAACCCGCACAAGCCGAACGGCGGGCTGACGGCGGACGAGCTGCGCGCCGCGAAGATGATCCTGTGGCGCGGCCACTGCTCGGTGCACGGCCGGTTCAGCCTGGACTCGGTCGAGGACGTGCGCGAGCGCATCCCCGGCGTGAACGTCCTGGTCCACCCCGAGTGCCGGCACGAGGTCGTCGCCGCCGCGGACTACGTCGGCTCGACCGAGTACATCATCAAGACGCTGGAGGCGGCCCCGGCCGGCTCCAAGTGGGCCATCGGGACCGAGCTGAACCTGGTCCGCCGCCTGGCGAACCGTTTCGCGTCCGAGGGCAAGGAGATCGTCTTCCTCGACAAGACGGTCTGCTTCTGCTCGACCATGAACCGCATCGACCTCCCCCACCTGGTGTGGGCGCTCGAATCCCTCGCCGAGGGCAACCTGGTCAACCGCATCGAGGTGGACAAGGAGACGGAGGCGTTCGCGAAGCTGGCGCTGGAGCGGATGCTGGCGCTGCCGTAACGCCGAGTCTTGGCCCTGGTCCTTCGTGACGGATCGCCAGGTCCCTCCGAGCCGTTTCGACCGTCCGGGACGGTCGCAGGCGGGTCCGGACCCGGTTGTCGCCTCAGGTCGGCTCCGGGCTCCGGGCATGCTTGCTGGTCGTGGAGATCGACCTGCGGTACGGGGCGAGGGGGTCGAGGATCTCCTCGGCCGTCTCGTCCGGACGAACGGTCCGAGGTCTTCGTTCCACGCGGCGGTCCGGGCCCGGACGTCCTTCTCCAGGGCCTGGACCGACCCGCGCACGCCGCGGCGGGTCCGCCCGGTGGTCGGCCGGGACGAACCGGTCGGCGTGGAGCGCGAGCGACACCACACCGGGCAGCCGGCGCGGGCACCGGCCGGATGCCCGTCGACCGCGACGGCGGCACCGCCGACGGGAAGCCGGAGAGCACGCGCCGGGAGCGGACCTCGCATCACCCGATCGGCTGCTCCGCCGGTCACAGAGCTACTTTGTCGCCCCGGTCTCCTTTAGCAGAGCATGATCAATGCACCATTGGACGGGGCGTCCAGCGGCGAAGTGCACCGCCCCGGCGTCCATCCCGGGCAGGAACTGAGGCGGCTGCGTCGGCAGCGAGGTGTCTCGCTCGCCGATCTCGCGAAACGGGTCCACTACACGAAGGGCTACCTGTCGCGAGTCGAGAACGGGGACAAGCCTCTGACCCTCGCCGTGTCGGAAGCGTGCGACACGGCGTTGGACACCGGCGGTCTGCTGAGGCGTCTCGTCGTATCCATGGTGCCGGCGCAGCGCCGGCAGGGCGGGGACGGAGGCGAGTGCCCGTACCGGGGGCTCGCCCCGTACGAGACGACCGACGCCAACCGGTTCTTCGGCCGGGAACGGGCCACGGCCGCGCTGATCCAGGTGGTGACCGCGCGTCTCGGCGTGGGGCCGACCATGGTGGTGGCCGCGTCCGGCACGGGCAAGTCCTCGCTCCTCCAAGCGGGCCTGGTACCGGCGCTGTTCCGGGGCGCCCTCCCGGTGCGCGGATCGCACCGGTGGCCGGTGCTCACGATGCGGCCCGGTGAACACCCCGTCGACCGCCTGTCGGATCTCCTGTCGCGCACGCTCGGGGTGGCCCCGGAGGCACTGCGGGGCTCCCTGGACGACCCGGACGCTCCGGAGGACGGCCCTCGCGGTCCGGCCCGTCCGGTTCATGACCGCCTCGCCCAGGATGGGGCGACAGCCGAGAAGGACCTACGGTTCGCACTGATCGTGGACCAGTTCGAGGAAGTCTTCACGCTGTGCGAGAGCCCCGCCGAACGGATCCGGTTCATCCGCGTCCTGCACGCGCTGTCGGCCGTGCCGGGCGGCGCGGGACGTGACGGGCGGCCGCAGCATCCGGCGGCGCTGGTCGTCCTCGGTATGCGTGCCGACTTCTACGGGGCCGCTCTCGCCCGTCCCAAACTCGCGGAGACCCTTCGGGAGGGGCAGTTCCCGCTGGAACCCATGAGTCCGGGTGAGATCCGCGCCGCGGTGACGAAGCCGGCCGAGGCCGCGGGGCTGGAACTCGAGCCAGGCCTCGTCGAGGTGATCCTGCGCGACCTGGGTGCCGCGGCCTCCGCCGAGAGGTCCGTCACCGCGGACGGCACCGCCGGGGGCGGGAACGGGCCGGGGGTGCTGCCGTTGCTGTCACACGCGCTCCTGACGACGTGGCAGGAACGCGACGGGACACGGCTCACCCTTGAGGGATACGAGCAGGCCGGTGGCATCGTCCGGGCGGTGTCGGCCAGCGCGGAGGTCGCGTACGGGCGTCTGCCCGCCGACCTGAAGGAGACGGCGCGGGCCGTTCTGCTGAGCCTGGTCCGTGTCGACGAGGACGGGCGGGCCACACGCCGCCATGCGACCAGGGAGGAACTCACCCTGGGCGTCGGCGAGCAGGCCGACGGGGTCGTCGAGGAATTCACACGTACCCGTCTGCTGACCGCCGACCGTGACAGTGTGACCCTTGCCCACGAAGTCGTCCTCCGTGCCTGGCCGCGCCTGCGGAACTGGATCGACGCCGACGCCGTGGCGCTGCGTGCCCGGCACCGGCTGAGGGAGACCGCCCGGCAGTGGGAGGCGGAAGGCCGTGACCCCGGGCTGCTGCCCCGGGGCAACCGCCTTGCCACCGCCCAGGACGCCGCCGGACACGCTCTGGCGGCCGTGGGGGAGACCGAGCGGGCCTTCCTGCTGGCAGCACAGGCCCGGGAGCAGGAGGAGCAGCAGCGTGAGCGACGCCGCACCCAGCGCCTGCGCCGCCTGGTGGTGGCTCTCGCCGCGCTGCTCGCGGTCGCCCTGGCCAGCACGGTGACGGCGGTGCACTCCAGCCGTGAGGCGGCCGCCGGGGAACGCACGGCACGCCTCAACGAGAAGCTGGCGCTGCTCGGTGTCCCCAGCGTCGCCGGCAACTCCCAGTCCGCTCTGCTTCTGGCGGCATCGGCCTGGGCGGGCGAGCGGACCGACGCGTCCGCGAGCGCCCTGCTCAGCACCCAGGCCCATCCGTACGCGGGAGCCCTGAAGGGGCACACCGGTTCCGTCCGCGCGGTGGCGTGGACCGGTGACAACCGGCACCTCGTGTCCGGGGGCGGGGACGGAACGGTCCGGGTGTGGGACGTCCGTTCCCGGCGGCAGGTACGGGAGTTCTCCGACGGCGCGGCCGTGCGGGCCGTGACCGTGGTTCCCGACACCGGGGTGATCGTCTGGGGAAACGCACAGGGTGAACTGACGAGGGTCAACGGTGTGCACGCGCCGTCCCTGCTCGCCGACCGGCACGGAAAGCGGATCAACTCCCTGGTGGCGTCCGAGGACGGGAAGGTCCTGCTGTCCGTCTCCGACGACGGCGTGGTGAAGCAGTTCGACACCACATCCCGGAACGCCGCCCCGGTCCGTTCCGTCCCGCTGGGCCGGCGCCTGTACTCGGCTGCGCTCACGGCTGACGGCGGTCAGGCTGCCGTGGCGGGGGAGACGGGCTCCCTGTGGCTGCTCGACCCGAAAAGCGGCCGGACCGTCCAGCTGAAGAACGACAAGAGGGAGGCCGTCTGGGCGCTGGCCTTCACCCCGGACGGCCGACGGCTGGTGGCCGGTGAATGGGACGGCGGAGTCACGGTCTGGGACACGGAGACCCGTCGCAAGGTGGCCGGGCTCGAAGGGCTGACGGACTCGGTGGTCGACGTGTCCGTCTCCGCCGACGGCCGTTTCGTGGCCGCCGCGGGCCAGGACGACGTCGCAGTGGTCTGGGACCTGGCCACCCGTCGCCGCCTCACCACCCTGACCGCCCACCGGGGTTTCGTCTGGGGGGTCGAGTACTCGCCCGACGGCCGCACCGTCGCCACCGCCGGTGAGGACGGAACGGTGCGACTGTGGACGCCCACCGCCACGCTCGGCCTGGTCGGACGCGGCGAGCCCTGGTTCGACGGAGCGCTGTCACCCGACGGCCGGCTCCTGGCCGTCGCGGGGACCGGCGGCACCGCACGCCTCGTCGACCTGAGCACGGGAGACGCGCGCCGCCTTTCCGGGAACGCCGGCGGCCGCGCTCCCGTTCGCGCTGTCGCGTTCAGCGACGACGGATCCCTGGTCGCCGCGGCCGACGAGAAGGGCCGGGTCGGCGTCTGGCGCACGGCGGACCCGCGACGACCCGTCACCGAATGGTCCGCACACCCACGCACCGTCAGGTCGCTCGCCTTCCGTCCCGGACACCGGCGTCTGCTGGTCACGGGCTCCGACGACCATACGGCCCGACTGTGGCGCCTGCCGGAGCCCGGCTCCCGTCACCGTCCCGTACGGCTTCGTGAGTTCGGCGGTCACACCGACGGTGTGCGCAGCATCGCCTTCCCCGACCGGAACACCGTGGTCACCGGAGGCCTCGACTCGCAGGCCGTGGTCCGGGACTACGGCAGTGGCCGGGTACTGCGCCGGCTGCCCCACCGCCATCAGGTCCTCGGCATCGCGGTCGGCCCGGGCGGCGTGCTGGCCACCGTCAGCTGGGATCACACGGTCAGGCTCTGGGCCCGGCCGAAAGGCGAGCACCGGGCCCGCACACTCACCGGACACACCGGTGGCGTGCTCACGGCCACGTTCAATCGCTCGGGCACACGGCTCGCCACGGCCGGCCAGGACCGCACCATCCGTATCTGGGACACGGCGGACGGCCGTCTCCTGCGGACCCTCAGCGGACACGAGGGGCCCGTCCGTCACGTCGCCTTCCTGGGTGACGACGGGCCTGTCGTCTCCGCGGCGGAAGACGGCACGATCCGCCGGTGGGGCCTCGACACCAAGGCGGTCCTGCGGCAGGTCTGCCGGGTCGTCGGAGGCACCGACCAGCCCACGTGGAAGAGGGCACTGCCCGGGGTTCCCTACGAACCGGGCTGCCCGTAGCGGAACCCGGGCCGACCGCCACCTGCCCGAGCTCTGTCACCCCTGCGCGCATCGGGCGAGGTCGGCACGGGTTTACCAACCACACCGTCACACCGGGGGCAGCGGGAAACCCTGTACCCCGCCCGGTGGCCGTCCCGAAACTCAAGTCGTCGCCAAGACCGCTGCGTCACCGGGCGGACCGCGAACACAGCTGCCGCCCGAGCCCTCCCGGCGCATCCGGTCGACCGGAACCACACACCACGGAAGAGAGCACCCTCAGATGTCCGGCAACACCAGCCGCTTCACCTCCCTGGCCCTCAGCGCCCTGCTCGCCGCGGGCCTCGCCACCGGGTCGGCGCAGGCCGAGCCCGCCGAGGCCGGAAAGGCGACCGCCCCCTCCGCGTCGTCCGTCGCACCGGGCAGGCAGCAGATCGTGGCCAGGGCCGACCAGGCACTCACGAAGCCCACCAAGTACAAGGTCACGAAGAACGGGTCCGTCCGCCTGAGCAAGCCGAAGGGTGACAACAACTACCTCGGCGGCCGCAACCTCAACGAATACAACGACTACAACGGCCAGCAGTGGTGCGGTCACTTCGCCGCCGCCATGTGGGGCAAGCGGGGAGTGCCCGCCAAGTACCAGGCGTCCCAGCAGTGGCGCACAGGCCTGGGCAACCGCTTCCACAAGTACGACGTGCGGCGACTGCCGCAGCCGGGCGATGTCCTGGTGTGGTCCGACAACGCCGACGTCAGGTTCGGTCACGTGGGAGTCGTCGTCGCCGTCAGGGGACGGACCGTCACCACCATCGAGGGCAACGCCGGCCAGGGCACCGACAGCGTCACCCGCCGGTCCTACGACTGGAACGACACCCGCAACACCGGTGGCCCCTACATCAAGAACAAGAAGTTCCAGGGCTTCGCCTCACCGAAGTAGCGGCGCCGTCGGCCCGGAACCGCAGCATCACCCCACCGGGCGCCCCGCCGTCCGAACCACGTGACCCGTCCCCCGGAGACATCATGCCGATCACACCCCTGAGCCGCTCCCTGCGCGCGGGATTCGCCGTCCTCTCCGCGGCGGCCGTCCTCACCGGCACCGCGGCCTCCGCCGAAGCCGCCGCACCGGCGAAATACAAAACCCACGCGGAGGCCGCGGCACAACTGAGGAAAGCCGGTGTCAACTGGTCCTCGAGCGGCGGCTGCTCGAACCGCGAAAGGACCGACTGCACCTCGTTCGAGAAGATCAACAAGGCAAGCATCGCCGGCGTCATCGCCTTCAAGAAGGCCACCAGGTGCGCGATCCGCGTCACCGGTGGAACCGAGCGCGGCCACGCCGCCGGGACCTACAGCCACTACAACGGCTACAAGATCGACATCGCTCTCAACACCTGTGTGAACAAGTACATCGCCGACCGCTTCCGATACGCCGGGAAGCGCGGTGACGGAGCCCTCCTCTACAAGTCCCCGGGCGGCAACGTCTACGCCCGTGAGGGCAGTCACTGGGACATCACCTACTACCACGGCCGCGTCTGAACCGGACCGCGATCCGCTCGCACGAAGGCCGGGGCGCGGGCGCCGCTTCCGCCCCGGCTCGCCGTCCCGGACCCGGACCGTGACCGAGCGGAACAGGCCCGACACATGGAACCAAGGAGAAGACCTCATGGGACAGTTGACCAGGAAAGCACGCATGGCGGTCGGCCTCGCCGCGGCCGCCGTCGTCGGTACCCTCGCCACGCCGGCCTCGGTGGACGCGGCACCTGTGGACCCGTGGACCTGCACCCCCGGCGCCTTCTGCGCGTACCCCCTCGACAACGGCAAGGGCGGCCCTTGCGGCTGGCAGATCGACGACCCCGACTGGCTGGGCGGCAGCTCCGTCTGCGGCTGGTCCAAGAAGACACGGGTGCAGTCGGTCTTCAACAACGGCAAGAGCGGCAAGCCGGTGTCGATCTACACCAAGACCGGGATGAAGGGCACCAAGGTGGTCTGCGTCCCGAAGGGCAGGAAGCTCAACCTCAAGGGAGCGGGCACCTTCGTCCGCAGCCACACGTGGAAGTGCTGACCACGTCCCACCCCGCTGGGGCTCCCGCCCGGCCCACGTGCCGCGCGGGAGCCCCGGCCTCCGTCCGACGGGTCTGACGACCGACGTCCTGGACACCCCGTCAGGTTCCGCCGGGCACCGCCTCAACGGGGTATCTCACGGGTGTCCGGGGAGCTCTCGTTCGTCTCCGGCATCCCGTCACGTGCGGAAAAGACGGGGGCGCCCCGTGAGTTCACGGGACGCCCCTTCGTCGTACGGACGGTCGTCGGACTCGTCGTACGGGCGGTCGTCAGACCTGGACCGGCTTCGGCTCCCGGGGAGCCTCCCCCTGTGCGGAGAGACCCTTCTTCGCCGCCCGCTTCTTCGCGCGCCGCTCCTTGCGGAGCTCCAGCATCGCGTAGAGCGTCGGCACCAGCAGCAGGGTGAGCAGGGTGGACGTGATCAGACCGCCGATCACCACGACCGCCAGCGGCTGGGCGATGAAGCCGCCCTCGCCGGTGACGCCCAGTGCCATCGGGAGCAGGGCGAAGATGGTCGCCAGGGCCGTCATCAGGATCGGCCGCAGACGGTGGCGGCCGCCCTCCAGCACGGCCTCGACGACGCCGTAGCCCTGCCTGCGGTACTGGTTGATCAGGTCGATCAGCACGATCGCGTTGGTGACCACGATGCCGATCAGCATCAGCATGCCGATCATCGCCGGGACACCCATCGGGGTACCGGTGACCAGCAGCAGGCCGATGGCGCCGGTCGCCGCGAACGGGATGGACACCAGCAGGATCAGCGGCTGGGCCAGCGACCGGAAGGTGCCGACCAGCAGCATGAAGACGATCGCGATCGCGGCCAGCATCGCCAGGGCCAGGTTGAGGAACGCCTCGTCCTGGTCCTCGGTCACGCCGCCGATCTCCGCCGTCGCGCCCGCCGGCAGCGTCAGCTCGTCGATCTTCTTCTGGAGGTCCATGCCCACCGCGCCGGTGTTGTCACCGGTCGGCTTCGCGGTGACGGTGGCCGAGCGCTGGCCGTCGATCCGGGTCATGGAGACGGGGCCGTCCACCACCTCGACGGTGGCGACGTCGCCCAGCTTCACCGGGCCCAGGCGCAGGTTCTTCAGCTCGTCCACGGTGGTGGCCGGCTTCGCCGAGCGGATGACGATGTCGCGCTCGGTGTCGTCCAGGACCACCTTGGCGGCCGGGGTGCCGCGCACCGCCTGGGCGACGGCCCCGCCGAGGATCTGGTCGTCGAAACCGGCCTCGGCGGCCTTGTCGTTGGCCTTCACCGAGATACGGGGCACGCTCTGCGCCAGGTCGCTGGTGACGTCCGTGACGTCGTCCAGGGAGGCCACCGCGTCGCGGACCTGGTCCGCCGCCTTGCGCAGCGCCTGCGCGTCGGCCGCCTTGACGACGACGCTCAGGTCCTGGCTGCCGAAGCCGTCACCGGCCGCGATGGTGGTGGTGCCGATGCCGTCGAGCCCGCCGAGGCCCTTCTCCAGGCTGTCCGACACGTCCTCGGAGGACGCGTCGTCCTCCAGCATCACCTGGTACGTCGCCTGGTTGGTGTCCGTACCGCCGCCGAAGGCCGCCATCCAGCCGGACGAACCGATGGTCACCTGGTAGTCCTTGACGCCCTCGGTGTCATCGAGCAGCTTCTCGACCTTCGTGGCCTGGTCGTCGGTCGCGGCCAGGCTGGTGCCGGGCTCCAGCTCCTGCCGGACGGTGAGGACCTGCTGCTCGCCCGCGTCGAAGAAGTTGGTCTTCAGCAGCGGCGCCATGGCGAACGTGGCGATCAGCACGGCGACCGCGATGGCCACGCTGGTCAGCCTGCGCCGGGTGGCGAAGCGCAGCACGGGGACGTAGAGGCGCTGGAGGCGGCTCCTGGCCTCCTTCTCCTCGGCGATCCTGCGCGCCTCCTCGGCGTCCTCCGGGGTGCCCTTCGGGGCCCGCAGGAACCAGTACGACAGGACGGGCACGACCGTCAGCGACACCAGCAGGGACGCCAGCAGCGCCGCCGTGACGGTGAGGCTGAAGGAGCCGAACAGCTCGCCCACCATGCCGCCGACCAGGCCGATCGGCAGGAACACGGCGACCGTGGTGAGCGTCGAGGACGTCACCGCGCCGGCCACCTCACGCACCGCGTTCATGATCGCGGACTGGCGCTCCTCGCCGTAGCCGAGGTGCCGCTTGATGTTCTCCAGGACGACGATGGAGTCGTCCACGACCCGGCCGATGGCGATCGTCAGCGCGCCCAGCGTCAGCATGTTCAGCGACAGGTCGCGCGTCCACAGCACGATCAGGGCGAGCACCACGGACAGCGGGATGGAGACCGCCGTGACGAGGGTCGAGCGGACCGACGCCAGGAAGACCAGGATCACCAGGACGGCGAAGAGCAGACCGAGCGCGCCCTCGGTGGTGAGGCCCTCGATGGCCTTGGAGACCGCCGGGCCCTGGTCGCTGACGACGGTGAGGGTGGCCCCGTCACCGAGGTCCTCGCGCAGGTCGGGCAGCTTCTCCTGGACGGCCTCCGAGATGGCGACCGCGCTGCCGTCGTGGTCCATGGTCGCCATCACGGCGAGGCTCGGCTTGCCGTTGGTGCGGGTGAGGGAGTCGGCCCTGGCCTCCTCCTCCTTCACCGTGGCGACGTCCCCGAGGCGGACCGGGTCGCCCTTGCCTGACTCGGCGGCGACCATCAGGTCCTCGATCTGCTTCAGCGAGGTGAAGCCGCCGCCGACCTGGACGGTGCGGTTGGCGCCGTCCTCGTCGAAGGAGCCGGCCGGGACGGTCGCGCCGCCGGCCTGGAGGGCCGTCGACAGCGACTGCGAGGTGAGACCGGCCTTCGCCAGCTTCGTGTCGTCGGGGGTGACGGTGACCTGGACGTCGCGCACGCCGTCCACGGTGACCTGGCCGACGCCGTCGATGCCCTCCAGCGCGGGCACCACGGTCCGGTCGAGCCGGTCGGCGAGCGCCTGCTGGTCCTGGCCGGAGGTGACGGCGAGGACGACGGTCGGGATGTCGTCCGTGGAACCGGCGACGACCTGCGGGTCGACGTCCTCCGGGAGGCGGGCGCCGGCCCGGTTGACGGCCTGCTGGACGTCGGCGACGAGCTGCTGGGTGTCGTTGCCGTAGTCGAAGGACGCCATGATCACGGCGTTGCCCTCGCTCGCCGTCGAGGTGACGCCGGAGATGCCGTCGACGGCCTCCAGGTTGTCCTCGATGGGTTCGACGACCTGCTTCTCGACCACGTCCGGGGAGGCGCCCTGGTACGGGGCGATCACGGACACCATGGGCAGTTCGATGGTCGGCAGCAGCTGCTGTTTGAGCTGGGGTATCGCGATCGCCCCGAAGACGAGCGCGATGATCGACATCAGTCCGATCAGCGCCCGTTGCGCGAGGCTGAATCTGGACAGCCAGGACATGGTCAGGGTCTCTTTTCCGTGGAGCGGCAGAAGTCCGGCAAGCGGGCGCGCGCACGAGTGGGCGCCCGCTCTACACCCTGAGCCATCGACGGGGGCCGACCCGTAGCCCCGAGGTTCCATTCCTTATACGGCGCATACTCCCGCCGCAGTACGCCCCGTGGAACTCACTCCACCCTTGGGCGGACCAGCCCCGACTCGTAGGCGGTGACCACCAGCTGGGCCCGGTCGCGGGCGCCCAGCTTGGCCATGGCCCGGTTGACGTGGGTCTTCACGGTGAGCGGGCTGACCTCCAGGCGTTCGGCGATCTCGTCGTTGGAGTGACCGCCGGCGACCTGGACCAGCACCTCGCGCTCGCGCACGGTGAGCGACTCGAGCCGCTCGGCGCGGGCCGGGTCGTGGTCGGCCTCGGACGTGCCCTCCTGGGCGAGGAAACGGGCGATCAGGCCCTTGGTGGCCACCGGGGACAGCAGGGCCTCTCCCCCGGCGGCGATCCGGATGGCGTTCAGCATCTCCTCGGGCTCGGAGCCCTTGCCGAGGAAGCCGGAGGCGCCGGCCCGCAGCGACTGCACCACGTAGTCGTCGACCTCGAAGGTCGTCAGGATCACCACCCGGACCCCGGCGAGCTCCGGGTCCGCGCTGATCATGCGGGTGGCGGCGAGTCCGTCGGTGCCGGGCATCCGGATGTCCATGAGGACGACGTCCGCGCGCCGCTCCCGGGCCAGCCGGACCGCCTCCGCGCCGTCGGACGCCTCCCCCACCACCTCCATGTCCGGCTCGGAGTCGACGAGCACCCGGAAGGCGCTGCGCAGCAGTGCCTGGTCGTCGGCGAGCAGGACACGGATCGTCATACGGGCTCCAGCGGGGTGATCGGTGGTCACGGGCCGCTGTCCTGAGCGGCGGACGTACGGGTCTTGACGGGAAGGATCGCATGGACGCGGAAACCGCCGCCGTAGCGGGGGCCGGTGGTGAGGGTGCCGCGCAGCGCGGTGACGCGTTCGCGCATGCCGAGCAGTCCGTGCCCGCCGCCGGGGGTGTGGTCCTGGTCCTCACCGGTGCCGTCGTCGAGGACGGTGATCTCGATGTGGGGTCCGACGCGTACGACGCTGACCTCGGCCCGCGCGTCGGTGCCGGCGTGCTTCTGCACGTTGGTCAGGGCCTCCTGGATGATCCGGTACGCGGCCAGGTCGACGGCGGCGGGCAGGTCGGTGCCCTCGTCGCCGCGGGCGACCTCGACGCGCAGTCCGGCACTGCGGAAGGTGCCGACGAGGTCGTCGAGGCGGTCCAGTCCCGGCGCGGGTTCGGTGGGGGCCTCCGGGTCGCCGGACTGGCGCAGCAGACCGACGGTGGCCCGCAGCTCGCCGAGCGCGGAACGGCTGGCCTCGCGGACGTGGGCGAGGGCCTCCTTGGCCTGGTCGGGCCGCTTGTCCATGACGTGGGCGGCGACCCCGGCCTGGACGTTGACCAGGGCGATGTGGTGGGCGACCACGTCGTGCAGATCGCGGGCGATGCGCAGGCGTTCCTCCGCGACCCGGCGGCGGGCCTCCTCCTCGCGGGTGCGCTCGGCCCGTTCCGCGCGCTCCCGGATCGCCTGGACGAAGGCGCGGCGGCTGCGGACGGCGTCCCCGGCGGTGGCGCCGATGCCGGTCCAGGCGAAGATCGCCAGGTTCTCCTGGGCGTACCAGGGCAGGGGGCCGACCGCCATCGCGGCGCCGGTGAGGACGGTCATGGTGAGCAGGCCGACGCGCCAGGTGGTGGGGCGGTCGGTGGTGGAGGCGACGGTGTAGAGCGCGATCACGGCGCACATGGCGACGGGGGCGCGGGGGTCGCCGGTGACGGACTCCACGACGGAGAAGCCGCCGGCGAGGGCGAGGACCGTACGGGGGGCACGGCGGCGGAAGACCAGCGCCGCGGCGCCGAGGGTCATGAGGACGAGGCTGAGCGGGTCGGGGGTGCGCAGGCCCCATTTGACGCCCTCGGGGCCGTGGGGGTCGACGAAGGAGCCGGCGACCATGCATATGAGGACGCCTGCGGCGAGGGCTGCGTCCAGTGCGAAGGGGTGTGCCTGTGCTCGGCACCGGGCGCGGGTCAGGGTGCTCACGGCTGTTTACGGTAGCCGGGGTGGGCTTCGGTGCGGATGGCGTGCCGAGTGCTCCGGCCCGGGTGGGGTTGCGCGGCCCGGCGTTCGCGGGGCGCCGCTGCGCCCACCCGTGCCGCCCCAGCGGCACGGCTGCCCGCGGTGACGACGACGCGCGGCACGACTGCCCGCGGTTATGAGGCTCCCGGGATCAGGCCGTCGTCGCTCAGGAGGTCCTGGACCTCCTCGAGCGTCGCGTCGGGGGACGGGAGGATCAGGTCGGAGGGCTCCAGGGAGTCGTCCGGCAGGGGCTCGCCGAGTTCACGGACCTTGGCCAGCAGCGCCTTCAAGGTCGCGCGGAAGCCCGGCCCGTCGCCGTTCTCCATCTCGGCGAGCAGTTCCTCGTCCAGCTTGTCCAGCTCGGCGAGCCGGCTCTCGGCCAGCGTCACCTGCCCCTCCCCCATGATCCGTACGATCATGTCGCCCTCCTCGGCGTGGGCTACTGCTTGTCGAAGCGCGGGGTGTCCTGCGGCTGCGGCTGAGCCTGCTGCTGGCCGTTTCCGCCTTCGATGGCCTGCTGTCCACCCGTGGGACCGCCGGCCAGCTCGGCCTTCATGCGCTGCAGTTCCAGCTCTACATCCGTACCACCGGAGAGCCGGTCCAGCTCGGCCTGGATGTCGTCCTTGTGCATGCCGGACTGGTCGTCGAGGGCGCCGGAGGCGAGCAGTTCGTCGATCGCGCCGGCCCGCGCCTGGAGCTGGGCGGTCTTGTCCTCGGCCCGCTGGATCGCCATCCCGACGTCGCCCATCTCCTCGGAGATGCCGGAGAAGGCCTCGCCGATCCGGGTCTGCGCCTGGGCGGCGGTGTACGTGGCCTTGATGGTCTCCTTCTTGGTGCGGAAGGCGTCCACCTTGGCCTGGAGGCGCTGGGCCGCGAGGGTGAGCTTCTCCTCCTCGCCCTGCAGCGTGGCGTGCTGCGTCTCCAGGTCCGTCACCTGCTGCTGGAGCGCGGCGCGGCGGGAGAGGGCCTCACGGGCCAGGTCCTCGCGGCCGAGCGCGAGCGCCTTGCGGCCCTGGTCCTCCAGCTTGCCCGACTGGGACTGGAGCTGGTTGAGCTGGAGCTCCAGGCGCTTGCGCGAGGTGGCCACGTCGGCGACGCCGCGGCGGACCTTCTGGAGCAGCTCCAGCTGCTTCTGATACGAGTAATCGAGGGTCTCGCGCGGGTCCTCGGCCCGGTCAAGGGCCTTGTTCGCCTTCGCGCGGAAGATCATCCCCATACGCTTCATGACACCGCTCATGGGCTTCGCGCGCCCCCTTCTGACCGACTCCAGCTCCAGCACCTGCGACAGAACCCACAGTACGGGCCCCACATCCATTACCGCACTGTTCGGGGACGGATGCGCTCATCCCCAAGGACGACTGAGCAACCTCCCGATCCGGCGTAGGGAGTAGGTGATCCCCGGGGCCGGCCGGCCGGCTCCCCGGAGGCCCGCACAACGTCCCCCTCTGTCCTTTTGGAGACGTCCGGTGTTGCCGGATCGTTCCCCATGGGGCTGGGGTCCAACCCCGGGCACCCCGTACCCTTGGGTTTTGTGTTCCGTAGCCGCGCCAAGGAAGAGAAGGCATCGGTCGCCGACAAGGCGACGGTGACCGACTCCAAGCAGACCCGTCACCCGGAGGCCCCGAAGGGCCGCCCCACGCCCAAGCGGAGCGTGGCCCAGTCGCAGCGCCGCAGCGTCGCCAATACGACGATGACGCGCAAGGAGGCCGCCAAGCGGCAGCGCGAGGAGCGCCGTGCCGCGATGGAGCGTCAGCGCCAGGCGCTGGCCAGCGGCGACGAGCGCTATCTGCCCGCCCGCGACAAGGGGCCGGTGCGCCGGTTCGCGCGGGACTTCGTGGACTCGCGGTTCAACATCGCGGAGTACTTCCTGCCGATGGCCGTGATC
Organism: Streptomyces sp. NPDC053426; assembly: GCF_055585405.1. Lineage (NCBI taxonomy): Bacteria > Bacillati > Actinomycetota > Actinomycetes > Kitasatosporales > Streptomycetaceae > Streptomyces > Streptomyces sp. NPDC053426. Next base: position 54,391 of record NZ_JBVJKE010000027.1, on the reverse strand, counting down.
ATCCTGGTGCTGAGCATGATCCAGGTGCCGCAGCTGCAGAACGCCGCGCTGCTGCTGTGGCTCGTGGTGATCGTGATGATCGTCCTCGACTCGATCGTGACCGGGTTCCGGCTGAAGAAGCGGCTGGCGGAGCGCTTCCCCGACGACCGTCGGCGCGGCGCGGTGGCCTACGCGCTGATGCGCTCGCTCCAGATGCGCCGACTGCGTCTGCCCAAGCCCCAGGTCAAGCGCGGGGAGCGGCCCTGAGCGCCACGCTCAGCGGGCTCAGTGGGCTCTCCGGGCTGCGTGACGTCGTCCGGCAGGAGCTGGTGGCCCGCCAGCTGGAGGAACAGATAGCGGGGCGCTTCGCGGTCGGACGACGGCTGCGGGTGCTCGACGTCGGCATGGGCCGGGGCGCGCAGACGCTCCGGCTCGCCCGGGCCGGCCACCAGGTGACCGGCGTCGAACAGGACGCGGCGATGATCGCCGCCGCGCGGAAGGCCCTCGCCGGGGAGCCGGAGGGCATCCGGGAGCGGATGCGGATCGTCGAGGGCGCCGCCGGGGACACCGGTGTGCATTTCCTGCCGGGCAGCTTCGACGTGGTGCTCTGTCATGACGTGCTCATGTACGTCGAGGAGCCGGACGCGCTGCTGGCGGGGCTGGCCCGGATGCTGGCGCCCGGCGGACTGCTGTCCCTGCTGGTGCGCAACGGCGACGCGCCGGCGATGCGGGCGGGTCTGTGCGGCGACTGGGCGGAGGCGCTGGCGGCCTTCGACACGGAGTCGTACCGGTTGAAGCGGCTGACGGCGACGCTCGCGGGGATCGGGGCGCCGCTGCACACCTGGTACGGCGTGCGGGTCTTCACGGACACGGCGGCGGACGACGTGGTCCCGGACGACCTGGACGCCCTGCTCACCCTCGAGGACCGGGCCGGCCGCACGGATCCCTACCGGGGGGTGGCGGCACTGCTGCACCTGTGCGGGGTCCGGGGCTGAGAGCTCGGCCCCGGACGGGCGGGGGCATCGCGTTTTTTCTCGCCCCCGCCGCCCCTTCCCTTCCCGTCCCTGGGGGCTGCGCCCCCAGGCCCCCGTTCGCGCAGTTCCCCGCGCCCCTATAGGGACGTGGGCAACCACCCGCTCGCCCGCACGTCCGGGTTCACGCCTCTTCCGCGTGGAGGCTCATCGGGCCGTAGATCTCCGTGGTGTCCTCAAGGAGCCGCACCTGGTCGGCGCCGCCCTCCGCGAGGGCCTTCCAGTGCTCCCCGATCCAGGACTCGGCGTCCCCCTGCGTGGGGAACTCCTCCGGCGGCACCGCGGGCTCGACCTGCGTCCCGTCGGCCTTCTCGAACCGCCACGTCCATGCCGCCATGTACGCCTCCCAAGAGTGTGATCACACCGAGCTCAAAGCCTAGTCGGACGGGCAGCCACCGTGGGGGCAGGTGAGAATCGGGGCGTGGAACTGACTCTGCTCGGCACCGGTGCCCCGGCGGGACTGCCCCGCCCCGACTGTCCCTGCGCCGCGTGCGCGGCCGCGCTCGGCGTGGACGCGCGGGCGGCCACCTCGCTGCTCGTGGACGGGGCGCTGCTGCTCGACCTCACGCCGGGCACCGCGCTCGCGGCCGCCCGCGCGGGGCGTTCGCTGGGCGGCGTACGCCAGGTGCTGCTGTCGCACCCGCACGACGGCCCCGCGGTCGAGGTGCCGGCCGGGCTGCCACAGCCGGGACGGGTGCCGGACGGGCGGGAGTTGGCGCTGCTGACGGGGCATCGGGTGCGGGCGGTGGCGCTGGACGCGCCCGGCACCGGGTACGCGGTGACCGGCCCGGACGGGCAGCGGCTGCTGTACCTGCCGCCGGGCGGGGCGCCGGCCGGTCTCGACGGGCCGGCCGAGCCGTACGCCATGGTGCTGCTGGACGTCGTGGGGCGGCCGGACGCGCTGGCGAGGCTGCGGGAGTCGGGGGCGGTGGGCCCGGCCACGGACGTCGTCGCCGTCCACCTGGACCACGACGTGCCGCCGGGCGCGGAGTCGCGGCGCCGGCTCGCGGCGGCCGGGGCACGTGCCGTGCCGGACGGGACCACGCTGGAGGTGGGCGCCTACGAGGACGTGCCCGACGTACCGCGGCGGACGCTGGTGCTGGGCGGGGCGCGCTCGGGCAAGTCGGTGGAGGCGGAGCGGCGGCTGGAGTCGTTCCCGGAGGTGCTGTACGTGGCGACCGGCGGGACGCGGGGCGGGGACACGGAGTGGGCGGCGCGGGTGTCGGCGCATCAGGAGCGGCGGCCGGGGTCGTGGCGGACCGTCGAGACGTGCGACCTGGTGCCGCTGCTGAAGGACGACGGGCCGCCGCTGCTGGTCGACTGCCTGTCGCTGTGGCTGACGGACGCGATGGACGCCGTGGGGGCGTGGGACGACGCGGAGTGGGCGGACGGCGGGGAGCGGGCGCTGCGGGACCGGATGCGGGAGCTGACGGACGCGGTGCGCGGGGCGCGGCGGACGGTGGTCGCCGTGTCCAACGAGGTCGGCTCGGGCATCGTGCCCGCGACCGCGTCCGGCCGCCGGTACCGGGACGAACTCGGGCGGCTGAACGCGGCGTTCGCGCGGGAGTGCGAGCAGGTGCTGCTGGTGGTGGCGGGGCAGGCGGTCGTCCTGCGGGGATGAGGTCCTGGGGCGGCCCTACGGTTTCGGCTTGCGCGCGATGATCCGGTAGGCGTTGGCGAACGGGGTGTGCCGCACCACGGGCGCGAGGGCCAGGTCCGTCACCGCCGCCGCGACCACCAGCGGGGTGCCCGCGCGGAGCAGCACCGCGCGCAGGTGCTGCTGGAACGGGGTCGGCGGGACGGCACGCCAGGGGGTGTCCGGGGCGGGCAGCGCGTGGGAGAGGGCCAGGGCGGTCAGGCCGGCGAGGTCGTGCGGTACGTGCGCGGCGCGGTGCCCGGCGGTGACGATGGCGCAGCCGCGCTTCTCGAGCTCCGCGCGGAGGTTGCGCTGGGGCAGCAGGTGCGGTCGGCGGGGCTGGTCGTAGGGCAGCCACCAGCGGCCGAACAGGGCGGCGAAGGCGCAGCGCGGGTCCAGGGTCTCGATGAGCAGGTGGCCGCCGGGGCGCAGGGCGTCGAGGGCCGCGTGGAGCTCCGCGCGGGGGTCGATGGTGTGTTCCAGGTGGTGCAGCAGGCTGACGATGTCGTAGCGGCCGGCCAGCCGGGCCAGGACCCGCGGGTCGGTCAGCGGCCCGATGTGGGCCTCCTCGACGCGGCCGAGCGTACGGGCCCGCTCGACGCGCGCGGTGAGGTCGGTGCCGTCGAAGGCGGTGTACGGGAAGAACTCCCGCGCGGTCAGCGGGAAGCGGGCGAGTCCGGTGCCGACGTCCAGCCAGCTCTCCGGTTCGCCGAAGGGGAGCATCGCGCGGGCCGCGCCCCGGTGGCGGTGCCGGACGGCGTGCAGGGCGAGGACGCGTTCGGTGGCGGGGTCGCGGGGCGCGTCGCGCACGGTCCGCCGGTAGAAGGCGAGGCCCTCGGCGGTGAGGCGGGGGTTCTGGAAGGTGTGGCCGCAGTCCCGGCACTCGTCGACGGTGAACAGGCCCGGCCGGTGCCGGCGCAGATCGCCCGTTCTCAGCCGGTTGCGCAGCCGCGCGGAGCCGCACCAGGGGCAGTCCCCGCGGCGCGGCTCGTGCACCCGGGCGGAGCCGTGGGAGGCGGGGATCGCGCGGGCTGGGTCGGTTGCGGACATGGGCGGCTCCCGGCGTGAGGGCGTACGGCGCCCGGACGGGGCGACGTACGGGGACGAGTGGGACGGACGGACTAATGTCCGGCGATCCACGGCAAAACGTTACGGATGGGAGGGCGTCACGGGGTGGAACGGCGCCGGGGTGGCGTGGTGGGGGTGAGGCCCCGTACGCGAGGCCGACCGGTGGGCCGTTCGTGCCGGACGGGGGCCGGTACTGTTCGGCGAATGAGCTCGCTTAATCTCGACGACTTCACCGATCTGATCGAGCGTCCGGACGGCGGGGTGCGCCGTGACGCGGAGGCGCGCCGGGAGCGCCAGATCGTGCCGCCCGGATCGCTGGGCCGCCTGGACGACCTGGGTGAGTGGCTGGCGGCGGCGCAGTCCGCGGTGCCGGTGCGGCCGATCGAACGGCCGCGGGTCGTGCTGTTCGCCGGCGATCACGGGATCGCCGGGCTGGATGTCTCCGCGCGGGCGGCGGGCAGCGCCGTGGAACTGGTGCGGGAGGTGCTGGAGGGCGGCCGTCCGGTGTCCGTGCTCGCCCGGCGGCAGGGCGTGCCGGTGCGGGTGGTCGACATGTCCCTGGACTGCGATCCGGAATCGCTGCCCGAGGACGTGGTGCGCCACCGGGTGCGGCGGGGCAGCGGGCGCATCGACATCGAGGACGCGCTGACCCCTCAGGAGACCGAGGCGGCCTTCCGCGCGGGGATGGCCGTGGCCGACGAGGAGGCCGACTCCGGTACGGATCTGGTGGTGCTCGGCGATGTGAGCGTGGGCGGGACCACGGTGGCGGGCGTGCTGGTGGCCGCGTTGTGCGGGACGGACGCGTCGGTGGTGACCGGGCGCGGCGGGCTGGCGATCGACGACCTGGCGTGGATGCGCAAGTGCGCGGCGATCCGGGACGCGTTGCGGCGGGCGCGGCCGGTGCTGGGTGATCAGTTGCAGTTGCTGGGGACGGTCGGCGGGGCCGACCTGACCGCGATGACGGGGTTCCTGCTGCAGGCGGCGGTGCGGAAGCTGCCGGTCGTGCTGGACGGTGTGGTGACGGCGGCGTGTGCGCTGGTGGCGCAGCGGGTGGCGTTCCGGGCGCCGGACTGGTGGCTCGCGGCGCACGACAGCGGCGAGCCGGGGCAGGCGAAGGCGCTGGACCGGATGGCGCTGGACCCCGTGCTGTCGCACGGGGTCACGGTCGGGGAGGGCGCGGGCGGTCTGCTGGCGCTGCCCCTGGTCCAGGCGGCGGCGGCCCTGGCGGCGGAGCTGCCGGAGGTTTCGGCTTCGCCGGAGTGACGGGGCGGCGGGGGTGAAGAGGACTTCGGGTCAGTCCCGTTCCAAGGGGCGCGGCGTGGGGTCCGGTGTGCCGCCGAGCCAGTTCTCGACGGCCCGGCGGGGGCCGGACCAGCGGCGGTCGTGGTGGTAGGCGCGCAGGATCGCGCGGGCGCGGGCACGTGGCCGGCGCCGGTAGAAGCGCCGGGCCCACAGCGATCCCGGCCGGGCCAGCCGCAGCGACCCGATCACGGCCACCGCCGGGATGATCACACCGAAGACGGCGACACGCGCCTTCCCCTTGCTCAGGGCGATCAGCGCGAACAGGAAGTTCACCCCCACGCTCGCGGCGGCACCCGCGCGGTTCTGGAGCTCCTCCTGGGACAGGTCGTTGACACCGAACGGCGCGAACCCCGCCAGCAGCAGCCCGACCAGCGCGGCGGTGAGCACGACCGCCTCGACGCTCTTGCGCCCCGCCTCGGTCCAGTACACGTCGTCGAGGTGCAGGATGAGCGCGAACTCGTCCAGGACCAGCCCCGCGCCGATCCCGAACAGCACCGCGGCGAAGGCGGCCCCCAGCCCGTCCCCTCCGCTCGCCACCGAGCCGAAGCCGCCGACGACCGTGAGGACGACACCGGGCACGACGTGGTGGATGTGCAGTTCGCCCGCCGTGACGTTGCCGAAGGGGCCCTTCCCGGCCCGGATCAGACGGGTGATGGTCCGGGTGATCACAAAGGTGAGGACGAAGGCGGCGAGCGCGAGGAGCAGCGGAAGCTTGCCCGGTTCGATGATGTTCCGATCCAGCCAATGTCCCATATGCGCACTTTATCCACAGGGGGCACGGACGCCCCGGTGACCGCCGGGTAATCTGCGCCGGTGCCCGCACCCCCCTCCCTCGCATCCGTCGCCGACGGCCTCCGCTTCGCCTTCGGCACCCTCACCGTGCTCCCGGTCCGGGTCACCCGCTGGGACCGGCCGGCCGCACGCGCCGGAATGCTGTGCGCCCCGGCGGCCGGCCTGGTGGTCGGCGCCCTGTCCGCCGCCACGGGGCTCCTGCTGCTGCTCCTCGGCGCGGGCGCGCCGCTCGCCGCCGTCGCCACCGTCGCCGTACCGGCCGCCCTGACCCGCGGTCTGCACCTCGACGGGCTCGCCGACACCGCGGACGGGCTCGGCAGCGCCAAGCCCGCCGAGGACGCGCTGAGGATCATGAAGCAGTCGGACATCGGCCCGTTCGGGGTGCTCACGCTCGTCCTCGTGCTGCTGGCTCAGGTGGCCGCGCTGACGCAGGCGTACGGCCACGGCTGGGCGCGGGGCGCGTTCGCCGCCGTCGTGTCGGCGGTCGTGGCGCGGCTGGCGCTCGCCCTGGCCGCCCGCGCCGGTGTGCCGCCCGCCCGTCCGGAGGGGCTGGGTGCGGCGGTCGCGGGGGTGGTGCCGGTGGCGGGCGCGGTGGGCGTCGCACTCGCGGTGACCGGGCTCGCGGCGGCCGGGGGCGCGCCCCTGGGGGCGTACGACGTCCTGCGCGCCGTACTCGCGGTGGTCCTGGCCGTCGCCGTCGCCGAACTGCTGCTGCGGCACTGTGTCCGCCGTTTCGGCGGCGTCACGGGCGATGTGTTCGGCGGCCTCGCGGAGACGGCGGCGACGACCGCGCTCGTCGTCATGTCACTGGGCTGAGACCGCCGCGGAAGCGGGGTGTCATCGGTGTCATCGCCGGGTGAGGAGCGCGGCGATCGCCGTGGCCGCGCCGCTCGCCCCCGCCACGACCGCCAGGGCCACGCAGCGCGCCCTCAGCCGCCGGTAGCGGGCCTCGTACTCGGTGCGCAGCTCGGCCGTCCGGTCGCGGATCCGCACCAGTGTGGCCCGGGAGACGGCGATCCGGTCGGCCCGGTACACGCGTTCCACCTCTTCGCGCTGCGCGGTCGTCAGCCACGGCAGTTCCCCGGCGAACCGGTCGGCCTGCCGCCGGGCCTCCTCGACCTCGGCGGCCCACAGGAGGTGGCCTTCGAGCCGGGCCAGGCCGAGGGCGCTGTCCTGACGGGGATTCACACGCTCCTCCACGTTCCGGGCCGTGTTCTCATCGCTGCTTGTCGCCGGGGGCCACGGTCACGGAGGTCCGGGGGCGGTTCTCGCTGTCGTCCAGTGCGGCGATGTCCGGGTGGTGCAGGTCGAACGCCGGGGACTCGCTGCGGACCCTCGGCAGGGTGAGGAAGTTGTGCCGCGGGGGCGGGCAGGAGGTCGCCCACTCCAGCGAGCGGCCGTAGCCCCAGGGGTCGTCGACGCCGACCGGCTTGCCGTACTTGGCCGTCTTCCAGATGTTGTAGAAGAACGGCAGCATCGACATGCCCAGCAGGAACGAGGCGATCGTCGAGACCGTGTTCAGGGCGGTGAAGCCGTCCGCGGCCAGGTAGTCGGCGTAGCGGCGCGGCATGCCCTCGGCGCCCAGCCAGTGCTGGATGAGGAAGGTGCCGTGGAAGCCGAAGAACAGCGTCCAGAAGGTGATCTTGCCCAGGCGTTCGTCGAGCAGCTTGCCGGTGAACTTCGGCCACCAGAAGTGGAAGCCGGCGAACATCGCGAAGACGACCGTGCCGAAGACCACGTAGTGGAAGTGCGCGACGACGAAGTACGAGTCCGTGACGTGGAAGTCCAGCGGCGGCGAGGCCAGCAGGACGCCGGTGAGACCGCCGAAGAGGAAGGTGACGAGGAAGCCCAGCGCCCACAGCATCGGTGTCTCGAAGGAGAGACTGCCCTTCCACATGGTGCCGATCCAGTTGAAGAACTTCACCCCGGTGGGCACCGCGATCAGGAACGTCATGAAGGAGAAGAACGGCAGCAGCACCGCACCGGTGGGGAACATGTGGTGCGCCCACACCGTCACCGACAGGCCCGCGATCGCGATGGTCGCGCCGACCAGCCCCATGTAGCCGAAGATCGGCGTGCGGGAGAAGACCGGGATGACCTCGGTGATGATGCCGAAGAACGGCAGCGCGATGATGTACACCTCGGGGTGGCCGAAGAACCAGAACAGGTGCTGCCACAGGATCGGCCCGCCGTTGGCCGAGTCGAAGATGTGCGCCCCGAACTTGCGGTCCGCCTCCAGCGCGAACAGCGCCGCGGCGAGGACGGGGAAGGCGAGCAGGACCAGCACACCGGTCAGCAGCACGTTCCAGGTGAAGATCGGCATGCGGAACATCGTCATGCCCGGCGCGCGCATGCAGATGATCGTGGTGATGAAGTTGACCGAGCCGAGGATGGTGCCGAAGCCGGAGAACGCCAGACCCATGATCCACATGTCGGCGCCGATGTTCGGCGAGTAGGACTCGGTCGACAGCGGGGTGTAGGCGAACCAGCCGAAGTCGGCCGCCCCGTTGGGGGTGAGGAAACCGCCGACCGCGATCAGCGAGCCGAACAGGTACAGCCAGTAGGCGAACATGTTCAGCCGCGGGAAGGCGACGTCGGGCGCGCCGATCTGCAGCGGCATGATCCAGTTCGCGAAACCGGCGAACAGCGGCGTCGCGAACATCAGCAGCATGATCGCGCCGTGCATCGTGAACGCCTGGTTGTACTGCTCGTTCGAGACGACCTGCAGGCCCGGCCGGGCCAGCTCGGCGCGCATCACCAGTGCCAGGGCCCCGCCCAGCACGAAGAACGCGAACGACGTCACCAGATACAGCGTGCCGATCGTCTTGTGGTCCGTGGTCGTCAGCCACTTCACCACGACCTCGCCACGCCTCTGGCGTCTGACCGGCAGCTCGTCCTCGTAGGTCTCCTCGTCGAGTGAGCCCACCGCGCTCTTGTCCGCCACTGTCCACGTCCTCCTATGGGCTCGGGGAGAGTTCCGAAGGCAGCATGACGGGACGATTCCCTGCCGTGCCCGAAGTCGGACACCGTGGCGCGCTTTCCACTCGGCATTCGGGTGACGTCGGACTTCTGTGCCAGTGGCGGGCGCGGTGGCCGCCGTACCCGTCGTCATGTCACCGGGCTGAAACGATCTCCCCGTACCCCTGTGGACCCGCCGTCCACGCCGCTAGCCTGAGCCGCCGGACGGACAGAACAACGGGGGACGTCGATGCCGACCTTTCGTCGTGCCGTGGCCTGGTTCATCGACTTCGCGCTGGTGGTGGCGCTGGCCTCGGTACTCGCGGTGCTCACCTTCAACCGGATATCCACCCTGGTCACCGACGTGCCCGAACTCGCCGCGCGCGGCGGTTTCGACCTGCTGACCTCGCGCGGTGACGTGGTCGACGCCTCCGAGGACCTCGGCCTGTCGCTGTGGAACAAGTCCGTGCTCTACGTCGAACAGGCCTTCGGGCTGCTGGTCGTCGCCACGTTCCTCTACCAGTGGGCGTGCCTGGCCCTGATCGGGCGCACCCTCGGCAAGGGGCTGACCGGGCTGCGGATCACGCCCCGCGGGCCCGGCGCGGCGGCGCGCCGGGCGGCGGTGACCACGGCGGCGGACGTCGCCGTGTACGCCGTGGCCTGTGTGCTGCTGATCGAGGGGCGGTTCGCGCTGTCCGTGCTGGTGTGGGCGGTCGCGGTGGCCCTGTTCCTGTTCAACGCGCTGCCCGTGCTGGGCCCCGGCCGCCGTTCCCTCGCCGACCGGGTGGCGGGCACGTCGGTGACGGGGCTCGGCCTCAGCAGGCCTGACGCCATGCGTCCAGTTCGTACTTTTTGAGCAGGGAACTCAGCTCCAGCCGCCGGGAGTCGACGCAGAAGCGGTCGGTGGTCAGCTCGTACTCGACGTGGAAGACGGCCTTGTCCGCCTCGACGAACGGGGTCAGCTCGGCGCACTCGCCGTACTGGGCGCACTGTTCGTTGACCGCGAAGTCGAAGTCGTCGACCAGTTCGGGGATCTGGTCGAGGTCGTTCTTCAGGCCGACGGCCATACCGCGCTCGTGGGCGAGCCGGGCGATCAGCCGGTTGTAGCGGAGCTGGTCGCCGGCGGTGAGCGGGAACCCGGTGCGGTTGCGGTAGCCGTCCATGTTGTCCGGCTCCACCGCGTCGAAGCCCTTCTCCCGGCACATGTCGATGCGCTCGGCCATGAGCGGCTCCAGTACGTCGGTACGGCGGATGTCGAGCCAGCGCTCGCCCTCCCAGCCGTTGCCGCGGCCGATCACCGACTCGGGGAAGTCGTCCGCGTCCGGGCGGAAGTCCTCCCAGGCGCCGGTGGAGAGGTAACAGATGACCTTCCGGCCGTCGCGGTGCAGCTTCGCGACCGTCTCCTCCGAGTGGTCGAAGCCGTCGATGTCGTAGACGGGGACGTCGACGGAGGTGTCGAGCCGTCCGCTGAGCTGCCACTGCCAGTCGGTGCCGGGCCGGGGCCGCCAGCGGTCGCCGGCCGGCGTCTTCGCGCCGGCCGCGTCGTCGGCGCCGGGTCCGGGCGCGGCCGTACAGGCCGCCAGCAGCAGGGCGAGCAGCGGGACAAGGAGGAAGGGTCGTCTCACCGGGCGGTCTCCAGAACGGGTGGCGGTGTGGTCGGCACCGCGGGCGGTACACGGGAACCTCAAGGATCATCGTCGCCGCCCCCGGGTGCGGCGGCGGGGTCCGGGAGATGACCGCGGCGCCGCCACGAGGTGAACGCCCGCGGGAGTGAGCGAACGCTCACACGCGCGTAGGCTCGTGCCGAGTGTCCGCCGCCCGGGGACGACCCCGACGGCACCGCGCCCGCAGGCCGGAACTAGGGTCGGCTGCCGGGCCCGGTCGACCCACACCCTTCGGCCACAGCAACTTCACATCGGAAGCGAGATTTCACCACCGTGACTGCTCTCACTCTCAGCACCGCCGCGATCCCCGGCCTGCGGGCCGACGCGATCGTGATCGGCGTCGCCAAGGGCTCCGCGTCAAAGCCGGGGGGTCCCGTCGTCGCACCGGGCGCCGAGGCCGTGGACCAGGCGTACGACGGCGGACTCGCCGGCGTCCTGGAGACCCTCGGCGCGTCCGGTGCCGAGGGCGAGGTGACGAAGCTCCCCGCGCCGTCCGGCTTCAAGGCGCCGCTCGTGGTGGCGGTGGGCCTCGGCGCCCAGCCCGAGAAGGACTCCGGCTACGACACCGAGGCGCTGCGCAAGGCGGCCGGTGTGGCCGCCCGTGCCCTCGCCGGTTCCAAGAAGGCCGCGTTCGCCCTGCCCCTGACGGACGCCGCCGACGCCGGCGCGGTCGCCGAGGGCGTGCTGCTGGGCGCGTACTCCTTCGACGTCTACAAGGACAACGGCACGTCCGCCAAGGACGGCAAGAACGGCAAGGCGCCGCTCGCCGAGGCCGCGCTGCTCGGCGGCAAGCCCCGCGACAAGGCGTACAAGGCCGCGGTCGAGCGCGCCACCGCCGTCGCCGAGGAGCTGAACCGCGCCCGCGACCTGATCAACATGCCGCCGAACGACCTCAACCCCGAGGCGTTCGCGGCCATCGCCCAGACGGCGGCCAAGGAGCACGGCATCAAGGTGCAGGTGCTCGACGAGAAGGCCCTGACCAAGGGCGGTTACGGCGGCATCCTGGGCGTCGGCGCCGGGTCGGCGTCGGGGCCGCGGCTGGTGAAGCTGTCGTACACCTCGGCCAAGGCGAAGAAGCACCTCGCGCTGGTCGGCAAGGGCATCACCTACGACTCGGGCGGCATCTCGCTGAAGCCGGCCGGGCACAACGAGACGATGAAGTGCGACATGAGCGGTGCCGCCGCCGTGTTCGCCGCGGTCGTCGCCGCCGCACGGCTCGGTCTCGAGGTCAACGTGACCGGCTGGCTGGCGCTGGCCGAGAACATGCCGTCCGGCTCGGCGACGCGCCCGGGCGACGTGCTGCGCATGTACAGCGGCAAGACGGTGGAGGTGCTCAACACGGACGCCGAGGGCCGGCTGGTCCTCGCGGACGCGCTGTGGGCGGCCTCCGCGGAGAAGCCGGACGCGATCGTGGACGTCGCGACGCTGACCGGGGCGATGATGCTGGCGCTGGGCAACCGGACGTTCGGGATCATGGCCAACGACGACGCGTTCCGCTCCGCGGTGCACGAGGCGGCGGAGGAGGTCGGCGAGCCGGCGTGGCCGATGCCGCTGCCGGAGCACCTGCGCAAGGGGATGGACTCCGCGACCGCCGACATCGCCAACATGGGCGAGCGGATGGGCGGCGGGCTGGTCGCGGGTCTCTTCCTGCGCGAGTTCGTGGGTGAGGGGATCACCTGGGCGCACCTGGACATCGCCGGGCCGGCGTTCAACGAGGGCGGGCCGTTCGGGTACACGCCGAAGGGCGGTACGGGGTCGGCCGTCCGCACGCTGGTGCGGGTTGCCGAGCTGGCGGCTTCGGGGGACCTCGGCTAAGGGTGCCCTTTCAGGGCGCCTTTTCGGGGCGCCTGAGAGCTCGGGGGCACGGGGAGTTGCGCGACTGCGGGTCCGTCGTGGCTGGTCGCGCGGTTCCCCGCGCCCCTTTGGGGCGGCTGCGGCCCGGCCCCCTTTTTTGCAGGCACCGCCGGCCGGGTCGCGCCCCTCCGGGGGCGCGGGAACTGCGCGAGCAACCCCCACCGACCCGCACCGACGGAATCCCGGGGGCAGCACCCCAGGGGCGTCGGGGCCCCACCTTTTGGGGAACGTGGGGTGTCTCACACCACGGCCCGGCGTCTCGTTCGGGTTCCACAAGTGCGAAGATGGGGCTCGGCAGGACAGGGCCCCATCCAAGGGCCGAGAACATAGAGCGGCCGGACACCAGCCGCCGACCGGTCACTGGAGACCGGCGTGGCGCACATGCATGGAGGACGTGACGTGGCGAACGACGCCAGCACCGTTTTCGACCTAGTGATCCTCGGCGGTGGAAGCGGTGGCTACGCCGCGGCCCTGCGCGCGGCGCAGCTGGGCCTGGACGTCGCCCTGATCGAGAAGAACAAGCTCGGCGGCACCTGCCTGCACAACGGCTGCATCCCCACCAAGGCCCTGCTGCACGCGGGCGAGATCGCCGACCAGGCCCGCGAGAGCGAGCAGTTCGGCATCAAGACGACCTTCGAGGGCGTCGACATGGCGGGCGTGCACAAGTACAAGGACGATGTGATCGCCGGCCTGTACAAGGGCCTGCAGGGTCTGGTCGCCTCCCGCAAGGTGACCTACATCGAGGGTGAGGGCCGGCTGTCCTCCCCCACCTCCGTGGACGTCAACGGCCAGCGCGTCCAGGGCCGCCACGTCCTGCTGGCGACCGGCTCCGTGCCGAAGTCGCTGCCGGGCCTGGAGATCGACGGCAACCGGATCATCTCCTCCGACCACGCCCTCGTCCTGGACCGCGTGCCGAAGTCCGCGATCATCCTGGGCGGCGGCGTCATCGGCGTCGAGTTCGCCTCCGCGTGGAAGTCCTTCGGCGCCGACGTCACGATCGTCGAGGGCCTCAAGCACCTCGTCCCGGTCGAGGACGAGAACAGCTCCAAGCTGCTGGAGCGCGCCTTCCGCAAGCGGGGCATCAAGTTCAACCTGGGCACCTTCTTCCAGAAGGCCGAGTACACCCAGGACGGCGTCAAGGTCACCCTCGCCGACGGCAAGGAGTTCGAGGCCGAGGTCCTGCTCGTCGCCATCGGCCGCGGCCCGGTCTCGCAGGGCCTGGGCTACGAGGAGCAGGGCGTCGCCATGGACCGCGGCTACGTCCTGGTCGACGAGTACATGCGCACCAACGTCCCGACGATCTCCGCCGTCGGTGACCTCGTCCCGACGCTCCAGCTCGCGCACGTCGGCTTCGCCGAGGGCATCCTGGTGGCGGAGCGTCTGGCCGGTCTGAAGACCGTTCCGATCGACTACGACGGTGTCCCGCGGGTGACGTACTGCCACCCGGAGGTCGCCTCCGTCGGCGTCACCGAGGCCAAGGCCAAGGAGATCTACGGCGCGGACAAGGTCGTCGCCCTGAAGTACAACCTGGCGGGCAACGGCAAGAGCAAGATCCTGAAGACCGCGGGCGAGATCAAGCTCGTCCAGGTCAAGGACGGTGCGGTGGTCGGCGTCCACATGGTCGGCGACCGTATGGGCGAGCAGGTCGGCGAGGCCCAGCTGATCTACAACTGGGAGGCGCTGCCGGCCGAGGTGGCCCAGCTCATCCACGCCCACCCGACGCAGAACGAGGCGATGGGCGAGGCCCACCTGGCGCTGGCCGGCAAGCCCCTCCACTCCCACGACTGACGCTCTCGGGCATCGGGCGCGACGACACAGACTTCCGCACTTTTAAAGGAGCAACCGAAACCATGGCGGTTTCCGTAACCCTTCCGGCGCTCGGCGAGAGCGTCACCGAGGGCACTGTCACCCGCTGGCTGAAGGCCGAGGGCGAGCGCGTCGAGGCCGACGAGCCGCTGCTCGAGGTCTCCACCGACAAGGTCGACACCGAGATCCCCGCTCCCGCCTCCGGCGTGCTGTCCTCCATCAAGGTCGCCGAGGACGAGACGGTCGAGGTCGGCGCCGAGCTGGCGCTGATCGACGACGGCACCGGCGCCCCGGCGGCCGAGCAGGCCCCGGCCGCCGAGCAGGCCGCCCCGCCGGCTCCCGCCCCGGAGCCGCAGGCCCAGCCCTCCGCCGAGCAGGCCGCACCGGCCCCGGCGCCCACCGCCGAGGCCACGGCCGGCGGCGGCTCCGCCCAGGGCACGGACGTGGTCCTGCCCGCGCTCGGCGAGTCCGTCACCGAGGGCACCGTCACCCGCTGGCTGAAGTCGGTCGGTGACACCGTCGAGGCCGACGAGCCGCTGCTGGAGGTGTCGACGGACAAGGTCGACACCGAGATCCCCGCCCCCGCGTCCGGCACGCTGCTGGAGATCGTGGTCGGCGAGGACGAGACCGCCGAGGTCGGCGCCAAGCTGGCCGTCATCGGCGAGGCGGGTGCCGCTCCGGCCGCCGCCCCGGCCCCGGCCGCCCCCGAGGCCCCGGCGCAGCCCGCGCCCGCCCCGGCTGCCCCCGCCCCGGCTCCCGCTGCTCCGGCTCCGGCCCCGCAGCAGGCCGCCCCGGCTCCGGCCCCGGCGCCCGCTCCGGCCCCGCAGGCGCCCGCGGCTCCGGCTGCCGCCCCCGCCGCCGCCCAGGCGACGGACGAGGGCGCCTACGTGACCCCGCTGGTGCGCAAGCTCGCCGCCGAGAACGGCGTCGACCTGTCCACCGTCAAGGGCACCGGCGTCGGCGGCCGCATCCGCAAGCAGGACGTCATCGCCGCCGCCGAGGCCGCGAAGGCCGCCGCCCCGGCCCCGGCCGCCGCCGCTGCGCCCGCCGCGAAGAAGGCCCCGACCCTCGAGGCCTCCCCGCTGCGCGGTCAGACCGTGAAGATGCCGCGGATCCGCAAGGTCATCGGCGACAACATGGTCAAGGCCCTGCACGAGCAGGCCCAGCTCTCCTCGGTGGTCGAGGTCGACGTCACCCGTCTGATGAAGCTGCGCGCCCGCGCCAAGGACGCGTTCGCGGCACGTGAGGGCGTCAAGCTCTCCCCGATGCCGTTCTTCGTCAAGGCCGCGGCCCAGGCGCTGAAGGCGCACGCGCCGATCAACGCCAAGATCAACGAGGCCGAGGGGACCATCACCTACTTCGACACCGAGAACATCGGTATCGCGGTGGACTCCGAGAAGGGCCTGATGACCCCGGTCATCAAGAACGCCGGTGACCTCAACCTGGCCGGCATCGCCAAGGCGACCGCCGACCTGGCGGGCAAGGTCCGGGCGAGCAAGATCACCCCGGACGAGCTGTCCGGCGCGACCTTCACCATCTCCAACACCGGTTCGCGCGGCGCGCTGTTCGACACGATCATCGTGCCCCCGGGCCAGGTCGCGATCCTCGGCATCGGTGCCACGGTCAAGCGTCCGGCCGTCATCGAGACCGAGGAGGGTACGGTCATCGGCGTCCGCGACATGACCTACCTGACCCTCTCCTACGACCACCGCCTGGTGGACGGTGCCGACGCGGCCCGTTACCTGACGGCGGTCAAGGCGATCCTGGAGGCGGGCGAGTTCGAGGTCGAGCTCGGTCTGTGAACCGACCCGTGCTCCCGTGACCGCTTGATCCGCGGTCGCCGACACGGTCCGTACGGTGCCCCCGTCGGAGAAGCTTTCGAGGCTTCCCCGGCGGGGGCACCGGCGTATGGAACGTGTAAGTCTCGTCTCACCTGGGCGAAAGCGCCCCCGTGCGCCCCTCCGGGGCGGGCCGACCGCCGTATTGTCTAAGCGTCAAAGCCCCCCGGGGGCCCGTGGGCCCCGCTAAGGAGCCCCTCATGACCGCGCCCGTCGTCCACTCGCTGCGCGAACAGATCCGCGAGCACATCCTGGAAGGGATCATCAGCGGACGCTGGCAGCCGGGCGAGCGGATCGTGGAGCGGCGGATCGCGACCGAGCTGGAGGTCAGCCAGACGCCCGTACGGGAGGCGCTGCGCGAGCTGGAGTCGCTGCGGCTGATCGAGTCGGCGCCGAACAAGGGCGTGCGGGTGCGGAACCTCACGGCGGCCGACCTGGAGGAGAGCTACCCGGTGCGGGCCGGTCTCGAGGCGATCGCGGCGGAGCTGGCCGCGGGGCGGCTGGCGGAGGACTGCTCGGCGCTGGAGCCGCATGTCGCGGCGCTGTACGAGGCCGACCGGTTGTCCGACGGGACGGGGCAGGTGCGGCACACCGTGGGGTTCCACCGGGAGTTGGTGCGGGCGGCCGGCAACTCGGTGTTGCTGCACACGTGGGAGGGGCTGGGGATCGAGGTGTTCACCGCGCTGTCGATACGGTGGCTGGGGACGGTGCAGCAGTCCTACGCGGAGGAGCACGAGGAGTTGGTGGCCGCGTTTCGGCGGCGGGATCCTCTGATCGCCGATCTGGTCAAGGCGCATGTGCTGGGGTGTGCGCCTCGGGCGTAGTGCCGGGAGTTTTTTCGCCCCCGCCGCCCCTTCCCTCCCCCACTCTCGGCTTCGCTCGAGCGGGAGGCACCCCCATCGTCCCCGGGGGCTTCGCCCCCCAGACCCCCTTCGCGCCCACGCGGCGGAGCCGCATGTCGACACAGCCCCGCGCCCCTGCAGGGGCGCGGGGAACTGCGCGATCAGGCCACGACGGCCCGCAGCCGCCATACAGCCGAAACCGCCCGTGCTCTTCCGCGCACGCATCCCCTCACCTGCGCAAACACCCCGACCGAACAGTCACCCCGTGCCACAAGCAGAGGCACCGCGTGCCGACTTTCTCGGGATCAAGAGATTTTGCCCCTCAACCCTTTGATCGATCATCGATCAGGGAGTTACAGTCGCCAGCGGGCTTGCACCCGAGCCCTCCGCCCTGTCCTGCCAAAGACACAAGGGCACCCCCCTTCGACTGAGGAAGGCGGCGACATGACGACCGACCCCAACGCCATCCAGCCGAGCGAGCTCGACCAGCTCCCGGACCGCGACCCCGAGGAGACCGCCGAGTGGCAGGCCTCCCTGGACGCCGTCACCAAGGCGGCCGGGCCGCACCGTGCCGCGTACCTGATGCGCCGCACGCTGGAGCGTGCCGAGGGAGCCGGCCTCGCGCTGCCGAAGCTCCTCGAAACGGACTACGTCAACACCATCCCCACCTCCGCCGAGCCCACCGTGGACGGCGACGAGGCGATGGAGCAGCGGATCACCGCCTGGAACCGCTGGAACGCGGCGGCCATGGTGACCCGCGGCAGCAAGTACGGCGTCGGCGGCCACATCGCCACCTTCGCCTCCGCGGCCTGGCTCTACGAGACCGGCTTCAACCACTTCTTCCGCGGCAAGGAGGGTGACGGCTCCGGCGACCAGCTCTACATCCAGGGCCACGCCTCCCCCGGCATCTACGCCCGCGCCTTCCTCGACGGCCGGATCGGCGAGGAGCAGCTCGACAACTTCCGCCGCGAGGCGGGCGGCAACGGCCTGCCGTCGTACCCGCACCCGCGCCGCCTGCCCTGGCTGTGGGAGTTCCCCACCGTCTCCATGGGCCTCGGGCCGATCTCCGCGATCTACCAGGCGCGCTTCAACCGCTATCTGACCAGCCGCGGCATCAAGGACGTCTCCGACTCCCACGTGTGGGCGTTCCTCGGTGACGGCGAGATGGACGAGCCCGAGTCGACGACCGCGCTCACCCTCGCCTCCCGCGAGCGGCTCGACAACCTGACCTTCGTCATCAACTGCAACCTGCAGCGCCTCGACGGTCCGGTCCGCGCCAACTTCAAGATCGTGCAGGAGCTGGAGGCCCAGTTCCGCGGCGCCGGCTGGAACGTCATCAAGACGCTCTGGGGCACCGCGTGGGACGAGCTGTTCCGGCTCGACACCACCGGCGCTCTCGTACGACGCCTCCGCGAGGTACCCGACGCGCAGGTGCAGACGTACCAGACGCGCGACGCCGCCTACATCCGCGAGGACTTCTTCGGCAAGGACCCGGCGCTCGTCGAGATGGCGAAGCTGCTGAGCGACGACAAGATCCTCGAGTGCTTCCACCTCTCGCGCGGCGGCCACGAGTCCCGCAAGGTGTACGCCGCGTACAAGGCCGCGCTCGCCCACAAGGGCGCGCCGACCGTGATCCTGGCGCAGACCGTCAAGGGCCACACCCTCGGTGAGGGCTTCGCCTCCAAGAACGCCAACCACCAGATGAAGAAGCTGACGGTGGACGAGTTCAAGGCGATGCGCGACCGGCTCGAACTGCCGGTCTCGGACGCGCAGTTCGTCGACGGCGTGGTCCCCTACGTCCACCCGGGCGCCGACTCCCCCGAGGTCCGTTACCTCCAGGAGCGCCGTGCCGCCCTCGGCGGTCCGGCCCCGGCCCGCCGCGTGCACCCGGTCGCGCCGCTGCCGCAGCCCGCCGACAAGGCGTTCGCCGCCTTCGACAAGGGCTCCGGCTCGCAGAACGTGGCCACCACCATGGCCTTCGTCCGCCTGGTCAAGGACCTGGTCCGCGACAAGGAGACCGGCAAGCGCTGGGTGCCGATCGTCCCCGACGAGGCGCGCACCTTCGGCATGGAGAGCCTCTTCCCGTCCCTCGGCATCTACTCGCCGATGGGCCAGACGTACGAGCCGGTCGACCGCGACCAGCTCATGTACTACAAGGAAGCCAAGAACGGCCAGATCTTCAACGAGGGCATCACCGAGGCCGGTGCCATGGCCGAGTTCGTCGCCGCCTCGACGTCGTACGCGACGCACGGCGAGACGATGATCCCGTTCTACATCTACTACTCGATGTTCGGCTGGCAGCGCACCGGCGACCAGATGTGGCAGCTCGGCGACCAGCTCGGCCGCGGCTTCCTGGTCGGCGCCACGGCCGGCCGTACGACGCTGACGGGCGAGGGCCTGCAGCACGCCGACGGCCACTCGCCGGTCATCGCGGCGACCAACCCGGCGGCGCTGACGTACGACCCGGCGTTCGCGTACGAGATCGGCGTCATCGTCAAGGAGGGTCTGCGCCGGATGTTCGGCGAGGCCCTGCCCGGCGAGGACCAGAACGTCTTCTACTACCTGACG
Organism: Streptomyces sp. NPDC053426; assembly: GCF_055585405.1. Taxonomy (NCBI): domain Bacteria; kingdom Bacillati; phylum Actinomycetota; class Actinomycetes; order Kitasatosporales; family Streptomycetaceae; genus Streptomyces; species Streptomyces sp. NPDC053426. Next base: position 35,053 of record NZ_JBVJKE010000027.1, on the reverse strand, counting down.
GTCTACAACGAGCCGCTGCCGCAGCCCGCCAAGCCGTCGGCCGCCGGTATCGACGAGGGCATCGTCAAGGGCCTGTACCGCTTCAACACGGCGGAGTCCGCGGGCCTGTCCCCGGCCGCGAACGCGCCGCGGATCCAGCTCCTCGGCTCCGGTACGGCGATCCACTGGGCGCTGAAGGCGCAGAAACTGCTCGCCGAGGAGTGGGGTGTGGCCGCCGACGTGTGGTCCGCCACCTCGTGGACCGAGCTGCGCCGGGACGCCATGGAGGCGGACGAGGCGCTGCTGCGCGGCGAGGACCGGGTGCCGTTCGTCCGGCAGGCGCTCCAGGGCGCCGAGGGTCCGGTCCTCGCGGTCTCCGACTACATGCGCCAGGTCCCGGACCAGATCGCGCAGTGGGTCGAGCAGGACTACTCGTCGCTGGGAGCCGACGGCTTCGGTCTGTCGGACACCCGTGACGCGGCCCGCCGCCACTTCGGTGTCGACGCCGAGTCCATCGTCGTCGCGGCCCTGGCGCAGCTCGCCCGCCGTGGTGAGGTCCAGGCCGCGTCCGTGAAGGAAGCGCGCGCGAAGTACGGCCTGTGACGGCTTGATCGTGCAGGAGGCCCCCGCCACGGCGGGGGCTTCTTGCATGATGGGGCGCATGCGTGCTGCCCGGCTGATCAAGATGGTGCTGCTGCTCCAGTCCCGGCCCTCCATGACCGCCGCCGAGCTGGCGCGGGAGCTGGAGGTGTCGGAGCGGACGGTCACCCGGGACGCGCAGGCGCTGTCGGAGGCCGGGGTGCCGGTGTACGCGGACCGGGGGCGGATCGGAGGCTACCGGCTGGTCGGCGGGTACCGGACGCGGCTGACGGGGCTGGCGCGCGGGGAGGCGGAGGCGCTGTTCCTGTCCGGGGTGCCGGGGGCGCTGCGCGAGATGGGGCTGGAGGACGCGGCGTCGGCGGCCCGGCTGAAGGTGTCGGCGGCCTTGCTGCCGTCCCTGCGGGACGCCTCCCGTACGGCGGCGCAGCGGTTCCATCTGGACGCGCCGAACTGGTTCAGCGAGCCGGAGACGCCCGAGCTGCTGCCGGCCGTCGCGGACGCCGTGTGGGACGACCGGCGGGTCACCGCCCGGTACCGCCGTGACGGCGGCGAGGTGGAGCGGGAGCTGGAGCCGTACGGGCTCGTGCTCAAGGCGGGGGTCTGGTACCTGTGCGCGCGGGTTTGCGGGCAGGGGTCCTTCCGGGTGTACCGGATCGACCGGTTCACGGCGGTGGAGGCGGGCGCGGAGCGTTTCGAGCGGGCGGAGGACTTCGATCTGCCGGCGTTCTGGGGGGAGCGGGCGGAGCAGTTCGCGCGGTCGATCCTGCGGGCGGAGGTCGTGGTGCGGCTGTCGGCGGAGGGGGTGCGGCGGCTGCCGCATGCCGTGGACGCGGCTGCGGCGCGGGAGGCGTTGGGGCGGGCGGGGGAGCCGGATGGGGATGGGTGGGTGACGGTGACTCTGCTGGTGGAGTCCGAGGAGGTTGCCCATGATCAGCTGATGGCGTTGGGGGCGGAGGCGGAGGTGCTGGCGCCTTCGGCTCTGCGGGAGCGGTTCGCCGCGGGGGCTGTGCGGCTGGCGGAGCTGTACGGGCGGTGAAAAGGGGGGTCTCTTCGATCCTCTGATGAGGGGGAGCGCCCTTTGGGGTTTTCGCCCCCGCCGCCCCTTCCCTTCCCGTCCCTGGGGGCTTCGCCCCCAGACCCCCTCCGCGCAGTTCCCCGCGCCCCCTGTGTGCGTGCGCTGCGGGTGCGTCCGTGGTGTGCAGGGTCGATGCTTGACCTCGTGATGGACGAGACGGAGTTCTGGGAGCTGGTGGACGCCGCCCGTGAGGACGCCGGGGGTGATCCGGAGGAACAGGCCGATCTGTTGGTGGAGCGGCTGCTGCGGCTGGACCCGGAGGCGGTCCTGGACTTCGCCCGTCACTTCGAGTCCCGTTACCACCGCGCCTACCACTGGGATCTGTGGGGCGCCGCCTGGGTGCTGCTGGACGGGGCGAGCGACGACGCCTTCGACTACTTCCGGTGCTGGCTGATCGGCCAGGGCCGGGAGGTGTTCGAGGGGGCGCTGCACGACCCGGACGCGCTGGCCGGTCTGCTGGACGAGTTCGACGAGGAGGTCGACGGCGACGGCGAGGACCTCGGTTACGCGGCGGACGAGGCGTACGAGCAGCTCACCGGGACGGTGGCGCCCGACCTCGACCTGCCCCCGGCCCCCGCGGAGCCGGAGGGCACGCCGCTCGACTTCGAGAACGAGACCCTGCTCGCCGAACGCTACCCGCGGCTGTGGGAGCGGTTCAGGGACTGAGCGGCGGGCCCGGTCACAGGCGCCGGTGAGGGCTCGGCGCGTGGCGCAGGGGCGCGGCGTTGGCCTGCATGAGTGCGGCGGCGGTATGGGCCGTGGGGCCCAGGACCACGGCGGCGGCGGCGCACAGGGCCGTCCAGGGGCGGCGCAAGGCGTCCGCCCAGGTGGTACTTCGGTCAGGCGTGTCGTTCATGGGACCTGCTCTTCGTTCCGCGTGTTCCGTGTGTTCCGTGTGTCGTCGTTCCGTACGGTGGTCCGGGTGTCGTCGGGCAGGGTGTCCCCGCTCTCGCGTCCCTGGAGGCGGGCCGCCAGGGCCCTGATCTCCGGGAGGCGGGCCTTGAGCGCGGCGCCCGGGCAGTCGGTCATGTAGCCGTCGCTGTGGCCGGCGACCGCGGGCAGGACGGCGGTGGTGCCGGCCGCGTAGCGGCTGCCGCCGTTGCTGGAGACCAGCCGGACGTCGGCGCGCGGATCGGTGCCGGACGTGCCGAGCTTCCAGGCGGCCACGGCGGCGATCGCGCGCAGCATCTCCTGCGGCACCTCGGCCCCCTCGGTGAAGGTGCCGAGGGCGGCTATCCCGGTGGTGCGGTGGTTGAAGCCCTGGGTGTGGGCGCCGGTGACGGGGCGGTCGGTGCCGCCCGCACGGCCCTCGTAGACGGTGCCGCAGCGGTCGACGACGAAGTTGTAGCCGAGGTCGTCCCAGTCGCGGGCGCCGGTCTGGCCCTCGTACAGGCCCCGGATGATGCCGGGGGCGTCGGCGCAGTCGTAGCCGTTGGGCGAGTCGGTGTGGTGGACGAAGACGGCGACGACCTCGTCGTCGTAGCGCGGCGGCGGCTGTTCCCGCGCGGCGTCGCCCAGCCAGACGGAGCGGGGTACGACGGCCGGTGCCGGCGCCTGATGGGCGGCCGTGGCCCGCGCGGCGCCGCGCGCGGCGGAGTTCTCGGCGGCGTGCTCGACGCCGTGGGCGCACAGCACCAGGGCGACGGCGGCGGCCACGCCCGGCAGACAGCCGAGCGACGCCGTGACGGCCCGTGGCGGGCGCGGGGAGCCGGGCCCGCCGGGTATCCGGGGGGAGCGGCGCTGCCGCGCTCCGCGCGGTCTCCTGGGGACACGCATGAGCCCACTGTGGGCCGGTCCGCCCGCGTCTGCGATCCGTACTGCGCCACCCGGTGGAACCATCGCCCCGGTCCGCGACGTTTTCCCGGTACACGCGCGCGTGGCCGCATTCCCGCGGCCGTCGCGCGCGTGGCTGATCACCGGGCCCCTCCCCCACGTACTGATGGGCCGGTGGTCCCGAGAGAAAGGCGGCGTGCGTGGACCTGCTCGACATCCTGCTGTTGCTGGTCGTCCTGGCCTACGCGGCGTCCGGTTACCGGCGCGGGCTGCTGGCGGGCTGTGTCTCGCTGGCCGGTTTCGTGGGCGGTGCGGTCGTGGGCGTGTGGATCCTGCCGTGGGTGATGGACCTGGTGACGCCGGGGACGACCCGGGCGACGGTGACGGCCGTGTTCACGGTGCTGCTGCCGGCCGTGACGGGCCACGAACTGGCGGGGCGGCTGGCGCTCAGACTGCGGCGGGAACTGGACCGGGGCCCGCTGCGGGTGGCGGACGGGATCGGCGGGGCGGTGGCCAACTCGGTGGCCGTGCTGATCGTGGCGTGGGTGGCGGCGAGCGTGCTGGGCGCGTCCTCCTCCCCGCTGGTGACGTCGGCGATCCGGGACTCGCGGCTGCTGGGCGCGGTGCAGGACGCGATGCCGGACACCACACCGGGCTGGTTCTCCGGGGCCACGTCGGCGCTGACCGAGGCGGGTTTCCCGCAGGTCTTCAACCCGTTCGAGAACGAGTCGACCGCCGAGGTCGCCGCGCCCACCGGCGACAGCGTCACCGCCGCCGCCACCCGGGCCGCGCAGCGCGCCACGGTGAAGGTCGAGGGCGTGACGGGCACCCAGGGCCGCGAGGGCAGCGGCTTCGTGTACGCGACGGAGCACGTGATGACCAACGCCCATGTGGTGGCCGGCATCGACGAGCCGACCGTGCGCGTGGGCGGGGTGGGACGGACGTACGAGGCACGGGTGGTGCTCTTCGACCCGCGCAAGGACGTGGCCGTGCTGTACGTGCCGGAGCTGCGGGCGCCCGTCCTGGAGTTCGACGACGACGCCGACCGCGGCGACTCGGCGGTCGTCGCGGGCTACCCGCAGGACGGCGACCTCGACCTCCGGGCGGCGACGGTCGCGAGCCGGCTCCAGGCCCGGGGACAGAACATCTACAACGACGCGACGGTCACCCGCGAGATCTACTCGATCCGCTCGACCGTCCGCCCCGGCAACTCCGGCGGCCCGCTGCTGACGACCGAGGGCCGGGTGTACGGCGTGGTGTTCGCGCGTTCCACCTCGGACGCGGAGACCGGCTACGTGCTGACGGCGGACGAGGTGGCGGACGAAGCCGGACGCGCGGCGGACGCGACGGCGCCGGTGGACACCGGGGAGCCGGTGACCTCGTAGGCCCCGTCGGGGTCGGTCAGACCAGCGACCGCCCCATCATGACGTCGTCGACGTACTCGCCCCCGACGAAGAACTCCCCCGGCTGCACGCCCTCCACGACGAAGCCCTCGGACTCGTACAGCGCCCGGGCGGCGGTGTTGTGGCCGAGCACGCGCAGGGTGATCCGGCGTGCACCGCGCTCCCGCGCCTCCGCGACGGCGGCCCGCACCAGGGCCCGGCCCACGCCCAGACCGCGCGCCTCCTCGGCGACGGCGAGACCGTGGATCTGCCGTACGTGCGCGTTGCTGGCGAGTTCGGTGGCGAAGCCGAGACGGACGTACCCCACGATCCGGCCCCCGTACTCGGCGACACGATGGTCCCGGGGCCCGGACCGCTCGCTGAAGAACCAGTCGTACGTCGGCTGCGGGGTGACGGCGTGCAGGGTGGACCAGGTCTCGCGGTCGAGACGGGCCAGTTCCCCCTCGTCGTCGGGACGGGCGACACGTATGAACGGCTCGGACATGAGCGCCACTGTACGGGCGGCTCGCGTCGCCCCGGCCGTGATTTCCGTGCCGCGAGGGGCAGGATGGACTCCATGGAACGTTCCCGAATCGCGGTGGCCGGTGCGTCCGGGCTCATCGGCGGCGCGCTGGCGCGGTCCCTGACGGCGGACGGGCACGAGGTGGTCCGGCTGGTGCGGGGCGCTCCGCGGGCGGCGGGCGAGGTCCGCTGGGACCCGGAGCGCGGGTCGGTGGACGCGGCCGACCTCGCCGGGTGCGACGCGGTGGTCAATCTGGCGGGTGCCGGGGTCGGCAGCCGGCGCTGGACGGCGGCCTACAAGGCGCGGATCAGGGCCAGCCGGGTCGGGGGCACGACCGCGCTCGCCGAGGCCGTCGCCGGGCTGCCCGAGGACGTACGGCCCCGGGTGTTCCTCAACGGCAGCGCGATCGGCTACTACGGCGAGACCGGCGACCGGACGGTGGACGAGAGCGCGCCGCCCGGCGAGGGCTTCCTCCCGGAGCTGTGCGTCGAGTGGGAGGCGGCCGCGGCACCGGCGCGGGAGGCGGGCGTACGGACGGTGTTCGCGCGCACCGGCCTGGTGGTGGCGCGCGGGGGCGGGGCATGGGGCAGGCTCTTCCCCCTCTTCCGGGCCGGGCTGGGCGGACGGATGGGCGACGGGCGCCAGTACTGGTCGTTCGTCGCGCTGCACGACGAGGTGGCCGCGCTGCGCCATCTCCTCGACACCGACGGGCTGTCCGGACCGTTCAACCTGACCGCGCCCCACCCGGCGACCAACCGTGAGATCACCGAGGCGATGGCGCGTGTGCTGCACCGCCCGGCGGTGTTCGCGGTGCCGGCACCGGTGCTGCGGACGGTGCTCGGGGAGATGGCCGGGGACGTCCTCGGCAGCGCCCGGGTGCTGCCGGCCCGGCTGCTGGAGTCCGGCTTCCGGTTCGCGTTCCCCCGGATCGAGGGGGCGGTCCGGGCGGCGTCGTGAGGCGCGGGCGTGAACGCGCGCCCGTGTAAAGGCGGGAAGACGTACCCGCGTGACCACGAACCACCCAGAACCGGCCCGGAACCGATCCGGCCCTGAGCCCTCTGCGACCACATCGCACCCGTCCGGCGTGCGTATGCGACCGTCGTGCGCCTGTGCTCTGTCCATGCGCGACTGACCAGGTACTCGGCCACGGTCCTAACCTCGACCCGAACTCGGGTATCCCTGGGGCCGGTTGGGGGCATGACGTCTCCAGCGCCCGCGCAACCTCGAGGAGGGGCACGTGCTTGAGCCCACGTACCAGGCGGACGTCGTCGTCGTGGGAGCCGGGGTCGCCGGACTCTCCGCGGCGCGACGACTGACCAGCGCAGGAGTCACCACCATGGTCCTGGAGGCCGCCCATGAGGTGGGCGGCCGGATGGCGACCGAGAAGGTCGACGGCTTCCGGCTCGACCGGATCGGACGGCTGCTGTCCACGGCGTATCCCGAACTACGGCCGGCCTCGGGCCTCGACGGGCTGGTGCTGCGGCCCTTCGCGCCCGGCGTCCTGCTGCACAGCGACGGACGGCACCACCGTGCGGGCGTGCAGCCGGGCGTGAGGGGGGCGCGGAGCGCGAGGGGCGCACTCCATGCCGTGCGCGCCCTGGCGAGCGCCCCACGGCCGGGCGGCGGGCCCAGAAGGCCGGTGGCAGTGCCCGGACGGCAGGTGTCCGTGCCCCGCAGCCGCGCCGGCGCCCCGCTGGGCACGGCGGTCGACCAGGCCCGCCTGGGCGCCGCGTTCAGCAAGCTCGCGGGCACACCGGTGGAACGGCTGCTGGCCCGGCCCGAGACGACGGCGGCCGAGGCGCTGCCGGCCCGGGGCCTGCCCGCCCGCACCATCGACGGCTTCTTGCGCCCTCTCCTCGCCGCCCTGCTGTGCGACCCGGATCTCACCACGTCCAGCCGGTGCGCGGATCTGGCGCTGCGGGCGTTCGCGAGCGGGCGGCTGTGTGTGCCGGAGGGCGGTGCGGAGGCGCTGCCGCGGACGCTGGCGCGGACGTTGCCGCCGGGCACGGTGCGCACGGGGGTGCGGGTCACCTCCGTGTCGACGACCTCGGTGACCACCGCGGAGCACGGGGAGTTCCGGTGCGGCGCGGTGCTGATCGCGACCGGGGCGCGGGCCGCCGCCGAGCTGCTGCCCGGGCTGCGGGTGCCGGACTTCCACCCCGTGACGGTGGTGCACCACAGCGTCGACGAGGCCCCGGGGACCGGTGCCTCGCTGCTGCTCGACGCCGAGCGGGGCGGGCCGGTGGCGCACACGGCGGTCGTCAGCCGGGTCGACCCGTCCAGGGCCCCGGCCGGGCGCACACTGGTCAGCTCGACGGTCCTGGGTCCGCCGGTGCCGGGGGTGGACACTGCCGTACGCATGCATCTGGCCCGGCTGTACGGGATGTCGACGGCGCGCTGGGAGACGCTGGGTGTGTACCACACGGCGGAGGCGGTGCCGGTGATGCGGCCGCCGCACGATCTGCGGCGGACGGTGCGGTTGCTGGCGGGGCTGTACGTGTGTGGTGATCATCGGGATACCGGGACGGTGCAGGGGGCGTTGCACTCGGCGCACCGGGCGGCTGCGGCGATCCTGATGGATTTGGGGGCGGGGCGGTCGATGCATCGGGCGGATCCGGTGCCGAGCGCTCGCGCGGCGTGAGTTGGGGGTGCCCTGTGCTGGTGTCGGCCGGGGGGTGCGCTTTGCGGGGTGCCCCGCGTCCGGCGCGGCTTCACAGCCCGGTGCCTTGGGAGGTGCCCCGCGTGGGTGTGGGCCGGGGGCGTTCGCGCAGCCCGGCGCTTACGGGGTGCCGTCGCGCCCACCCGTGCCGCCCCAGCGGCGCGGCTACGCGCGGAGGGCGGGGGTGGTGGTTGCGCCCACTCGTGCCGCCCTGCGGCGCGATTGCCCGCGGAGGGCGGGGGTGCGGCGCGACTGCGTGCGGAGGGGCGGGGACGGCGGGGCGCAGGCGCGTACGGTCCGGGGCGCGTGCCACGGTGGGCGCACCGCAGCCGCCCGCGGCGGGAAGGGGACGGGGCGGGGGTGGCCGCCCGCAGCGGCTGGCGCGTCCGCACCCCGCACCCCCACCAAGGAACGCAGTCGCGCCAGTCCGAGGACGGACACCCCCGACCCGGCCCCGACCCACCCACCCACCGCAGGCGCTACACACGCCCCCACCGAACCGAAAGAGGCGCCGCAGGCATCCCCCCACCGGACCGAAAGCCGCGCCGCGGGCATGTCCCCCACGGGGCCGAACCCCGCGCCGCAACCATCCCGCCCACCGGAGCGGGTCAGCCGTAGGCCGCGACCCTGTCGCGGTACGTGCGTACGGGGGCCGCGTCCCGGTACGGTTCCAGCCTGCGTTCGAAGTCGCGGACGTACTCGACGGCCCGGACCGAGCGCATCTCCGCCGCCGCCCCGGCCGCCTCGGCGGCAAGCTGGCACGCCTGGTCCAGCTCCCCCAGCCCCAGCCGGGCGGTCGCCAGCACCATCCGGCAGAAGAGCCGACTGCGGGCGTACCCCGGCGCCCGCAACCGCAGCGACCGCTCCGCGTGCTGCGCGGCGGCCCGGAACTGCTGCAGATCCCGGTGGCAGTGCCCGAACTCGTCGGCGAGCTGCGCCTCGTCGAAGAAGCGCGCCCAGTACGGAACCTCGTCACCGGGCCGCGCCCCCTCCAGCGCCCGCTCCGCGCGCACCAGCGCCGCCGTACAGGCCCGCACCTCCCCCAGCACCCCGTGCCCCCGCGCCTCGGCCGCGTGCAGCAGCGCCTGCACGACCGGCGGCCCCGACCCGCCCGCCCCCTGCTGGGCGACCCGCGCGAGCTGCACGGCCTCCCGCCCGTGCCCGAGGTAGACGGCCTGCCGGCTCATGGTGACCAGGACGTACGCGCCGTACGGCCGGTCCCCCGCCGCCTGCGCCAGCCGCAGCGCCTGCACGAAGTACCGCTGCGCGAGCCCGTGCGCCGCGATGTCGTACGACGTCCACCCGGCCAGCCGCGTCAGATCCGCGGCGGCCGCGAACAGCCGGCGCCCGGTCTGCTCGCCGTACGTGCCGCGCAGCATCGGCTCGCACTCGTGTTCCAGGTACCGCACGAGAGCCTGGCGGGCGTGCCCGCCGCCGTACGCGTCGTCGAGCGTGCGGAACAGCTCGCCGACCGAACGCAGCGCCGCGATGTCACCGCCGGTGACCCGGTGCCCCGGACCGCGTTCGGCCGTGGCACGCCGGCGTGCGAGCAGTTCGGCCGGCCGGACCGGCGGCCGGACCGGCGGCCGCCCCTGCGTCGGCACCCGTACCGGCACCGGCGGCTCCGCCCGGGCCACCTTGTCGTCCGCCCGCCCGATCAGCCAGTCCCGGCTCGGCACGACCAGCCCCGCCGAGGTGAAGGCGATCTTCCGCAGCTCGGCGTGGCTGCCGGAGTCCTTGCGCCACAGCCCGCTGACGATGTCGACGGCCTCCTCGGGGGTGGCGGCGAACTCCAGCCCCGCGTAGACCGGCGCGCAGGCGTCCAGCCCCAGGTCCTGCGCGGTCAGCCGTCGGCCCAGGCGCCGGGTGAAGACCTCGGCGATCAGCGCCGGCGTCGTACCGCGGGGCTGCTGCCCGCGCAGCCAGCGGGTGACGGACGTCTTGTCGTATCTCAGGTCGAGCCCGTGTTCGAGACCGAGCTGGTCCACGCGTCGGGCGAGTCCCGCGTTGGAGAACCCCGCTTCTGCGATGAGCGCGGCGAGCTGTCGGTTGGGGGTGCGCTGCGCGGGTCGTTCCGTCATCTGCGGTGCGGTCTCCTGCCTTCCGGCTGAGCGAGGTGCCCGGATTGCCTGTGAGCAGCCCTTATGGCCACACGGACGGCGCGAATGTAGCGGAGAGTAAGCACCCGATCGCAGAATTCGACCGTCATTCATCCGATCGTGTGAGGATTGCCCGAAAGCTGACAGCCGTCCCTGACCGGTCAGGGACCGACCCCCGGCCGACCCCCGGCCGACCCCCGACCAGCCCCCGACCAGCCCCCGCTCGAACGGTCGTACAGTGGCGTGGGCGCGTTTCGTGCCTGACGACCTTCTAGGGAGGCGCTTTGCCGTGAGCGATTTGCGGTTCGTGCGGATGGGCTTCGGGGCCGAGGCCGTGGACTACCAGCTGGCCTGGGACGAGCAGCGCCGGGTGCACGCGGCACGGTTCGCCGACGAGGTGCCCGACACCGTGATCCTCCTGGAGCACCCCCCGGTCTACACGGCCGGCCGGCGCACCGCGGAGAGCGAGCGCCCCCTCGACGGCACCCCGGTCATCGACGTGGACCGCGGCGGCAAGATCACCTGGCACGGCCCCGGCCAGCTCGTGGGCTACCCGATCCAGAAGCTGCCCCGCCCGGTGGACGTGGTCGCGCACGTCCGCCGCCTGGAGGAGGCCCTGATCCGCACCTGTGCGGAGTTCGGCCTGGAGACCACCCGGGTCGAGGGCCGCAGCGGCGTCTGGGTCCTCGGCGACCCGGTGGAGCGGCGCCCCGCGCTCGGCGGCCTCTCCCTGGACTTCGACCCCCGGCTGCAGGACGACGAGTTCGACCCCCGCCTCAACGGCCCGGAGTACGCGCCCTCCAACGCCGGCCAGCGCCGCGAGGACCGCAAGATCGCCGCGATCGGCATCCGGGTGGCCAAGGGCGTCACGATGCACGGCTTCGCGCTGAACGTGAACCCCGACAACAAGTGGTTCGACAAGATCATCCCGTGCGGCATCCGCGACGCGGGCGTCGCCTCCCTGGCGAACGAGCTGGGCCGCGACATCACGATCGCCGAGGTGCTCCCCGTAGCGGAACGCCACCTCCGGGACGTCCTGGAGAACGCGGAACCCAAGCCCCGGGCCATCGAGAAGACACCGGCGTAGAAGCAGCCCGTCCAGGGCCGGAGCGGGTCCGGGGGCGGCAGCCCCCGGCAGCCCCGACACCCACACCGGGTTTCAAATCAACGGGCGTACCCTTGAGCACGCCGAAGAATCAATCGCTAGGGAGCCGGTCGTGTCCGCAGTCGCACCCGACGGACGCAAGATGCTGCGCCTGGAGGTCCGCAACAGCCAGACCCCCATCGAGCGCAAGCCCGAGTGGATCAAGACCCGGGCGAAAATGGGCCCCGAATACTCCAAGATGCAGAACCTCGTCAAAAGCGAGGGGCTGCACACGGTCTGCCAGGAAGCCGGCTGTCCGAACATCTACGAGTGCTGGGAGGACCGCGAGGCGACCTTCCTCATCGGCGGCGACCAGTGCACCCGGCGCTGCGACTTCTGCCAGATCGACACCGGCAAGCCCGAGGCGCTGGACCGTGACGAGCCGCGCCGCGTGGGCGAGTCGGTCGTCACCATGGACCTGAACTACGCCACCATCACCGGCGTCGCCCGCGACGACCTGGAGGACGGTGGCGCCTGGCTGTACGCGGAGACCGTGCGCCAGATCCACGCGCAGACGGCGGACCGCGCGGACGGCCGCACCAAGGTCGAGCTGCTCGCCCCCGACTTCAACGCGGTCCCCGAGCAGCTGGCGGAGGTCTTCTCCTCCCGCCCCGAGGTGTTCGCGCACAACGTCGAGACGGTCCCCCGGATCTTCAAGCGGATCCGCCCCGGCTTCCGCTACGACCGTTCCCTGAAGGTCATCACCGAGGCCCGCGACTACGGCCTGGTCACCAAGTCGAACCTGATCCTCGGCATGGGCGAGACCCGCGAGGAGGTCAGCGACGCGCTGAAGCAGCTCCACGACGCGGGCTGCGAGCTGGTCACCATCACGCAGTACCTGCGGCCCTCCGTGCGCCACCACCCCGTGGAGCGCTGGGTGAAGCCGCAGGAGTTCGTGGAGCTGAAGGAGGAGGCCGAGCAGATCGGCTTCTCCGGTGTGATGTCCGGCCCGCTGGTCCGCTCCTCGTACCGCGCCGGCCGCTTGTACCGGATGGCGGTCGAGAAGCGGGGCGCGTACGTGGCCTCGCAGGCCGTCTGACGTACGCCCCCGGAGCCACCCGGAACGGCACCACCGAGCGCGTGTGAATTCACGCACAAGGCCCTACCGGCCGGTAATGGCCGAGACCGCGCGGCCCCGACCGTCCTCGCAGATGAGGGCACAGGTCGGGGCCGCGTCGGCGTTCCGGCCCCTCCCACCGAGGCTTCATGCCTGTTTGACCGACCGGTCACGCCCTGGTAACACCAGTCAGTGAGCCTGGAATCACAGCACGTACACCCCTACCCGCCGGCACCGAGGGAGACCTCCACCATGCAGGCCGCGCCCGTCCGCGCCACCGCCATCCCGTCCTTCGCCACCGCCCTGCGCGCCGTCGAGTCGCTGCTGATGAGCGGCGGCCAGCGCACCGCCCGCCGCAACGCCTGGACCTCGGTGCTGGAGGACCGCCGCCGCGCCAGGGACCGGGTCGAGGCACAGCGCGTCCTCGACCAGAGCCTTGCCGCCCCTTCCCTGACGACCCGCCCCTGACCTACCGCCCCTCGCCGGGACACGTAGACTTCATGGCATGGCGAGGAAGGAAACCGCAGCGGACGCTGCGAACCCCGGGCGACTGAAGCAGATCGCCCTGACCTACAAGATGACCCGCAGGGCCGACAAGAAGATCGGTCTTGTACTCGCGGCTGTCGGAATCGTCACCTTCGGTGTCTTCCTCGCGATCGGTTTCTTGATCGGGCACCCCATCTATCTCGGCATCCTGGGCCTCCTGCTCGCCTTCCTCGCGACGGCGATCGTCTTCGGGCGCAGGGCCGAGCGGGCCGCCTTCGGGCAGATGGAGGGACAGCCGGGCGCCGCCGCGGCCGTGCTCGACAACATCGGCCGGGGCTGGACGACGACCCCCGCGGTGGCGATGAACCGCAACCAGGACGTGGTGCACCGCGCGGTCGGCAAGGCCGGCATCGTGCTGGTCGCCGAGGGCAACCCGAACCGGGTGAAGAGCCTGCTGGCCGCCGAGAAGAAGAAGATGAACCGCATCGTCGCGGACGTCCCGGTGCACGACCTGATCGTGGGCACCGGCGAGGGCCAGGTCGAGCTGAAGAAGGTCCGTACGACCATGCTCAAGCTGCCCCGCGTGCTCACCGGCCCGCAGGTCACCGCGACCAACGACCGGCTGCGCGCCCTGGGCGACCTGATGAGCAACATGCCGCTGCCGAAGGGCCCGATGCCCAAGGGCATGAGACTGCCGAAGGGCGGCGGCCCGAGGGGCCGCTGACCCCACCCGTTCCGCTACGACGACGGGGGCGCCGGAATCGGATTCCGGCGCCCCCGTCGTCGTGTCCGGGGACCGATCGCCGCGCGCCCCGGGACCGGTCCCCGTGTCCCGGGACCGGCTGTCAGATCCGCACCTCGACCGTGCGGGCCAGCCGGTCGTGCAGTCCGCGGCCGTCACGGTCCCAGACGAGGGCGGGGACGGCCAGGCACAGCAGCACCGAGCGCACCAGCCCGCGCAGCGGCTGGATCCGGCCGGTGTCGAGGGCGACCACCCGCAGCCCGAGCAGGCGCTTGCCGGGGGTGAAGCCGACCGTGCCGACGGTGAGGACGCTCAGCACGAGGAACACCAGCAGCGCCCAGTTGCTGGTCGCCTGCCCCTCGTAGCCCTCGGTGATCAGACCGTATGCGATCAGGACGCACAGGCCCCAGTCCACGGCGAGGGCGCCGAGCCTGCGTCCGGGTCCTGCGATCGAGCCCGGTCCGTTCTCCGGCAGCCCCAGCTGCTCGCCCCGGTAGCCGAACTCGGCACCGGCGTCCTCCAGGGCCGCGCGGGGCCCCGAGAGCCATGATCCGATTGCTTGCCTGTTGTCCACCCGTCCACGGTACTGCGCCCGGATATGACCACAGGACGGCGGGGTGCGCCGGGGCTACCGTGGGAGAGGACCCGGTTAACTTGTGCGAAACAAATGGGTCACGCCCGAGAAATGACCCGTCCCTAGGGTCGAGGGGAGCGTGTGCCACCCGCACTGGCCACACGAACGGTCTACCACCCCGGCGGGACGGTCGGGAGTAGGAGGAGCTGGATGTTCCAGAACGCCGACGACGCCAAGAAGTACCTCGCGGACGAGGACGTCAAGTTCATCGACGTCCGGTTCTGCGACCTCCCGGGTGTGATGCAGCACGTCACGATCCCTGCCGAGGCGTTCGACCCGGACGAGGAGCTGGCGTTCGACGGATCGTCGATCCGCGGTTTCCAGGCCATCCACGAGTCCGACATGTCGCTGCGCGCGGACCTGTCGACCGCCCGGGTCGACCCGTTCCGCCGTGACAAGACGCTGAACATCAACTTCTTCATCCACGACCCGATCACGGGCGAGGCCTACTCCCGCGACCCGCGCAACGTGGCCAAGAAGGCGGAGGCGTACCTGGCCTCCACCGGGATCGCGGACACCGCGTACTTCGGTCCCGAGGCCGAGTTCTACGTCTTCGACAGCGTGCGCTTCAAGACCTCCGAGAACGAGTCCTTCTACCACATCGACTCCGAGGCGGGCGCCTGGAACACCGGTGCGCTGGAGGACAACCGCGGTTACAAGGTCCGCTACAAGGGCGGCTACTTCCCGGTCCCGCCGGTCGACCACTTCGCCGACCTGCGCGCCGAGATGTCCCTGGAGCTGGCCAAGGCCGGCCTGAAGGTCGAGCGCCAGCACCACGAGGTGGGCACCGCCGGCCAGGCCGAGATCAACTACCGGTTCAACACGCTGCTCGCCGCCGCCGACGACCTGCAGCTCTTCAAGTACATCGTCAAGAACGTCGCGTGGCGCAACGGCAAGACCGCGACCTTCATGCCGAAGCCGATCTTCGGTGACAACGGCTCGGGCATGCACGTCCACCAGTCGCTGTGGACGGGCGGCGAGCCGCTCTTCTACGACGAGCAGGGCTACGCCGGCCTGTCGGACACGGCCCGCTACTACATCGGCGGCATCCTCAAGCACGCGCCGTCGCTGCTGGCCTTCACCAACCCGACGGTGAACTCGTACCACCGTCTGGTGCCGGGCTTCGAGGCGCCGGTGAACCTGGTGTACTCGCAGCGCAACCGCTCCGCCGCGATGCGCATCCCGATCACCGGCTCCAACCCGAAGGCCAAGCGCGTGGAGTTCCGCGCCCCGGACGCCTCCGGCAACCCGTACCTGGCCTTCTCGGCGCTGCTCCTGGCCGGCCTGGACGGCATCAAGAACAAGATCGAGCCGGCCGAGCCGATCGACAAGGACCTCTACGAGCTGGCTCCCGAGGAGCACGCGAACGTGGCGCAGGTCCCGACCTCCCTCGGCGCGGTCCTCGACCGCCTGGAGGCCGACCACGAGTTCCTCCTCCAGGGCGACGTGTTCACGCCGGACCTGATCGAGACGTGGATCGACTTCAAGCGCGCCAACGAGATCGCCCCGCTCCAGCTCCGCCCGCACCCGCACGAGTTCGAGCTCTACTTCGACGTCTGATCGGGCCACGGCGCCCCCGCCCCGGTTCCTCCGGGGCGGGGGCGCCGTCGTGTGTCCGGAAAACTTCCCTCTCCGCGCCCGAAGGGGGATCCTTGGTCCGACACAGTTGTTCGAGAGAAGGTCACGGGGATGTCCGAAAGGGACGACGAGGAGCGGGAGTTCGACATCAAGTGGGCGGACGGCGCCGCGCACAAGGAACCGTCGGCCCGGGCCCGGATGCTCGCCGCGCGCTGGAAGGACAACCCGCCCGGACCGGTCCCGTTCCGCGGCGAACCGGAGTACCGGGGATCGGCCGGCCGCTCCTCGTGGGTGTCGACGGCCGTGGTGCTCGGCTGCGTCGTCGCGGTGATCGTGCTGCTCGGGTACATCAACTTCCGCCCGTACTGATCCGGCTAGTCGGCCTGGGCGACGGCGACCGTCGGCGGGGTCCGGGAGGCGCGGAGGGCGGGCACCGTGCCCGCGGCGGCGGTCACCAGGACGAGGGCGGTGAAGACCGCCGCCAGTTCCCCCGCGGGAACGCTGAACGGGGCGCTCGTCTCGGCGACACGGACCACCAGCCAGGAGTACGGCAGGCCGAGGGCCAGACCGAGGAATCCGCCCAGTACGCCGTGGAGCGCGCATTCCACCGTGACCATGCGGTGCACGGCCGCTCCACTGAGGCCCAGGGCCCGCAGCAGCCCGAACTCGCGCTTGCGTTCGACGACGGTGAGACTCGCCGTGGTCGCGACTCCGGCGACCGCCACCAGGACGGTCAGCCCCAGGACCATGATCACCGTCGTGGCCGTCGTCCGCAGGTCGTCGGAGCCGTCGGCCTGGGCGGCCGGGGCCTCGGCGATGACGCGGCCGTCGCCGCGCTCCGGACCGGTCAGCGTGTCGGTGAGGGCCCGCTGTGCGCGGATCCGTCCCTCGGCGCCGTCCTCCGTGGCGTTGGCGGTGACCGTGGTGGGCGCGGCGTCCGCTCCCATGCGGGTGAGGTCCGCGGCGGGGACGAAGAAGTTCCCTCCGTAGGGTCCGGCTCCGGGCAGCGTCGCCGCCACGGTGAGCTGGACGGGACGGCCCTCGAACTCCAGCGTCACGCGGTCGCCGGCCCGGACGCCGAGCCGGTGGGCGTGGTCGGCGTCCACGACGACGTGGCCGGGTCCGAGGCGGTCCAGGGAGCCGGTGCGGGCGGTCAGGCCCGTGCCGGAGCGGACGGTGCCGAGGTCGAGGTCGGAGACCGTCGCGCCGCGGCCGCTCTCGACGACCTCCGCCGCGCGGAACGCGGTCACGTCGGTCAGTTCGGGGCGGGAGGTCAGATCGGCGGCCAGCGACCGGTCCAGCGTCTCGCTGTCCCTCGCGTACAGGGAGAAGTCGGCGGGTGCCTCCACCGTCTGCCGGTAGCGCTCGTAGGCGTTCAGGGAGGCGAGGCAGGTCAGGGTCGAGCCGACCAGGCAGACGCCGAGGGCGACGACGACCGAGACCGAGGCCGCCCTGCCCGGCGCGCCCCCGACGCCCGCGACCGCGAGCCGGCCGGCCGCACCGGTGCGGCGCAGGGGCACGGCGACGGCCGCCAGCACCGGCCGGACCAGACGGGGGCCGAGGGCGATCAGGGCCAGGAAGGCCAGCCCGCCCGAGAGCACCACGGCGGTCAGTGCCGCGAACCGGTCGTACCCCGTGTCGCCCGGCTGGGGCAGGCCGTCGTACTGCTGCCGGGCGAGGAGCGCCGCGCCTCCCGCGCACAGCAGGCCCAGCAGGGCCCTGCCGAGGCCGCCCGCCGCGCCCGCCCCGGACGCCGCGCTGCGCAGGGCCTGCAGCGGGGAGACCCGTGAGGCGCTCAGGGACGGGGCCAGGACCGCGAGGACCGCGAGGAGGCCGGTGCCGAGGACGGTGAGGACGGCCTCCGTCAGCGGGAAGCCGGAGGGGACGGACAGGTCGTGCCCGAACCGCCCGGCGACCGGGGGGACGAGCCGCCCGCAGCCCCAGGCCGCAGACGCACCGGTCGCGCCGGCCAGCAGGCCGACCACCGCCCCCTCGACGACGAGCGCGGCGGCGAGCCGTCGCGGGGTCGCCCCGATGGCGCGCAGCAGCGCCAGCTGGCGTACGCGCCGTGCGAAGACGATGCGGAAGGTGGAGGTCGCGACGAGGACGGCCGCGCCGACGGCGACGGCGAGGAAGACGGTGACCAGCTCCAGGGTGTCCTTCGCCTCCGCCACCGCCTCGCGGGCCTCCTCCTCCCGCACCTCGTCCCCGGACCGCACCTGTGCTCCGGGCACCGCCTGCCGGATCCGTTCCCCCGGATCCGCGGAACCGGACGCGGAGTCGGTGCGGATGTCGATGCGGGAGTAGCCCGGCACTCCGAGCAGTTCCCCGAGCCGGGGGCCGGGGGCGTACCCGGTGGGTTCCGCGTCGTTCGTGGCGGTGCTGCGGACGATGCCGCTGACCTCGACCGTCACCCGTCGGGTGCCGTCGCCGTCGGCTCCGGGCCGCAGCAGGGTGAGCGACGATCCCGGAGCGAGGCCGTACTCCCGCGCGGCCTGCGTGTTGACGGCGAGCCGGCCCGGCCCTGAGGGGTACGTGCCGTCGAGCAGCCGGACTTCCGCCAGGGCGCCGGTGCCCGGGTCCGCGGACAGGGCGAGGTAGCGTTCGACGGCGCTGCCGCCCAGCGGGCTGCCGCCGTCGATCCGGCCGACGGCCTCGGCGACTCCGGGCGTCTTCCGGATCTCGTTGAGGCCGGCCTCGCCGATGTCCTCCCCGTCGCCGGGCGTGACCACCAGCGACACCGCTCCGGGTGTTCCGCGGAACTTCTCGACGACGGTCGCGGTGACGATCTGCTGGGCCATGACGGTCCCGAAGACGACGAAGGCCGCGATCAGCAGTGACAGGCCGGTCGCCGCGAACCGTCCGGGCCGCCGCAGGAGTTCCGCCACCTGGGAGCCCAGGACGGTCGCGCGCCACGGGGTCCTCATCGCCGCCTCCCCGTGACGTCGCCGGCGAGTGCGGCGGCCCGTCCGGAGGGGGCGGCGTGCCCGGCGGAGGCGGCGTGCCCGGCGGAGGCGGCGTGCCCGGCGGAGGCGGTGTGCTCGTCCTTCACGAGGCGTCCGTCCGCGAGGGTCAGCACCCGGTCGGCGTACCGCGCGGCCGCGGGGTCGTGGGTGACCATCACGACCGTCTGGCCGAGCTCGTCGACGGACCGGCGCAGCACGGTGAGGACCTCGGTGCCGGCCCGCGAGTCGAGGTTGCCGGTGGGTTCGTCGGCGAAGAGCACGGCCGGCCGGGCCACCAGCGCCCGGGCCACGGCGACCCGCTGCTGCTGGCCCCCGGACAGCTCGGCGGGGCGGTGCGAGGCCCGGTGGGCGATGCCGAGGACCTCGCAGAGGTGGTCCACCAGCTCGCGGTCCGGGCGCCCGCCGGACATGGTGACGGGCAGCACGATGTTCTCGTACGCCGTCAGCTGCGGCAGCAGGTTGAACGACTGGAAGACGAACCCGATCCGCTCCCGGCGCACCCGGGTCAGCCGCCGGTCGGACAGCCCGGTGATCTCCGTCCCGTCCAGGACGATGCTGCCGGAGGTGACGGTGTCGAGTCCGGCGACGCAGTGCATCAGGGTCGACTTCCCCGACCCGGAGGGGCCGACGACGGCGGTGAACCGGGCGCGCCGGACACCGACGGACACCCCGTCGAGGGCCCGTACCTCGGCGGTGCCCTGGCGGTAGGTCTTCACCAGGTCGGTGGCGGTGATGACGTCGTCGTCCGGTGCGCGGTCGCGGGCGGCGGTGTGGACGGCCATGGGGACGGTTCCCGCGATCCGGGTCAGGCGCCGAGCGGCGGCACGGACAAGGTGATGCCCGCGTCCGAGCAGTGTCCCTGCGCCACTTCCCGGAGGTCCTTCACGTCCTTCGCGGACGGTACTTCGGAGGACTTCTGGGCGGTCGCCAGCGCCCAGCCCTCGTACGTGGCGACCCGGTAGCCGAGGTAGCCGTCCTTCATCTGCGCGCGGCGCTCGTCGCCGGTCTTCTCCCACCACTTCTCCGCTTCCGGGGCGGGGCCGGTGGAGATCTCCTTGGCCTCGGTGATGATGCGCTGCGCCAGCCGGCAGTCCTCGGCGGAGGCCTGGCTGAGTTCGTCGCGGTCCAGCCACCAGTACCCCGCTCCGACGGCCAGGGCCGCGGCGACCGCGGCCGCGGCCGCGCCGATGACGAGACGGTTCCGCTTGCGGTTCTTCGCGGCGGGGGCGGTGGACGTGGCGGGCGTGGTGCTCATCGGATCCTCCAGATGTCTTCTCGGCCGCGTTCGGCGACAGTGAGAAGTCTGGAGTTCGGCGGCCCGCCGGACATCGGCCACGGATCCGAGATCGGAGGCGGCGGATCTGGCACACCGGACGGGGTGGTCTCTGCGCCCCCGGGCGCAGAACCCGGGGGCGCTTCTGCACCCTCAGGGGGAGGGACGGACCAGCCCGGACTCGTAGGCGAACGCGACGGCCTGGGCGCGGTCCCGCAGGTGCAGCTTCGCCATGAGGTTGCCCAGGTGCGTCTTCACCGTGGCCCCCGCGACGTACAGCTCCGCCGCGATCTCGGCGTTGGACATCCCCCGGGCGACCAGGGCGAGCACGTCCCGCTCGCGCGCGGTGAGGACGTCCAGCCGTTCGGCCTGTCCGTTCGCCGGTGCCAGCCGGTCCGAGACCCGGTCGAGGAGCAGCCGGGTGATGCGCGGCGCCACCACCGACTCCCCCGCGGCCAGGACCCGGATGGCGTTCACGACCTCCGTGGCGGGGGCGTTCTTCAGCAGGAAGCCGCCGGCCCCGGCGCGCAGTGCCGCGAACGCGTCCTCGTCGTTGTCGAAGGTGGTCAGCACCAGCACGCCGGGCGGGTCGTCGAGCCGCATCAGCCGCTCCGTGGCCTGGATGCCGTCCATCACCGGCATGCGGATGTCCATGATGACGACGTCCGCCTCGACCTTTTCCAGCAGGTCGAGGGCGTCCGCCCCGTTCTCCGCCTCACCGACGACCTCGATGTCGTCCTGACCGGCCAGCACCATGGAGAAACCGGCCCGGATCAGCGGCTGGTCGTCCACCACGGCCACCCGGATCGGCCTGTCCGCCTGTGTCATCACTTCGTCCTTGTCGGAATCGAGGCACGTACGTGCCATCCGCTGCCGAGCCGGGGGCCGGCCTCGAAGCTGCCCCCGGCGAGCTCCACCCGCTCCCGCATCCCCACCAGGCCGTTCCCTCCGGAACGGCCGCCGACGCCGCGGCCGGCGAGGGTGCCCGCCCCGTCGTCGACCACGCTGATCAGCAGGGTGCCCCGCTCCTCGTGGAGCCGGATGCCGACCCCGGCCCCGGCCCCGGCGTGGCGGAGCACGTTGGTGAGGCACTCCTGGACGATGCGGAAGGCCGTCATCTCCTCCGCCGGCGACAGCCGTCCCCCGTCGACCTCGACCGACACGTCCACGGTCAGTCCCGCGGCCCGTGCCCGTTCGGCGACGACCTCGATCTCGTCGAGGGTGACCAGGCGCCGTGGCGGGCCGCCGTCGGCGGAGTCCGGGTCGCCGGAGCCGGGGTTCCCCTCGCGCAGCACCCGGACGATGCGGTGCATGTCGTCGATCGCGTCCCGGCCGGTGGCGGCGATCGTCTTCAGCGCGGACTGCGCCCTGTCCGGCGACTTCCGCAGCACGGCCTCGGCGCCGTCGGCCTGGAGGATCATCACGGCCAGGCTGTGTGCCACCACGTCGTGCAGTTCACGGGCGATCTCGGCCCGCTCCCGGGTCGCGGCCAGCCGGACGCGCTGTTCCTGTTCCCGCTCGGCGTGCCAGGCGCGGGCCGCCTGGCTCTCGGCGTAGAGGCGCCGGGTGTGCAGGGCGAAGGCCGTCAGCCAGACCGTCAGCGTCAGGCCCCAGAAGATCAGGAACGTTTCGAGGCCGACGAACGGCTCGATGCCGAGGGCCGGCATCCCCACCGTCCCGGCCACCGTGGCCAGCAGCACCGCGGCGCCCGCGAGGTACGGCATCCAGGTGGTCCGGGAATGGTGGACGACCGACATCATGGCGAACAGCACGGCCACGTCGTACGAGGCGGGCGCCGACGCCAGCGGGAGGTCGGGCAGGTCGTACAGGACGAACTGGACGACGCTCAGCGCCAGGACGACCGCCAGCACCGTGCCGGGGAGCCGTCTGCGGGCCAGCAGGCACAGGGCCATCAGCCCGCCCAGGAGCAGGTCGTAGTCGCCGCTGTAGTACTCCGCCGCCACCAGGACCACCAGCGCGATGCCGATGTCGCAGGCCCGGGCCATGGCGCGGCCGTACCGGCCGGACGGCGCCATCCAGGCCGACGGGACCGGGACCGTCCTCTCCTCAGCCAACCGTCGTACCTTTCTCCTCCGGCGGGGCGCGACCGCGTGCCCCGCCGGCACAAGTGCCTCCGGGCCGCGGTGACTTCGGAGTGAGGACGGTGTCCTCACCCGCCCATACTGCCTCAGCGCGCGGCACGGCGGTGCCGGGCACCCCACCTCGGGGAGGTGCCCGGCGCCGGTCCGCTGTTCAGCGGTTGTAGCGCATGAACGCGCGCACCATGTGGCACGTGGTGTCCGACGGCGGGTGGACGCCGATCAGCGCCGCCGTGGTGCGGATCTTCTCGTTGCGGGCCTGGGCGGGCAGGTAGACGCCGGAGTCGAGCAGGGCGATGGCGAGCCGCATCGCCTTGAGCCGGCGGTTGTGCGTGACGTACCACTCGCGCGGGCGGCCCGCCGGGAGCGGGCGCTTCTCCACCGGGGCGCAGGGCAGTTCGAGCGGCACGGGGCGCTTCGCGGTGGACTGGGTGGGCAGGGGCTTCGGCTTCAGTGCGGCAGCGGGCACGGGCATCCTCCTGTCGCGGTCGGGGCGGCCCGCCGGGATCCCCGACGACCCCGGTACCACCCTCGAACACTGCCTCCATTCTACTGCCCCCCACTGACAATCAGCAGACCCGAAGAAGCCAATAAATGCCCTGGTGAGAACGGGTTTTGTCGTGACGTCACACAGGTCCCGCACGCCACGCGCACGGGGGCGGAGAATTCGAACAGAGCGGGGTCGGCGTACCGTGGGCGGCATGGAGATCTGGATCAATCCCGCCTGTTCCAAGTGCCGTAGCGCCATCAGCCTGCTCGACGCCGAGGGGGCCGAGTACACCGTCCGCCGCTATCTGGAGGACGTGCCGAGCGAGGACGAGATCCGGGCGGTGCTGGAGCGGCTCGGGCTGGAGCCGTGGGACATCACCCGGACCCAGGAGGCCGTCGCGACGGAGCTGGGGCTCAAGGAGTGGGCGCGGGAGGCCGGCACGCGGGACCGCTGGGTCGCGGCGCTCGCCTCCCACCCCAAGCTGATCCAGCGGCCGATCATCACGGCGGACGACGGCACGGCGGTCGTGGGCCGCACGGAGGACGCCGTACGGGACGCCCTCTCCCGCTGACAGCCATGTGACGCAGGACACTTCGACCGCCCGGCCCAACCGCTGAGCAACTCTGTTCGGTATCTCGTACATAGCGGCGTACGCTCCCCTACCTCTTCAGGAGGCGCGCATGTCGCGCAGGAGAACCCTCGGCCCGAAGAAGAAACTCGCGCTGCTGGTCGGCGCCGCGACGGTGGCGGGAGGCGGGGCCTTCGTCATGGCGAACACGTCGAACGCGGCGCCGCCGCCGACCACCAGGTCGGCGGCGGACTCGACCGTCTGCCAGGGCCTCGCCACCGCGCTCGGCAACAACCAGAAGTTCATCGAGGGCCAACGGGCCGCCCCGGACGCGCAGTCCGAGGCGCGGATCGCCAACCGCGAGGCGGTCATCGCCCAGATCCGGCGCCAGCAGGAGGCCTCCGGGTGCACGGTGGGGGAGTCGGCTCAGGACTCCCAGGCCGCGCAGCCGCAGCAGCCCGCCCCCTCGCAGCCCGCGGCGGAGGAAGAGGGCGCGCGGGCCTCCGGCGAGCAGGTGTGCGACGGGTCGACCGTCACCCTCTCCGGCGAGGACGGCGCCCCGGCCGCGTCCAGCAACCAGTTCCCGGCCGGTACGAAGCTGAAGGTCACCAACCTGGACAACGGCAAGTCCACGACGGTGGAGGTCACCTCGGTCTCCGGCAGCTGCGTACTGCTCAACGACGCGGCCTTCGAGCAGGTCCGGGAGGCCGGCAAGTTCCTGATCCGCCGCGCGGTGATCGAGAAGGTGGGGTGAGGTCCGGGTTCGTCGCGGATTCCCAGGGCCCGCCGCTCCCCCACCGGGGCGGCGGGCCCGTCCGCGTCCCCCGCCACCGGGCACGCCCGCTCACACGGTGAGGTGGGACACGGCGGTGTCAGGTAACACGGGGTTCACATTCGGGCAATGGCCGGGAAATCGCCTGTTGACAGGCTGCGGGACATCGACGGCGGCGCCCCAGTGCCGCAGCGCCGCAGCACCCGCACAAGCGCCCAGACCCACCCCCGAAGGATGTGGACCGTGAGCTTCAAGGCCGAGTACATCTGGATCGACGGCACCGAGCCGACCGCCAAGCTGCGTTCCAAGACGAAGATCCTGGCCGACGACGCCAAGGGCGCGGAGCTGCCGATCTGGGGCTTCGACGGCTCCTCCACCAACCAGGCCAAGGGCCACGCCTCCGACTGCGTCCTCAAGCCGGTCTTCGTCTGCCCGGACCCCATCCGCGGCGGCGACGACGTCCTGGTGCTGTGCGAGGTCCTCAACACGGACATGACGCCGCACGAGACCAACACCCGTGCCGCGCTGGCCGAGGTCGCCGCGAAGTTCACCGCGCAGGAGCCGATCTTCGGCATCGAGCAGGAGTACACCTTCTTCAAGGGCGCCCGCCCGCTCGGCTTCCCCGAGGGCGGCTTCCCGGCCGCGCAGGGCGGCTACTACTGCGGCGTCGGCTCGGACGAGATCTTCGGCCGTGACGTCGTCGAGGCGCACCTGGAGAACTGCCTGAAGGCGGGCCTGGGCATCTCCGGCATCAACGCCGAGGTCATGCCCGGCCAGTGGGAGTTCCAGGTCGGCCCGCTGGCCCCGCTGGAGGTCTCCGACCAGCTGTGGGTGGCCCGCTGGCTGCTCTACCGCACGGCCGAGGACTTCGAGGTCTCCGCCACCCTCGACCCCAAGCCGGTCAAGGGCGACTGGAACGGCGCGGGCGCGCACACCAACTTCTCCACCAAGGCGATGCGCGAGGGCTACGACGCGATCATCACCGCCTGCGAGTCGCTCGGTGAGGGCTCCAAGCCGCTGGACCACGTCAAGAACTACGGCGCCGGCATCGACGACCGCCTCACCGGTCTGCACGAGACCGCCCCGTGGAACGAGTACTCCTACGGCGTCTCGAACCGCGGCGCCTCGGTCCGCATCCCGTGGCAGGTCGAGAAGGACGGCAAGGGCTACATCGAGGACCGCCGTCCGAACGCCAACGTCGACCCGTACGTGGTGACCCGCCTGCTGGTCGACACGTGCTGCACCGCGCTGGAGAAGGCCGGCCAGGTCTGATCCGTACCGCAGTCGTCGCGAGGGGCGTCCACCGACCGGGGTGGGCGCCCCTCCGCGTCGTCCGAGCGGTGAAAGGGGACTCCTGCCGGCCGCGAGTGTCTGCTTCAATGGGGGCATGGCCAGCTTCCGGAAGTACGACGCGACGGGTCGCCGTGACCTGGAACCGTTCTGGCCCTCCCGTCAGCACCACGACTTCGACCGGGTGTGTTGTCGCGCGACGAACGCGCCGGCCCTCTGACGCCCGGATCCTCTCCCGGCCTCCGGCCGCCGCGCACCGCGTACGTCCTCGACGAACCCCTTCGCGCGAAAGAGCTGACGACTCATGGCGACCCCCCGTTCCCTGTCCTCCGCCTCCCCTTCCTCCCCTCCCCGGCTGCGTGCCGTCGACCGGGACGAGGTGGTGACCGTCGCGGATCTGCTGCCGCCGGGCGCCACCTGGCTGCCCGCGCCGCAGAACGCCCTGCCCGTCCTGCCCGGCCGCCCGCCGATGGTCGGCTACCTGGTGCTGGTCCCCGCCGACCGGCAGCCGCCGTTCCCGGCCGGCTCCCCCGGCACCGAGACCGCCGGCGACCCGCTGATCCGGATCGACCCCGCACAGCGCACCGCCCACGTCGACGGACGGCAACTCGACCTCACCTACCTGGAGTTCGAACTGCTCGCCCATCTCGTGGCGCACCCGAACCGGGTGCACACCCGGGACCACCTGGTCGGCACGGTGTGGGGCTACGGCCATGTCGGCGACGGCCGTACCGTCGACGTCCACATCGCCCGGCTGCGCCGCAAACTGGGCTCCGGACACCGGGACACGATCCGCACCGTGCGCCGGGTCGGTTACAAGTACGTTCCGCCGACCGGGCGCTGACGATCTGCCCACGGCAGATTCCCCTTCCCGGCCACCGGAACGCCCGGCAGAGTCACCGGTATGAGACTTCTGATGCTGGGTGGTACGGAGTTCGTGGGCCGGGCCGTCGTCGAGGCGGCCCTCGGCCGGGGCTGGGAGGTGACCGTCTTCCACCGGGGGCGGCACGAGGCCCCGGAAGGCGCGCGGACGCTGCTGGGCGACCGCACCGAGCCGGGCGGGACGGCCGCGCTCGACGAGGACCCCGGCGAGTGGGACGTCGTCGTCGACACCTGGTCGGCCGCCCCGCGCGCGGTGCGGGACGCGGCGCGGCTGCTGCGGGGCCGCGCCGGACGGTACGTGTACGTGTCGAGCTGCTCGGTGTACGACTGGGCCCCGCCCGCCGGATACACCGAGCGGGCACGGGTGGTGGAGGGCGCCTCCGCCGACGCCGGTCCCACGGACTACGCGCGGGACAAGCTGGGCGGTGAGCTGGCCGCCGTGGACGCCTTCGGCGCGGACCGGTCGCTGCTGGTGCGGGCGGGGCTGATCCTCGGGCCGTACGAGAACGTGGGCCGGCTGCCCTGGTGGCTGAACCGGACGGCGCGCGGCGGGCCGGTCCTCGCGCCGGGCCCGCGTGACCTGCCGCTCCAGTACGTCGACGTCCGCGACCTCGCGGAGTGGATCCTCGGGGCGGCGGAGCAGGGGCTGAGCGGGCCGTACAACCTGCTGTCGCCGCAGGGGCACAGCACGATGGGCGAGCTGCTCGAAGCCTGTGTCCGGGCGACCGGCGGCCCGGCCGAGCTGCGCTGGACCGCGCCGGAGGTGATCCTCGAAGCGGGCATCGAGCCGTGGACGCAGCTGCCGGTGTGGGTGCCGCCGGGCAGCGACCTGCACGACGCGCTGCACTCGGCGGACGTCTCCCGGGCGGTCGCGACGGGGCTGCGGTGCCGCCCGGTCGCCGAGACCGTGGCCGACACCTGGGCCTGGCTGCGGGAGATCGGCGGCACCGCGCCCCAGCGCCCTGACCGGACCGAGAAGGGGCTCGATCCGGAGGTGGAGGCGAAGGTGCTGGGGACTACTGGAGGGGTGTAGCTGGCACCACCCTCTGTCCGGGTGTCCGGACCAATGCCCCGCCCGTCCCGCTCGGCCAGACTTGTGCCATGACCACAGACACGAAGATCGGCAACAGGCGGACCGGGGGGCGGGGCGTCGCGCTCGCCGCGATACGGGGGCTGGCGCTCGCCCTCGTGTCGCTGCCGGGGGCGGTGCTGTGCTTCGTGCTGTCCCTGGTGTCCATCGCGCTGATCCCGATCGGCGTCGGCATCGTCACCACCCCGTACGTGCTGAAGGGGGTGCGGGCGTTCGCGAACTGGCGGCGGGTGCTGGCGGCCGAGTGGGGCGGGGTGCGGATCCCGCCGTCGTACCGGCCGATACCGAAGGACGCCAACCCGTGGGGGCGGACGTTCGGGATGCTGGGCGACCCGGCGACCTGGCGGGACCTGCTGTGGCTGCCGGTCGACATGACCGCCGGTTTCGTCACCGCGCTGCTGCCGTTCGTGCTGCTGGTCTATCCCCTGGAGGGTCTCGCCATCGCCGTCGGGCTGTGGCGGGTGCTGCCCGACGGGTACTGGTACGGCTTCGTACGGGTCACGAACCAGATGTCCGCGCTGGGCGCCGGCGTCCTCGCCCTCGCCCTGCTGTTCCTCGCGCACTTCTTCACCCCGCGCCTGCTGCACGTGCACTTCCTGCTCACGCGGGCCGTCCTGGGCTCGGGCCGGGGCGAGCTGTCCGAGCGGGTGCGGGTGCTGACCGAGACCCGGCGGGACGCCGTGGACACCTCCGCCGCCGAGCTGCGGCGCATCGAGCGGGATCTGCACGACGGGGCGCAGGCGCGGCTGGTCGCCATGGGCATGGACCTGGGGACGATCGAGGCGCTGATCGAGAAGGACCCGGCGAAGGCGCGCGAGCTGCTGGCGCACGCCCGGCAGTCCTCCGCCGAGGCGCTGACCGAGCTGCGGGAGCTGGTGCGCGGCATCCATCCGCCGGTGCTGGCCGAGCGCGGCCTCGGGGACGCGGTGCGGGCGCTGGCGCTGCGGCTGCCGGTGGCCACGGAGGTGAACGTGGAACTGCCCGGACGGGCCGAGGCACCCGTGGAGTCGGCGGTGTACTTCGCGGTGAGCGAGGTGCTCACCAACGCGGTGAAGCACTCCGGGGCGGACCGGATCTGGGTCGACCTGCATCACGCCGAGGGTCATCTGCGGGTGACGGTCACCGACAACGGGCGGGGCGGCGCGGTGGTCGGGGCCGGTTCGGGACTGACCGGGGTGGAGCGGCGGCTGGGTACATTCGACGGCGTCCTGGCCGTCAGCAGCCCCGCGGGCGGTCCCACCATGGTCACGATGGAGATCCCTTGCGCGTTGTCCTAGCCGAAGACCTGTTCCTGCTGCGCGACGGACTCGTCCGGATGCTCGAAGCGCACGACTTCGAGGTCGCGGCGGCCGTGGAGTCCGGGCCCGAGCTGGCGCGGGCGCTGGCCGAGCTGGAGCCCGACGTCGCCGTGGTCGACGTACGGCTGCCGCCGACGCACACCGACGAGGGGCTGCAGTGCGCGCTGGAGGCGCGTCGCAGACGGCCGGGGCTGCCGGTGCTGGTGCTCTCGCAGCACGTGGAGCAGTTGTACGCGCGGGAGCTGCTGGCCGACGGCAGCGGCGGGGTCGGCTATCTGCTGAAGGACCGGGTGTTCGACGCGGAGCAGTTCGTGGACGCCGTACGACGGGTGGCGCGGGGAGGTACGGCGATGGATCCGCAGGTGATCCAGCAGTTGCTGGCGCGGCAGTCGGGGAACGACCGGCCGCTGACGCGGCTGACGCCCCGCGAGCTGGAGGTGCTGGAGCTGATGGCGCAGGGGCGGACCAACGCGGCGATCGCGGCCCGGCTGGTGGTGACGGAACGGGCGATCGCGAAGCACACCGCGAACATCTTCGCCAAACTGGGTCTCGAGGTCTCGGACGACGACAACCGGCGCGTGCTGGCGGTTCTCGCGTATCTCGACCACGGCCGGTGAAACCGGACCCGCCCCTTCACCGCGAGTGGACGATCGACAACTCCCGGTATTCCAGGGCCTGTTGAAACCAGTGTGGCCGTACTGACTTCCCATCGATTTCCGGGACGGGTGAACACCCGTGGGGCGGCTCCCGTACTCAAGGGAGCCGCTTCACTCCTGCCGGGCCGCTCGACGCCCCGCAAAGGTGCCCCCGTAAGGAAGGTCAAGAGGATTTCCATGGGACGCAACACAAGAAAACGCCGTATGCCGCTGGCCACCAAAGTGACAGCCGGGGCGGCGGCCCTGGCGCTCGGTGGGGGCGGGCTGGTCTGGGCCAACTTCTATGCCTCGGCGCACGAGGAGGGAGGCCACAACCAGACGAAGTCGAGGGGGGCACGGGTCGCCACGATCAACTGCCCCGACGTCGGCCAGAAGCTGACGAAGGTGCCGAGGAAGGCGCGCAGGGGCGTGGCGGAGGAGCTGGCCCGGCTGGACCGGCAGATCACGGACGCCTACACGCGTCTCGCGGAGACGCGCCAGGCCCAGGCGGGCGACGAGAGCTACGTCGACAACGCCATCCTCGGACCGCTGAAGTCCAAGCGGACGGCCACCCTCGACCGGATCGGCATCAACATCGACCGGGCGGGCGGCAAGGCGCCGCGCGACCTCGGCCGGTTCGCCCAGTGCCAGGGTGTTCCGGTCGAACAACCGGGGAACGACGGCGGCGGCCAGGACAACGGCGGTCAGGACCAAGGCGACGGCGGCCAGGACCAGGGTGGCGGCGGCCAGGACAACGGTCAGGACCAGGGCAACGGCGGTCAGGCCGGCAACGGCCCCGTGGCGGACGACTTCATCAACATCGAGGACGTGCAGCCGAACTCCCGCAACCTGCCCAACGGTCTGGCCGCGAACGGCGACGGCGGTTCGACGGGCACCTTCACCACCGACTGCGGCACCAACGAGAACGCGCTGCGCAACTCGGACAACGTGATCGCCGCCCCCGGCGTCAGCAACGGCGCCCAGCACCAGCACGACTACGTCGGCAACCAGGCCAACACCGCCTTCGCGAGCGACGAGGACCTGGCCAACGGCGACACGAGCTGCCAGAACCAGGGGGACAGGTCGACGTACTTCTGGCCGGTCCTGCGGATCCAGGACGGTACGCAGGACATCGACCAGGACCAGCCGGGCGGCGGTCAGGACGGCAACGTCGGCAAGATCGTCGCGCCCACCGAGGCGGAGCTGAAGTTCGTCGGCAACCGGACGAGCGACGTCGTCGCGATGCCGAGGGCGCTGCGCATCATCACCGGTGACGCCAAGTCCTTCACCAACGGGCTGAACAACGCCAACACCTCCTGGAGCTGCACCGGCTTCGAGGACCGGCAGGTGACGGACAAGTACCCGATCTGCCCCGACGGCAGCGGCGTGGTCCGGACGACCAACTTCCAGAGCTGCTGGGACGGCCAGAACACCGACAGCGCCAACCACCGTACGCACATGGACTTCGTCGAGGCGGACGGCAGCTGCTCGAACGGCTTCCAGGCCGTCCCCCAGCTCCAGGTCCGCCTGGTCTACGACAACATCCCGGCCCCGCGGATCGAGAACGGGCAGGTCGTGAACCCGTTCGCGCTGGACTCCTTCCCGGAGCAGCTCCACAAGCCGATCACCGACCACAACGACTTCATCAACTTCTTCGACGAGGACCTGATGAACGAGATGGTCGACTGCATCAACAGCGGCCAGGACTGCCGGTAGTCCGGCGGTCCGGTGACGGGAAGAGGCCGGCGGTGGGAGGTCCCACCGCCGGCCTCTCCGTGTGCCCCGGCCTCGGGTCAGCCGTGGTGGCCGCCGCCCTGGTTGTGGCTGCCGCCGGGGTTCATGTGCTCGGACCCCTCCTCCATGGTCCCGCCGAGCATGCTCCGCAGCGCCGTCACGGTCCGCTCCTCGCCCACGGCCACCCACTTGCGGCCGACGAGGTAGTAACCGCCGTAGTCCTTGGCGGTGCTGAGCCATTCGGCCTGGCCCCGGTCGGTGGCGAAGGTGGCGAGGACGTACTTCTCGTCGCCCTTCCCGCACAGCGCCTGGCGGATGGTGTCGGCGTCGGTCTGCATGTTCGGCTCGCACTTCGCCTCGGCGGCCAGATGCTCCAGGCTGCCTGTCGCGGTGGGCGGCACCTCGTCCTTCCCGTCCCCGCCGGATCCGCAGGCGGTCAGCGCCAGTGCCGCCGCCGCACCGGCCAGCGCGAGCATCGGTCGGGTCAGCCTCATGTGTTCCTCCGGTCCCTCGCGGGCGACATGCCGCACGGAGCCCCGGCTCGGGGCCCTCGCCCTTCGATACGGCTGTGACGCCCGCGACGCTCAAATCCCGGTGACCATCCCCCGGTCCGCTCGTTCTGCTGGACGTGCAGTCACAGGATGTCGTCCCGCCCTCCCCAGCCTCCTCCGCGGCCGGTCCGGTCGTGGGCGTCGAGCAGGCCGAGGCCGCGCTCGTCGAGCACTATCCGCGGCTCGTCCGGCTCGCCTACCTGGTGCTGCCGTCCGGCAGGGGCCGGAGCAGGCGGGTGCTCACCGCGCACTCCCTGGTCCAGCGGGCGCTGCCCCGTGGCCGCACCCCCGCACCGCTGGTCCCCGCCCAGCGGGCCGGCCGGGACGGCGACCCCGGGTACGCGCTGCTCCGCCTCCAGGTGCTGCGTACGGCACTGGGGCGCGGGGCGCGGCTGCCGTCGCCGCTGCCGCGGGTGTGGGGGCTGAAGCTGTTCCCGCGCTCGGGCGGCGCCGACGAACTCGCGCTGGACCAGCGGCTGAACGCGCTGTCCGGGCCGGCCCGCGCCGCCCACGCCCTGCGCGGCCTGGAGCGGCTCCCGGACGGGGACGTGCGCGAGGTGCTCGCGGCGGCGGGCGTCGCCGACGTGGACGCCGCGCTGGAGGAGGCCGACGGGATCCCCGACCCGTACCGGCTGCTCGACTCCCCCGAGTTCGACCCCTGCGCGCTCCAGGCCCGGCCGACGGATCTGCTGCGCCGCCGGCGGCGTCTGAAGGCCGCGCTGGTCGGCGGGGCGGCGCTGGCGGTGTGCGGGACGCTGCTCGCGCTGCCGGGCGACGGCTGGGGCCCGGACGGCGCCGCCGCGCCCCCGTACGCGCGCAATCCGGCCGCGCAGGCCGCGCTGGACCCGGGGAAGCTGACCCGGGTCTCCCCCACCGCGTGGAGGACCTCCGCGCGCACCGACTTCTCCGTGTGGCCGGCGCGCGGCGACCGCACCGGCGACACGGCCCTGCTGCGCCGCGCCCTCGCCGTCTGGGCGCGGCCCGGGGAGGGCGTCCGGGTGTCGGCGACCCCGGGCACCCCGTCCGGCGGCCCCGCCGGGCCGCCCCGGCTGCTGTACGCGGGGACGGTCGACGCCGCGCGCGTGGTGGTGCTGTACGACGGTCTGCGCCTCGCCAGGTACGCCGAGCCGGCGGACGGCACGCAGGGGGCCGTGCTCGACCTCACCCGGGTCGACGGCGCCGGCCGGGCCGGGTCGAGCGCGGTGGTGCTGAGCCGCGTCGACGGCAACGTCCGTTATCTGCTGGCGCCCTGGGTGCGTGAGGCGGACCAGCGGGACCTGCGCGAGCCCGGCTCGCAGGCGACGGCCCTCACCTTCACCGACGGCGTGACCTCACCGCTGGCGAGTCCCGCCCTCCGGTCGGGGCCGTGCGCCTCCTGGAACGTGCTGCGGCTGACCGACGGCACCGGCACCCGGCTGGTGACCGACCTCGGCGAACTGGTCCCGGCGCACCTCACCGCCGGGCGTCCCGGCGAGACGCGTGAGGCCTCCGGCGCCGGGGCGCTGCGCACCTGGGCGCCGTACGCCTGCTCGCTGAGCGCGATGCGCTCGGCGGGCGTACGGAGCGTGAACGCCTGGGCGTTCGCCGAGCAGCCGCTGCCCGACGAGAGCGGGGAGGCGGCGTGGGTGTGCACGCGGGCGGAGACCTGGCGGGGCGACGGGGCGCGGGTGCTGGCGCAGTTCCACACGCCGGGCGGGCGGCTCGGGGCGGTGGCGGCGAAGGCCGAGTCCGCGCCGGCCTGCGGGGAGCGCGAGCCCCGGGTGCTCGCCGGGGTGCTGTGGAAGTCCGGGTCCGGCACCTGGTACCTGCTCGCTGCCGGCAGCCGCGACCTGGCGTCCGTCAGGGCGACGGGCGGGGTCGAGGGCTCGGCGCGGGGGCGGCTGCTGGCCGTCCGCGCCGAGAACGGCGCCCGCGCCGATCTCAAGGGCACGCTCGAGAACGGGCGGTCGATCGACGGACTGAACTAGCCGGACGAACACCACTGTCCGGTCCGGACCGTTCACGGCCGGAATCGATCGGTAAGGTGTTCGTATGACTACCGGGGTGCGGCGCAGGATGGGAGTCGAGGAGCGGCGGCAGCAGTTGATCGGCGTGGCCCTCGAACTGTTCAGCCGGCGTTCCCCCGACGAGGTCTCCATCGACGAGATAGCGTCACGGGCGGGCATCTCCCGCCCGCTGGTCTACCACTACTTCCCCGGCAAACTCAGCCTGTACGAGGCCGCGTTGAGGCGCGCGGCGGAGGACCTGGCGTCCCGGTTCGTGGAGCCGCACGAGGGCCCGCTGGGGTCGCGGCTGCGGCGGGTGATGGCCCGCTTCTTCGACTTCGTCGACGAGCACGGGCCCGGTTTCGCCGCCCTGATGCGCGGCGGCCCGGCAGTGGGCTCTTCGGCCACCAACGCGCTGATCGACTCCGTACGGCAGGCCGCGTACGACCAAATGCTGTCGCACATGGGCGTGGTGGGCCCGGCGCCGGTGCGGCTGGAACTGGTCGTACGGTCCTGGATCTCGCTCGTCGAGTCGACGGCGCTGATCTGGCTGGACGGGCGGCGCATCCCGCGCGCCGAGCTGGAGGCGCAGCTGGTGCAGGACTTCGCCGCGCTCGCCGCCGTGGCCGCCGCCCGCGACGAGGAACTGGCCGCGCTCCTCCGTGACCTGCTGGGGAACGAACCGGGCGACGGGCCGTTCACCGACCTCGCCACCCGGCTGATCTCACTGGCCGCTTCCTAGGGCCCTACTCCTCGAACTTCCGGTACGAGGCGTCGAGGTCGCGCACCTCGGCGGAGGCGTGCAGCCGCACGCCCTCGGCCGGCTTCACGTACTGCCGCAGCAGTTCCAGGACGGTCTCGGTGAGGCGGGCCTTGGTCTCGTCCGTGCGGCCGGGCAGCATGGCGATGTGGACGTGCACGAGGGCGTGTCCGTCGGTGTCGGGGCCGACCACGACGTCCTCGGTCCGCCGGAACCGGGTCTTGCACGCCGGCTGCTTGGCGGCTGCGATCTCCACCACGGCGGTGTGCAGGTCCCGTGCGAAGGCGGGCCGGTCGAAACCGTCCGCCAGTCGCTCGGAGTAGTCGACGGTGATCTGCGGCATGAGCCCTCCTGTTCAAGGTCAGGAGGGCTCACACTAGCCGCAGCTCCCCACGGGGTCAGCCGGCCGTGGTGAACACCGCCACCGTGCGCGCCGGGACGGTGAACGTGCCGGTGCCCTCCGCGTAGGACGAGGTCTTCACGACCGCGTCCCCGCCCGCCGCCTGCACCGGGTGCAGACCGTAGCCCGTCCCGGCGAGCGCGGCGACGCGCTGCTCCTGCCGTTCGGGCGTGGCGTTGAAGACGACGACGAGGTCACCGAGCTTCATGGTGATGACGCCGGGCGTCTCGTCCTTCCCGGACAGCGGGAAGGACAGCCGGGACTGGACCTGTCCCGCGGTGTCGAGGGAGAAGACCTGCTCCGTCGAGCGGATCCTCAGCAGATCCTGGTACGCGGCCGAGGTGCCCTCGATCTGCGGGCAGCCGACCTGGATCGCGCCGAGCAGCGGCTTGGCGTAGGGCCACTTGTCCTTGTTGTCGGCGGCGGGCGGCAGTCCCCGGCCGAAGCCGTTGCCGTCCGCGCAGTTCCAGTGGATGGCGTTGAACCAGTCGCCGCTGTCGTAGGAGTTGCGGTCCAGGGACTTGGAGCG
>NZ_JBVJKE010000026.1:0-79354 GCF_055585405.1 Streptomyces sp. NPDC053426 | reverse complement strand
GTCGACGAGAAGCTCCGACATGGCGGTGTCCTTTCCTGGGGTGTCACGAGCTTGGACCGGCCGGGAGCCACAAACTCATCGGCCGCGCCGTGGAGTGACGAGAAAACCCATGACGCTGCAGCCGATCAGGTCGGCGGAGCGGCGCCGCTTCGGAGGGCCCGGCCGCTGGGACTGGACCGGCGACACTCCTTGACCGTCCCGGGCTGACTCGCCCACCAGCCCGTCCCGGGGCGCGCCGGGAGGCGTGAGCAGCGCGTCGATCGTCGTGCATCGACCCTCACGTACGAACCGGCCGGAACGTCACCAGGCACCCACGCGGACGCGACGAGAGCCTCGGCACCGCCTGGAGCGACCACGACCTGGTCGTGTTCCTTGAGGGCGTTGGCGTCGCCGTCCCGGAGGCCATCCTGGACGTCCCGCGGTGGGTGGAGCGGCGAGACGGGCAGGCCCACCGGTTCACCGCCGCCTGACGTCCGTCACGCCGCGGTGCCGTGTCCGCGGAACCCAAGGAACGCTGAAGTCAGGAGTTCCTGCACAGTCGTGGTGTGCTGACTGTCGCCTCCGACATCGAGGTGCTGGCCCGGTTCGGCCGGGCGCTCGCCGACCCGATCCGCTGCCGCATCCTGCTCGCCTTGCGTGATGCCCCCGCTCACCCGGCCGACCTCGCCGACGAACGCCTCGGCCACGCCCTGGACGACCTGCGCACCGCCGTGGTGGCCGTCGAGAACGACCGTACGTGCGCCGACGCCGCGACCAAGGGCTGCTGCGCGGTCCCTGCCGGTCTCGGGGCCGCTGCGCGTTCAACCGGAAGGGCTGCACAGGATCGGGCGGGGAGCCTCCTGGCCGACCTCGCCGGTCGGTCGATCAGGTTGTGCGGTCCTACCGGATGCCGATGCTGACGGCTATGAAGAGGATCAGCGCGGTGCGCTGCGTCAAGAGCGCCGGCTTCCCGGCGGGGCGGGTTCGGGCGTACCGGGTGGATCAGGGCGTGCGGACGCGGGGGGAGTGCTGGTCCCGAGACATCTGCCCCTGCCCGGGGTCTCGGCCCGGGGCGAGCCGGATGTCATGGTCGCGGTCGAGGCCACCTCCCTGTTCACTGCGGCACCGCCCGGCAGGCCCGTCCTGAGCCGCGCGCACCGGGTGGTTCACTGATACTGGACAAATGGGCAAGCTTCGGCAATACCTCCCGGTGGGTCGGCGGGGTGACCGGGTGCCGTCGGAAGCCGGCCCGGAGGGGCAGCGCGGCTCGGCCGGCCGGCGCGTCCTGTCCCTGCTGAATCCGCGCAGCGTCGCCGGTCAGGTCTTCCTGCTGCAACTGGTGGTCGTGCTGTTGCTCATCGTCACGGCCGTGGTGGCGATCGTGATCCAGGACCGCAACAGCGCCATCCAGGAGGCCGGTGATCGCTCGCTGGTGGCGGCCGAGTCGTTCGCGAAGGCGCCGGGCACGGCGGAGGCGATGCAGAGCGATGACCCGACCGCCGCGCTCCAGCCCCATGCCGAGTCAGTGCGCAAGAGGACCGGCGTCGACTACGTCGTGGCGCTGAGCCCCTACGGCTTCCGCTGGACCCACCCGGACCCGGACCAGATCGGGGAGCACGTCTCCGCCTCCTACGGCGAGGCGCTCGAAGGCGAGCCCTACCAGACCACGTTCGACAGCAGTCTGGGAAAGGCGGTCGACTCGACGGTGGCCGTCTTCGACGAGGAGGGGACCGCGGTCGGCCTCGTCACCGTGGGGGTCACGGTGGACAAGGTGACCAGTGTGGTGCAGCACCAGCTCCCGGTGCTCTTCGCGGCCGGCGGTGTCGCGCTGCTCCTTGCCGCGGGCGGGTCGGCGCTGGTCAGCGGGCGATTGCGGCGCCAGACCCGAGGTCTGTTGCCGGTGGAGATGACCCGCATGTACGAGCATCACGACGCGGTGCTGCACGCGGTGCGAGAAGGCGTGATCATCACGGACGGCGACGGGAAACTGCTGCTGGTCAACGACGAGGCACGCCGACTGCTCGCCCTGCCGCCGAAGGCCGAGGGCAAGCCGGTCACGGCGCTCGGGCTGAGCCCGGCCCTGGCCGGGCTGCTGGAATCGGCCCGGGCGGTCACGGACAAGGTCTTCCTCGCCGGGGACCTCCTGCTCGCGGTCAGCCTGCGGCCGGTGGGCCCGAAGGGGGGTGTCGTCGCCACCCTTCGGGACACCACGGAGCTGCGCGCCCTCGCGGGCCGGGCGGAGGTGGCGGGCGGGCGCCTGCAACTGCTGTACGAGGCCGGCACACGGATCGGGACGACCCTCGACATGAAGCGCACCGCCGAGGAGCTGACCGAGGTGGTGGTCCCGCGCTTCGCCGACTTCGCCACCGTGGAGTTGGTCGAGCCCGTGCTGCTCGGTGACGAGCCGACGGGGGCGCGTACGGAGATGCGCCGGATCGCAGCCGCGGGCATCCGGGAGGAGGCGCCGCTCAACCCGGTCGGGACGTCCCTGCGCTACCTGTCCGACAACCCCGTGTCCGTAGGCATGACCACCGGTCGTCCGGTCCTGGTGCCGCACCTCGCCATGGCCGACGGATGGCGCGCCCAGGACCCGGAGCAGACCCGGAAGGTCATCGAATACGGGATCCATTCCATGATCTCCGTGCCGCTCCGGGCTCGGGGGCAATTGCTGGGCGTCGTGGAGTTCTGGCGTTCGGAGCAGGACCCCTTCGAGTCGGACGACCTCTTCCCCGCCGAGGAGCTCGCCACACGGGCGGCCGTGTGCATCGACAACGCGCGCCGCTACACCCGCGAGCACACCACGGCTGTCACCCTCCAGCGCAGCCTGCTGCCCAGTACGCTCCCCGAGCTGTCCGCCCTGGAGGTCGGGCACCGGTACCTCCCCGCCCAGGCGGGCGTGGGCGGCGACTGGTACGACGTCATCCCGCTGCCGGGGGCCCGGGTCGCCCTGGTGGTCGGTGACGTCGTCGGCCACGGACTGCACGCCGCCGCGACGATGGGCCGCCTGAGAACCGCGGTGCACAACTTCGCCTCGCTGGACCTGTCTCCGGACGAGCTTCTCGCGCACCTGGACGATGTGATCACCCGGATCGACCAGGACGCGGCGGCCGAGGGGAACACCGAGGCCGTCACCGGTGCCACCTGCCTCTACGCCGTCTACGATCCGGTCTCCGGCCGGTGTGTCCTGGCCCGGGCCGGCCATCCAGGTCCGGCGCTGGTGTCGCCCGACGGCTCCGTGACCTTCCCCGACATCCCCGTCGCCCCGCCGCTCGGCGTGGGCGGGGGCCTGCCGGTCGAGACGGCCGAACTCCGGCTGGCCGCCGACAGCCGACTGGTCCTGTACACCGACGGACTGATCGAGGCCCGAGGGCGTGACATCGACATCGGGCTCGGCATGCTGAGGGAGGCACTGCTCCGTACGGACGGAGCCACCCCGGACGGCACCTGCCGCGCGGTGCTCGACGCGATGCTGCGCGACGGGTCGAGTGACGACATCGCCCTGCTCGTCGCACGGACCCGGCTGCTGGACCCGGATCGGGTCGCGGAGTGGGAGGTGCCCGACGACCCCGCCGCCGTCTCCCGGATCCGGGCCGAGGCGACCGGCAGGCTGGAGTCCTGGGGGCTCGGCGAGACCGCCTTCACGACCGAGCTGATCCTCAGCGAACTGGTCACGAACGCCATCCGTTACGGAGCGAGCCCCATCAGCCTGCGACTGCTGCGCGACGGTGACAGTCTGATCTGCGAGGTCGGCGACGGCACCAGCACATCCCCGCACCTGCGCCGCGCGGCCATCACCGACGAAGGGGGCCGTGGCCTGTTCCTCGTGGCCCAGTTGTCGCGCCGCTGGGGCACCCGGTACACCGACAGGGGAAAGATCATCTGGGCTGAGCAGTCGCTGGACGCCGGTACCACCGGTGGCCTGGGCGCTCTCCTGATGGCCGACCTGTGAGGGGTGCGGGGTCATGGGACCGGTGCTCCCCTCACGGGTGCGCCCGCCCGACGGTGTTCAGGAGCCGTCGTCGACGGTGAGGTACGGGATCTTGACCGGATCCTGGCCGAAGGCGGCCCCGAGATAGACGGCCGACAGTTTGGCGAGCGTCCCGTCGTCGATCAGCTGCTTGATGATCCGGTCCAGCTCCTCCTTGTCGGGTGACCCCTTCGGGTACAGGGCGCCGTAGCTCTGCCCGGCCCTGTACTGGCCCACGAGGCGCACCCTGTCCTCCTTCTTCTGGTGATACGCCAGCAGGATCGTCGTGTCGTGGACGGCCGCGTCGATCCGCCCCTCCTCCAGCGCCGTGACCAGTTCCGGGTCGTCGGCGAACGCGGTCACGGGCTTGGTCGGCTTGATGCGGTCCGCGACGAACTCCTCGCCCGTGGTGCCCTCGGCCACCCCGATGCGGACGTCGCGGATGTTGTCCTCGTCGATCTGCTCGCCGTCCCTGATGAGCACTCCCAGGGTCGAGGAGAGGTAGGGCGGGGAGAACGCGGCGACCTTGCTCCGTTCCGGGGTGATCGTGATCTGTGCCAGGGCCAGGTCGAAGTCCTCGGTCCGGCCGGACACGACCTCCGGGAAGGGGGCGTTCTTCACCGCCACCCGGTCGAGACCGGCCCGGTAGGCGATGTTGGCCGCCATGCAGTACTCGTATCCGCTCGTCACGGAGTCCGGCGTGTCGCCGTTCCACCAGCCGGGCGCGGGCAGGGTCGTCTTGACCGTGAGGACGCCCGCCGTCTCGGGCGACAGGTCGAACTCCCCGTATCGTCCTGAGATCGGGCAGTCACCGTAACGGACGTCCGACGGCTCCGACCCGCCCTGGTCGCACGCCGACGTCACGGCGATGAGCGCCATACTGACAGCCCCGGAGACGATCGCTGCCGCGGCGCGCATCATTGCACCTCCGGTAGGGACATGCTCCTGACGTCACCATAAATCACCACACGCGATGCGACCGCCCGAGCCTGAGGACGGCCCGCAGCCCGGCGGAGTGCTCCGCTCCGGTGACAGTCGCGGGCTGTCGCGCGCGGCCACGCGACGGGCCGCCCCGGGCCTGCTCTTGTGCTCATCGCCGCACAGGACGAACAGAGGAGTGGCGCCGTGCCCTCTCAGGGCTCCGACCTCTCGTACACCGTACGCAGGACAGCAGCCGGATCGTGGCGATGCTGCGGCTGCGCCTGCACGCGCTGAACGATCCGCCCCTGACGTTGAAGCACGTCCACTGGAACGTGGTCGGTCCGCGCTTGGAACGACTACTCGATCGGGCGGGCCGAAGCCATCGGGCACCTCGGTGCCCTGGACCTCGTCTACACGGGTGTGATCAAGGACCACCGTGAGGCCATGCAGGCCATCGAGACGTCCGACCCGGTCACCCGGGACGTGCTCATCGGGTGACTGAGGGGTCTGGAGCTGTTCCAGTGGTTCGTACGCGCCCACCTGGAGTCCAGCGGCGGCAGGCTCGGCACCCGCGGCGCCACCACGGAGACCGGCGCCGCTGACGTACTCGTTCAGCGCCCGACCCGGCCGCAACGCGACGCGGTCGTCGTCGAGGCGGAAGGCACCGAAACCGAGCACCGTGACGGTCTCGCCCCTCTTGAGCCCTTCGGCGATCGCGCCGGGGTGCTCCAGGCTGCCGAAGGGCGCGCCGATCACCCGTTCCTCCCGTTCCACCTGCTCCGCCGCCAGGTGCTGATCCGCGTCCGCGGTTCGGCGTGCGGCGGCTTCGACCGGGGCGTTCTTGTCCGTGGCCTCCCCATCGGGGGGCAGCGTGTGACGGCATTCCCGTCACCGCGTTCCGCCGCTCGCCGCCCCGTCCTGCGTTCTTCGGAAGGTGCGGCTCCAGCCGAGCCCACTGCGCGTCAGGAAGGTCGCCCCGCCCCACACCAGTCGGAACGATCCCGCCGATCGCCGGTCACTCGACTCATCGGACAGGCTCTGGCCCGCTCGGTCACGACCGCCTACTGCTCGCCGGCGGTCACCCGTTTCCAGGGAGCCCCTGGGGCACCTGCTGACCGAAACCGGCATCGCTGAGAGCTCCAGGTAGTTCACGAAGGCCGGCGTGCCGTGCAGGACGCGGGTCATGCCGGAGTCATATACCGGAGGGGGCACGGTAAACGTGTGCAGCGTACGGGGGCCGATGGGGACGGGAACGCGGTGAGTGCGGCGTTGGCCTCCTGCCGCTTGTCCTGGGCGACCAGGGCTTCGATGCGCAGTCGCCGCAGGCCGACGTCGGCCGCCCAGGAGAATTCGGATGTCCGACACGTCACGGACGGCCTGCGGCACCGCGGTGTCCTCGTCGCGCCGTCATCCGCGAGCCGGGAGACGAGCCGCCCGTCAGGGACCGGCCGTTCACCGGCTTCAGGGAGTTCGCCGGCCCTGACGGGACCAGACACTGACCCCAGGACGAAACGCTCGGCCAGGCTGTGGGGCCGTCAGTCCGCGTCGGATGACGGGACTGTCAGGTGCGCCAGTACCGAGTGCATCGCGCGGTCCACGGCCGCGCGCCACTCGTCGACCGGGTCGACGGTCTCGAAGCCGTGGTGGCCGTTCGGTACGTCGACCACCTCGACGGCCGCCCCGCAGTCCTTGCCCGCGGCCAGGAATGCCTCGACGGTGGCGGCGATCTCAGGGCTCTCCAGTCCTGCCCGGGTGAGGACGACGGGCAGGGCGCCCGCGCGGGTCAGGGCGTCCGCAGGATGGAAGCGGCTGCCGGCGAGCCCCCAGACCGGCAGCGGAGCGAGGACCGGGTAGGTGGCCGCCAGACAGCGCAGCCACGCCGGGGGAGCGTCCAGCCAGTCCGCCGTGAGCAGCCCGCCGCCCGAGAAGAACCACAGTGCGATCCGGTCCGGGTCCACCCGCGGATCGGCCCGGACCAGTTCCACCGCGGCGGCCACGTCCGTGGCGGCGCACTCGTAGTCGGCCACATCGTGCAGCCGGTGGTCGAGGGTGGCGCCCACGGCTCCCCGCCCGGCCGCGTACCGTGCGTATCCCACCAGGGTCGGCCACTCCCGCGGGGTCGGCCGGGCCCCGGCGGGCACCGGTCCGCCGTGCACGAACACCACTGCGGGGCGTCGGCCCTCGGCGCCGGGCGGCGGGTAGAGGTCGACGTGCTCCCGTCGCTCACGGGGGACCTCGGGCACCTCCAGCCGGAACGGCCGCAGGTGGGCGGGTGGCCCCGCGGTGCCGGCCGGCTCCAGCCGCTGTCCCTCGCCGGCCGCGGCCCGCAGCAGGACCTCTGCCAGCTCATCGGGGCAGGAGAGCATCGGCCAGTGCCCCGTGGGGAGCTCGAAGAAGGTCACCCGGGGATCGGCCAGGACTCGCAGGGCGGGGTCGCCGAAGCCCACCAGCCTCCGCACCATGTCGATACTCGTGCCGTTGGCGGTGCACAGCACTCCGGTGGTGGGCACCGTGGCGGCCGCACCGGTCAGGCGCAGTGGCTGAAGAAGGGTGCCCAGCGGCTGCGGCGCGGCCAGCGCGGTGAGCCGGTCGAGGGCCGCGTCGGAAACCCCTTCGGTGCTGCCCCACCGCCGCCACTCGTCGCGACCCGGAGGCATCAACTCCCCGCCGGTTCCCTCCCCACCGGCCTGCGTGCGCACCTGCTCGCGGAGTGCCTGGTCGGGCACCGCCGCCAGGGCCGGGACACCGTCCCTCGGCAATCCCGCGTCCAGGTACACGACGCGGGCTACGCGCTCCGCCCGCCGGTCCGCGGCGCCCAGAACCGGATGAATGCCGTAATCGTGGCCGACCAGCACCATCTCCCGGCCGGCGGCCCCTTCCGCCGCGCTCACCGAGTCGATCGCCGCGATCACGTCAGCGATATGCGTCTCCAGGTCGACGCCGGACGGCGCGGCACCAGGGGACCCCACCGGACCACGTGATCCGTCGAGTCCCGTGAGGGCGACCGCGCGCACCTCGGCGCCCGCCCCGGTCAGCCGGGCGGCCGTCTCCTCCCAGACGTGGACGCCGGTGAACACGCCCGGCACCATGATGAACACGGTCATGACCCTCTCCTTCGCACGCGGTCGCCCGCGGACCGGCCGCATGCCCGGCCCACGCTCGCCGGTACGGTAGGAACTCCCCCTGAGGGAGGTTCAAGTGCCCGCGCCCCAGGACGGTCTGTGGAGCATCGGCGAACTCGCCGAGCACGCGCACGTCACCGTCAAGACCGTCCGCTACTACTCCGACCACGGGCTGTTGCCGGAGGCGTCTCGCAGCGTCGGCGGGCACCGCCGTTACGGACCCGACGCGTTGGACCGGCTGCGCCTGATCCGCTCCCTGCGCGCCCTGGACCTCCCGGTCCCCGAGGTGCGCCGTGTCCTCGACGAGGAGGACGCATGGGACGCCGCACTGGAGGACGCCGTCGCCGGACGGCTGCGCGTACTCGGCTCCCAGCTCACGGCCCTGCGCTGGCGTGAGGCGGCACTGCAGCTGGTGCGGGACTGCCCGCCCGGGGAGCGAGCCGACCGGCTGCGGCTGC
The DNA here is from genome assembly GCF_055585405.1 of Streptomyces sp. NPDC053426. Taxonomy (NCBI): domain Bacteria; kingdom Bacillati; phylum Actinomycetota; class Actinomycetes; order Kitasatosporales; family Streptomycetaceae; genus Streptomyces; species Streptomyces sp. NPDC053426. Next base: position 70,907 of record NZ_JBVJKE010000026.1, on the reverse strand, counting down.
TCGGCGCGGTGGACACCCCGCCGAGCACGGCCCCGCTGGTCCGGTTCTGGCGAGCCTGGCTGCCGCCGCGGATGTCGGCGGGGCCGGCATCCGCGTTCCTGGAAGTGACGGTCCCGCAGCCGCCCGACGACCCGGAGCCGGCCCAGGTGCTCGCCTTCGCCCGGCTGAACGCCCTCGTCACCCGCCCCTGCCCGGGCGGCGCCCAGCCCCAGCCCGAAGCGCACCGGGCCACGGGGGCCCGCGGGGCGGACGTGCTGTACACGGGCCTCGCGGAGGCGTACGAGCTGGCAGGCTCGCAGCTGCGCCAGGACCGCGCCCCGTACCCCGGCGAGGCGCTGGACGGCTTCGTGGCCGCGTACGCCAGCGCGTACGGCACCCGGGACACCCCGGTCTTCCGCCGCCTGCTGACCGGGCAGCTCACGGCCGACCCACGGCTTGACCGGTACTGGGAGCTGATGGCCGTGGTGAACACCCCGCGGGGCGGCCGCCCCGAGCCGACGCCCGGGACCGCGCACGACTGGCTGCTCACGGCCCTGCGGGCACAGAACGACGCGGCGGGCTAGAGGACGGTGTGGCCTGGGCGAGCATCGACGAGACCGTTCAGAGTGCCCCGTTCGGTGGTGTCCGCGCCGCCCGCCGCTGTGCCACCCGCTTCTCCCGACGCCCAGCGGGCCGGCACCGGCGACCGGCACCTGCAACGGATCACGGCCGAAGCACCCGAGGACGTGTACGTCCCGGCCGGCGTCGCCGGCATCGACGCGGCCGAGGCGGTGCGGGTGGCGGACGGGGTCGTCGACGAACTGCTGGAGGACCCGTACGAATACGATGCCGACGAGAGCCTGCGGATCGTCAAGACCCCGCCGCACGTCAGCGCCACACAGTGGACACCCGGCAGCGCCGGTGGGCGCGCTGGGTGACGGGAGTCGCCGCGCTGCCGTGGCTGGTGAGCGCCGTCATCCAGAATCCTCGCCGCCCGCTACGGATACGCCTGCTTCCAGCTCCTCGTGGCCTGCGGGTTCCTGGTCAACCCCCTCACCGCACGCCGGCAGCGGCGGCGCCTCGACGCCCTCGAACAGGCTCTCCACGACCACAGGACCCCGCAGGGTGCCCCGCGAACGTGAGGGAAGGGCCGGCCGGAGTCGTGGCCTGCCGGCCGAACCGCTGGGGAGGTCGAGAGACGGAGCGGGCGTGCTCCCACAAGCCGTGCGGTCGGGCCGGCGGACGCTGCTGCGGGCGAGCCCTGTGCCTCCCTCGGCCGACGCGCCCCCGCTACTCGGCGGGCGAAGCCCTCACCGGCTGACGGCGGGCCCCGGGCCGCTGCCTGGGAGCGGACACAAGACCTCCGCCATGTGCACCGTGCGCTTGTGCCTGGTTGATCCGCTCCTCGCGGGCGCCGCCCATGCCGGTTCCCGCGGTGGTGGACGGTCAGGTCGTCCCGCCGTCCGCATCGCACGCACAGTCGCCGTCACCGGCATGCCGTTGCCGAACCCCGATGACCCTTCACCTGCGCTCACCCGTGCGCCGGAGCCTCCTCGCGAGGCGGTGCCGTCGAGGCGCGTACCACGAGTTCGGTGGCGAGTTCGATGTGGTGGGACTCGACCTTTTCGCCGTTGGCCAGCCGGAGGGCGGTGCGCAGGGCGGCGGCGCCCATCTCCCGGAGCGGCTGGCGCACGGTGGTCAGGGGCGGTGAGGCCATCTGGGCGAGGCTCGTGTCGTCGAAGCCGACCACGCTCAGGTCTTCGGGAACGCGCAGGCCCCGGGCGCGAGCGGACTCGATGGCACCGAGGGCGATCTCGTCGTTGCCCGCGAAGACCGCCGTCGGAGGTTCTTCCAGGTCCAGCAGTGCCGTGGCGCCGAGCAAGCCGGTCTCGTACGTGAATTCTCCGGGCCGGACGTAGGCGTCCGGTACCTGCGCTCCTTCGGCCTCCATGGCGGCGCGGTAACCGTGCATGCGTGCCTGGTTACAGACGGCCATGGCCGGTCCGCCGAGGTAGGCGACGCGGCGGTGGCCCAGGGAGAGCAGGTGCCGGGTCGCGGCCAGGCCGCCGGCGAAGTTGGTCGCCCCGACGCTGTTGACCCGGCTGTCCGGCAGGTGCAGCGGGTCCAGCACGACCAGCGGCAGCCCGGACCGGGCCAGTTCGTTCAGGTGCGCCGTGGTGTACACGCTGGTGACCGCGATGACGGCGCGGCGCCCGGCCGAGACCAGGTCCCGGGCCCAGTGCGGGGCGCTGGACGCCTTGCTGACCACCACCGAGGCTCCCGATTCGGCGGCCGAGTCGATGATGCCTTCCAGGGTGTCCGCCACGTACGACTTGAGGCCGCCCTTGAACTGCACCTCGATGGTCGGGTTCTCGACGGCCTCGGTGTGGCGGAACACGGGTGCGAGGTAGTCGTGTTGATGCAGCAGCTCCTGCACACGGACGCGGGTGTGCGGCGCCACGTCACCGCGACCGTTGACCACCTTGGACACGGTCGCGACGGAGACTCCAGCCGCTTGGGCGATGTCCGCCAAAGTGGTGCGCCTGGCGTTCGGTCGCATCGGTTCCTCTCAGCTGTAGGCCCACCGGTGTGGTTACCCACCGGTCGGGCCGGCCACGCGGACGGAGCCGGTCAACCGTACCGGTGAACCGGTCCGGCCGCCGTGCTCGTTCCGCACTCCGCGGCGGCGCGCGCCGGTGTCGTCTCAGCCAGGAGGACGTCAACTCGGTCCGGCGAGGGCGGCACCGGCCTCCACACCGGACCGGTATGACCTGCACCGACAGTGTGTCAGCCTGCGGCCACTGCGTCACCCCCGCCCCTGATCGGCCAGTTTCGAAATGGTTTCGGCCCCCGTCATGGTGCTCCGGGAGCCGCTCAGGTGCTGGTGCTGCGCGGAAATCTTCCGTGCTGCACGGTGGCTGCACGCGTCTTGACAGGGCGTCAGCTCGAAACCTAGCTTGCAGCAACAGAGCCAGAAGAAGGAATTTTCGAAAACCTTTCACCATGACTCACGAGAAGCCGACGGCTCTCGAGTGGGGAGAAAATCATGGCGCTCTCTCGACGTACCCTCCTCGGCCTGGCGGCCGCCGTGCCGGTCTCCGCGGCGCTGACGGCCTGCGGCGGCTCGTCAGGACCCGGCAAGAGCGGTGGTGCCACGTACTGGTACCTGAACGGACAGCCGCAGGAAGGCGTCAGGGCCGGCGTCGTGGACGCGTTCAACAAGGCCCACCCCGACGAGCAGATCGACGACACGACCTTCCAGAACGACGCGTACAAGACGAAGATCAAGACCGCCATCGGTGCCGGGCAGGCGCCCACCATCATCTGGGGCTGGGGCGGCGGGACGCTGCGCGCCTACGCGGAAGCGGGCCAGGTGGAGGACCTCACCTCGTGGTTCGACGAGCACTCCGAGGTCAAGAAGGGGCTGTTCCCGTCCTCGTTCGGCGCGGCGACCGTCGACGGCAAGATCTACGCGATGCCGTGCGAGACCGTGCAGCCGATCATCCTCTACTACAACAGGAAGGTCTTCGATCAGGTCGGTGTGAAACCACCGGAGTCCTGGGACGACATCATGGCGCTGGTGCCCAGGTTCAACGCGAAGGGCATAGCGCCGTTCGCCCTCGGCGGCCAGTCCCGGTGGACGAACATGATGTGGCTGGAGTTCCTGTTCGACCGCATCGGTGGTCCTGAGGTCTTCCAGGCCGCCATCGAAGGCGAGAAGAACGCCTGGTCCCACCCGGACGCCATCACGGCGCTGACCAGACTGCAGGACCTGGTCAAGGCCGACGGGTTCGTCAAGGGCTTCTCCTCGATCACCGCGGACTCCAACGCCGATCAGGCGCTGCTGTACACCGGCAGGGCCGCCATGATGCTGCACGGAGCCTGGTCGTACGGCATCCAGCAGACGGACGGCGGGGACTTCGTCTCCAGCGGCTCGCTGGGCTACATGACCTTCCCGCCCGTCGAGGGCGGCAAGGGCGATCCGAGCGACACCGTCGGCAATCCCGCCCACTACCTGTCCATCTCCTCGAAGGCCGGCGCCGAGCAGAAGAAGGTCGCGAAGGACTTCTTCGCCACGGGTGTCCTCCAGGAGGAGGAGGTGAAGAAGTGGATCGGCAACGGGTCGGTCCCGATCCGGCTGGGCACGGAGAAGCTGCTGGCCGCCTCCGAGAACGCCGATTTCCTCCAGTTCACGTACGACATCGCCAGTAAGGCCAAGGTGTTCGTCCAGTCCTGGGACCAGGCGCTCAGCCCGACCGCCGCCGAGACCATGCTGGACAACATCGTCAAGTTGTTCCAACTGTCGATCTCACCCCAGCAGTTCGCCCGCAACCTCAACGCGGTCACCGGCGCATGAGCGCGCTCACCGGCCTGCCGCGGCGTCGTGAGCCACGCAGCGTCCTGCCGTGGCTGGCGGCGCCGGCGCTGGTGGTCTTCGTCGGTTTCGCCGTGGTCCCGCTCGTCGGTGTCTTCGCGCTGAGCTTCACCACCTGGGACGGGATCGGTGCCATCCGCCTTACGGGGCTGACCAGTTGGCGTGCGGTGCTCACCGACCCCGGGCTGCCGCACGCCCTCTGGGTGACGTTCCTGGTGATGGCCGTGTCCTGGGTCGTGCAGACGCCGCTGAGCATCCTGCTCGGCACGTTCCTGGCGGGCCGCCAGCGCTACCGCGCGGTGCTGGGCGTGGTGTACTTCGTCCCGCTGATGCTCAGCTCCGCGGCGATCGCGATCGCCTACGAGGCACTGCTGGACCCCAACTTCGGGCTCGGTGCCGGACTGGGGATCCAGGCGCTCAGCCAGGACTGGCTGGGACGGCCGGGGCTCGCGTTCGGGGTCGTCGTCTTCGTCGTCTCCTGGCAGTTCATCCCGTTCCACTCGCTGATCTACCAGGGCGGCGTCCAGCAGATCCCGAAGTCCCTCTACGAGGCGGCGCAGTTGGACGGCGCCGGACGGATCCGGCAGTTCTTCAGCATCACGCTGCCGCAGCTGAAGTACACCATCATCACCTCGTCCACGCTGATGGTCGTCGGGTCGCTGACCTTCTTCGACCTCATCTTCGTCCTGACCGAGGGCGGCCCCGGCGACGCCACCCGGGTCCTCGCACTGGACATGTACAAACGGGGGTTCCAGGCCAGCCTGATGGGACCCGCCAGCGCCATCGCGGTCATCCTGGTCCTCGTGGGTCTCGCCCTCGCCCTGCTGCTGCGCCGCCTCGGAGGCCGGGACGCCGACGCGAGCCAACTCGAGGGGGCCTGACGTGACCACCACGCTGACCAAGACGCGACGACCGCAGAAGATCACCCACCGTGAAGGGCAACGCCGCCCCCGCCCGGCGGCCCGCCGGCGCAACTGGGCCGGGGGCCTGGCCGGATGGCTCTGGCTCGCCGTCGTCGCCGTGCCCCTGTACTGGACCCTCATCACCAGCCTCAAGGAACGGACCCGCTACTACGCGAGCAACCCGCTGGTGCCGTCGGGCGACCCGACACTGGAGAACTACCGGCTGGTCATCGAGTCCGACTTCCTGCAGTACTTCGTGAACAGCGTCGTGGTGACCGTCGGCGCCGTGGTACCGGCGGTCGTCGTCTCCTTCATGGCGGCCTACGCGATCGTCCGCGGCTGGCGCATGCGGGTCCTCCGTGCCGTGAACGGGCTGTTCCTCATGGGCCTGGCCATCCCGCTGCAGGCGACGGTGATCCCGGTCTACCTGATCATCATCAAGCTGCACCTGTACGACAGTCTGGCGGCGCTGATCCTGCCGTCGATCGCCTTCGCCATCCCGCTCTCCGTGCTGGTGCTCGCCAACTTCATCCGCGACGTGCCCAAGGAGCTGTTCGACTCGATGCGGGTCGACGGCGCCACCGAATGGACGACGCTGTGGCGGCTGGCGGCACCGCTCACCCAGCCGGCCATCCTCACCGTGAGCATCTTCAACGCCCTGACCATCTGGAACGGGTTCCTGCTGCCGCTGGTCCTCACCCAGAGCCCGGACCGCCGGACCCTGCCGCTCGCCCTGTGGACCTTCCAGGGCCAGTACGGGGTCAACGTCCCCGCCGTGCTCGCGGCCGTCGTCCTCACCACGCTGCCCGTCCTGGTGCTGTACGCCTTCGGCCGCCGCCAGCTGCTGAGCGGTCTGACCGCGGGGTTCGGCCGGTGACCGGCGCAGGCACGGACCCACTCGTCTACCGGTTCGCCCGTACCGCCCTGGTCAAGGGGCCGACGGGCGTGGGAGGAAAGTGAACGCCGACGTGGCCGTAGAGAACACCTCCGCGATCTCCCTCTGGAACGACCCCACCGCCCCCGTCACCACGAGGGTCGACGCGCTGATCGGCGCGATGACCCTCCAGGAGAAGATCGCCCAGCTGTACGGCGTGTGGGTGGGAGCCTCCGACGAGGGCGGCGAAGTGGCCCCCCACCAGCACGACATGGAGGAGGCCGTCGACCTCGACGCGCTCCTGCCCGACGGGCTGGGCCAGCTCACCCGCCCCTTCGGCACGGTCCCGGTCGATCCCGCCCTGGGCGCGCTCTCCCTGGCCCGCACCCAGAGCCGGATCGCCGCCACGAACCGGTTCGGCATCCCCGCTCTCGCGCACGACGAGTGTCTGGCCGGCTTCGCCGCCTGGGGCGCCACCGCCTACCCCGTCCCGCTGTCCTGGGGCGCCTCCTTCGACCCGGACGTGGTGCGCCGGATGGCCGCCGCGATCGGCCGTGACATGCGGTCCGTCGGTGTCCACCAGGGTCTCGCCCCCGTCCTGGACGTGGTGCGCGACGCCCGCTGGGGCCGGGTGGAGGAGACCATCGGCGAGGACCCGTACCTCGTCGGCACCATCGGCACCGCGTACGTCCAGGGCCTGGAGTCCGCCGGGGTCGTCGCCACCCTCAAGCACTTCGTCGGCTACTCGGCCTCCCGCGCCGGACGCAACCTCGCCCCCGCCTCCGTGGGTCCGCGCGAGCGCGCCGACGTCCTGCTGCCGCCGTTCGAGATGGCGATCCGCGAGGGCGGCGCCCGCTCCGTGATGAACGCCTACACCGACACCGACGGCATGCCGTCCGCGGCCGACGAGGACCTGCTCACCGGGCTGCTGCGGGACACCTGGGGCTTCGACGGCACCGTCGTCGCCGACTACTTCGCCATCGCCTTCCTCAAGACCCTGCACGGCGTCGCCGCCGACTGGGCGGGCGCCGCCGGCACGGCGCTGCACGCGGGCATCGACGTCGAACTGCCCAACGTCAAGACGTACGGGGCGCCCCTGACCGAGGCCGTCGCCGACGGCCGCGTACCGGAGGAGCTGGTCGATCGTGCGGTACGCCGGGTGCTCGCCCAGAAGGTGGCACTCGGCCTGCTCGACCCGGACTGGGACCCCGTGCCGGCGGCGCTCGACGGGGCGGACCCGGACGATCCGGCCGCCCTGCGAGGCCGGATCGACCTGGACGGTCCGGAGAACCGCGCCCTGGCCCGCACGCTCGCCGAGGAAGCGGTCGTGCTGCTGAGCAACGACGGCACCCTGCCGTTGGCCCGGCCCCGCCGCATCGCGCTGATCGGCCCCAACGCGGCCGAGGCCACCGCCGTACTGGGCTGCTACTCCTTCCCCCAGCACATCGGCGTCCGCCACCCAGGGACCCCCCTCGGCATCGAGCTGCCCACCCTGCGCGAGACGCTCGCCGCCGAGTTCCCCGACGCCGAGATCACCTACGCCCGCGGCACCGGCGTCGACGACGGGGACCTCTCCGGCCTCGACGAGGCCGCGCGGGTGGCGCGCGAGGCCGACGTCGCCCTGGTGGTGCTCGGCGACCGCGCCGGACTCTTCGGGCGAGGCACCAGCGGAGAGGGCTGCGACGTCGAGACACTGGCCCTGCCCGGCGCGCAACAGGACCTGCTCGACACGCTGCTCGACCTCGACACGCCCGTGGTGACCGTGCTGCTGACCGGGCGGCCCTACGCCCTCGGCCACGCGGTCGAGGAGTCCGCGGCGATCGTGCAGTCCTTCTTCCCGGGCGAGGAGGGCACGCGCGCGATCGCCGGGGTGCTCAGCGGCCGTGTCGATCCCTCCGGACGTCTCCCGGTCGGCGTGCCGCGCGGGCCGGGCTCCCAGCCGGGCACGTACCTCGGGGCGCGGCTCGCGCACGCCAGCGAGGTGTCCAACATCGACCCGACCCCCGCGTTCGCCTTCGGCCACGGCCTGTCCTACACACGGTTCGACTGGACCGACCTGACGGTGCAGGTCCAGGAGGCCCCGACGGACGGCGGGTTCGCCCTCTCCTTCACCGTCCGCAACACCGGCGACCGTTCCGGCACCGAGGTCGTCCAGCTCTATCTGCACGACCCGGTCGCCTCCGTCGTCCAGCCGGTGCAGCGCCTCGTCGGCTACACCCGGGTCGCCCTGGAGCCGGGGGAGGCCCGGCGCCTGAGCGTCACGGTCCCGGCCGACGTCGCCTCCTTCACCGGCCGCGACGGCCGGCGCGTCGTCGAACCGGGTGAGCTGGAGGTGCGGTTGGCCGCCTCCAGCGCGGATCCGCGCCTGACGGCCGGCGTCGTGCTGACCGGAGCCGAACGCCATGTGGATCACACGCGGCTCCTGCACGCCACGATCGTGCAGGAGCCGCTCACCACCTGAACCGGGGGTGCGCGGCGTACGCCAGGGGCGGCGCGCACCCCGAACCGTCGGGAGGTCTCACAACAGGCCGCGCCGGGCGAGGCTGCGCATCAGCGCTCCCACGCCGAACGTCCACGGCGCGGCCTCCTCGCTGGGGACGACGGTGTTGACCAGGGCGCCGAGCCGCGGGCTGGAGATCCGTACGACGTCGCCGTACTCGTGGGTGAAGCCCGCGCCGGGCGCCTGCCGGTCCTCGGTCGGGGCGAACAGCGTGCCCGTGAACAGCACGAAGCCGTCCGGGTATTGATGGTGCGGGCCATGTGTGGCGGCCACCAGGTCCAGCACGTCACGGCTGATCTCGCGCAGGGAACTGCTGCCCCGCAGCACGTAGCCGTCCGTGCCGTCGACCCGCAGGCCGATGTCGAGCCCGCGTACGGCGTCGAGGCCGAAGTCCTCGTCGAGCACGCGGACGAACGGGCCGATCGCGCAGGAGGCGTTGTTGTCCTTCGCGCGGGACAGCAGCAGGGCGCTGCGTCCCTCGATGTCGCGCAGGTTGACGTCGTTGCCGAGCGTCGCTCCGCGTACCCGGCCGCGCGAGTCCACGACGAGGACGGCCTCGGGTTCGGGGTTGTTCCACACGGAGGCACCGAGCACTCCGATGTCGGCGCCGGTGCCGACCGCGGACAGTACGGGGGCCTTGGTGAACACCTCCGGATCCGGCCCGATCCCGACCTCCAGGTACTGCGACCACAGTCCTTCGGCGACGAGCAGTTCCTTGGCCTTGACCGCCTCCGGTGATCCGGGACGGATGCCGTCGAGCCTTCCGCCCACCACCTGCCCGACGCGGGCCCGCACCCTCGCGGCCTGCGCCGGATCGCCGCCCGTGCGCTCTTCGATGACGCGTTCCAGCAGGCTCCGGGCGAAGGTGACGCCCGCCGCCTTGATCACCTGGAGGTCGACGGGGGCGAGCAGATGCGGCACGTCACGGCGGCCGGGCGGCGCCTGCAGCAAGTCGCCCAGGCGCCAGGTGCGTCCGCCGCCGGCCTCGCGGACGACGGCCGCCGCGTCCTCGCGTTCCATGAGGTCGGAGACGGTGGGTGCGAGAGCCGTCAGGTCGACGACGTGCTCTCCGCGGACCGCGGCCACGCACGGTCCGTCCCCTTCCGGGTCGTGGACGCGCGCGACGAGGGCGGCCCGGCCGGCGTCCTCCGGAAGGACGGATTCGGCGGTGAGGACCGGACGGGGGAGCGCTGCTGCCGATTCCACGATCGATGCTCTCCTGGATGCGAGGGGGCGGGCTCAGTGGGAGTCGCGGGGGACCTCGTGTCCGCGGCTTCCGCGCAGGAACCCGAAGTCGGCGCCCCGGTCGGCCTGTTCCACGTGCTGGGTGTAGAGCCAGGTGTAGCCGCTGGTGTACTGCTCGGTGGGTGCCGTCCACTCCTGCCGGCGCCGCGCGAGTTCGGCGTCGTCCACGTCCAGGCGCAGGGTGCGGCCCGGGACGTCGAGGACGACGGGGTCCCCGTCGCGCACCAGGGCGAGCGGTCCGCCGACGGCGGCCTCGGGCGCCACGTGCAGGACCACCGTTCCGTAGCCGGTGCCGCTCATCCGGCCGTCGCACACGCGCACCATGTCCGTGACGCCGGCCTTCAGCAGCTTGGCGGGCAGCGGGACGTTGGAGACCTCGGGCATGCCGGGGTAGCCCCTGGGGCCGGCGTTGCGGATGACGATGACGGTGTTCTCGTCGATGTCGAGGTCCGGGTCGTCGGCGACCTCGTGGTACGCCTCCGGGGAGTCGAAGACGCGCGCGGGGCCGCGGTGGGTGAGCAGGTGCGGTGACGCGGCGGACTGCTTGATCACGGCGCCGTCGGGGCACAGGTTGCCGTGCAGGACGGCGATTCCGGTGCCGGCCGGCTGGAAGGGGGCGTCGAGGGCGGTGATGACGTCGGAGCCGACGCGCTCGGCGTGCTCGGTGTTCTCGGCGACGGTGCGTCCGGTGACCGTGACCGGCCCCCCGTGCAGCAGCTTGCCGCCGAGCAGTTCGGCCATGACGGCGGGCAGCCCGCCCGCATAGCAGAAGTCCTCCATGAGGTACGTGCCGCTGGGCATCAGGTTGACCAGGGTCGGCACCGCACGGACCAGATCGTCGAAGTCCCGCAGGCTCAGCTCGACGCCGACGCGTCCGGCGAGGGCGGTGAGATGGATGACGGCGTTCGTGGAGCCGCCGATGGCCGCGTTGACCCGGACGGCGTTCTCGAACGCCTCCCGCGTCAGGATCCGCGAGGGCCGCAGCTCCTCCTCCACCATCCCTACGATGCGCTGCCCCGCCGCCTGCGCGGTCTCCATCCGCCGGGAGTCGACCGCGGGCCACGCCGCCGAGCCCGGCAGCTGCATGCCGAGCGCCTCGGCCACGCAGGCCATCGTCGATGCGGTCCCCATCGTCATGCAGTGCCCGTTGGAGCGGGCCATGCAGCCTTCCGCGAAGAAGCACTCCTCCTCGGTCATCCGGCCGGTCTTCAGGTCCTCCTCGAACTTCCACACATGCGTGCCCGAACCCACGTCCTGCCCCCGGTACTTGCCGTTGAGCATCGGTCCGCCGGTGACCATGACGGCGGGCAGGTCGACGCTGGCGGCGCCCATGAGCATGGCGGGGGTCGTCTTGTCGCAGCCGGACAGCAGGACGACGCCGTCGAGCGGGTTGGCCCGGATCAGCTCCTCGACCTCCATGGCCATGAGGTTGCGGTACAGCATGGCGGTGGGGCGCATCAGCGTCTCGCCGGTGGCCATGGTGGGGAACTGCAGTGGCAGGCCGCCCGCCTGCCACACCCCGCGCTTGACGGCTTCGGCGACGCGGGTCAGATGGGCGTTGCACGGGGCGAGCTCGGAGGCACTGGTCGCGATGCCGATGACGGGGCGCCCGTCGAACACCTCGTGCCCGAACCCCTGGTTGCGCATCCAGGAGCGGTACAGCATCCCGCTGCGGCCCTGTGCGCCGAACCATGCCTGACTGCGGCGGTTCGTCCTCCTACCGTCGGTCATGTGAACACTCCCGTGGCTCCGGCGTCGTCCGCTGCGCGATGGGGCGTTGGCGGGTGCGGGCCCGCTACCCTGGAGCAATCATTAAATGATTCGATGAATGGTGTCCAGGGGGAGCGGAGATCGTGGTGCACTTCCTGACCATGCATCAGCGCGTGGTCGACGAGCTCGGGCGGCGCATCGTGGGCGGCGCGTGGGGGCCGGGGGACCCGCTACCGGTCGAGGACGCGCTCGCGGCCGAGATCGGCGTCAGCCGTGGGGTGTTGCGGGAGGCGGTCAAGTCACTGGTGGCCAAGGGGATGCTGCACGTACGGCCGCGCACCGGCACGCGCGTGCTGCCCCCGGAGCACTGGAACCACCTGGACCGCGACGTACTGCGCTGGAAACAGGCCGGGGACGCCGCGGCCCTGCTGCGCGACACGGGCGAACTGCGGCGGATCGTCGAGCCCGAGGCGGCCCGGCTCGCCGCGGAGCGGGCCGGCCCCGACGACGTGCGCGTCCTGTACGACGCCCTGGCCGCCATGGAGGCCGCGGCGGCGTCACCCGGCCGCGGCGGTTACGTCGAGGCCGACATCGCCTTCCACCGGGCCCTGCTCGACGCCGGCGGCAACCGTCTCCTCGGCTCGCTGGGCCGCGCTGTCGAGATCGCGCTGGAACACAGCTTCGTCATCAGCACCCAGACCGCGGGCGCGGTGGAAGCCTCGCTGCCGGGTCACCGCGCCGTCGTGCGGGCCGTCGAGGCCCGCGATCCTGCGGCAGCAGCCGCCGCCGTACTGGCCGTCATCGAAGCCGCCGAACAGGAGATCGCCCGGTCACCCGGAATGCCGAGCGACGCCACGGCGGGGTGAACCGGCGCGGGGTCGCACGGCGGCCCGGCGCCGGACGACCCCGGTGCCCGGCCCTCCGTGCCGCTCAGGAGGCGGTGCCTGCCGTACCGCACCGCCCCCGCCGATGGTGACTCCGCCGGTCGGCCCGGGCGGGCCGAACGGGGGAGTGTCCCGTTCGCACGTCGCTCCCGGCGGCGGGAGGGTGCCGTCGACGAGACGGCGGCTCTCGTGGGCCCGGACCCAGCCGCTGGTGTCGAACAGCGCGGTGTGTCCGTGTCCGTGGTGGGCGAGCAGACGGACGTTGCCCAGTTCCCCGGCCCTGGCCCGGGCGGCGGCGAGAGGGGCGGAGGGGGTGGGGGAGGTGCCGACGGCCGGGACGGGGTGTGCCGTCGGCGTGTTCCACGGGCCGTGACACCCATCGGCGGTGACCGCGGAGGCTTGCTCCTCCTCACCCACGTACGGATCCGGGTTGCGGGCCGTCGACGGGGGAGCGGCAGCGGTGACGGCCGCGGGGCACGGCCCCGCCACAGGTCCTGCAGTCGGCCGGCGGGCTCCGTCCAGCCGGGGTGGACGACGTACAGGCTGTTGACCACGCCGGCGTACGTCGACGAGCCCACCGACCGCTCCCGGAGGTCCCGCGCGGCCGGTCGTGGCAGATCCGCACAGGCCGAGGAACCGGTGCCGCATCGCCGACGGCACCGTCCGCGCCACCCGGCCCGACCACGTCATACGGCCCGGACGACCGCCGCGCCGCCGCAACCACGCCGCCCGCGCTCCGAGGCTCGCCTCGCCCCCGCCGGGAGACGACTCGCCACGACTCACGCATCCGGGCGAGGAAGTCCTCCAACCCTGTCCGATCGAGTCGAAACCTGGCGCGCTCAAGATCGCGTTGTTCCCGGCCACAAGGTGAAGGGGCCGCGGAGGGACACCTCGGGCGGCGGGAGTGAGGGCAGGCGCTCCCGGTCTTCGGCGGCGAGTGCCACAGGCGGTGTGGTGCGAAGGATCGTGAGCGGGGCGTCACGCTGGGACGTGCTGATGAGGACACGAATCTCCCAGTTGTGCCCGGCGTGACCCATCGGGTACGTCCCCTGCGAGGAAGACGATGCCACCGAGACGCCGGCGCACAGTGCTGGTGCACCGCACGTGCTCGCCGAGCCGACAGGCCTTTGTGAGCCTGTCAGGCTCCCTGCGGTGCCTGCCCGCCCCGGTCCGCAGGATTACGGTCCTGCCTCAGCTGTTCCTGGGAGCGACGCGGACAGTGGCCACAGGCGCCGGAGGGTCCTGCCGAAGGCGTTGGACGTGTCGGTGGGTGTCCCGCCGGCGGTCGTTCGGGTGAACCGATCGACATGGGGCCACCACCCGCTACCGGCCCGCACGTACGGCATCCCCGGCCGACTCACGCTCCACGGCAGCAGGCTGCGCCGGGGGCCGGACGGGACGGCCGGGGTCCGCTTGACCTTTTGACCTTGTGAAGCGCGGGGCCCGGACAGGCCGGACCCCGCGCAAGAGGGAGCTCATGATCCCTCGTGCATCGTGCTTACGGCGTGTCGAGCACCGTCCCCGTCAGCACCGGTTTGTCGGGCAGCGGCTCGGCGTTGTCGTCGGTCAGTACGAGGCGCATCGACTCGGTCGGCTCGGCGACCTGGTCCCGCACGATCGGCACGACGAAGTCCACTCCGGTGCTCCCGGGCGGGATGTTCAGCCACACCCACAGGCTCGCGTCGGACAGTGGCCGCTCGGGGTCGGGCACGTCTCCGGACCAGTCCATGAGCCACTGCGGGTCCACGTCCTTGGTGGACAGCTCGGCGCCCTCGGCGACCGGAAGCACCCGCACCGGCTGCCAGATGTTCACCGCCGTGGGCGCGTCCACGGACAACCGCCAGGTCAGCGTCTCTCCCTCGGTCACCCGGTCCGCGACCGGCGACAGGGTGATCACCGGCTCGGGGTCGTCGTCCTCGACGGTGAGCCCGCCCCGGTGCTTGCCGACGACGGCATTGTGGACGGCCTTGACGGCGATGTCGTGCTCTACGTCATAGCCGTAGACCGCGTCGCCCTTCACCTCGACCGGCACGTCGATCGCGTCGCTGCCGGGCCGTACGGTCACGAGGCGGCTCTCGGTCCGGCCGCTGTCCGGGTCGAGGACGTACACGCGGACCTGCCCGCTGCCGTGCCCGGAGATCTCGACCGGGACCCGGTAGGTGCGGGTGCCCGAGTCGCCCTCCTTGACGATCGTGCGGCCCACGTCGACACGCGGCAGTGCGGCCGCCTTCACCGCCGAAGTGCCGGGCGCCCAGCCCCAGGCGTCCATCAGCCAGGCCCGCCCTGACTGCGAACGGGGCGTCAATTCAAGGGACTTGATGTGCCTGAGATCGAGCCCGGCCCGGGACGCGGCCGACAGCGGGACGCGCAGCTCCTGAGCCCAGTAGGAGGCGGTGCTCGCGGAGCCCGGGAGCCCGTCCACCCGGACCGAGCCCAGTGTCACCCGACGGTTGGAGGAGTCGGTGACGGACACGTCGAACTTCGTGCCGGTCGTGTTCGGCGGTACGAAGACCCGGAGTGCGAGCTTCTGGGAGCCGCGGAGGGAGAGCGGCTCGGCCGGAGTGATGCGCGCGGCCGTGCCCGGCGCGGACCACTTCAGGTCCACCGCGCTGCGGCCGGTCTCCTGTTCCGTCTCCCACCACGCGAAGTGCGGTGACGATCCGGGGGTCTCCGGGTCCAGACAGGCCACGGCCGGGTCGGGGTCGATCGCCGAGCACAGCCGGGCTCCGGTCACCTTCGCCCCGCCGTCCGGCAGGAAACCACCGCTGCGACGGCCGCCGACCGCGTGGGTCAGCACCCGGGCCGGGTCCGCGGACGGGGCCCGCTTGCCGGAACCGTCGAGCAGCGGACGCACCCGATCGTCCCCGGCGAGGAAGAGCCGGGCCGCGGCGGCGATGTACGTGGCGCCCGCCTTGTGCTGCTGGGCGGCGGTCAGCCGGGTCGCGGCACCCGGCGTGCACACCGGGTCCGGCCGCTCGGGGTCGGTCCCGAAGTCGTCCCCGGCCGGTGCGACGGCCTCACCCGGGGTCCACTCGCTGTTGAAGTAGTTGTGGTTGGCGCCGACCATGTAGACCGCGCTGTGCAGGGCCGTGCCCCGGCTGATCCCGCGCGTCCCGTCGACGAAGTTCTCGCCCTGGAGGTCCGACACGTCGCCGTCGCAGCCCGGCAGCAGCGTCACGGACGGCACGTCGGCGACCGGGTTCTGACCGAAGATCGTCGGTCCGATGAGCACGGTCCCGCGCACCTTCCAGCGCACCGGGCCCCGGTAGCCGTCCTCGGCGGCCGGCGGCGGGTAGAGGCTGTCCATGGCGGCCCGGTTGACGCCCTCGCCACCGCGTGAGTGGCCGACCAGCAGGACACGGGAGAGGTCCGCTTCCGCCGCCTCGCGTACGACGGCCGGGGCGGAGGAGCGATGGGCGGTCCAGTCGGCCCAGCGGGCGAGGTGCTGCCGTACCAGCGAGGAACGCGCCTGTGCGCCGGCGTCCTCGGCCTCCCAGTCCTGGGCGTTGATGCCGTTCGCCGAGATCGACACCGTCACATAGCCCTGGGAGGCCAGCAGTCGCTGGTCGCGCAGGTAACCCAGGTGGCTCGGGATCGGCTTGTAGCCGTCCGCGCAGGGCCAGTCACCGGTCACGTCGTCCTCGGAGCCCGGCTTGTAACAGGTGCTGTGGCGGCCGTGCAGGAACAGCGCGAGCGGCCGGCTGCCGGTGACACCCTTCGGTGCCACCACCTCGGCGGTCATCTCCACCGGGGTGTCGAACCCGGGCAGGCGCACCGGGTCGAGGTCGTACTCCCCGGTGACCGTGCGGTACGAGCCGGGTTCGCCCGGATCAACGTCGTTCGCCGGCGCCTGCGCGGGCATCCGCGCCATGCGCGATCCGGACCTGCGAGTGTCGTCGGCCGCCGCGTCCAGTCGGCGCCCCGCAGCCGTCACTCGAAGGTCCGTCAGCTGTTCGGGCCGCATCCCACCGAGGGCGAGCCGGAAGGTCCTCCCGTCCCTCGCCGGCTTCGGCGCCCCGAGCAGCCGGTCCCCGGTACGGAACTCGACCCGCGCATCCCCCATGGGCACGGCCTTCGGCGTACGCCAGACCAGCTCGCGCGCCCCGTCCTCCCCGTCGATCCGCCACCCCGGCGGAAGCGGATCGTCGTCCGTCGTGCTCAGCGGACTCGATCTGTACGGCTGTTCGGCCTGTGCCAATCCGGGCGAGCCCGCCAGGGCCGCCAGCACCGCCACGGCGGTCACACATATTCGCCGGGCACGAATCAATGGTCCTCTCCTCAAATCCCTGTGCGCAGACGTCCCGTCGGTCTCGGGCGCCCCTCGCGTCACCTAGGACGGGGGAGGGGCGTCTGTGGGTTGTCCGTGAGGAGACGCCGGCAGCGGGCGAGCGATGCGATCAAGCCAGCGCCGTCATGGAGGCATACGTCCACGGCGTCTTCCCCCGCTTCGTCGACGACCTCGTCAAAGTCCTCGGGGGCGGCGTACCGAAAAGGTCTGTCACGAAGCCGGACGTCGACGGTGATCACCCCATGACGATCAGAAAGGGCTGTGCCGTCTAGGCGCCCCGCTCCCCCTCCACCGCTCGCGCGCCGCCGACCGACGCTCACCGCAGCGTCCGATGGCCGTGACCGCCCACCCAGGAGAGCCCACCCGTGCGGAAGACCGCCCTCGCTCCCTACGCCGACCTCCCCCGAGCGCACCACGACCGCCACGTCCTGACCAGTACCGTCGACGTCTTCGGCACCGCCCACTGGCTGCTTGGCGAACGTGCTCCGCAGCCCGGCGGCGATGTCCGGCCCTTCGACGCCCTGGTCGTCTCCGTCCATCCGGGCGGCAGCGTCGAACTCACCGAGCTGAGCGCCGTGCGAGCCCGCTGGCCGTATTCGGACCGCCTGCCCGACGGCGGGAGGGCTATGAGTTCAGTGGTTCAGGGGGCTGACGGCGTGACCGGCAACCCCCACCGTGTCCGACTCGGAAATCGACATGGTCCGCACGTACCCGGCCGATGCCCGTCGAGACGCCTCGGTTTCACCGGCATTGGCCTGTGTCACCAACGTTATGTCCCGCAACAGCAGTGCTGTGACCGGGAAGGTCCACCAGGGCGTGGCCGGGCTAGCCTTGCCCGCATGGCGGAGTTCAACGGGGTGGAGGTCGTCGCGTTCGAGGACGCGGCGGCTTTTGAGGACTGGCTGGCCGAACATCACACCCGCCGTGAGGGTGTGTGGGTCAAGGTGGCGAAGAAGGCGTCGGGGATCGCGTCGGTCACGGGGGACGAACTGGTCGACGTGGGGCTGTGCTGGGGCTGGATCTCCGGGCAGCGCCGGGGTCTGGACGACCGGTACTACCTGCAGAAGTACGGGCCACGGCGGCCGCGGAGCCTGTGGTCGCGGGTGAACGTCGAGAAGGTCGCGGCGCTGGCGGCGGCGGGCCGGATGCGAGAGCCCGGCCTCGCTGAAGTCCGGCGGGCCCAGGAGGACGGCCGCTGGGACCGCGCGTACGCGCCACAAGCGACCGCTGTGGTCCCGGACGACCTCGCCGCGGCGCTTGCCGCGGACCCGGCGGCGCGTGCGGCGTTCGACGCGCTCGACCGGACCACCCGCTACCTCGTGATGCTCCCGCTGCTCCAGGCCACGACGCCAAAGACCCGGCGAACGCGGTTGGAGCGGGCGGTACGGGACCTGGCGGAGAGGCGGCAGGCGGGCGAAGGGTGACCCGTCCCGGTGGAACTCCCAGACCGCCGGTGCCACCGCCTGAAGCAACCATCGGGTCGCGTCCTCGTCGGGTGGAGAGCAGTCGTCCGCTGGGGTGGCCGACCGGTCTCAGCAGGCGGTGGGCCGCGCCGTGGCCGCATTCCGGTCCCGGCGGCGCGACGGCATGTGCGTACCGCTGGTGCTGGCGTCGCCGCGCTCGCGACGGGAGCCCAGGGCCGCCACGCCGAGGCCCTCGCCACCTACGACGCGGCGCTTCCGGTCTCCGGCAGGCTCTTCGGAGCCGAACACCCGTCGGTAACCCGTCCCAGTGACAACTACCGTGCTTCGGCACAGCTGACACGATGCCTGTCGACTGCGTCCCTGTGTGGAGAGCTCCACTGTGCGGCTGGATCGTCCTCGTCCGAACGAGTGGAGGCCGGCATCCGGCCGGAAGTGAGCGGAATCGGACGGTGGCGCCCTCGTTGCAGTCAGCGAACACCCGGTGCGCCCATCTATTTCAAGGGGCCCTAGGATCGGTGGCCATGGCGGGACGATCCATGACGGACGCGCTGCAGCGAGCGCAGGGCAAGCGGCTGGCCATGCACCTGCGTCGCCTCAGGTCGCAGCGAGGCTGGAGCCGTGCGCAGCTGGCGGACCTTGCGGGAATCTCCCCCCGGACGCTGGAGCGCATCGAGGCGGAGGCCACGTCCAATCCGGGATTGTTCACCGTGGCGGCCCTGGCCGACGCTTTCGGTGTGTCGGTCGACGGCCTGGTACGCGAAGCCCGGGGCACCATCGGAGCCGGGATCGTGTCGGCCGGGTACGAGGGGCGGAGCATCGAGCAGTTCGTGGAGCAGCTGCTGGCCCGCGACGTGGGGACGGTGGCCGATGTGCGGCTCACGCCGCTGAGCCGCAAGCCGGGCTTCAGCAAGACCAGGCTGACCGGCGCCCTGGCGGAGGTCGGGATCGGCTACCGGCATTTGCGGGCGCTGGGCAACCCCAAGGAGAACCGTCCGCCGTTCTGGGAGGGACGGGCCGCGGAGGGACGAGCCGTCTTCCGGAGCCTGCTCGAGCAGGACCCCGCGCCACAGGCTCTGGACGAGCTTTTCGCCCTGGCGGCGAAGGAGACGGTGGCCGTGCTGTGCTTCGAGCAGGACGAGGACCGCTGCCACCGCAAGGTCATCTGTGACATGGCCCGGGCCGATCGCGGCCTGCCCGTGGCCGCACTGGGCTAAAAAAGCTGGAAGCGGTCCATCACCCCGCGCGGTGGGTAGAACGCCCCCAACAGCATGAACTGGCGCGGCCGTTTATGCAGGTTGCCGACGAAGAAGTGCAGGTCCCGCCGCGGGCCGGCGATCTCGGTGAACCAGCGCTGCCGGATCTTGTCCTCCAGCACCCCCGGCGCGTACAGGCGCCGCCACTTCAGATACGCCGCACCCGCCTCCCAGTCCAGCAGCCCGATCTCATGCCCCTTGCAGCGCCCGTCATCACAACGGAAGCGGTAGACGAACCGATACGGCAGCGCCTCCAGCGCCTTGCGCTCCTGGTCGAAGATGTTCATCTGTGAGGCCATCATGTCCTGCCATGCCGAGCGGTCATCGGCCTTGACCAGCCGAAAGCTCTTGATCTCGCCTGGCCGGAATACTCCCAGTGATGTGCCGTTCGCCTCCTGTTCCCGTTTGATCTGGCACAGCGAGTCCGCGACCAGCGGGCGTATCCACTCGGCCCGCCGTTCCCATGACTTGTCGCTGGGCACATGGCCGACGACCTCCAGCGAGTCCAGCACCGGCCGCCGGCTCTCGGGCCGGTCGTCCCGGGAGTGGCCGGTGACGTCGACCTCGACGATGTCGTACTTGTGGAACCGCTTGGACTGCTCCATGTCCCGAAACGGGACCGGGAACAGCCGCACATGCTCCGGCCGCTCGGCGTCCATCCGGACCCCGGCGACGCAGACCGTCTCGTTGTACTGCCGCGACAGCGTCGGGTACGCCTTCACCGTCACCATGACCCGAATGCGCTCAGCCCCCACAGCTCCCCCTCCCCGCGCCCCGGCACCAGGATCAGTCCCGGCACGGCCACAGCGAAAGAGCGCATGCACAAGGCTGCCGAGCTTCGCCCACCGGTGACCGGCCGTCCCAGGCAGGGACGGACAGCACCACCAAGACGCCGGCACCGCGGCACGACAAGATCCCCGGGCCCGGAGTCCCGGGCGCCGGTTTTTCCCGTACCGTCCCGGAGCGCCCCACTGCGGCGATACCGTGGGGACACCCGCCAGAGGACAGCCCAGGAGCCCCGGATGAGTCGGCGGCCGGCCCCCGGCGACCGCACCCGCCCGATCACCGCGCTCTTCGACGGCGCCTGGACGACCGAGGCCGCCGCCCCCGCCGTCCCGGTCTGACACCCGCCTCCAGCGGGGCGTGACCTGGGCCCGTATGCTGCGCCAGTCCGCGAACCGCCCGCTGAAGGGAAACCGCCCCACCGTGTTCCAGCAGACCCCTGTCTACGACCGCCTCGTGGCCGAACGCGGCGACATCCCCGTCCAGGTCCGCGGGGAAGCCGACCGGATCCACCGCGACCTCGCCCAGGTCCTGCGCCAGGCGCCCTCCTCCCGGCCGAGCGCGCCGCAGAACGTCTTCGAGCCGAAGGCCCCTCCCGCCGCCCGGTAAGGACTCAGACTCCGTCCAGGGCACCGGCCGCGCCGTGACCTGGGCAGGACGTCCGTCGTTGTCCGGGTGGTGCCGCCCCTTCCCTGTCGCGCTGTGACGGTGCCCGGCCGAGTGCCGCGTCAGCCCACGACCGACGCGGACAGGCGGGTCCCGGACGCGCCGCGTCACTCACAGCGTTCCGCCGTGCGGCCCCGACCGCTGCATCACTTCCAAGACCGTCCTCGACGGTCTCACCGGTGCCGTGTCCGAGGAAGCGGTCGAGCGGCGGCGCCTGCCACGGCGGACCGAGGAGGGCCTGGAGCCGGCCATGCTGTGGCTGCCCGAGGACGGCATGCCGATGTCGGCCTCGGGCAGTGGAGCCTCACTGCTGGTCGAGCCCTCTCACGGGATGAGTGGAGTCATGGAGCGGGCGTGTTCCCACATGCCGTGGAGCTGTTCCATGGGCCGCTGCTGTTCGCCGTGGAGGGCGTTGAGGACGACGAGGCATCCGGTGAGGGCCGGCACCGCCCACTGTGCGCAGGCGAGCTGGCGCCGTGCCTTCTCCATGTCGATGGGGTGCCGGTCCGCCTTCTGGTTGTCCTCGGGATCGGAGGAGGAGGCCAGTTCGACCTTTTTGCCGAGGACGCGGGCGTAGGCGGTGGCGGCCAGGGCCGCCGCCGTGACGACGGTCTTGGCCGTGGTGGAGGCGCCCACACCGCGCTGGGTTCTGACCCGGTGGGCGTTCACGGCGAGCAGGCCGCCACCGCCGAACAGGTGCGCGCCGATGGCGGCGGCGTTGACCGGTACCCACTTCGCCCAGCCCACCGAAGCGATCCGGGCCCTGGCGGCGACCGTGGGGCCCTCATGCTCCGCCGCCCCGTTCAGTCCGACCGCGCCCATCAGGGAGCCGCCGAACCAGGCGGCCAATCCCACGTCGTGCAGGCTGCGGATGAGGGTGTTGCGTCCGGACACGATCGTGCTCCTCCAGGCAGGTGGGCGGCAGGGCCCGACGACGAGGTGTTGTGCGCTTCTCCACCCTCGCCGGGCCGCGCCGCCACCGCCATCACAGCTGACCCAGATGATTTCCCCTGGCAGGCAGCGACGATCCGTGAGGCCCGTTGTCTGGAGCAACCGGCAACGGGGTCTTTCCCTGGTGGTTCCGGGTGATACCTCTGATGGTCCGCCGCGGCGAGCGCGGGCGCCCGGTGGTGCTGCCGGATCCGACTCGTGCCTTCCGCACCGGTGACCAGTACCACCGGCCGCCCGGAGCCGTGGACCGCGTGCGCCGTCGCGCCGCTCACCGGGCCATCCTCCGCAGCGTGGTCTCCGTCCACACCGGGCGGCCGGTGTCCTGGCCCTCGGGACTGCCGCTTCTCGCTCGGTTTCCACCGCTTCCACCTCGTCGGGAAACGGGCACGAGCGGCGCACCGGCTCGCGGACAGGGGACGCCTCGGCAGTTTCGCCGTAACGCGAGCAGTGTCAGCCGATGACCGCGGTGGCCTCCATCCCAACCAGGATGCCGGGCCCGATGAAGGCGACGACGTTCGCCGTCGGTCCCGCCGCCGAAAGAGGCTCGGCCGGGGACTGAGGTTCCGCAAAAAAGGGGATTCAGGCTCGGGCAGTGGCCCGCGTAGGGGTTCCCCGGCTGCCGAGCCGGAAAGGTGGATCTCGAGCGTGGCGCCTCGGGAAGTGACGTGCCGGTCACCAACACACTCGACTCCTTGGACGTGGGGGGCGTACCCTCCGTGCTTCATTCCGTTTCAGATCGGATCGCGCTCTTCGCTCTCGAATCGAAATTTCACGCGCGATATCAGGAAAGCGAACGGTTCGGCGTTTCCGATGATGGCACTGGCCGCTGCGGAAAAAACCGGCCCGGAAAGAGCTGTACAGGAATCGAGAGGAATGCCCAGAGAGATCTCCTGCCGGGTCACCCGTCCATGCCACGGTTGAACCGAGAGCGCACGGTCCTGAGGAACGCAGTAGGCGAGCATCTGGCCGTAGTCGGGAAAAGCGCAGTGCCAGGGCCCGTCCGTGGGCCACTCAGGCAGCGGAACGAGGTGGGCTTCAGCGTCCGGCGCGGTACCGCGCCCCGGAGCCAGGAGAAGATCGACCCGACCGTCCTTCGCGACGAGCAGCGAAGCCCGTTCGAGAACGTGCATGGGCAGTGCCTCGGCAACCATCCGGGCGCCGAGGGCGTGCAACGTGCGATCGACAGCGGTACTGAGGAAGTAGACGCCCAGTGAATCCGTGCGACGGTGGCGCACGTAGATCCGCCAGTTGCTCTGCAGCGGGGAGGGCAGAAACCGCCGCCATCGGCCAAGCAGCGCCGGCCCCAGATGCCCGTGGCGGTAACTCAGGAAGGTCAGCATCGCCTGGTTGTCCCCCTCGCCGATACGCTGCAGTTCCAGGCCGGGCGGGACCAGGGGCGCGATGCGGTGGGCGTCGACCACGTAGTTGACGTAGACGACGTCGGTCACGTCGCTGACGAAGACCATTGATGGGATGCGTTCACACACCCACCGCAGCAGTCGACTGCCGGCCACCCAGTTCAGCGGTGCGGCGAGCCGGCCTCGCGGATGAATCCACGGCGCGTACCGTCCGTACCTGGTCTGCCGGCGAGTGCGACGCAATGAACGCTCAGCGGCCCAAGTAGCCGAGCCGACCAACAGGACAAGGCCGAGCACGGCGGGGAGCATGAGCATGAAAGCAGTATGGCAACCGCGGTGGACCTGGCTTCGGCCGCCAGGGACGTCGCATGCGGCCTCCCCCTCGTGTTCGGCCACGTCCGAGATCCCGAGCCCGGACCCGACAGAAGCCGTCTGCCGTGAGCAATTCGGCACCGGGGCCCTTCCTGTCGGTGACGACGTCGGTCGGCTGGGCCTCCCGCCGCTTGCCGGTCTCCTTGGAGCCGACGGTTTCCGACTTTCGGTACCCGGGTGGTCCGGGCCATCAGCCGGGTGACCGGGGCGCCGTCCTGACCGTGGACGACACCGGCTTCCTGACCGAGCCTGAGCTCCTCCCTGACGGGGGCTTGGAGCCCCCGCTGCGGCAGGATGACGAGTGGACGTGCTCCTCGGGGCTGTTCCGAATATCGATGCAGCGGTTCTCGGCCATCGCCGTGATGGCTGAGGCGGCTTCCAACGGCCCCGTCGAGGCGAATCCAACCGGACAGCGGGCCGGACGGGGAAGCACCGCGTTCCGGTGGGTTACTTCTGGGTGACGTCGGTGCAGTAGACGTCCTTGTCCGGCAGGTGACCGGTGGTCAGGAAGCCGACGGTGGCCTTGTCGGCGCAGGCGGAGCCTTCGCCGTGGACGTAGTGCCCGCCGTTGTCGACGCCGACGAAGGCAGAGCCGTCGCCGAGGGACTTGTGCAGTCCGACGCCGCCTTCCCACGGGGTGGCGTTGTCCCGGCGGTTCTGCAGGATCAGGGTGTTGCGCGGGCCGCCCTTCACGATCTTGACAGTCGCCTCAGCCGGCTTGTCCCAGTAGGCGCATGCCCAGATGTTGGCGGGCATGCCCGCGGTGAGCGGCCACTTCTCGCGGTTGGCGGTGGTGCGGACGGCGTAGCCGTCGACGTCGTGCGGCCATTCGACGTCGCCGCAGGTGAGAGCCATGAACATGGTGGCCTGGTTGTCCGCGGGGATGCCCGGGGCCGTCGGCGTGTCGGCGAACACCTCCTTGAGAACCGCGGTGTCGGCGGCCGTGGTGCTGCCATGGGTCAGGTTGTCGGCGGCCTTCCAGAACCTGGCGAGCACGGGAAGGGTGTTGTTGTGCTGAAGCAGGGCGTAGGTCATGTTCCGCAGCAGTGCCCCGTCCAGCGACACCGATGCGCCGGGAATCGCCGCGGGCGTGCGGTCGAGCCGGTCGGCGAGGGTGAGGTAGGCGCGGGTCACCTGCGCGACGTTCGTGCCCAGCTTGAGGGTGTCGGCCTGCGCCGCGGCGACGCGGGCGGCATCGGGGAACCGGTCGGCCATGCCCTTGCCCCAGGTGTCCGCCACCTGGTTGGCCCATACCTTGGTGGGGTCGACGTTGCCTTCCAGGATCATCCGGTCGGTGTGGTTCTGGAAGAGGGAGCGGTAGACGGCGCCGAGGTAGGTGCCGTAGGACTGGCCCCAGTAGGAGATCTTCTTCTCACCGAGCGCCTGGCGGATGCGGTCCATGTCGCGGGCGGTGTTGGCGGTGTTGTAGTACCGCAGGTTCTTGCCCACCGTGTCGGCGCACTGCTCGGCGTCGGCTTTGGCGAGGGCCACGTTCTTGGTGATCGAGCCGTCCGCGGCAGGATAGGGGAAGAGCCCGGACACGCTGGGGTCCTGCAGACCACAACTCTGCGGGGCGCTGTGTTCGACGCCGCGCGGGTCGAAACCGATCAGGTCGTAGCGGTCCAGCACGGACTTCGGCAGTGTGGACGCCATGGTTTCGGGCATGCCGAGACCGCCCAGGGCCGGCCCGCCGGGGTTCAGCAGCAGAACGCCATGTCGCTTCCCGGGCCGTGCGGTGGACAGCCGGGAGACCGCCACGTCGATCTTCATGCCGTCCGGGTTCCGGTAGTCGAGTGGCACCTCCAACGTTCCACAGGCTAGGTGGGGGTCACGGGTTCGTCCCTCGGCCAGGGGCGGGCACTTGCCCCAGGTGATCTTGGCATCGCCCGCGGTCTCGCCTCCGCTCTTGCCGGAGGCCTTGGGCGGTTGCGAGCCCTTGGCGACGGCATCGCACGCGACCAGTGCGCTTCCTGCCAGCGCGGAAACCAGCAGAGCTGCGGCGATTCGGCGGCCTCGGGGGAAACCGTGCTGCGTGGAACTGCGTGCCGTGGTCATGGTGTTGTCCTTAACTGCTGGGCTGGTCGGCCTTGTCCGGCCGTTGTGTTGACGATTCGAGTCAACAAGGGATCACCGACGGCGCGCGTCGCCCCAGAGAGGACGAAACAGGTAGCTCGCTCGGGGGATCCTGGGCCGACCCTGAGAACGGTACGGCCGCCGTGGGGCGTTATCGGACGGGCTGTGGGCGGAACGGCCGCTGCTGCCGGCTTGCCGCGCCGCACGGCGTCACAGGGCCGTCCGGCTCGGTTGCCGTTCCCCGGCCAACCTCGTCCGACAGGTCCTCGCTGATGAGGAGGAGGACCTCGTGCTCGCGGGGTGAGACCTTGAGGCGCTCGCGCTCGCGCTCGGGGGACGCGGGGCGGCGGAGGGGCGTACGCGTTCGGCGAAGCGGCCGATCAGGGGCCGGAGGGCGGCGGCCAGGAGGGACTCGCCGCGGGCGACGACGCGTACCGCGTTGATCAGTTCGTACGGTGGGGCGTCCTTCAGCGGAAAGCCGCTGGTGCCAGCGCGCAGGGCCTCGTACACGACTCGTTGACGTTGAAGGTCGTCACGACGAGGATCCTGGCGGGGACGGCGGAGCCGGGCCCCGTCAGACGGCGGGTGGCCTCGATTCCGACGAGCAGGGGCATGCGGATGTCCGTGACGACGACGTCCGGCTTCCGCTCCCGCGCGCTCCGGACCGTCTCCCGGCCGCCCACGGCCTCGCCCACGACCTCCATGTCGGGCTGGGCGGAGAGGAGCGTGACGAAGTCGGCACGCACGAGAGCCCGGTCCTCGCACACCAGCACCCTGAACGCAGGGGCGGAATACTCATGCGGCCCGGCGGGACGCGTGCGTGCACGCGGAACCCGCCCTGCGGGAAGGGCCCCGCCGCGAACCCGCCCCCAGCATCTCCACCCGTTCCCGCAGCTCGATCGGCCGGCCGCCCGTTCAAGACCGCCCGGCCAGATCAAGTCCTGAGCTCGCGCAGCCCGACGGCGGGCCCGGCCTCCACCCGGGCCGGGCCCGCCGGCCCCGTCCGGCTGTCGATGACGGCTGGAAAGCTGACCGGATGAACGGCGACGAGCAGCTGCTGAACGGCCGCGTCTACGCCGCGGAGCACGACGACCCCAACCCCGGCCCGCTCCCGCACCGGACCTACGCCGAACTGGTCGGCGGGCCGCTGGACATCCACGGGTGGCGGACCGAGAAAGTCGACGACGGCGTCGCCCTGACCACCGAGCTCTCTATGGCCCGGCGGCCGCGCACAGCCGGCTCCGGAGGACAGCCACGGCCAGGAGCCGTCCAAGCCCCGCCGTGCCCTGCTTCGTCGCCGTGGCTGACCACACACCGTGACACCACACCTCCCACCGGACACGAGGCAGAGGCGACATCGACGAACAGCGGCCCGGGTCAGGCCGGGGGCGGCCTGCTGCCGCAGGTCCGGGTAGCAGCGCAGCCGGGCTCCCGGCCGTCCCGGCCGTGGGCCATGACGAGAGTGCCGACGACGAGTTCGGCGCGGAGGCGGTCGGTCATGGCGTAGCCGACGACCTCGTGGGTGGCCAGGTCCAGTCGACAGACGAAGTGGAGCCGGCCCTCTGCGGTGGGCAGACAGGTGATGTCGCAGACCAGCTTGGTCCCGAGGAGCTCGGCATGGAGGTCGCGGCCGATCAGGTTCGGGGCGGGCATCGTCGTCGTACAGGCCGGGTCAGCGGACACCGCCTGCGCCGGGTGACGCCGCGGTAGCCGCGCTCACGCATCGTGCGGGCGCCGCAGCAGCCGTAGTTCCCGGCCCTCTTACGGCGTCCAGTCCCGTTCGTGCTTCGGCCGCGTCCCGTGGCGGAACGGGCGCGGGCGGGTGGTGCATCCCCCGTGAGAGCTACAGGAGCTGTCCATGCACGGGTGATTCGCGGACGTCTGCGGATTCCTAGCGTGGTCGTCAGGTCGCCGCAGGGGCGACCCGCTACTGGGGAGGCCACCATGGGCACGACGTCCGCCGTACGACACAGCGCAGGCTCCGGCCCGGGCGAGGACCGCGACGGGGGCGGCGGCCGCTTCGGTCGGATCGTGCGGTCTCCGCTCGGCTGGATGCTGGCGGGAATGGTCGGCGTCGGCCTGGTCTCGGGGCTGACGGCGACCGGACCCGGCCCCGTGCCGGTGCTGGGCGCGGTCGCCGCGGTGGCCGTGTACTGGTATGTCATGCGCCGTGTGGCACGACGCTCCACGCCGGAGATCGTCCGGTCCGGGGCCGGCCGGGAGGTGCTGCTGGGCGGCGGGATCGGCCTGGGCTTCATTCTTGTCTCCGCCCTCCTGATCACGGCGTTCGGAGGCTATTCGTTCACCTGGGCGGGCGACGGCTTCATGTCGGTCGTCTGGACCGCGGTCGTGGTGCAGATCGGCGCTGCGGTCACCGAGGAGTTGCTGTTCCGCGGTCTTGCCCTGCAGGCTCTTGAGCAGCTGTGGGGCAGCCGGGCCGCCATCGCGATCACCTCGCTGTTCTTCGGTGTCGCCCACCTTGGCGCCCAGGGCGCGAACGCGTGGAGCGGACTGGCGATCGCTCTGGAGGCGGGCGTCCTGCTCGGAGTCGCGTTCTTGTGGCGGCGTAACATCTGGTTCGTCGTGGGGCTGCACTTCGCCTGGAACACCACGGAGCAGCTGCTCGGCATCCCGGTATCCGGACACGCCCCCGAGGGCCTGTTCACCGTCGACGTCCACGGCTCCGACCTTCTGACCGGCGGCGGTTTCGGCCTGGAGGCATCGATCATGCCCGTCCTCATGGGGGTGGCCATCGCCGTTCCGATGCTCGTCCGCGCCCACCGGAACGGTGGCATCAAGACCCGCCGACGCGCGGGCCGCTGAGACAGGCCGGCTGGAGGAAACCGAAGTGATGTCCCGTCAGGCGCCCTGGAGCATTCCGCTGTTCCGGGCGTCGCTCGACCGGTGGCAGGAGCGGGATGCTCTCCTCAAGGACGGCGTCCTCGCCCTGACGCTCACCTTGCTGGCCTTCGTGCCGCCCCTGTCCCGGATCGGTGCGCAGATCGGCGATCTGCCCGAGCGGCCGGCGAACGTGCTGAGCGTCGGGCTGGCCCTGGCCCAGACCGTGCCGCTGGCGGTCCGTCGCAGGTGGCCCGCGGCCTGTCTGGCCGTCATCGCGGGCGCGTTCGCCGTGCACCAGGCGCTGGGCTTCGCGACGACGTTCGCGAGCATGGGACTGTATCTGGCCCTGTACTCCGCCGGGGCCCACCAGGTCCGCTTCCGCCACGGCCTGGTCGTCGTGGCGAGTGCGGGTTACGCCGTGCTGGCCGTCGTCCTGCACCGTCTCGGCTCACCGAATTCGCTGCCGGACTACCTCGCGTTCTCTCTGGCTCTGGCCGCGGCCTGGCTGGTGGGAAGCACGGTGCGCAAGCGGCGGACGGAAGAGGCGAAGCGGCGGCGGCTGGCCGCCGAGGTAGCCACGGCCGCCGAGCGGGCGCGGATCGCCCGCGAGCTGCATGACGTGGTCACCCACCACGTGACGGCCATGGTGGTCCAAGCCGACGCGGCGCAGTTCCTGCTCACGTCCGCGCCGGAACGCGCCGGCGAGGGACTGACGGCCGTGAGCGACACCGGCCGTCGGGCGCTGACGGAACTGCGGTACCTGCTCGGTGTCCTGGAGGCGACCGGCGAGGCGGCGTCCGCGGACCCGGCGGGTGCGGGCCGGGCACCAGCCCTCGGGCGGGTGGGGGACCTGGTCGAGCAGGCCCGCAGGTCGGGTCAGCCGGTCGAGTTCGGCGAGCGGGGTGAGCGGCGGCCGCAGAGCGTGGACGTGGAGCTGGCCGCGTACCGGGTGGTGCAGGAGGCGCTCACCAACGCCTTGAAGTACGCGGCCGGGAAGCCGACACGGGTCCTGCTCCGGCACGGTGACGAGCACATCGAGATCGTGGTGACCACCGACGGACCCGCCGCCGCACCGGTCGCGCGGAAGCCGGGGCCCGCGGGCGGACGGGGGCTGGCCGGGCTGCGCGCACGGGTGCGGATGCTCGATGGTGAACTGGAGGCCGGTCCCCGGCCCGGAGGCGGGTTCGAGGTCCGTGCCACGATTCCGTCCAAGCCCCTTCAGGAGTGACCTCGTGAGCGATACGCCACCACCGACCCGTGTGCTCGTCTGCGACGACCAGGCGCTGGTGCGGACCGGCTACGTCACCATCTTCTCCGCGCAGTCCGACATGCAGGTCGTCGGGGAGGCCGAGAACGGCCACGAGGCGGTCCGGACCGCGCGGCGGCTGCGCCCCGACGTGGTCGTGATGGACATCCGGATGCCCCTGCTCGACGGCATCCAGGCGACACGACAACTGGCCGGTCCCGATACCGAAGACGCGCCGAAGATACTGGTCGTCACCACGTTCAACGTCGACGCCTACGTCTACGACGCGTTGCGCGCCGGAGCGAGCGGGTTCCTCCTCAAGGACGCGCCTCCGGCGGAGCTGGTCAACGGTGTCCGGACCGTCGCCCGGGGCGAGGCCCTGCTGGCACCCGCCGTCACCCGCCACCTCATCGGCCACTTCGCCCAGCATCTGCGACCGGCCGACACCTCCCGGCCGGCCAGGCAGGACGTCGTGCGTGCGTTGACCCCCCGCGAGCTGGAAGTGCTCCAACTGATCGCCGAGGGGCTGTCGAACGCGGAGATCGCCGCGGCGATGTTCATCACGCCCGAGACCGTCAAGACCTACGTGTCGCGCATCCTGGCGAAACTCGGCCTGCGTGACCGCGTCCAGGCCGTCGTCCTCGCCTACCGGGTCGGACTGGTGCCCGGCACACCGTGACCGGCATGCGCGTGTGCCCCGTGCAGCGCCGCCTGCCATCGGCTTCAGACGCCATATGCATGATTCGCCGGACAGTTGTCCAGTGCCCTGGGTTTGGTGGAGCCGAGCCCAGAAGGACTCCATCACCGCGTTGTCCACGCAGCCCCCACCAAAGCACCCAACGACCACCTACTGTCTCTCCAAGGAACCGATGCTGCGACGACCGGTTGAGTCCAAGCCGCACTCCGTGATCGGAGTGGATGATGGTGCCGCCGGGCTGGGGATGGTGGTTGCCGACGGCCATGCTCAGTGCATTGGTGGTCAATGCGGCGGTCGGAGACGCGTCGATGGACCAGCTCACCACCCGGCGGGCGAAGGCGTCCAGGACCACAGCGCGGTACACCTTGCCCTCCGTCGTGGGATGTTCGGTGATGTCGGTGCCCCACAGCCGGTCCCGGGCGTGACGGGTGAAGTCGCGTTCCACCAGGTCGGCGACCGACGGTGTCTGCGGTCTGGGCCGCCGACGGGCTCGGTCGCCCGGCAGGCCGTGCAGGCCGGCCCGCTGCATCAGCAGTTCCACGGTGCCGCGGTGCACGTGGATGCCCAGCCCCAGGGCGAGCTCGGCGTGCACCCGGCGGGAGCCGTAGGTGCCGCGTGAGGCGGTGCGGATGCCGATGATGGCCTCGGTCAGCCAGGCGTGCCGGACCGTGCGGGCCGAGGGCGAGCGGTCCTTCCAGGCGTGGTAGCCGGACTCCGCGACGTGCAGTGCGCGGCTGGCCGGCTGGACCGGCAGGCCCTCGTCAGCCAGCACGCGGATGGCTTCGTACCGCCTTTTGGGCGGGTCGCCTCGCCGAGGAGTTCCGCGGCCCGGCGGCGGAACTCGGGCGGACAGCTGCGGGGGGCATGGTGGCCTCCGGATGCTGCTGGATCGGTCGATTCTCCAGCAACCCGACTCCATCAGACCCGGGGCAGACCGGACTCCACGAAACCCGGGGCGGCTCAGAGCGATTGTGCTCCTCCTTACCGGCCGTGCCTACGGCGATGCGGGATCACGGCACCCGTGCCCGGACAGCAGCCCTCGGCACTCGTGAGCGTCCTGAGAGGGCATGTCAGCACCGTGTCGTACGGTCACGTCGTGATGTCGCGACCTACGGGGCAAGCTGTGGGCCCTTACGATGCTGCCTTTTTGCCACGGCTACAGATGATCTTCCGGGAGCCCGAGGGGCCGGTGACGCAGCCTGTGACCAAGTTCGGCGGGCAGCCGGTATGGCTCGAGGAGCCGGCGTGGCCGGTGGAGCCGCGGACAGGAGAGCCGCTGATGTTCGTGGGCCAGTTCCGGGTGCCGGGGGAGGAAGCACGTCTGGCCTACCTGTTCCTGGACGTGGAGGAGGGCGGCCTGGATCCGAACCGCGGGGATGCGGTCGTGCTCGTCCAGCCTGGTGGAAGGGTCCCTTCCTTCGCGGTGATCGGGCCGCCGCACACCCAGGGGCCCTCACTGTGGCGCTGGAACGAGGACGTGGAGAAGATCCCCGTCGAGTGGCTCGTCGACCTGGCTCCCGTGCCGCCGGAACTGGACGCGGAGGCGGATGATCACGCCGCATGGTCGCGGTACATGCGTCATGAGGGCCCGGAAGCGGACCTGCCGTCCGGGCCGGGCCCTCGAGACTTTCTGGGCGGCGCCCCGGTACTGCCCAACAACTCGGTCAGGGACCTCGATGACGGTTCCTGGCGGTTCCTCTGCCAGTTCACCGATCGGGGCGAGTGCCCGGGCGACCCGTTCTTCATCAACTTCGGTTACGGCAGCGGCTTCGTCTTCCTCAGTCCCGACCACCTCGAGGGCCGGTTCATGTCCGACTGCGGCTGACCCGGCACGGTGCCGGTGGGCCGGCCAAGGGGTATGCCGCATGTCAGGTCGAGGCTGTCGGCCTGGACGGTGCAGGCTGACCCCGCCCGCGTCCGCCGGGGCTTTCGGCACATCCGCCTGCCCGGCCCAGGCACCGAAACCCTCCCGGCCCGGCCCCGGACGGCCATCGGGCCGCAAGAACGCCCGACCCACACCCCGCCACGACGCGCATACACTTCGCAAAACACAGCCGAAGCGACGACAAACGAAGAAGTCGACGACCCCACGGCCCCGACGCACAGGTTAAAGATCAAGCCAGGAGTAGTGTGCCGTCTGCCTTCGTTCACCGGATCACGAAGTACGACCCCGCCGACCGCGACGAACACGGCAGCTACCAGGGCGCGGAGGAGGCGGTCAGTGACCACGGTCCGGTCGAGGCCGCCTACCTGGAGGCGATCTCCGCGTTCGCGGAAGCTGCGGGCATTGACCGGCTGGAGATCCGTGAGCCCTCCGTCACCGGGCTCGTCCACCTCGGTGGCCAGCCGGCGGTCGAGGGGCATGGTCTCGGCGGGCTCTTCCCGGCTGACCTCGCCGGTTACCACGACGGGGCCGAGGTCTCCCTGGCGGTGGCCCTGGAGCTGATCCGCGTCATGCTCCGTGAGCAGGGCGCCTGGTGCCGGCTGGAGGCGGGAGACGTTTTCGCCGTGCACGTCGGAAGGGACCAGTACGTGTACGTGGGCAGCGACCAGCCCTGCACCGACGCCGTGGCCCGTACGCGGGAACTCGGCCTCTTCGCGGAACCGCTGGCGGCCTCCCCCTACGCTGCGGAACCAGAGGTGACAGAGGCCGCCGACGAAGGCTTCTGGAGATCGGTACGCACCGAGCTGGCGGCGCGACAAGGCCTGCTCCTGGAGGAGACCCCCATCGTCAACGTCACACGCTGGCACCGTCTCACCACGGAAAACCTCAACGCGGTGCGCGCCGGTCTCGGCCCGCGCGCCCTGCTGACCGTCTGGCCCGATCTGCAACCCGACGTCGGCGCGGTCCTGACCGCACTGCCGTCCGAATGGCACATCGAGTTCGTCTGGGAGGCGAAGGACGGAACGATCAGAGACGTGGTCGCCGATGAGACCGAGCACCAGGAGCTCGCCGCCCTGGTGGCCGAAGCGCGAGCGGCCCGCGCCCTGCCCCTCTACGCCGACGAGCGCAGCCCACTGCTCCAAGCCGTTCTACCCGACAGCGACGGCGTGCTGCGCGCACGATGGTGACCCGATCATGAAAGCCGGCCCGATGAAACCCGCACATCAGCCATGCTGACCGCCAACCGCGCCGCTCATCCCGCCAAGTAGAGCGCTCATCCGCCACCTGAAACGCTCAGTCACAGCCGGCTGTGGTCGGGTAGCCGGGTCACGTTGCCGTGACCCGGCCCCCTCGGCACCGGACGTGCGCCTTTCAGCGCATCCGGCTCAAGCAAGCCCCAAGGGCTTCGCAGGTCAGCAGAGTTGTGTGTTCCGCTTGCCGTCGCCAGCGTGGTGCTGGCGGTGGCATTCGGAGTGCACGAGGCATCCGAGCGGTCGCTGTTTCCCGTTGCTCTTCGGGATGAACACCCGCTTCACGCCGATCAGCGTGTTGCTGCGGCTTCGCAGCATGAGCTTCTGTAAGTTGCGGACCTTCTTGAGGTCCCCGTCCTGCGTTGCCTCGAAGATCCTCTGCCCCAGCCGCCGTGCGTTCACCTCCAGTGTCTAACTTGTCGCTTTCGCACCCCGCCGTTACCAGCGACGCATGGGAGCGTGGGGACGAGCCCTGGACACTGGCCCGAAGTCCAGCCTCCTCAACTTCCCTTCGTACGGCTGCCCTTACTTACCCGGTGCGACCACGAAGAGCGGACGCGTAAGCCACGCTTCCCCAACCCGCTGTGAGCGCAGAAGAATCCCGAGGCCGGTCAAGGAAAGCGACCCGTCAGAGGTGAACAGGAACCAGTTGCCATGCCCCGCAGCATGATCCAGGAGAAACTGTTGGCCTTGCCCGTAGTGGCTCCCCGCCAGTGGGAAGCCGGCCAGGAAGACCCGCGGACCGACGACTGCATCCAGCGCGGCGCATGCAAGCTTGCCCGCGTCGTAGAACGCCTTCACCGCTCCGACCGGCCCCTATTTGTGTCCGTTGCTTTGGGGCCCGCCTCTGTCGCAGGTGGCGTGTCGCATTCGTCGGCTTATTCGCTCTGAGCCGGCGCCGCGTTGATGGCTGCTTGAAGCTGAAGCCAGGTTGGATCTGTGAAGCCGGCCGCGGTCGTCGTTGCCAGATCGTCTGCTTCCCATGTGCGGGTTCCGTCGGTCAGGACAAGGTGCGTCTCGAGGTTGTCGCCGTCGTCCGGAACCTCGGCAGTGGCTTCCAGGAACGCCGCGGCTGCAGCCCTTGAGGTGTCCCTGCTCGTGGTGCAGTTCTGCGCGGAGCCGGAGAGCACGGACAAGAGCACCAGATCTCCTCCGCTGCCGGCAACCAGGAGTTCGCCGGTGGCTGTGGCGGCCAGCGCGGACAATCGGGATCCGGTCAGCACATCGTGTTCGACCGCTTGCTGGCTTTCGAGGTCCACCTCGACCAGGGCCCCCACGGGCGTTGCGATCCACAGCACGCCCGGTCGCGATCCGAAGGCGATGTTGTGACGCGACCAGGCTTTCATCTGGTCAAGCCACTCCTGCGGGTACGGATAGCCAGGGCTGGGGGTACCGAGGGTTGTGGCCAGAACCCGGTGCAACGAAGGAAACTCGAATACCTCCACCGAGTTGTCGTACGCGTTGCCACGGATCGCCATGTGCCGTCCGTCTGCGCTGAAGAGCGGAGTCTCGTAGCCGTCACAGTCCAGGATCAGCGCCCGGCGGAGCGGCCGCATCACGGCAGGCGCGGTCCCCTGATCGACGCGCGCGAAAAGGCAGTGCGTGGCCCCCTGGTCGCTGGTGAGCGTGGCGACAAGTCCGCCGCCAGGATGCTCCGCGACTCCTGTGTCCCACGGGAGCCCGGCACCGATGGTTGCGGAGGCAAGGTCAAGGACGTCCGAGCTCTCCCACCCGCCGCCTTCGTCGCGAAACGACGGTGAACCCCACAGGGCCTGCCCGTCCGGGCTGAAAGCCAGACTGCGGTAGGAGGCCGTGGCTGGAACGCCTTCCGGTTCGGAGACCCCGGCAGGAGTCCATTGCCGGAGTCCGTCTTCTCCTGACACGGCAAGCAGCGGCTGCTCCGGATGCCACGCCACAGCGGGCGTCCGCTCTGCCCGCTCCCACCCAAAGGTGTCTCCGTAGGCGTTCGACGTGAGCTCCACGGAGCCGAGTTCGCGTAGCTGCCCCGCGTCGCAGTCCCAGATGTGGACTGCCGGACGCTCGGCGTCCGAGCAGGCCACCAGCGGAAGCCGCGGATGGCATATCAGCTGTCCGAAAGAGCGTTCGCCGCCCACCAGTCCACGTGCCACTACTACAAGATCAGTCACCCCAGCACCGTAGTTCTCGCCGACCTGCGCGGCGAGGCCCTCACCGGCATGTGTTTCCTCGCGTCGGTCATGCACAGAGAAGTGGGCGGCGAGGCTGACCGTGAGAGTTGGCGGGCAGGTTAGCGATCGGCTCTCTCACCTGTGGGGTTTTCGCGGAAAGTGCGCACGGGGCCGCACCGTCCGGCTGTCCGGGGGGCATGAAGGTCTCGGTTCCAACACAGTTGCGGCCGTCGGGTCAGGGACGGTGTGGTGCCACGACGACAGCCGTACGCAGGGGGCCGTGCACCTGCTGAGGGAGTGGACGAAAGCCGTCAAGGCGCCCGCGGCTGCCACGGCGGCCTGCGGCACCACAGCCCACCAGCATGACAGCCAGCCAGGCGGAGGCCATCGTACGGCGCACGGTTTCATCCGGTCCGCCTGCCCCGAGACGCGGTACGCCGTAAGCGGCCCAGGCGAAGGCGGCACAGCCGGGCGTGCACCCACCGGCGTTGCGTGCCGACGGGGCCGCCGTGTCCGGGCGGTGCGGGCACACCAGGGGCGCCAGAGGCTGCGCAGCGTACGTGCGCGACGCTCCGGCAGGAAAATCAGTGCACCAGCCGGTGGTGGGTATCCCATAGTGGACCGACACCATCGCCCCACCAGAACGGACGGCCGTGACGACCGCCTACAGCGAAACCCCCACCGAGCGTGTCCCCGGGCGGGCCTGGACCGTCCGGATCACCGGACACAGCGACCGCACCGCCAGCGTCTCCTGCAGCACCCCGGCCTGCCGGATGCCGGCCCGTTCCAAGGACCTCGCGATGCTGCGTGCGTTCGCCGCCCGGCACGCCGCCGCCCACGCCAAGGCCGCCACCCTCCGCCCCCATGCCTGGTGTCACTGCGGCTCCCAGCGCTGCGCCGCCCACCCCGAGGCCAAGACGCACTGCGCGGGCGCCGTGCTGCTCATCCTGCGCCACGACCCGACCGTCGGCCGCGTCTGGAGCGTCGAAGAGGTCTGCGAGACCTGCGCCCCGCTCCTGGCGAACGCCACCGTCCTCGCCCGCGCCGCACAACCCCGGCGCCGCTCCGCCCAGCCCGCCACCGCAGCTCGGCCCGCCGACGCGGTGCCGGCCGCCCAGCTGAGCGTTCCGGGCGGATTCTCCTCACCCGCCACCGGCCCCACCGAGGACCGGACAGCGCCCGCACGACGCTCCCGCCGCGCCCCGCAACACACCCGCCGCAGGCGCTCCGGTCAGAGCCGCTGACCGTCCGGCACACACCCGCCGCGCGAGGCCGGGCGCTCGAGGAACCCGCGCGTGCCCGTCAGACGCGCCCGGCCGGAGTGCAGCCCGAGGCGAGGCGGGCATTCCAACCCTGCTGGGGAACCACGCTGACACCACTGGCGGGATCCGTAGTCTGCTCGGACACAGAGCGGTATGACCATCGACAGGGGGACATGTATGGCCAAGGCCGGCGGGCCCGGCACGGACATCGGCGGAGGCCACATCGG
The DNA here is from genome assembly GCF_055585405.1 of Streptomyces sp. NPDC053426. Classification (NCBI taxonomy): domain Bacteria; kingdom Bacillati; phylum Actinomycetota; class Actinomycetes; order Kitasatosporales; family Streptomycetaceae; genus Streptomyces; species Streptomyces sp. NPDC053426. The sequence goes on along the minus strand of NZ_JBVJKE010000026.1, from coordinate 33,715 downwards.
GCTGGTCGTGACGGCCATCGCGCTGGGCGTCGTCGCCTATTTCTCGGGCGCTCGATGGGCCTTGATCGTCGCGGGGTGCTGTGCGGCCTGGTTCCTCCTCGCGCTGACCGTCATCCACGTCAGGGGCGGACGCGGTGGACAAGCCCTGCGGCGGGCTTATGTCGCCACCTTCGGCTGGGGCGACTACGTCAGCCCTTGAGAGGGCGCGCGGCGCGTCGAGGCGGCTCGTGCCCGACAGGCCCCGGCACGGAGGCGCGGCTTCGCTGGCCGCGTCCCGCGGTGCGGGACGCCCCGCACGATGCCCGCCCGGTTGTTCCCGCCTGGCGGGAGCACTGCGGAAACCGGGCATCCGGACCGGGCCCGAACGGGCAGGCTGCGGCCAGCCGCCACCCGCTTCCGGGGCTGTGCGGTATCCCGCCGCCGAGTAGAAGTCCTTGTTGGTGAGTGAGCGGCCCGCCCCCTGCCGACGGCTTGCCCACCTGGCTGACCGAGCGGGGAGCGGACGCCCACGCCCTGGTGCGGGTGGCGCAGGCAGGGGAGCCGACCGGCTGGGCCGGCACCGAGGCTCCCCGGGGAGGGGAGAGCGGGTTCGCCCGCCTCGGCGCCGACCTCACGCGCATCACGCTGAAGGAGATCACCCACGGCCGGCAACAGACCCTGCGCCGCTGGCTCCAACGGGACGACACAGTGCCCACCCTGGCCATCATCAGCGCCGACCTCGACGGCCTGCGCGAGCACACCCCCGGAAAACCGGCCGCCCAGCTGATGGGCGATCCGGCAGGCGACGAAGCCCAGCTCACCGATCTGCCGGCCGACTGGCTTGACCGGAGAGGCACCGACGCGCCGCAAGGACTGAAGTCCTTGGTCGTCGACGTCCCCGTGTTGAAGGAGACGGCCCACTGGCTGCTCGACCAGATCGCCCTGCGCGGTGCCTCTGCCCAGCAGCTGCGGGCCGTCCTCGAGCCGGACCTCACCGACTACCTGCACGACCGGCAAGTCCCCTGTGGACGCTCATGTAATTCCTCAGGGGGGAAGTTCACGTAATTCCCCAGCTGCTGACGCGAGCCGACGGTGAGGCGGTCCGTGTCAGTCCCACCAGAGCACGACGAGAAGCTGCCGTTGGGATGCGGCATGGTAGAACTCGCGCAGGGCGTTGAAGTGCCCCAGCACGTACTTCTTCGGGCCATCGACGATCTCGTCTGCGCCGTTGCCGATCAAGGAGGCGGCCTTTGCTTCGTCTGCCGGCAGGGTGGCCAGGAGGGCCGGAAAGTCGATCTGCCCGAGCAGTTCCGCAACGCGATCCACTTGACCTGCAGAGAGGGCCGTGGGGTTTGGCCCGAAGGTGGCGATGGTATGCGGATGCGTGTTGAGGAAGGCGAGGTCGATGGCAGTGTCGCCCTCGAGAGCCTGCCGGAGAGCGCTCCGATGGAGGTCGTCGAGACCTCCCAGCTCGCAGATCCGTTCGAGCAGGAACGGCGCCCAGTCCAGGTCGAGGACGTCTGCAGACGGCGGATCCCAGAGCGGATCTCCATCCGGCGATGCGTCGGCTGACTGGCGGCAGGAGGCGAGATACTCCGCCGGGATGCGGGCGAGTTGCTGAGTGACGGCCATGACGGCAGTATCCCGACGACGTCCACCGGCTCTTCCTACTTGGTCTTGTCGGTGGGGTTCCTGGGCCGCTTGTTCGGGCGGCAGCTCGGCCCGTTCATGATCGCCTGGTGACTGGTGTTGATGAGCGGCTGGTGTTGATGAGCCGGTCCAGGAGAGACTCGGCGACGGGGTTGGGAAGAGGGGATACCGGTCGCTGGGTGCCCGGTTGCTGGTAGTGATCAGCGGGCGTCCCTGCCGCTCGAAGACGAGTTCGTAGAGGTCGTCGGCCCGGGCCGCGGAGAGCTGTCGCATGGCGAAGTCGTCGAGGATGAGGACGTCGGGGCGGACGAGCGCACGGATCCGTTTCTCCCAGGTGTGGTCCGCGTGGCCGTCGGCCAGGTCGGCGAGGAGTCGGGGCAGGCGGTCGCTCGTGGGGTGTGTCCAGGGGCAGGCCCCGTCGTAGGGGCGCGACGGCCATTCTCACGCGCTGGCAGTGACCGGAGTACCCCTTTGGTCTGGAGTTCCTCGTGCGGGCCAGGCGTGGGCTCGGGCGCACTTGCGCACCGTGCGGCGGTCCAGGCCGAGTTCCTGGCCACTGAGCGGTGGCTCCGGCCGGTGCGGGTCAGGGCGTGCACGGCTTCGAACAGTCTTCGGGCGTGGCGCCCGGCCCAGGTGTCCGCCGCGGTGTCCTCGGCAGTCTCCTTGACCGGGGGCAGTGCTGCGGGCAGGCGCCGCGGTGGGTGGAGGCGATGTTCTGGACGCGGCGGATGATTTCCTGCCGGTAGGTGAGGGAGCCGTCGCGGCAGACGACCTCGACTTCTCGCAGTACAGGCGGCGTACGGACAAGTCGATGCGTAGAGACCGACCACCGAGGGTGATGTCGATGAGGCGCCGTACATAACGGCTTTGGCACCACGCGCTGGCCTTGCCGCACCCGGTACATCCCGCTGGAACGCCTGGCCTCGTGCGGGCACGGACCGTCACGACAACATCGGAGACATCGGCCGAGACCATCAGCACATTGGCCAACTGCGGTAACAGGCTTACCAGTTCAACTGAGCACAACCGCAGGTTGCCCACTGCGCGGACCGGCCCACCGTGTCACCGAGATGATCTCCATCTACGAAAATCCTGCCGGAGCCACGTCCGCTTGTACGCCGACAGGCAGCAGTGATCGCGAAGCACGCCTTGCCCAGCGCTCGGGACGCCGCCGCGAGTTGCATGACCACCTCCGTGCAATCCCTCCCTCCTCGATCATTTTGATCACCTCAGTGATCCGCCCCTGCGCCCGCCGCAACCGGTCGACCACCGTCCTCAGTTCCTCAGCAGCCATCGCCAGAGACTCAGGACTGGATTCCGAGGGGAGGTGACTTGTGGCCGAACGCCCCGGCGTAGGGGCTCTGAACTGGTCCTTTTCGCTCAGGCGAAAGGGCATTGTCGCTACTGGTGTCTGGCTGGAACCGTTCTCGGTGGCTGGACGAAGCCTTGGGCATCGTTCGGCGATCAGAGGTTGTCGAGCCGCGAGGTCGTTGAGCGGAGCGACGCACGCGGAGGGAACAGGCATGATATTTCGCATGAGCCGAGCTCGACTGACCGGCGCCGTGATCGCCGTCTGTGCCACAGGGGATATGGCGCTGAGTGTGTTACCGGCCTCAGCGAAGACGTCCGACGGTTACGTCCGCGGCTACGACACGGTTAAGGGCGACTGGTCGGACGAAGACATCATTTCCGCCAACGAGTACGGCAGTTCCACGGCCACCTGCATGCGGCAGAAGATTTTGTGGGCCCACGGCGCCCCCGAGCCCAGCGGTCTCAAGTCCAACGCGGCAGACGTCGACGGTCACTTCGGTCCGAGCACCACCCACGCCACGAAGCGGCTCCAGTGGAAGTCCGGACTGGTCGATTCCCCCTCCAAGGCAGAGGGCCGTGTTGGACCCGACACGTTTCGCGAGGCTCAGGAGTATGTGGTGAGAACGGGCGGCAGCACCACGCGGGGCTCCAGGGTGTACTTCGGGTACGAAGGATGGCGCTACGGCACGGACATGGAGCGCAACGGGCGGGGGATTCACGTGTTCACAGACGGAGCCGGCGACTCCCATCAGGCGAACCACGACTCCAACGAGTGCGACTGACCGTAGGCAGCGGCGAATGCCGGCACGGCACCCCCGCACGTCGGCAGCAGGCAGGTGTCCGCCAACTCGCGCAGGAGGAGCACGTTGGCAGGTCGGTGGCGCGGCAGGGGCCCGTGACGCCGAGGTCCCGTGTGGTCTTGACGGTCGCGAACTCGACTCCCGAGGCGCGCAGGGCTCCCGGTCGATCGGCGCGCCGCCGGCACTCCACTCGACGCTGTGGGCATCCGGGCGGAGGGACGGGCGGGTGTCGCTATGTCCGCCGGCACATGACCGATGCTTCGGCGAGGGGCGAACGTCCCTCGAAGCGTTCTTCGCCCTCTGCGTCCTCCTCCTGGTTCTCGCAGGCAGGACGTCGTGTGGCGACATGCAGATCCACGACAAAGGTGTGCCCTGCAGAAGCAGTTCTGGCTGATTGGTACGCCGGGACGCTGCTCGCGTCTCCGGGGTGCTCTCAATTTGGGGGTTGTTTTGAAACCATTCAAAGAGGCCGACCGGTTCGCGTCTCGGCTGCGCGCGCTACGGCAGAGGGCCGACTACAGCTACGAGGTCCTCGCTCAGAAGACCGGCGTCAGCCGCTCGAGCCTGCACCGCTACTGCGCGGGCACGTCCGTCCCCAAGGACTACGGCCCCGTCCACCGCATCGCCGTGGTCTGCGGAGCCGCCCCCACCGAGCTGCGCGAACTGCACCGGTTCTGGGCCCTGGCGGACGCTGAGCGGGCCGGCAACGACCCCGTGGAGGCCGAGGAGGAGCGTACGGAGGGAATCGAGAGCTCTGGACCGGTCCCGGAGGCTGCCCCGGTCGGACTTCCGGATCCCAGCCCCGGCCCCGCACCCGATGCCTCACCGGCTCCGGTACGGAGCCGAGGGCGGCGACGCCTGGTCGTGACGAGCACGGTCACCGCCCTCGTACTCGCCCTCGTGGCCTGGAGAGGCTCCACCTTCTCCACCGGGGCGGGCACGAGGACGGCACCGGACGGGCGGCGCTGTTCTCGGAGACGTGCGGGCCCGTCATCAGCGTAGGACGGAACGACGAGTGCGTATGCGAGGTGCAAGTGCGCCTCAAGGAACGGGGCACCCGCATCGGGGCGGACGACTTGTTCGGTCCCGAGACGCTGCGCCAGGTGACGGCGTTCCAGGCGCTCGCGGGCCTCGTGCCGAACGGGGTCGCCGGGGACCCCGACGAAGAAGGCCCTCCCTGAGTCGCACGTACGTATGGAGACCTGGTCGCCGCAGAAGGTCCGCCGACGCGTCCGCGAGGTGTCCAAGGGGGCCCGGACGACACTGTCGCCGTCACCGACTGCCAGTCCTTCCTGGATCCCCCGCACATCCTGCCGAACCCCACGGATCCAGAAACACTCCGGCCTCACCGCCCACGTCACACTGAGGACGAGCGCGCCTGCCTCACCTCACCCGTGAAGAGACACCTCACATTGCTGCCGGCTGACCGCTCTGGATGCGGTCGGCCGGCAGCAAAGGCGGACAACAGGGTGTCGGCCCGCAGCCTGAGTTCAGGGGCCTCCGCTCCCACGACGGACGGACGTCTCTTCGCCGCCGACAGCTCGGGCAAGGTTCACCTCCAGCGTGGCGTTTACGCCGGCCAGGGAATGGACGTACCAGAGGCCGGGGTTGTCGTCGTCAGTGTCCTGGACTCCGGCTTCGATGGTGCGCCAGTCGGTGGTATCGAACTCGTATCCGGTGAAGAGCGACAACACTTCCAAGAAGGAGCGCGGGTTGCGACTCCAGATCCACCCGTCGATCGACTCGGACATGTTCTCCCCCATCCGTGAGAAAGCCAGGATGGCAGGCCGCGATCGAGCCAGGCGGCAGCCACGATCACTTCAGCCGGGAAGGCGGCTTGCTCATCGTTGGGCTCCCGCTTCTGGGGGCAGTGGTAGAGCTGTCCGATCATGCGGTTGAAGAGGTTCCGCTGGGCGGCGGCATGCCAGTCGCCTTGTTCGCGTCGGCGCCAGTAGTGGCCGTCGGCCCCCGGTGAGGCAGGCGCGTACGGATCAGTCGCCGACGGAACTGGCGAACTTCGCGAACGCGGCCCTGGTTTTCGGCCCGGCGATGCCGTCGATCGGGCCCGTGTAGTCGTAGTACTCCTTCAGGAACCGCTGCAGCGCCTTGATCGTGTTGGGGCCGGCGATGCCGTCGATCGGGTCCGTGTAGCCCCATTCCATCCGCAGGTGGCGCTGAATCGCCTTCCAGCTGTTGGTGCCCAGCAGTCCGTCAATGTCGTCGGTGTACTCGTAGTGCACGGCCAGCCAGCGCTGAAGGTTCTTGGCCTGGTCGATGGTCAGGCCCAGGTTGTTCGTCGCGAGCGTGCCGAAGGCCTCGGCGCTCACCGCCGGCTGTGCCGCCGGTGCGGACGCCGCGAAGCTGGTACCGGTACCCGCGAGGGTTCCGATCGCCAGCCCGACCACGACGGTGGCACCGACGATCGACCTCGTCATGACGCTCGGTCGCATGCGTTCTCCCCTTTTCGTTCGGTCCTGCGGTGGTGTGAGAACGGATCAGCCGATGTAGTTGGCCCAGTTCGACCACGCGGCCCTGGTGCCCGGCCCGGCGATGCCGTCGATCGGACCGTCGTAGCCGGAGTGCGCCGCCAGGAACCGCTGCAGCGCCTTGATCGTGTTGGGGCCGGCGATCCCGTCGATCGCGTCCGTGTAGTCCCACTGCGCCTTCAGGAAGCGTTGTATCGCCTTCCAGCTGTTGGTGCCCAGCAGCCCATCGATGTCTCCGGTGTAACCCCAGCCCGTCAGCCACCAGCGCTGGACGCCCTTGGCCTGGTCGATGGTCAGGCCCAGGTTGTTCGTCGCGAGTGTGCCGAAGGCCTCGGCGCTCACCGCCGGCTGTGCCGCCGGTGCGGACGCCGCGAAGCTGGTACCGGTACCCGCGAGGGTTCCGATCGCCAGCCCGACCACGGCGGTGGCACCGACGATCGACCTCGTCATGACGCTCGGTCGCATGCGTTCTCCCCTTTTCGTTCGGTCCTGCGGTGACGGGAGCGACGCTGTCAGGGCGCTCGGACCGCCCGCAACAGAACGCGACCGAGTGGGACGGCGAGACGGTGTCACGCGTGTGACCTGGGCGTCTCACCGCCCGTCGGGATGGGGATGGGACGGTTGGCCCTGCTGCCGACGATCATGTGCCCGCCATACAAGGCCAAGCCCGGGTCCGTGTGCCGGCTGCCCTTGTTGCGCCACGCCGGCAGCGGGAACGATGCGAAGCTCACGCCGGCCACGCAGTGCATGACGGCGAAGAAGCCGTTCTCGATGGAGTCGTGGCTCTTGGTGATCCTGAGGTAGGCGACACCGGGCAGGAAGGGCGCGGCCGCCGCTCCGAAGCCGAGCACACCTCCACGCCGTCGAACCGGGCTGCGGTCACGTTCCGCCCACTTCTGCCGTTGTCTGAGCTCGGGGCACCGTACCGGCACAGGCGTGCCGCCTGACCGTTAGGCCGGCAATCCGGCCTCGGCAACAGCGCCTTCTCGGCTCATACGGGTGGGGAACCGAGTAGCTCTCCGCGCAGACCAGCATCATCCGCGACGGCCCGAACCGGGAGTACTACCTGAAGAAACGCGGCGAGGGCTGCAAACACGTCCAGGCCGTCATCGCCCTCGCACGACGCCGCACCAGTGTGCTGTGGGCCCTCCTGCGCGACAACCGAGCCTTCACCCCCACCCCGCCTGCTCAACCGGCCTGACCCTAACTCGACATCACAGAGTCAGCACCGTGGTTCAGACCGGTGGGGGTGCGGCGAGACACACGCGCGCCTGACACGGCCCTTGTCGTCGACCCCGAGCGTGGCGTCATGCGACCCGTGACCGATTCCCCGGACTTCTCCCGCCTCGTCCCGGCCCACAAGGTGGTCGGTGTCCTGCCCGGCCGAGGCCACCGAGCGTACTGGCGCAACTTCGAGAACGGCGTTCCGAACACGGAAGAGATCATCGGCTGGCTCGTGACCCAGCACGGCGATGCCCTGCCGTTCACCTCGGACGGAGCCACGGCGGAGAACGCCGACCTGATCCTTGCGCCTGGCGACGACGTGCCCACGGAAGCCTGAGGAGCCCAGTCCGCGGGGGAGTGGACACCGAACGTCGCTGTGCCCCTCACGTGCCCGATCAGCAGGAGACGAGCGGGAAACCACGGGGAACCACGGATGGATGCCCGCTCCCCGCAGCTCAGCAGCCACCCACATACGGCGGCTTCCGCACCGGTGCTCCAGGATCCGAGTGCAGAGCTTTACCGGGTCATCGAAACTCCAGGCCAAAGTCGCTGCGCCGACCGCGCGGCTACCATCCGAGCAGGGGGCTGACGGGGATCGCGTGACTTGCTCCACCTTGGCCACCACCACGTCGGCCGCCGCATCAGGACCTCCACTTCACATAGGCCGCGAACGCAGGGCCGGGCAGTCGGAGGGCAAGACGGTCCCGCGTCGCGCGGGACAGGCCGGCGACCGCGCATCCGACCGACAGCAGCCCCGTGCCGAAGACAAGAACGACCGCCGGTACCGCATCGACGCTGCTCTCCCTCGTGTATCCGCTGAGCAGCACCGTCCTGGCCGGTGTGTGCCGCCCAGCCCGGCCACCGGGCCAGGCCATCCGCGCGTCCCGGCCGACGAGGCTCCCGTCGTGAGAGACGAACACGCCCGAACACTTCCTCGCCTTCGTCGGCATAGCCGCAGCCCTCATCAGCTACCGCCGACTGGCGGCTCTACTCACGGCCTGAGCTGGTTCTGCTGTACGTCGAAGCAGACCAGCCCCATGGACTCCGCCACGGCCGCCGCGTAGGCGGACGCCTCCTCGGCCATGCTCCAACGCATGGGGAAGTAGATCAGCGGACCACTGGCTTCGCCGATCAACGGCCCGGTCGACCAGGGAGAGGTGTCCTCCTCGTCCTCGGTGAGGTCGCACCACCGTTCGAGCAGCGCAGCCACATAGGTCGCTATGCGCTCGGATGGGGGCTCTTCCCCCTCGCTGTCGATGTAGCGGTCGTACAGGTCGTTGAAGACCCGGGCAGCGGTCTTGTCATCCACCGGCCTGTCGCCTTCCCAGACAGCAAGGTCGTAGCTCATGCCAGAAGGCTCTCATGCCGCTCTGACGACCATGAGAGACGACGCCAAGCGCGCCCGACGGTCTGGACGGTGTCGACGATCGACTCCCTGGGGTCGGCGAAGACGACCGCGTCCACCACGGGGATGTCCCCCCTCGGCCAGCACCCGGGCGCTGGAGAGCACGCAGCGCTCCGCTACCACCCCGTCCGCGCCCCAGCCGCGGGCGAACTGCGCCAGCACCTGCCGCCGGTGCCCCATCCCGTGTCCGCCGTGCAGCCAGCCGGACCACACCCGCCGCGGACAGACCGCCGGACCCGTGGCCCAGAACCGGCCCGAAGACCCGCTCGTCGTTCATGGACGCTGCCGGCGCCGGCCCGCCCTGGGCTTCTTCGTCGTCTTCCGCGGCCCAGGAGCCGGCCACCCGCGGCGTCGCGGTCAGATACAGCCGGCGGTCCGCCGGCAGCACGGCATCGTCATGGGCCGCAGCCCACGCCTTACCCATCGAGCCCGAGGTCCTGTGGGCCTCGTCGACGACCACCAGGTCTCACCGGCGAAGCCTCGCCCTATGAGCCTCGACGAGCACCGGCAGCGACGCGTACGTGGCGAACACCGTCACCCGCCCCGTCCCGCCGGCCCATCCCAGCAGCTCCCGCGGATCAGTGGTGCAGAGCACCCCGGCGGCATCAAGCTCTGCATCCGCGCGCAGCGAGCAGACCGCCACCATCGCCCCTGCGCGTCCGGCCTCCCGTCAGGCGGCAACCGTCCGCACCAGCAGATCCAAGGTCGGCACCAGCACCAACGCTCGACCCGAGCGTGCCACCCGCAACGCGATGTGCGCCCCCATGAAGGTCTTGCCCGTCCCGCACGCCGAGACGATCGTGGCCCGCAGCCCTGCACCGGCTGGCGGGACGTTCCCCAGGGTGCGCACCACGGCGTCGACTGCCTCGACCTGATGCGCCCGCAGCACCGGCTTGCCTGACACCAGTACCCCCACTCACCTGCACGAACACCGCCCCTACCTGTCCGGTTCTTAGCGTACGAGCGGTGGCTCAACCCGGACCGGCCCTGATCCAGTGCAGCGGCGGAAGGCGCCACCCTCCGCCAGGAGTACTGCCGTTCCGGTCCAGCCCACCTCGGTGAGGCGGGGGCAAGCCTGATGTTGCTGATGACCTCGGCTTCTCTCACTGGTCGGCAGATCTGTTACGAGGCGCCTGCCAGACCGCTCCAACCCTTGCCCCGCTGCCCCCGGCACCGCCCCTCGCGTCGTCCTCCGCGTCGCGGGTGAGGCCATGGCCCCGGCGGTGGAGGAGAACCAGTTCGACCGCGCTGAGGACGGTGACCACGGCTAGGCCGGTGAGGGCCAAGGGGTCCTTGAGGCTCTCGGGGGTGGCGATGACCCCGCCGACGAACCGATCGGCGACCACCGCCGCCCCCATCACGAACGGGGCGGCCAGCGGCGGCAGAGCCGGATGGGCGTTGGCCGCATTGAAGACGGTACCGGCGACGCTGAACGGGACGAGTAGCAGGAACGCCAGGGCCGGCAGGAACACGATGAGGAAGCTCATGACGCTGATGAAGCCGTTCTCGTACCCCTCGGTGGCCTCCATGACCCAGGCGAGGAATCCGGTGGTTGCCAGGAAGAGCAGCATCACCGCGAGGGGCCCGGGGATCCAGGAGTCGTCGGCCCGTGTAACGAAGAGCCGCCGGAGGCGGGCCCCTCGGGCGCCGGGACGGCCGAGGGCCACATAGCCCGTGCCCAGGACCACCAGAGCGACAGCGGCGACGGCGCCCATGGCGAGGTACTTGCCGATGATGGCGTCCACCAGGCCCAGAGGACCATCAGCGGCGAAGCCGTACCGGTAGGCGAGGGTCAGCACCACTCCGGCGGCGACGAGGGACCGGGCAAGGGCGTACCTCGAAAAGTCGGTGCGGAGGAGGGGCAGGAGAAGGCCCATCCCGGCCAGGACCCAAGCTCCCGCCATCTGTACAAGCCAGACCACCAGGGCCCACAGGAAGTCGATCATGCGTCTCTTCACTCTTCAGACAGGGGGAAGGGAGGACAAGTTACTACTTGGAGCACTACATCAAGCGGGTGATGACCGACGCGCCCGTCTGACCGCCGTGCGCGAGCCGACCGCACGTCCCGCCGCGCACCTGTCCCGCAACGTGAAGGTGTAGCTGGGGCCCACTCCACGGAGGGTCTCGCACCGCTTCCGCGGTGCGAGACCCTCGCCTGCTGCTCAGTGAGAGAACAGAACGGTGAGACCCACCCCGAGGTGGAGAGCGGCGAAGACGACGGGAACCCACTGCTCGATGCGCGTGAGCGGCGTATAGCGGCGGCTCGGCAGCGCTGTGCCCCACTCGGCCGACGAGTACGCCAAAGCCGGCAGCCGGAGCTCCAGTTCGGCGACGACCGCCCACTTGGCAGAACCGAGCCTGCGGTACGAGCGCGCCTGCACCCACCACACCAGGCACTGGCAGAGCGCGGCCACCATGACGCATACGACGCCGGCTGTCGGTGCCTCGCGCGCCTTTGATGCGGCAGCCGCCCCGAAGAGGGTGAGCAGGAGCCCGTTCACGGTGAGGAAGAACGTGTTTGCCACGTTCCTGCGGGCGCTCGCGCGGTCCGCCGACTCCACGTACACCTTGTACTGCTCCAGCACGGCCGTGCGGTAGCGGTACGCCGACTCGTCGGCGAATTCCTCTGCGGGCACTGCGGCGTTCCACAGGGCGGTGCCCAGATCCGTCCGCGAGGCGCGGGGCGCTGGGAGGGCGCCCCGCGTTGCGGTGCCGTGTACGGCGGTCATGCCGCCTGCCCCTCGAAGGCGCCGGTCTCGGATGTACCAGCGTCGAAAACAGGAGTCTGGGGCTCTGGAGCCGTACCGGCGGCCGTCCAAGCGTCGGCGGGAACCTCCCGCAAGCGAACTTCGGCCTGCTCCGGGTCACGCGGGGACAGCGCGGCAGAGAGCACCTCCACCCGCAGCCGGTCTCCCTTCGCGACCGCGCCTGCCTCGAATCGCTCCCGCAGCTGGGCTGTCATCCGCGAGATGTGCAGAATGGCCGACTGCCCCGTCTTGCTCCAGCCGTCCAGGGCGACCAGCATGAAGCCCCGCTCACAGACCGAGCTGGTGACCGTGCCCTGGTACTGCTCCCCTGACCGCGGGAGCGCGACCGCCGGCTTCCGTTCGGCGTCGTTGAGGGGAGCGCCATCCGGGACATCCCGCCGATGGTCGGCGAGGGTCACCTCGATGCGCTGCCGTACCGGGTCCACGCTCAGCACCCGTACCCGCACCTCGGAACCCCGGTCGAGACCGGCGGCCTCTGCGGCGGCCACCGAGAGCCGCGACTTCCCGCCCTCCTGCAGCTCCACGAAGCACCCGCCCCGGTTGATCTGAACAACCTTGGCTCGCACAAGTGCGCCGCGCCGGTACGACATTTCGAAGGACGGCCAGGGATTGGTCTTCCCGTGGCGTTGCGAGAAGCGTGTTCCGTTCTCGTCCGTGACGAAAACACCCCGAACCCTGCCGTGTTCCCGGAATCGCTTCGTCATGTCGTCCGGAAGCGCCTCCAGGTAATCCATGTCGGACCTCCGCATGACTCCGGTACGCAGTTCGTTCTGAACGTCCCGGACGTAGATGTGGTCTGCGGCCGTCCACACCACCTCGGCGATGGCCTCCACGTCCCGGACGCCGGTGCGCGGACGCAGGTCCATTTCCGGCGTGCTCTGCCTGCGGGCCTCCTCGATCGCGAGCCTCAGCGCCGCCTGCATGTCCGGCAGCCCGGTCATGTCACAGCGGTACTTGATGGCCCGCACCTGGCCCACGATGTTGGTCGGCAGTGCCGCGCCCTCGTGGTGGATCACGATGGCGCGCTTGTGCAAGGCCATCGCCCAGCCCAGCTCCATCGAGACAGACGTCGAGGGGAGAGACAGGTCGATGACCACCACGCCTGCCCGGTCGACGCCATTCCACGCGGCGGACAACGGGCTCTCCATCGTTCCGGGCATGCAGTCCGCACGCTCGGGCGTGAGCCCCATCGACCGCACCGCCTCAGCGAAGTACCGTTCGTAAAGCACATCGAAGTCCGCATCCTCGCCGTTCGGCAGGGTGCGCTTCCCGTACGGCATCGCGAAGAAGACCAATTCGTCATCCACGGCCGGACCGCGAGTCAACATTTCCGTCAATTCCATTTCCTTCTGCCTTCCTTGAAGTGATCTTTTTGAGTCTCGACGCTGTTCCCCCATGCGGTGGGCTGGCCAGGAGTCGAGCTGTACATCAGTTTTCAGGAAGGCCCGAGGAACCGGCGAGGCACTGAATTGCCGTACGGATTACAAAGTTTTGCAGTCCGGCGTACGAACGTTTCCTTCCCGCCATGCCCCCCGTCGGAGACAATCGTGCGCATGTCATCAGAGGAAGCGGCGTTCTCGATACGCGACCGGGTGTTCGGCAAGGGCGCTCTCGTCCCGGGCCACCATCCGGAACTCCACACCACACAGCACGCGGTCATGGTCAGGCGCGCCCTTCACGGCTTCTACCGCAGGATGGCTCTCAGCAGGATGGTCGTCGTCCCCTTGTGGACGGGCACCCTGACCGTCGAAATGCTCACCAGCCCCACCAGCCGGCCGCAGGGCAGTACGCGGCTTCTCGTCACCCTGGTCCTCATGACCGGGGCCCTGTCCGCCCTGGGCGCGGTCGCGGCGTGGAGTCACCACCACGAAGGTGCCCTGGACTGGATGGACGACCGGCGTGCCCTGCGCCGATTCTCCAGCTACCTGCGACGCACGGCCAGGGACAGGCGGGTGAGCGTGGACGTGCCCGGCCTGACCGAAGGCGCGGGCGTCCTCGCCATGGCCTCCCTCACCGCCTGGACGGCACCCGAGACCCAGCAGGCAGTGCCGGTCCTGTGGTCCGTTGCGTTTACGCTTCTGTTGCTGTACCTCCCCTTCTCCCAATACGTCATCGACCCTTCCTGGTACCAGGTCGACCTGGCCCGGCGGGCCGACCACGCCTGGTTCCGGTTCCTGCTCCCCCTCGCCCTTGCCGGGGCCGGATTCGCGCTGTACCGGGTGTGCGCACCGGCGTCGGCCCCGGGACCCGACGGTGCGATCGTGATCGTGGGGCTGATGCTCCGGCTCTACGTGGACGTGAGCCTGGTCAACGCGTTGCTGAGCGCGCTTCCGGACGCCCTGCGCGATCAGCGCAAGGACCTGTCCGACGCGGTGTCGAGCGTTGTACACAGCAAGATCAAGAACGAATTGCGCATCCTTGGCACGCAGCTGGAACTGGACTCCCAGTCCCCAGCGGTACAGGCGAGCTGGCACAGTCTGGTGCATCAGGTCGAGACCTTGCGTTGTCACCCGTTCCGCGAGGGCGACTGCCTTGACCTCGACGAGATCATTGAAGGCGTCCGGTCGACATCCCGAGCCCATGCGGCCGACAGCTCGGCGATCGAACTGTCAGCCGAGAGCGCGGGCACGGACGGGGCGCCGCTGCGTCCCACCGACCTGAATCTGCTGGAGATCGTCCTCAGCGACTTGTGCGCCAACAGCGTTCGCGAGGCCAACCGGCTCGGCCGCTCCACCTACGGCATCCGGATCTTCATCAGCATGGCCGAAGAGGGGCGGCGGCACAGGGTGACGGTGACGGTGGAGGATGACGGAGGCGGCTTCGATGGATCCTCGTCCATGAACCGGCAAGGGTCCAGTCTCGCCGTACTGGACCGCAGGCTGAAGCGGCGTGGCGGTGGGATCGAGGTGAGCCGCGCACCCGGTGGCGGAGCCCGAGTGCGAGCCACCTGGCTCGCTCTGTGAACACTAACTCGCCAGATTTCCCGTGCTGCTGACGTTCCGTCCGGCCTCTGGGACACTGACTTCCCGCACATCGCCAGCCGGAGGTAGCTCCTTGACCGATAAGCTCCACCAGCCCGAAGAAGGCGCCCCCCTCCGGCACGTCCTGATCGTCGATGACCTGGGCACGATCGAGTACAGCATCGAGGGCATGCTCAACCGGCATTCCGCCGTCACATCGGGGCGTCTGACGTTCGAGATCGCTCAGGTGACCAGCCCCGACGACATCCCCGCCACCGTGGAACTCGCGGAAGACATGGGAGTCACGTACGACGTGGCGCTTGTCGACCTCGACTTCGGAGCCCGCCGAGCCGGCGGCTCCCAGAGCCACGGGCTGACCGCACTGCGACTACTGGCCCAGCACACGCCCGGCACCAAAACCGCGCTGTACACGGCGGACGTCGAAGGCAACCGCGAGCTGATGCTCCGCGCCGCCTTCGAGCTCTGCCCGCACAAACCGAGCACCTGGATCAGCAAGGCCTCACCGCCTTCGAATCAGGCGGACGTGATCTGCGACCTCCTCGACGGACGCGAGCCGCCGCTCGGGCACCTACGCCCGTACTTCTTCCGTCCAGAGCATCTGAAGCTGCGTACAGTGTGCGGCACTCGCACGCAGCTGCGGCTCTGGCAGGCCCTGGCCCTGGGACTGGAGAACCGCGTCCAGATCGCCACACAGGCAGGTGCGAGCCCCAGCACACTCGACAAGTTCGTCGCCCACGCGCGGGAGTTCATACTCGACTGCATGCCACCGCCCGCGTCACCGGAAGGCGCTCGGCTGCCCATTCCGGCCGCCCGGTCCGCAAATCTGGCGCTGGCAGTGCGGTTCGCCTACGCCAACCGCGCATTCTTCGACGACCCGGAGCTGGAGCAGTTCGTCGATCGCTGACCCGCCCTGCACCTTACGGCGCTGCGTCCAAGCCAGGTCAGGGCGAGCCCTCTTGTCTCCTGTAGATGCCGCCCTCCTGACCGGCGCCACTCCTCGTGGGTGGCGCACTGGTCGTGCAGGAGCCGAAGACGCCGGGCAGATCAGGAAGCTGGAACGAATACTTGAGCCAGCATGTTCTGATGCGGTGCCGCACGATAGGCGAGAGACGGGCCACTCCCGCACGGGGCGGACCGGTACCGCAAGTAACACCTCCTGCGCGTTCACCTGGCCGCCGGTAACGACCCGGCCACCCTCCACCCCGACATCCTCATCGCCGGCGTCAACATCGGCGGCTGGCTTCGCCGACAGCTCACCCGCTGGTACGCCTGTCTGACCACCCACACCTAGTGATCTGAGTCGGAGATTCGTCGTTGGTTCGGTATGAGTCGTCCGGGTCCGATGATTCCGCCGTTGTCGCTGACCGATGCCCAGCGGGTCGTGCTGGAGGGCTGGGTGCGTCGCCGCACGACGGCCCAGGCTCTGGCCCAACGATCAAGGATCGTGCTGGAATGCGCCGAGGGGCACTCGATCATGGAGGTGTCACGCCGGCTGCGGGTCAGTCCGGACACGGTCCGCACCTGGCGGCGGCGGTTCCTCGAACGCGGCCTGGACGGCCTGTGTGACGAGCCGCGGCCCGGCGTCCCGCGGAAGATCACCGACGCGGACGTCGAACGGGTCGTCGTCAAGACGCTGGAGGAGAAGCCGGAGAACGCCACCCACTGGTCGACCAGGTCGATGGCGGCGGCCACCGGCATGTCGCAGTCGGCGATCTCGCGGATCTGGCGGGCGTTCGCACTCGTGCCGCACCGCTCGCAGACGTTCAAGCTGTCTACCGACCCGCTGTTCATCGACAAGGTCCGTGACGTCGTCGGCCTCTGCCTCGACCCGCCGGAGAAGGCCCTGGTCCTCTGCGTGGACGAGAAGTCGCAGATCCAGGCCCTGGACCGGTCCCAGCCCGTGTTGCCGATGATGCCCGGCGTTCCCGAACGCCGCGGCCACGGCTACGTCCGCGCCGGCACCACCACCCTGTTCGCGGCCCTGGAGGTCGCCACGGGGAAGGTGATCGGCTCCCTGCACCGACGCCACCGGGCCGTGGAGTTCAAGAAGTTCCTGGCCAAGCTCGACAAGGAGGTGCCCGCCGAGCTCGAGGTGCATCTCATCCTCGACAACTACGTCACCCACAAGACACCCGCCGTCAAGAAGTGGCTGCTGGCACATCCCCGTTTCCACCTGCACTTCACGCCGACGAGTTCGTCCTGGCTGAACCTGGTGGAGCGGTGGTTCGCCGAGCTGACCCAGAAGAAGCTCAAGCGCGGTGTCCACCGATCCGTCCAGGCCCTCGAACGCGACATCCGGTCCTGGCTCGCCGACTGGAACGAAAACCCCAGACCCTTCGTCTGGACGAAGACCGCCGACGAGATCCTCGACAAAGTCGCCGCCTACTGCCGACGAATCTCCGACTCAGATCACTAGTACTCCAGTTGCAGTTCGCTATTCCTGCTGGTCATGGGCTTGTTCGTGAGTGTACTTGGCTGATGTGCCGTCAGGTGGCGGGAGTTCGTGACTTCGGGTGCGGCAGGCCGTTGTGTTTGTCGTGCAAGATGATGTGCGGCCCGATGTCTGGTCGGCGGAACTGGAAGAGCTGCTGGTGCGGATCGGTCACCGCTTCGGGCGGGTGGATCTTCGGCGGATGCGGGCCTATGCGCATGGCCTGCTCGGTCCGGTGGGCCGGAAGAACAGCTGGCAGCTGGCCGAGCATGCCGGTCACGACACCCCCGCAGGGTTGCAGCACCTGCTGAGCCGGGCCTGCTGGAACCCCGACTAGGTCCGCGATGACCTGCAGGAATACGTTGCCGAGAGGCTCGGGGATCCAGCCGGAGTGCTGATCATCGACGACACCGGGTTCATCAAGAAGGGCACCGTCTCGGCCGGGTCCAGCGGCAGTATTCCGGCACGGCCGGCCGCACGGAGAACTGCCAGATCGGCGTGTTCGCCGCCTATGCCTCCTGCCGGGGCCGCGCGCTGGTGGACCGGGAGCTGTATCTGCCGAAGTCCTGGACCTCCGATCCAGACCGCTGCGCGGAGGCGAAAGTTCCCGACGAGCGTGCGTTCGCCACCAAGGGTGATCTCGCGAAGGCCGTCATCATGCGGGCCCTGGCCTCGCCGCTGCCGATCGCCTGGGTGACCGCGGACTCCGCCTACGACCAGGAGTGGCGGCTGCGCCGCATGCTGGAGGAGGCCGGCGTTGGCTATGCCCTGGCCGTGCCGAAGTCCCAACACGTGCACGCCATCGGCCGCATCGACTTCGCCATCACCCAGGCACCCGAGGATGCCTGGGAACGCCACTCCTGCGGGGCCGGCGCGAAGGAGCCGCGCGTCTACGACTGGGCGGCAGCGAGGCTGCCAGCGATCGACGACTTCGACGGCGATGCGCCCACCCACGACCGGTGGGTACTGGCCCGCCGCAGCCTGGCCCGCCCAGATGAGATCGCCTACTACCTCGCCTATGCGCCGGCCGGCACCGCCGTTGGCGAGCTGGTGCGGATCGCCGGGACGCACTGGGCGATCGAGGAGGCTTTCCAGGCCGCGAAGAACGAATGCGGCCTGGATCAGTACGAAGTCCGCCGGTATCCGGGCTGGTACAGGCACATCACCCTGGCGATGCTCGCCCACGCCTTCCTTGCCGCCATGGCCGCCGCCGCAGGGACGGAAAGGGGGGCCGCAGAACCGGTTCCGGCGATCTCGCCCCGCTCACGGTGGCGGAAATCCGGCGACTCCTGGCAACTGGCCGCCCCACGCTGACGCACATACGGCGTACGCGCCACGCACTGAACTGGTCCCGCTGGCGCCGCCGTCACCAGGCCACCGCACGCCGCTGTCACTACCGCCGCCGCACCCGAAGTCACGAACTCCCGCCACCTGACGGCACATCAGCCAAGTACACTCACGAACAAGCCCATGACCAGCAGGAATAGCGAACTGCAACTGGAGTACTAGGCAACGCCTACCTTGCCGAGGCCGCGACACCGACGCAGCGCCGCGCCCTGGCCAAGGTCCGTGAGAGCAAGGCCCGCGCTCTCAAAGCGGACCTAAGAGGGCATTCTGAACCGGTATGCTCGATTCTCGCAGTTGGCTTGGGTCGGACACCGTCCTGGCGGTCACGTGGTCCTTCGGCGGCTTCTACAGTGTCCCGAGGTAAAGGGGACGGGCGAGGCCGGTGGATCAGAAGGGCTGACTCGAGAACGTGGTGCGGATCGAGCGATTGGCGGACCTGAGGCCCGTCCATCAGCGTCAGGCTGCCGTCCTGGCCCTGTGGCGGTGGCGCGCGCCGATACTCGCGTTCGGATTGGATGCGGAGTGGGGCGTCGACCAGTCTGTGCTGGAGTCGCTGTTCCGACTGGCAGCATCACCCGCTGGTGAAGAGTCGGATCGTGCATACCGGCGAGCAATCGCCGAGCTGCGCACCGCCCCGCTCTTCACATCTGAAGTTGACCCGGACACGGTCCAGCTCTTTCAGTTGGAGACCATCAGCAACCTGCTGACCTTCGGTGAACTGCTGGACAAGCCTGGCGTGGACGAAGTCGAGCGAGTGGTCGAAGCCTCGGCCGGCCTGGCGAACTACCTCGACGGTCTCGTCGAGGGCTCCTTCTACTCTCACCCCTCGGAGGAAGCCCACCGCCAGTACCTTGCCGACCTGGCGGGCCGAGCGAGCGAGGGCTATTTCGCATCGCGCCACTTCGCTGTCGAGACCGCCTGCCACGATGCTCTCGGGGTTCTCCCCGATTCAGCAGGGCTGCTCGACTCGTCCACCGGTCGCGGGTTGCTCGCGCTCTGCGAGGACTTCGGCGAAGAGCTCGTCACAACGATGCAGTGGCTCCGCATGACGGGTTACTAGCGATCGCAGCGTGAGCCGGATGGCAAGTGCGGCAGCTGTGACGGACGGGTGGCCTGGAACGGAGGGCTGTTATGGGCGGCGCTGGATGAACAGGCCCGGTTCGTTCTCGGCGAGGACACCCAGGCTGACCAGGCGCTTGAGCTTGTGCCGAGTGCTCTCGATGTTCTTCGGCTTGAGCGAGAGGTCCAGGGCCTGGCACAGGTCGCGGGCACGCATCGGTCCAGCAGCGTCGGCGAAGACGTCGAGGATCTGGCAGGAGATCGACCGCATGCCGCTGGACGAGGTCCTGGCCGTCGTCCCGGCCCTTCCACCCCGCCTGGACGGACGCGGACCCCGAACTGATCGCCTTGTGCGACCGGGAAGCGGCCCACGGGAACTTCCGGGCCTGGGCGAAGATCACCCACCACCTCACCGTGGGGATGAAAGAGACCGGACGGGCATGCGTGGATGAGGAACTGCTGCGCTGGGCCTACAGCAAGCTGAGCCACCGCCGGGCGGCCTGATGCTCGACTGCCCGAACCCGCCCCCGGTCACGGTGATCATCGACCCACACGACGACGTGGCCCGCACCCGGGCGGCCCTTGCCTCCCACGCTCCACACGGCGGACACCTCACCGTCCACCCCACTCCCGGTGTGGACGCCGCCCTCGCACTCGCCTGCGACATCCTCGCCGCTCTGGGCAAGTCCGTCCCCCTGACGGGCTATCGACCTGCCGATCCGGCCCCGTGTCGGCGTACGCCTGAACGTGCTCAACCCCGTACAGGTGAACGTGCTCAGTTGATGAGGCGCTGACCACGGGTTCTCGTCAGTCCGCAGTGGACGGCCGACAGCGTCGGACGGCCGGGCACTTCTCATGCCACCTTGATGACAACCTTGCCCGGGGTGTGACCGTTCTCGACGGTGGCGAGGGCGGCCGGGGCGTCAAAGAGCGGATGGACCGCGGTGATCACGGGTGCGAGGAGTCCGTCGAGGGCCAGCCGGGCCGACCGCTCCAGGTTCTCGCGGTCGACGCGACGCTCGACGAAACGCCCACCGAGATCGGACACGGACATGTCACCCACAGCGATGACGTTGCGGGGATCCTGGGCCAGCGGAGCAACCGTCCGCAGCGAGGTGCCTCCGGCCAGGTCGACGATCCCGTCGAAGCCGTCCGGAACCAGCTCGCGTGCCGCGGCGGCGACGTCCTCAGCGGTGTAGTCGATGAACCGCACCCCGATGGCCTCGGCGTGCTCGCGTTTGGCGGTACTCCCGGTGCCGATCACACGCAGCTCGCGTCCGATGGCCAGCCGGGCGACGGCGAGGCCGACCCCACCCCCGACTCCGTTGACCAGGACCGTGGCACCGGCCGGGAGGCTGAGCTGGTCGAGCACGTCCACCGCGGTCGTCCCGGCTACCGGCAGCGTTGCCGCCACGGCCATGGACAGACCCTCCGGGATGCGCGCGGTGTTCGGCGCGGACAGCACGGTCGTCTCGGCGTAGGTGCCGCCACCGGTGAGTGCGAAGCCGAAGACCGCGTCACCCACCTCGAGCCCGTTGACGTCCTCGCCCCGGGCGAGAACGGTTCCGGCTGCCTCCATGCCCAGCACGCGGGGAAACGGACGCCCGCCGTCGAGCCCGTCGACCAAACCCGAGCGCAGAAGGTGGTCGAGGGGATTCACGCCGGCGACGTCGACCTGGATCAGCACCTCGCCGCGACCGGGGACAGGGTCGGGACGATCGAAGAACTCCTGCACCTCGGGCCCGCCATACCTGCCGAAACCCCATGCCTGCCCCATCTTCCGCCGCCTCTCGTACGACCGACCCGGTGCTTCCGGGCGTTGTCGCCATCCTCACCTTTGACATTGATGTGAGGGGCAACCGGCTGAGACGCAGATCACGGCATCAGGCCGACTGCGCCACCGGTTCCGGGGCCGTGGACAGCTCCGCCCGGTGTCGGCTGTTGGCCCTGATCAGCACGTCGAGTGCATCCCGGGTCTCGATCAGGTGCGCGATGCCGGCGTCGATCCGGTCGCGCTCGCGCATCATCGCCGTGAACGTCTCCTCGGCGACGCCCAGGTCACCCGGGACGTCCACACACGGCAGCACAGTCGCGATCACCCTGCTGGACATACCCGCGTCGAACAGCTGTCGGACGAGTGACACGCGCTGGACCGCAGCATCGGAATAGTGACGCTGCCCCGCGCCGGAGCGTGAACTGGTCAGCAGGCCCTGCTCTTCGTAGTACCGCAGTGAGCGCGGACTCACGCCCGTGCGCTTGGACAACTCGCCTGTCCGCATCCCTGAGAGCCTACGCCCGCGTGCTCCAGGTTCAGACCGCCGTCGAGTCATGGACACTCGCGGACACCCCCACGGCCGCAGGACTGCCCTCCTGGTCCCACGACTGAGCACGTTCGTCTGTACACGCCTGAGCACTTTTCCCGGTACGCCGACCCCCCGGGCCTGGTCGCTCGCCGCCGCCTGGATCCTCGCCACCCCCCATCACCCACCTGACCCTGCTGCGCGCCCACCTCCTCACTCCGCACCGCTTCAAGGACCTCCTCGCCCTGCGCCGGCGCACAGGCATCCGCCTGACCCTTGTCTGTCACCGCCGGAAGACGAGGCCCTTCCTGGAACGCGAACTGCGGCCGGTGGAACACCACATCGCCGAGGCATCCGCCCTGCTCCCCGAGACCGAACCGGCCCCTCTGCCCTCGCTCCCCGTAGCGCGGCCGCTGGCGAACCGATGGATCAGCCTGTCCGCCCCAACCACGTTCAAAGCCTTCGACGAGGCCACGGGCCCGTGCCACTGCGCAGCACCGACGGCAACGGACCGGGACTTCTTCCCACCAGCGATGCCACCGGTCACCGAAGCGGAAGCCGCCTGGCGCCTCCACCGCGCCCCAGCCAGCCCCCACCTAGCAGCCCAGCTCGCCACGGCAACGTTCACCGCGGCCTCCACCACCCAACTCGATACCGCGCGCGCCCGCGACCTGGAGCCGGACACCTCGACCATCACGCTTCACGACCACGGTCTCCGGCAGGGCTGTATGACCCGTCCGGTCCTCGGCTGGGCCCGCCCCCTGCGAGGGCTGCCGCACCCGCCTGGAGTATCGACACCGGCACCGACGGCCCCCTGTTCAGCGACCCGCTGCGCAGTACAGGACTGCCATCCCTGACAGACTTCGCCGAGAGCTGCAAACTGCGCCCACCCCAACCGCCCCACCCCAACCGCCCCGCCCCAAGCGACGCCGAACCAAACGTGGCCCGGCCCCGCGCCCGAAGAAACCCGCAAACACCATCTGGCCCGTGTGCGCCGCGCACTACCGGCTCTCCTGAGCCAGCGAGATGCCGGACCTGATGCAAGGCTGCCCCCACCCTCCACCGCACACGCAAAAGACCATTGACCGCAGAAAGCGGGGATGGTTGCCGCCCGACTACGGGCTGCGTGAACTGCGGGACCTGCGCTAAGAAGCGGTGAACCGCCCGAACCCTCCGCGACCTGCCGTAGGCTCCCCGCGGATAACGGGCCCTGCGTGCTGCTGACCGCGCACAGCATCCGGGTCAGGCCGAATTGCGTATGGTTACGGCTACAGAAGCCCCTCCTCCGGCCGTGCCCGGTACGACCCGCGCCCCGGCGACCCGGACCGCTGGGACTGGACCGGCGACATTCTCTGACCGTCCCGGGCCGACTCACCCACCAGCCTGGCCCGGGGCACGCTGGGAGGCGGGAGCAACGCGCCGATCGTCGTGCACCGGCCCTCCAGCTCGGGCGGCCGGAGAGCCACCATGTCATGGCCAGGGCGAGGCCCTCAGCACCGCCTACAGCGACCACGACCCGGTCGTGTTCCTCAAGGGCGCCGACGTGGCCGACCGGAGGCCGTCCTGGAGGGCGAGACGCTAACGATGCCCGTGTTCTACGTTCCCGCTCGCCCGGTCCCGTGACCGCGTCTCCAACTGGCAGACGGCACGCGCCCGGGCGGAGAGGAAGAGCGCCATGACGTACATCGAGGACGGCCTGCGCGTACGGAACGGCTTCGACGAAGGGCCGCTCGCGGATGCGGCGCTGGACCGTGCGGCCCGCGCGAGGCGACTTATGGACGAACTGCAGGAGTGGCCGGAGAGCATGACGGAGGCGGAGCTCCGCGACGGGGTCCGCCGTGCCCTGCGGCACTACACGGGGCGCCGGCCGCACGCCGACCAGGTCTGTGGGATCGCCCGACTGATTCGTCGCGGGGCACGCATCGAATGGGCTGTGGCCGACCGGCTCACCTGCGCCTGACGGCGACACACCCTAAGGCGCACACAGCGACGGGCCGCACGGAAGACTCCGTGCGGCCCGTCGCTGTGTGCCCCGGAGGTTCGCCGGCTCAGGCGGATACGCGGACTCGGGGTCGCCCAGCAGGTGGACCATGCCGTGGCCTCGCTTTGGTGGAGGCTGATGCGGGGCGGCTCCCGGCCGTACGCGTCCGCGTCGTGTTGCTTGGTGCTCACGCTGTGCCTCCCTTGTCTGTCCGGGGGCGGTGGGCGACCCGGCCCGGATCGCGTACAGGCGCTGGCGTCCGCGTCTTGGTGGCCGGGGGGCGCATGATGCGTCAGCTGGTGCGCGGAGCGGTGACGGCGTGGGCCAGGACGACGACGGTCTGCCGCCCGGCGCCGCCCCGGGCCCGTACTCCGGTGAAGCGGACCTGATCGGCCGCCCGATCGCCCAGCCGTTGCCACGGGCGCAGCCGTCCGAGTAGATCGCCCTCCAGCTCACCGGACACGCCTGCGCCGTTGCCGCTGACGTCCAGCGCCACGCCGCCGCCCTGCCGAAGAATGACGGCCGCGGCGCCCTCGCCGAAGTCATCCTTCACGAAGCCGCCGGCCACCACCTCTACGACCGGAAGATCCCGATCATTGCGATCGGCCTGAACCAGCTGCGCCAGCACGGTCCCGCCGGCCCGGTGTTCCTCCGCTTCGGCCGCGACCACATGCAGCCGCTCCTGAAGGTGATGAGGAGTTGCTGCGCGGCCGGGTCTACGGCGCAGACCACGGCCGCCCGGGCCCGCTCCCGCACCGCGACTACGCCGAACTGGTCGGCGGCCCGCTCGACGGGCTGCTGCTCGATATCATCGGCTGGGCAGTGGACGAGATCCAGACCGGCGTCGCGCCGATGACCGATCTCGGGTAATTCGGCGCTGGTGGTCGGGCCTTGTACGACCTGGAGCCGGCGAGCGGAACCGCTGGGACTGGTCCGGCGACACACCTGACCCGGGCACAGCAACGGGCCGCACGGAGACTCCGTGCGGCCCGTTCGGCCTCATCCATGCTTCGGCTGCAGGGGGGCCTGTTGCCCTGGAGTCCCCCGGCCGTCCAAAGGACGTACCTGGGGCCGACGCGGCCGCACCCCGGTCGTGACCATCAGCGGGCGCCGCTCGGGACGCCTGTCGGTGGCCGGACTGATCGCCATGCGGCCCGGCTCCCGCACCCGGTCGTGCCACCGCCTGCGCACCCACCGGGCGGGCAAAGGCAAACGCCGCAGCATGGGCGAGCGTGACTTCGTCGCACTCGTCGACGGCGTCCACCAGCTCCTCGAGGCACCCATCGTGCTGGTCTGGGACCGCCTCGACACCCACGTCTCTCACGCCATGCGCAAGTTGGCCGCCGAGCGCGCATGGCTGACGGTGTTCCTGCTGCCCGTCTACTCGCCCGGCCTCAACCCCGTCGAATGGGTATGGGCCCACGTCAAGCGCAACTTGGTCAGCCTCGCCGTGGTCGCGCCCGACCGACTCGAAGCTCTCGTCCGTAACCGGCTCAAGCGCCTTCAGTACCGGCCCGACACCCTCGACGGCTTCATAGCCGGCACCGGCCTGACCCTCGACGAACCAGCCTCACCCTGACGAGCGGAAGTCAGTAAACCCGGACTAGATCACTTCACGCAAAGACCCTGGGCCGCTGGTGGGTGGCGGATCCGCCTCCGTGGCCCCGGTCCGATCTCTACGCTGTGAATCCGGGAGGGAGCCGCCGGGGAGGCAGGGCACCGGGGGCAAGAGGTGAGGGGTAGGGGGAGGGCTTGTTGGACCGCATCACAGATGACGCCGGCGAAGAGCCGCCAGCGCGGGTTTTCGGAACCGAGCTCGGTGAGGTGATGAAGGAGTTCGGCGAGGCCCGCGGGGAAGGGCTCTCGCTGCGCCAGGTGGAGGCCTTGAACACCGAGCGCCGCCACGAGTACGCCGCCGACGGCGGAAAGAAGGGGAGCGAAGCCAAGAAGCCGCTGAGTTACGACCACACCACGGTCCGGCGTTACCGCAGCGGTGACGGCATCGCCCCGGAGGACTTCATCGATCTGCTGGTATGGATCGGCAACCGGCTCTCCACTCCGCTCTCCGGGAAGCGGGTGGCAAAGTTGCGGGGCTTACGCCAGGAGGCACTGAAGGCCAGCGCCAATCCCGCTCACCGTCTGGAGAACGCTCTTTTCGAACTCGAAGAAGCCGATCTGATCATGGGGTCGCTGCGTAAGGACCTGGCTGCCGCCACGGCCCGCACAGCTGAAGCCGAGCAGACCTTGCACGCCGTGCACGACCGTGTGGTGGCCATGTCGGCATCCCTCGACGCGAACTCGGCCGCCGACGCGGAGGACCGCCGCACCCTGCTGGACGAACTGGGCCACCTGGGCGCCGAGCTCGACCGCCACCGCGCCGAATTCGATCGCTCCCTCACCCATCAGGCCCGGCTCAGCGCCCAGCTCGCCTCCTTGCGGGCAGTTACCGCCGATCAGCAGCGCAAGCTGGCAGCCGCTGTCCGCTCCGCCACGGAGATGGAGGCCGACCAACAGCGAGCGGCCGCTGAGGCCCGCGCGGCCCACAGCCTCGTCGCCGAACTCCGGCAACGGCTTCACACCACCGAACTGCAGGTGGCTGAGCACACCGGTCTGCGGGCCCGCGCTGTCAAAGCCCTGGCCCAGGTCGCGACCCTGGCTGTGCTGACCTGTGCCGCTGCGGCCGGCCTCTGGTCGGCGTCGTGGTGGGAGGGCGTGATCCTGCCTCAGCCGGCGGGACAGCGCATTCTCGCGTTGGTCGTGACCGCGACCGTGGCGACGTTCGTCGGCACCGTGCTGGGGGCTCTTGTCGCGGCGGTGGCAATCGGGGGCTTCGGTTTCCTGTGGTCGGTGCTCAGGAACCGCGAGCCGTACGGGCGTGCACCGGTGGCCGCTCGTGTGGCCCGGGGCACGGGCTTGGCTGTCTCTGCTGTCCTGGCGGTGGCCGGTGTAGCGGCCGGACTGGTCTGGATGGCGGTTCTCTCGCTGCGGCTGGGGGTCTGGGTGGCTGGACAGGCCGGGCTGGACATCGAAGTGTCCGGTACTTGGCAAGCGGCCGCAGCAAACTTGTCGGCACTGTTCGCCGAGTGGCTCTGCGCGGTCATGCTGGGCCTGACCACGCCCGCTCAGGAGGAGAACGACGACATCAAGGACCCCACCCTGGTACGGGCATCCCGTCACCGCAAGCGGTGGGCACTGGGCCCGTTCTACCACGAGGAGGTTTCCTCCTTCACCGAACGTCGCAGCCCCGAGGCCCTGATCTTCCCCCTCCTGGAGAGGCAGGGAGAAGACCCGGACGCCCCGAAGCAACCGACGGGCCCATAACCCTCCTCGTACTCTCCCGCAGCCGAGGCGGCTCGGGCCCGGCCCGGCCCCCCTGCCCCGAGCCGGGCCGAGGCCAGCCGGTCAGGCGTCGCCGACGACGGAGTCGGCCAGCGGGAACACGACTGCGAAGGCCGATCCACCCGCCAGAAAGGCCACGGGCAGGTTTGTCCCGCTCCAGTAGGTGAGCAGGCCGGCAACCACCGAAGCCAGCACAGCCAGCAGCAGTACGACAGCGGTACGTACGGACACAGTGCTCTTCAAGGCAATGGCCCCCTTCGGTTCCACGCGCACGGCCCCCTCCCAGGGGGCGGGTACGTGGTGCTGGGTGGGCAGGCTTGCTGCCCCTGACGTGACACCACCTTTGCGGGCCATAGCGGTGTTGCGGAACGGTTCAACACCCTCCGAGCAGGTATTTTCCTCCACCTCTGCGGACCGCCGCAGTGTTGCGGGGTGGTTCAACACCCGTCGATCAGCAGCCCGTCCCCGGAGTTTCCGCAAGGGGCGAAGGCTCCTGCCGCCGCCGACCCGGCTTGTGGTGGCCGGCGGCTGCGGGCGGCCCGCACGGCCGCCGGGAGGAGGGGAGCGATGCCCCTTCTGCGACGGCTGCAGTGCCCCGGCACGCCGTGCGTTGGTGGAGCACCTGGCCGGTGAGCACGAGGCTGCCCTGCCCGCGAGAAGCCAGAGCAGCGGCTGGCCCCGGTCCGGCCCGGTCGTGGTCACGGTGTCCTCCCTTGTGGGGCGGTTGGGCGTGCACCGGGTGCACACGTGTGGTGGGCGGTGAGGCGCTCCCGCCCTTGTGCGTCCCAGGCGGACTGCCGGGCAGGGGCCGGCCGCGCCCGGATGGTGAGCTTCCCCCGCTGTGCGGGAGGTGCTGGCTGAAGGGTGTTGCACAAGGCCGTTTCGGGCAGGTCAGGGCCTTGGACCGCGTGCTGGAGGCCGTCGCCGCGCTGTCGGCAGTCGCGGAGGATCTTGTAGTTCTTCATCCGGCCGATCACATGCCCGACGCGGGCACGGACCTTGTGGTGGGCGGCGTTGTCGTCCTCCTCGCCCGGCAGCAGGGGCCGGTGAGGGCGTTTGCGGTGCGGTACGGCCATCCCACAGTTGAGGTAGGCACCGTCTGCCAGGACGGTCACGCCCCGGCAGTGTTTGCTCAGCCCGGAGGCCCGCCAGGCGTGCGCGTCCGCGGTGGTGCCCGGAACCGGATGGGCGGCGGCGATCACAAGGCGGGTGTCGGCATCGACGATGACCTGCACGTTCGTAACGCTCGGAGGGGGTTTGTTGGTGTTGCCGAGTGCTTGCTGGCCTGGGGTGTTGTGGGTTCACTGAGAAGTCGAGTGGGCGGTTAGGCCGGGGTGGGCGGGGTGGGGTCTGCCGCACGATCGGGTGGCGTCTGAACTGGCTTGCCCTGTGGGGTGGGTGGGAAGGATGTCGCGGTGCCCGAGCCTTGTCCTAGAGAGTTCCGTGGGGACGTCGTGCGGGTCGCGAGGAACCGTGTCCCGGGGGTGACGGTCGGGCAGGTGGCCAAGGACGTCGAAGTCCATCCGATGACGTTGTGGAAATGGATGCGGCGGGCGGACATCGACGACGGGACCAGGCCCGGGGTGACCGGCCGGGAAAGCGCGGAACTGCGGGAAGCGCGTCGGCGGATCAAGCTGCCGGAGCAGGAGAGTGAGGTCCTCCGCCGGGCGGCGGCCTGTCTGTCACAGGCGCATCCGCCGGGAGAAGGATCTACCCGCTCGTGAAAGAGCCGGCCGTGGACGGGGTGCCCGTCACGGTGACGTGCCGGGTGCTGAAGCTCGCCGGACAGCCCTACCACCGCAGGCTCGACAAGCCCGTGACGGACCCCGTGCCGAAGCAGGCTCATCGAGCGAACGCGCTGTTCGACGCCCACCGCGAGGACCCTGAGTTCGGCT
This sequence comes from Streptomyces sp. NPDC053426, assembly GCF_055585405.1. Classification (NCBI taxonomy): domain Bacteria; kingdom Bacillati; phylum Actinomycetota; class Actinomycetes; order Kitasatosporales; family Streptomycetaceae; genus Streptomyces; species Streptomyces sp. NPDC053426. Next base: position 4,759 of record NZ_JBVJKE010000026.1, on the reverse strand, counting down.
GCCGCTTCCTGGCCGGCGAAGCCCGCAGCTCGGAGGCCGCGATGGCCGGCCGGACCGCATGGCGGATCCGCCGGGACAACCACTGGTGGAGCGTGTTCGGCAAGAAGCGCGGCGGGATCAAGAAGGCCGGCCCGCCGGTGCACGACGACCTGGTCCGCCGCGACTTCACCGCGGACGGCCCGAACCGGCTCTGGCCTGCCGACATCACCGAACATGCCACCAGCGAGGGGAAGTTGTACCTCTGCGCGATCAAGGACGTCTTCAGCAACAGGATCGTGGGTTACTCCATCGATGCGCGGATGAATTCCCGCCTGGCCGTGACCGCTCTGGACAACGCCGTCGCCCGGCGCGGACAGGCCGACGGATGCATCCTCTTCGAGACCGTCATGACAACACCGGCCCCGCAGGCCGCGTGACCGAACTCGTCACCCGACGCCGCATCAGACCCTTCGTTTTCGGCCCTCTGTCAAAGGCCGGGAGGCAAGGGGCGGGCAGGGGGTAGGCGGGTAGGTATGGATGGCACACGATTGCGGCAGAACAAGCGGAGCCCTCAGGAAGCGCGTGCCCGGGGAACCATGGGAATCTGGCGGTGGGCCAGGTGGGTGGCGCTTGTCCTTGCGGTCAGCTGGGCGGTGAACTGGATCGTCAATCTCGCCCGGGGTGAGGGGGGACGGGATCTGTGGTGGCCTCTGGTCAGTACCGTCATCTGGGCAGGACTGACCGGATACGGCTTCAGGACCTACCGCCGGATCAGGACAACGACTTTGCCGTCCATCACAGGCCGTCCGCCTGCCTGACCGCCCCTTGCCCGGCGCCGTCGAGTAATTGTCAAAAGCTGTGGATCAGTAGCTGTTCACGCTGTCTCGTGGTTCAGGTGGGTGAGCCCTTCGATGGAGCCCAGGCGGGTTCGCAGGGCGGGGTCCGAGGTCGGTGTGGTGGTGAGCAACAGCACCTGGGCCGCCGGATGTTCCGGGGCGTAGAGGTCGTCTTCATCATCGTCGCCGGGGATCGGGTTGGGCTGGATCTGGATCCGCCCGCTGGGAATGTCGGCGAGGTAATAAACGCCCTGGTAGTAGCTGTCGCGCTCGGTGAAGATCAGCCCGAGGCGGTCACTGACGAGCCGGACCAACTCGCCGACGGTGTGGGTGCTGGTGCCGTAGGTGTGGTGGTCGGTCATGGTGCACCAGACTCTATGCCGCAGCGGTGGTGGGGTGCTCGATGAGCCGGCCGCGTTCGAAGCGGGCTCCGGCCCGGACGACGGTGATGAACTGCTGGCGTTCTACGACTTTCCCGCGGAGCACTGGGTTCACCTGCGTACGACGAATCCCACTGAGTCGACCTTCGCGACCGTACGGCTGCGGACCAAGGCCAGCAAGGGAACGGGCAGCGCGGCCGCCGCTCTCGCGATGGTCTTCAAGCTCGTTGAGCCCGCCCGGCAACGCTGGCAAGCCGTGAACGCACCCCACCTCGTCGCACTCGTCCGGACCGGAGCCCGCTTCGAACGCCCCGAGACTCACGCCGCCTGAACAACCACAACCGAGCCACTGATCTTGACAATTGGTCTGCGTGAAACATCGTGGCCGGGCCAGGGCACAGCCGGCTTGAGTCAGCTGGCCGCTTCGACGTACGACGCCAGGTTGGCCAGCGAGGAGGCGATTCCAGCTTCGTGGTCCGCTTGGTCGATGCCGGGTGGCACGTCCGTGGCGGTGACGGTCACCTCGGTCCCGTCACCGACGGCGGCGAGGTGCCAGGTCATAGTCATGATGCCTGCGTACGACGGATCGTCGGCCTCGAACACCGCCCGCTGCACCACACGCTCCGGTGGTACCAGGTCGGCAAACCCGACGTCGACGACATCCGTCGCCTCTGAGGTCTTGCCGGGGCTGTCGGTGGAGTCGAGGTAGGTGAGGACCATCCGGAATCCGCCGCCAGGCCGGGGATCCCACCGCTCGACCCGCCCGCGCATGCCGTCCGGCGGCAGCCAGTCCTCAAGCGACTCCCTGTCGAGGAGGGCACCGTAGACAGTCGCCGGTGGTGCCGCGATGACCCGGCTGACGCGATCGGTCCTGCTCATGGCCCGACCCTAGGACCAAAAAGGTTCTGCTGAGCACACACTCATCGAACGACCCGCCGAAGAAACCAGCCAGGAATCACGAGGCGACCAACAAGTCGCATGACACGCCGATCCACAGGTCTCGACTATTCCTCCTGGCCCCCCTCGGTCGGACGGGGAACGAAGCGAAGTGGTCTGCTGTGGCCGGGTAACCGGAGGACTGGCCACCAGACACTTGCCGGTTTCACAGTGCCGGCGTTCGTCATCGGGAGTTCAGGCGTGTGTCGTAGCGTTGGCGGCCGCCAGGCGGGTGCTGACCGGGAAGGCGCGGGTCGTGATGGCTTCCACGTTGTTCGATGTGCTGGGGGACGAGTGGTTCTGCGTGACCGCGGTCCGGGGGCTTGGGGAGGCGGACGTATTGGCCCGGCTGGGTGCCGCCGGCCCGGATCCGCTGCTCCGGTGTCCCATCGACGGTGTGGCTGAGCACTTCAGCCTGGACAGCTGGGCAGTGCGGGTCTACTGCCCGAAGGGGGAGGGCTGGGCGTATGTGTTCGATGCACTCCCGCAGATGGGTGTCCCGTTCAGGGAGCCGGTGCTCAAGGAGCTGTCCAGGAGCACGGAAGCGGTGTCCGTGTGGCAGCTCCTCGACGGCACCACTCGCGTGGCGCACGCCCGTGACGGGGAGATTCTCGCCCTGTTCGACTCGTGGAGGTTTGACCCGGCGTCCGGGAAGGAGCCGGACCGGCTCAACCGGGCCTTGGAACGGGTCGGCTTTTTTCTGGACGAGCCGGGTGACGACTTCTCCGATCCGGCTGCCGCTCTGGAAGCGGTGGAGAGCGAGTTCGGTCTGGCGGTGGACCCGCGGGAAGTGGCGGGGCCGCTGCCGACGGTCGTCGTTCCCGTACGGGGCGGCTGACAGCCGGCAGCGGCCGCTTGTTAGAAGGTCATCCTCAGCCGTGTAGGTGGCCTGTCTGTCCACCTACGTGCATGTCGCGGGACGCAGCGTCGGGTGTTCAGGATGGCGTGTCGGTCAGAGTTCCTATTCTGCCTAAACCAACCATCCACGCACTCAGTCTTTCTGACGCCCTGTTAACCATGATCCTCTGATCCGGCATGATCACTTTCTGTTTGATTGGGGGGAGTTGTGGGAGAGGCAAGCGCGTTGGCTTGTCGGAGCCGTCAAGGGCTTCGGTGTGGAGTGCGGGATGAAGCTGGCCGGCCCGGGGGAGCCGGAGGCCGCGATACGCACGCCGCTGGAGCAGCCGCTGCGGACGGCCGGACCCGAGCTCGGGGTGTGAGCCGTCTTTCACGACGAGGTGCGTGATACCGAGCGGCGTGTGCGGCCGGACCACGGGATCAGCGTCGATGGGGTGATCACGGGATACGTCGGGGTCAAAGCCCCCGGTAAAGCTATCGCTCCGTCCGCTGGTCCCGGCGGTCAAACCCGGCGGTCGGCCGGCGAGGCACACGCGGCGGGAGATCCTGAACGTGTTGACGTACTGGCTGCGGGCCGGCTGCGCCCGGAGACTGCTGCCGCATGACCTGCCACCGTGGCAGACCGTCTACCGCCACTGGCGGCGATGGCGGCAAGAAGGCGTGTGGGAGCGGATGCTGACGGCGCTGCGTGAACGCGAGCGGGTGCAGCTCGGCCGTGATCCCACGCCCAGCGCAGCCATCGTGGACAGTCAGAGCGTGAGGGCCGGCGAACGCGGCGGCCTGCACGGATACGACGGCGGCAAGAAGGTCGGCGGCATCAAGCGCCACCTGCTCGTCGACACCCGCGGCACCGTCCTGATCACCTGCGTGAGCCCGGCGAGCGCCGGCGATCGTGATGGCGCCGCGATGCTGTTCTCCCGGGCAGCCGATGCCTTCCCGCGCCTTCGGCACGTGTGGGTGGACCAGGGCTCCCGCGGCGCCGACTTCCATGCCTGGGCCCGGGAAGCCACCGGCATCACCGTGCAGGTCGTGCAGCGCCGTGACGGCGGATTCCGCTCGACCTGGGCGAAGGCAGGGACACCGCCTCCGGCCGTGCCCCTTTTTCGCGGTGGTCCCGCGACGTCGGGTGGTGGAGCGGACGATCGCCTGGCTGGGACGGTGCCGCCGCCTGTCGAAGGACTACGAGTACCTGCCCGTGTGCTCGGAGAACGCCGTCTACCTCACCATGGCCATGCTCCTCGTACGGCGCCTTGCACGATCAGCCTGCTGACCAGCTTTTCAGACGCCCTCTAGGGCGTGTTGCGAAAGTGGATCTTGAGCCTGATGATCACGTGCTGTGGAGCGTGGTGATCTGACGAATGGCCAGTGGGCCCGGCTGGAACCGTTGTTGCCGCAGGGCATCAAGCCGGGCCGTCCGCCGGTGTGGACGCGGCGGCAGCTGATAGACGGCATACGGTGGCGGACCCGGACCGGTGCCCCCTGGCGCGATGTGCCGGAAAGCTACGGGCCATGGGACCGGGTCTACGACCTGTTCCGGCGCTGGCAGCGGGACGGCACCTGGGCCAGGATCGTCACCCAGCTCCAGGCCCAGGCGGATGCGAAGGGCCTGATCACCTGGGACGTGAACGTCGACTCCACCGTCTGCCGAGCCCACCAGCACGCCGCCGGGGCGGCGAAAAGGTGCCCCTATGGTTTTCGTCAAGCGGTGGCCGGAGTAGGTGGCTGGTAGAAAGTGCCGTCTCGGAGCATGGCGAAGAGGACGTCGATGCG
>NZ_JBVJKE010000025.1:0-102217 GCF_055585405.1 Streptomyces sp. NPDC053426 | reverse complement strand
GTCGACGAGAAGCTCCGACATGGCGGTGTCCTTTCCTGGGGTGTCACGAGCTTGGACCGGCCGGGAGCCACAAACTCATCGGCCGCGCCGTGGAGCAGCGACGGCTACCGCCATGCGAGCGATCGGTAGCCCCTACCTGAACACCGTACGCGGAGGAACGGTTTCGGTGTCCCGGCCCTACCGTTACGGACGGTGAGGTTCTGGCCGAAGGGATGGTGTGCGTCGGCGGTGCTCGCCGGCCCCCGACGGTCGAAGCGGGTGCCCGCACGGGTGCGGTGCCCATGGGTTCCCGTGGCCTCGCCGAACCCGCGGCGACCACTTGTGACCAGCCTCGATCGCCGACTGGCCACTCCCGATCCCTTTCGCCGAAGGGTTATCGGTCTGTCGTACGAAGCCTCATACCAGAGCGCGATGCTGTCCGCATGAGTTTGTCAACTGCCCACCGCACATGATGCGGTGGCGACTACGGTGAGTGTCGGTCGGGCGGCATCGCGGCACCTCACGTCGAAGGGCGCGCCGCGCCAAAGAGCCGCGTCCAGCAGTCGGATCAGGGAGCGGGGACCGGTACGTGCAGCCACAAGGCGGACGAGGGAGTGGACGGGGCGAGGCGCCCCGACGCCCGGGCCCGGCCGGAGCCCCGGGGCAGGGTGGAGCGCGGGGCGCCGTCGGCATCACGGTCATGGCCCGCGAGCCGGACCGCGCCGATGCGAACCCCGCCGACACCCGGGCCGGCCGGACCGGTCCGGCCGCCCGCGCGGACCGCCGTGAGGGCGGACGGCACGGCAGGCCGCCCGCACGGACCGCTCCCGCGCCGCCCGAGGCGCCGATACGGCCCCAACTGCTGCGTCTCGCCGTGCTCCCGCCCGTGGCGGTGGCCCTCAGCGCCTGCGCGGCCGTGCTCTTCACCGTCCGTTCCACCGGGGTCCGGCCGAGCCTCACCCTGTGGGCCGTCCTCGGCGGCGCCACCTCGGTGACGCTCGCCGGCATCGTCATCGCCGCCGTGGCCGCCGACCGCGCCGCCCGGTCCGTGCGCGACCGCATCGGCACACTGCGCCGCAGCACCGCCCGGCGCGAGGCCGACCTGGGCACCCTCGTCGAGACACTGCGCCGCGGCGACGCCCCGCCCCCACGCGGGCGGGACGAACAGGCCGACGACACCGACGACTTCGACCTGCTCGCCGCAGACCTCGCCCGCGCGCACGACGGGGCCGTCCACGCCGTCGTACAGGCGTCCCAGCTCTCCAGCCAGACCGGCAGCGAACAGAAGCTCGAGGTGTTCGTCAACCTCGCCCGGCGCCTGCAGTCCCTGGTGCACCGCGAGATCTCCATCCTCGACGAGCTGGAGAACGAGATGGAGGACCCCGACCTGCTCAAAGGGCTCTTCCACGTCGACCACCTCGCCACCCGCATCCGCCGCCACGCCGAGAACCTCGCCGTGCTCGGCGGGGCCGTCTCCCGGCGGCAGTGGAGCAACCCGGTCTCCATGACCGAGGTGCTGCGCTCGGCGATCGCCGAGGTCGAACAGTACTCACGGGTCAAGCTCGTGCCGCCGATCGACGGCACCCTGCGCGGGCACGCCGTCGCCGACGTCATCCACCTGCTCGCCGAACTCGTCGAGAACGCCACGGTGTTCTCCGCCCCGCACACCCAGGTGCTGCTGCGGGCCAGCCTCGTCACCTCCGGGCTCGCCGTCGAGGTCGAGGACCGCGGACTCGGCATGCCCGTCGGCGAGCAGGACCGGATGAACGCGCTGCTCACCGACCCCGACCAGGTGCATGTCGCCAGCCTGCTGGCCGACGGCCGGATCGGCCTGTTCGTGGTCTCCCAGCTCGCCAAGCGGCACGGCATCCACGTACGGCTCCAGAGCAACATCTACGGCGGGGTCCAGGCCGTGCTCGTGGTGCCGCAGGCACTGCTCGGCACGGAGCCGGGGACCGTCGGCGGGCAGGACGCGGCCCCGCAGCCGCACGACCGCGGCGCCGCACCGACGGCCCGTCACATGTCCGTCGTACCGGCTTCCGCGGACGCTCCGACGCCGGGCGGAGGGCAGGCCCCGGCACCCGCGGCACACCTCACACCCGCCGTCCCCCGGCCCTGGCCCCCCACCCGGCCCCCGTCGCCCGCCGGCGACGCGCCCGCCCCGCCGCTGCCCCTGCGCGGTGCCCGTGAGGTGCGCCCCGGCCCCGCCGAGGCCGTACCCGGCGTCCACCACGGCGACCGGGACGACGCCCTCACGGACCACGGGACCACGCCCCTCATCCCGCGCGGCGGCACGGTGCGCGGCACCATGGACAGACCCCGGCTGCCCCGCCGCCGCGCCCAGGAGCACATCGTCCCGCAGCTCCGCGACGGCCCGGCGCCCCGCCAGGACACCGAGTACGTCGCCGGGCACGACCCCAACCTGATGGCCGCCTTCCAACGCGGCGTCAGTCTCGCGGAGGCCCGGCAGGAGTCCCCCGCCGCACCGCGGCCCGCCGTACCCGCACCCCCCACCGACCACCCCGCCCGACACGGCGGGAGCACGCCCGCCGGATGACCGGCACCACCCCCAGCGCTCCCGCAGACCTTCGTACCCCAAGGAGTCGATCCACCATGGCGAGCGATGCGCCGACCGCCCAGGTATCCGACCTCGACTGGCTGATGAGCGGCCTCGTGCAACGCGTACCGCACACCCGCAGCGCCGTACTGCTGTCCTGCGACGGACTGGTGAAGTCCGTGCACGGCCTCGACCCGGACGCCGCCGACCACATGGCCGCCCTGGCCTCCGGCCTGTACTCCCTCGGCCGCAGCGCCGGCGTCCGCTTCGGCGACGGCGGCGACGTCCGCCAGGTCGTCGTCGAGCTCGACTCGACCCTGCTGTTCGTCACCACCGCCGGCTCCGGCACCTGCCTCGCCGTCATGGCCGGCCGCGAGGCCGACGCGGCGGTGCTCGGCTACGAGATGGCGATGCTGGTCAAGTCCGTACGGCCGTACCTGATGACCGCTCCCCGCCAGCAGGGCGTCGAACCGCCGGCGATGAGGCCTTGAGCGTGACGGCGGCCGGTGACGGGCCCTGGCTCGACGACGCGGCCGGACGGCTGGTGCGTCCCTTCACGGTCAGCAACGGCCGCACCCGTCCCACCGTCGCCCTCGACCTCATGTCGCAGGTCAGAGCCACCGGCTCCACCCCCTTCGGCTACCTCGGCCCCGAGCACGCGCAGGCCCTCGACCTGTGCCGCGCTCCCGTCCCGGTCGCCGAGGTCGCCGCCCACCTCAGGCTGCCGGTGGCCGTCACCAAGGTGCTGCTGGCGGACCTCGTCGACTGCGGGGCGCTCACCGACAAGCCCCCCGCGTTCCACCACAACCCGACGGACCGGGCCCTTCTGGAGGCAGTGCTCGATGGACTACGACGACAGCTCTGACCACGTCGACGGCGCGGACCACGACGGCGACCCGTTCCCCACCGCACTCAAGATCCTGGTGGCGGGCGGGTTCGGCGTGGGCAAGACGACCTTCGTCGGCGCGGTCAGCGAGATCGCGCCACTCAGCACGGAGGAGCTCCTCACCACGGTCGGCGCCGCCACCGACAACCTCGACGGCATCGAGAACAAGGTCGAGACGACCGTGGCCATGGACTTCGGCCGCATCACCCTCGACGCGGAACACGTGCTGTACCTGTTCGGCACCCCCGGACAGGAACGCTTCTGGTTCATGTGGGACGAACTCTGCGAGGGTGCGCTCGGCGCGGTCATCCTCGCCGACACCCGGCGCCTGGAGGAGTGCTTCGCGGCGGTCGACTTCTTCGAACAGCGCGGTCTCGGGTTCGTCGTCGCCGTCAACGAGTTCGACGGCGCCTTCCGCTACGACCCCGGGGAGGTGCGCGCCGCCCTCGACCTCTCCGCGGAGATCCCCGTCGTCTGCTGCGACGCCCGGATCTCCAGCTCCGGAGTCCAGACCCTGCTGACCCTGGTCCGCCATCTCATCGCCCACACCCCGGCCGCCACGACGGGGTATGGCGCCCACATGTGATCCCCGCACACCCTCGGAGCCCGTATATGACCTTCCCCCATGACCTGGGAGCCCGCCCATGAGCTACGACCCGCCCCGCCCGGCAGGTCGTCTGCTGCTCACCCCCGAGGACGGCCAAGCGCCGGAGCGCGCCCGCAGGCTGCGCCGGCTGGGACTGGGGGACCACCCCGAGCCCGCGCTCGACGCCTTCGCGTACGGCCTCGCCGAGCTCACCGGCGCGCCGTACGCCATGGTCAACCTGCCCGGTGAGAGCGGGCAGTTCTTCGCGGGCCTGCACACCCCGCCCGTCGCACCGGTCGTGCGCGGCGACGGCACCGGCGCCCTGCTGGGCCGGGTGCTGCCCCGCGACCACGGCTTCTGCCCCCATGTGGTGGCCCGGCGCAAGGCGCTGGTCCTGGAGGACGTGAGCGACTACCCGCGGTTCGCCGGCAACCCGGTGGTGGACGAGTTCGGCATCCGCTCCTACATGGGCGCGCCGCTCATCGACAGCACCGGCATGGTGCTCGGCACCGTGTCGGTCACCGACGTCCAGCCCCGTGCCTGGGGACAGCCGGGGCTCGCCGCCATCAAGGCACAGGCCGCGGATCTCGTCGTACGGCTGGAGCGCCGGGAGGACGACGGGCTGCCGCCGTGAGTGCCTTCGAACGCCGCCGATGGGGTGACGGTGTGAAGGAAAGCTGTGGCCGCGCTTAAGAAATCCTCGATGGACCGGTGAGGGTGTCGTACGGCAGATTGCAGTGCGATTCCACTCCTCTTCCCGGACCGGGGCCGCTTCGGCGTGCCCACGGGCCGGGACTCACCCTCAGGAGCCGTAGCGTTGAAGGCGCTGGTCAAGGAGAAGGCGGAGCCCGGGCTGTGGCTCACGGACGTCCCGGAGCCCGCCGTCGGACCCGGCGACGTGCTGATCAAGGTGCTGCGCACCGGTATCTGCGGCACCGACCTGCACATCCGGTCCTGGGACGGCTGGGCCCAGCAGACGATCAGCACCCCGCTGGTCCTCGGGCACGAGTTCGTCGGCGAGGTCGTGGAGACCGGCGGGGACGTCACCGACGTCAAGACCGGTGACCGGGTCAGCGGCGAGGGCCACCTGGTGTGCGGCAAGTGCCGCAACTGCCTGGCCGGCCGCCGCCACCTGTGCCGGGCCACGGTCGGCCTCGGTGTCGGACGCGACGGCGCCTTCGCCGAGTACGTCGTGCTCCCCGCCACCAACGTGTGGGTGCACCGGGTGCCCGTCGACCTCGACGTCGCCGCGATCTTCGACCCGTTCGGCAACGCCGTGCACACCGCGCTGTCCTTCCCGCTCGTCGGCGAGGACGTCCTGATCACCGGCGCCGGCCCGATCGGTCTGATGGCCGCCGCCGTCGCCCGGCACGCGGGCGCGCGCAACGTCGTGATCACCGACGTCAGCGAGGAGCGCCTGGAACTCGCCCGCAAGATCGGCGCGACGCTGGCGCTGAACGTCGCCGAGTCGACCATCGCCGACGGGCAGCACACCCTCGGCCTGCGCGAGGGCTTCGACATCGGCCTGGAGATGTCCGGCCGCCCCGAGGCCATGCGCGACATGATCGCCAACATGACGCACGGCGGCCGGATCGCCATGCTCGGCCTGCCGGCCGAGGAGTTCCCCGTCGACTGGGCCCGCGTCGTCACCTCGATGATCACCATCAAGGGCATCTACGGCCGTGAGATGTTCGAGACCTGGTACGCCATGTCGGTGCTGCTGGAGGGCGGCCTGGACCTCGCCCCCGTGATCACCGGCCGCTACTCCTACCGCGACTTCGAGGCCGCCTTCGAGGACGCGGCCGGCGGCAAGGGCGGCAAGGTCATCCTCGACTGGACCGCGTAAGTCATCTGCCTCTCTAGGAGCTTCCAAGATGTTCGACTCCGTGCGCGACGACCTGCGCGCCACCCTCGACGAGATCCGCGCCGCCGGACTGCACAAGCCCGAGCGCGTCATCGGCACCCCGCAGTCCGCCACCGTGAACGTCACCGCCGGCGGCCGTCCCGGTGAGGTGCTCAACTTCTGCGCCAACAACTACCTCGGCCTCGCCGACCACCCCGAGGTGGTCGCCGCCGCCCACGAGGCCCTGGACCGCTGGGGCTACGGCATGGCGTCCGTGCGCTTCATCTGCGGCACCCAGGAGGTGCACAAGGAGCTGGAGGCGCGGCTGTCGGCGTTCCTCGGCCAGGAGGACACGATCCTCTACTCCTCCTGCTTCGACGCCAACGGCGGCGTCTTCGAGACGCTGCTCGGCCCCGAGGACGCGGTGATCTCCGACGCGCTGAACCACGCGTCGATCATCGACGGCATCCGGCTCTCCAAGGCCCGCCGCCTCCGCTACGCCAACCGCGACATGGCCGACCTGGAACGGCAGCTCAAGGAGGCGGCGGAGGGCGGCGCGCGCCGCACGCTCATCGTCACCGACGGCGTCTTCTCCATGGACGGCTACGTGGCCCCGCTGGACGAGATCTGCGACCTCGCCGACCGGCACGGCGCCATGGTCATGGTCGACGACTCGCACGCCGTCGGCTTCGTCGGTCCCGGCGGGCGCGGCACCCCCGAGCTGCACGGCGTCATGGACCGGGTCGACATCGTCACCGGCACCCTCGGCAAGGCACTCGGCGGCGCGTCCGGCGGCTATGTCGCCGCCCGCGCGGAGATCGTCGCCCTGCTGCGCCAGCGCTCCCGCCCGTACCTGTTCTCCAACACCCTCGCCCCGGTGATCGCCGCCGCCTCCCTGAAGGTCCTCGACCTGCTGGAGTCGGCCGACGACCTGCGCGTCCGGCTGGCGGAGAACACCGCGCTGTTCCGCCGCCGGATGACCGAGGAGGGCTTCGACATCCTCCCCGGCGACCACGCCATCGCCCCGGTGATGATCGGCGACGCGTCGAAGGCGGGCCGCATGGCGGAGCTGCTGCTGGAGCGCGGGGTGTACGTGATCGGCTTCTCCTACCCGGTGGTACCGCAGGGCCAGGCCCGCATCCGCGTCCAGCTCTCCGCCGCGCACTCCACCGAGGACGTGAACCGCGCGGTGGACGCCTTCGTGGCGGCACGGGCGGAGCTCGACGCCTGAGCGGAACACACCGAGCGATTTGAGACAATCGCATCCATGATCGAGGCACGGCGGCTCCACATCCTCCGTGCGGTGGCCGACCACCGCACGGTCACGGCGGCAGCCGCCGCGCTCTATCTGACCCCCTCGGCCGTTTCCCAGCAGCTCGCCGCCCTCGAGCAGGAGACCGGCCACCGTCTCGTCGAGCGCGGCGCCAAGGGCGTACGGCTGACCCCGGCCGGCGAGATCCTGCTCGGCCACACCAACGCCGTCCTCGCCCAGCTCGAGCGGGCCGAGGCCGAACTGGCCGCCTACGGGTCGGGGGAGGCCGGCACGGTCACGGTCGCCGCGTTCGCCACCGGGATCGCCGAGGTCGTCGCGCCCGCCGTGGCCCGTCTCGCCGGGTCGGCGCCCGGCATCCGCATCCGGGTCCAGGACGCCGAGGGCGACGCCAGTCTCCTGATGGTCCTGGACCGGCAGGTCGACGTCGCCGTGGCGGTCGAGTACCGCGGGGCGCCGCCCGCCGACGACCCGCGGCTGGCCCACGTACCGCTGTACGCCGAACCCTTCGACGCGGTCGTCCCCGTCACCCACCGTCTGGCCGACACCGCCGAGGTGCCGCTCGCCGAGCTGGCCAAGGACCCGTGGATCGGCCCGTACCCCGGCAACCCCTGCCACGACGTGGTCGTGCTGGCCTGTGAGAGCGCCGGGTTCCAGCCCCGCCTGGAGCACTCCTCGGACGACTTCCGCGCGGTGGTCGCCCTCGCCTCGGCGGACGTCGGCGTCGCCCTGGTGCCCCGCTCGGCGCTGCGCGGCATGGACCTCACGGGCGTGGTCGTGCGCCCGGTCGACGGGGTGGCCCCGACCCGCCGCGTCTTCGCCGCCGTCCGCCGCGGCGCCGAGGAGCACCCGCTGATCCGCCCGGTCCTGGACGCCCTCCGCGCGGCGGCCGGGGAGGCCTAGGCGGGCGCGGGGGTCGCACAGGCGGTCACCGACCCGTCGACGGCGGAGGCCCTCAAGCCCCGGTACCGCGGTGCGCCTGCAAGCGCCCCACCTTCTCCGACACGTACTACGCGGCCTTCAACCGGAGCAACGTCACCCTGGTCGACACCGCGGACACCCACGGCATCGAACGCGTCACCGAGGACGGTGTCGTGGTGGGCGGCACCGTGTACGCGCTCGACTGCCTGATCTTCGCCACCGGATTCTCCGTTGGCGTCTCCGGCGTCAGCTCCGGCAAGCTGCCCGTCCACGGCCGGGGAGGAGTCCGGTCGCTCGACGCGTGGGCCCGCCACGGCATCCGCACCCTGCACGGCTTCGCCGCCAACGGCTTCCCGAACCTGATGCAGAGGGGGTTCCCCGCAGAACGCCGGCGGCGTCGACTTCACACACGTCCTGGACGAACGGGCCGTGCACGCCGCCGCCCCGGTGGCGGCGGCCGAGGCCAAGGGCGCCCTCGTCGAACCGTCCCGCGAGGCGGAGGACGCCTGGATCGCCCCCTGTCCGAAGGCGCCCCCGACCACGAGTGGTTCCACGCCGAGTGCCCCCGGCCGCTACAGCCGCGAAGGGCGCGGACGGCCGGGCGGCCCGACGGCCTGTCCGCACGGCGCCCACGCCTTCCACGGACTCCTGCGCCGCTGGCGGGAGGAGTCCGTGGACGAGGTGCTCGCCCGACACCTGGCTCCTGACGCCCGGCGGTCACCCGAGCGGCCGGCCGGTGTAGCCCTCGGCGAGGTACGCGCGGCCGGCGTCCGACTCGACGACCGAACGCAGCTCGCCGATCTGGCGCATGCGGTCGAAGTCGCTCGCCCCGGGCCGCAGGTGCAGCATGCTCGTCATCCACCAGGAGAAGTGCTGCGCCTTCCAGATGCGCTTCCGCGCGGTGTCGGGGAAGGCGTCGAACAGGGACTCGTCCCCGTCGAGCAGCAGCGCGCGCAGCGCCTCGGTGAGGACGACGACGTCGGCGACGGCGAGGTTCATGCCCTTGGCGCCGGTGGGAGGCACGGTGTGGGCCGCGTCGCCGACGAGCACCACCCGGCCCCGGCGCATCTCGTGCGCGACGAAGCTGCGGAAACGGAGCACGTCCCGCTGGAAGATCGGTCCCTCGTTGAGGGTGGTGCCGGGGACGCGCGACCGCAGGATCTCCCACAGCTGCTCCTCGGTGTACGCCCCGGTGTCGGTAGCCGGGTCGCACTGGAAGTACATGCGCTGCACACCGGGGCTGCGCCGACTGATGAGGGCGAAGCCGTTCGGCGAGTTGCTGTAGATCAGCTCCTCGGCGCTGGGCGGCGCCTCGCACAGGATGCCGAACCAGGCGAACGGGTACTCCCGGAAGTAGCCGCCGTAGGTGCCCGTGACGGCCTCGCGGGCCACACCGCGGGAGCCGTCCGCACCGATGACGACATCGGCCTCGATCTCGACGGTGCCGCCCCCGGCGTCCTTGGCCACGACGCGCGGCCGGTCCGTCTCCACGTCCTCCACGCGCTCGGCGGTCACTCCGAAGCGGAGGTCCTGGCCGGCGGCGAGGCGCGCGGCGACCAGGTCCTTCAGCACCTCGTGCTGCGGATAGAGCCACACCGCCCGGCCGACGGCCGCGGCGAAGTCGATCCGGTGACCCTCGCCGTCGAAGCGCAGCTCTATGCCCTCGTGCTTCTGCCCGGCCGTGAGGACCCGGTCCGAGGCCCCCGTTCCGCTGAGGATCTCGACGGTGCCCTGCTCCAGGATGCCGGCCCGGATGGTGGTCTCGATCTCCTCGCGGCTGCGGGAGTCGACGACGACCGACTCGATGCCGTGGCGGCCGAGCAGATGGGACAGCAGCAGACCGGCGGGGCCTGCTCCGATGACGGCGACTCGGGTGCGTACGGGCATGTCGTCTCCTTCGACGGCCGACGGGGTGGCAGGGAGTCTGGCGCCGGTCCGCCCCTGTTGACGACGGACCTTCCCATTGAACGGGAATCGGATCTCCTCGGCGTGCGACCCGGCCGGCGGCTACGGGCGGTGCGCGCCGAGCGCCGCCGAGATGCCCGCGGCGGCGGAGCGCAGCACCTCGGCCACGGGAGCGGTAGGCGTGTCGCGGGGGAGTACGACCGACAGCGCGGCGATCACCCGCCCGCGCCCCTCGCGCACCGGCACGGCGACGCCCGTGGAGACGGCCTCGACCGTCCCCGGGGCCACGACCACGCCGTCACGCCGGACGCCGGCCAGGACCCGGCGCAGCAGCGCCGCGTCGGTCACGGTCTCCGGCGACACCGCCTCCAGCGGCCCGGCGAGGACCCGCTCGCGCAGCTCCTCCGGGCCGTGGGCGAGCAGGACCAGCCCCGACGACGAGGCGTGCAGGGGCAGCCGCCCGGCGATCCGGGTGATGTTCGCGCCCGCGTGCGGATGGGACAGCCGCTCCACGAAGAGGGTCTCGCCGTTCTCCAGCACCGCGAGCTGGGTGTGCTCCCGGACCCGGGCCTGCACCCGCTCCATGAACGGCAGCGCGGCCTGCCGCAGACGCAGGGCGTGGGAGCCGCGCAGCGCCAGCTCCCACAGCCGCATGCCCAGCCGCACCCGCTGCTCCTCGTCCCGTTCCAGCAGCCCGCACTCCACGAGATCGGCCACGATCCGGTGCGCCGTGGACGACGGCAGCCTCGCGCGCCGTCCGATCTCCGACGCCGTCTGCACGGTCCGGTCGGTGTCGAACGTCTCGAGGACGCGGACGATCCGCTCGGTGACCGTCTCCCCGGACCGTGAGTTCGCCATCGTCCGTCCTTCCGGGCCGGTTCGCGGCATGCCGCCGTGACGAGTATCGGGTGGTACCCCCTCGCGCGGGGCACCGGAGACGGACTTCACGCCGCCGTGCGCCCCTCGCCCGCCCGCCGGACGGGGGCGGGCCGGAGGGAATTTTGCATGGCGTGCATCTTTGCATAGCATGCAAGGTATGTCGGAGAAGGGCACCGCGCAGGGCGGGCTGCGGGAGCGGAAGAAGCGGGCCACGCGTGCCGCTCTCGCCGAGGCCGCCGTGCGGCTGGCCGCCGAGCACGGTGCGGAGAAGGTCACCGTCGAGGCGATCAGCGCGGCGGCCGGGGTGTCCGTGCGGACCTTCTTCAACTACTTCGACACCCGTGACGACGCCTTCGTCGTGATCGACGCGGACGCGGGCGCGCGGATGCGGCAGGCCGTACTCGACGCGCCGGCCGCGCTCTCCCCGCTCCAGGCCCTGCGCGAGGCCCTGGCCGCGGAACTGGCCGAGGCGGAGCAGCAGCACGAGCTGTGGCGGCTGCACGCCCAGGTGGTGCACGCCTCGCCGCACCTGCTGGTCCGCACGCTCGGCGCGCACATGGCGGACGAGACGGCACTGGCCGAGGCCATCGCCGCGCGCATCCGCGCCGGCGGGCCGACGGCATCCGTGTCCCCACCCGCCGGCGCGACCGACGAGGAACGGCGCGGCGCGCTCGACCTCTACCCGCGGCTGCTGGCCGCGGTGGCGGGCACCGCGGTGCGGACCAGCGTGGAGCACTGGTCCGCCCGGCCGGAGGAAGCCGCCTTCCTCGACGTCTTCCAGGAGGTGTTCGCCCTCCTCGCCGCCGGCCTCCCGGCACCTCCCGCGTAAGCCTCACCACCGGCCGCCCGGCTTCCCGCCGGGGCCGCCCCCGCTGTCCGTTCCGCGCCCACGAGGGCGCCGGCACCCGCCGGCGCCCGCCCCGCGCGTGACCGTTCGACCATCGTCCGAAAGAGATCCCGTGACCTCACCCCCGGCGCCCGCCGACGCGCCTTCCACCTCCATGACCCAACGGCAGATACTCCAGGCCATGTCGGGCCTGATGGCCGGCATGTTCGTCGCCATCCTGGCGGGCACCGTCGTCTCCAACGCGCTGCCGACGATCATCGCCGACCTGGGTGCCAGCCAGTCCTCCTACACCTGGGTCGTCACCGCCGAACTGCTGGCCATGACCGCGACGGTGCCCCTGTGGGGCAAGCTGTCCGACCTCTTCAACAAGAAGCTGCTGCTCCAGCTCTCGCTGCTGATGTTCGTGGTCGGCTCGCTGCTGGCGGGCTTCTCCCACGACACGACGCTGCTGATCTTCAGCCGGGTCGTGCAGGGCATCGGCGCGGGCGGTCTGACCGCGCTCGCGCAGGTCGTCATGGCCGCCGTCATCCCGCCCCGGGAACTGGGCAGGTACTCCGGCATCTTCGGTGCCGTCTTCGCCGTCGGCACCGTGGCCGGACCGCTGATCGGCGGTGTGCTGGTGGACACCGACTGGCTGGGCTGGCGCTGGTGCTTCTTCATCGGCGTGCCGTTCGCGCTGCTGGCCATCCTCCTGTTGCAGCGCACGCTGAAGCTGCCCACCGTCAAGCGCCAGGTGAAGATCGACTGGCTCGGCGCCTTCCTGATCGTCGCCGGTGTCTGCGCGCTGCTCATCTGGGTCTCGCTGGCCGGCAACCAGTTCGACTGGGCGTCGTGGCAGACCGCCGCGCTGGTGATCGGCGGCGTGCTGCTGCTGGCCCTGGCGGTCCTCGTCGAGGCCCGTACCGACGAGCCGGTGATCCCGCTCGACATCTTCAAGAACCGCACGGTCACCCTGACCACGGTGGCCAGCCTCCTGGTCGGTGTCGCCATGTTCGGCGGGACCGTCTTCCTCTCGCAGTACTTCCAGGTCTCCCTGGGCAAGTCGCCGACCGTCGCCGGTCTGATGAGCCTGCCGATGATCCTGGGTCTGCTGGTGTCGTCCACCGTCGCCGGGCAGCTGATCAGCCGGACCGGCAAGTGGAAGAACTACCTGGTGGCGGGCGCGGTCATCATGACCATCGGCCTCGCGCTGCTGGCCACGATCGACGCCAGGACGCACTTCGGCCTGCTCAGCGTCTACATGGCGGTCCTGGGCGTCGGTGTCGGCATGCTGATGCAGAACCTGGTGCTCGCCGCGCAGAACGACGTCCCCGCGGCCGAACTGGGCGCCGCGACCTCCGTGCTGTCCTTCTTCCGCAGCATGGGCGGCACCATCGGCACCAGCGTCCTCGGTGCGATCCTCGCCAACCGGGTCGCCAGCGAGATGACCAAGGGGCTGGAGAAGGCGGGCGCCGCCGGAGGGGCCGAGGGCGGCTCGGGCGGCGGCGGGCACAGCGTCCCGGACATGAGCACGCTGCCCGCCCCGATGCGGGAGATCGTGGAGCACGCCTACGGTGTCGCCACCGCCGAGCTGTTCCTCATCGCCACGCCGTTCGCGCTGCTCGCGCTGGTCGCCGTGGTCTTCCTGAAGGAGAAGCCGCTGAAGACCACCAGCGGCATGGAACGCCTCGCCGAGGAGTCCGCCACCGCGGACACCACGCCGGACAAGGACCGGACGGCCCCGGTCGCCTGAGCAGCGATCAGGCCGGCCGGACCCAGGGGAAACGGACGGGGCCGCCCACCGCGCATGGTGGGCGGCCCCGTCCGTTTCCCCCGCACGGCGACTCCCCGACGCCACCCCCCGCACCCCCTGGCGGACGCGGCGGGGGATGGGACGATGGAGATCCACTTCCCCGACGGACACCACGAGCGGATGCCGCAGCCGCACATGCGCCAGCCACATGTGCGGTAGCCACACATCCGGCTCACGGGAAACCCACGGGAAGCACAGCCCTCCGGAAGGACGGAACACATGCCCACGCACCGCCCCTGGCCGCTCCAGGTCCCCGGCCTCGGATACGGAGGCGACTACAACCCCGAGCAGTGGAGCCAGGAGGTCCAGCTCGAGGACATCGAGCTGATGAAGGAGGCCGGCGTCAACCTCCTCAGCGTCGGCATCTTCTCCTGGGCGATGCTCGAACCGCGCGAGGGCGCCCATGACTTCGGCTGGCTCGACACGGTACTGGACCGGCTGCACGCTGCGGGCATACGCGTCGCCCTGGCCACCGCCACGGCCTCCCCGCCGCCGTGGCTCACCCGCAAGCACCCCGAGATCCTGCCCCGCAGGCCCGACGGCACCGTCCTGCACCAGGGCTCCCGCCAGTCGTACGCCGTGTCGTCCCCCGTGTTCCGCCGGTACGCGCTGCGCATGACACGCCTGATGGCCGAGCGGTACGGACAGCACCCCGCGCTCGCCCTGTGGCACGTCGACAACGAGCTCGGGTGCCACGTCCCCCACGACTACTCCGACGCCGCGGCCGACGCCTTCCGTGCCTGGCTGGGCAAGCGCTACGGCACGGTCGACGCACTCAACGCGGCCTGGGGCACGGCCTTCTGGTCGCAGCGCTACGACACCTTCGACGACATCCTGCCCCCGCTCCAGTCACCGACCTTCGTCAACCCCACCCAGCAGCTCGACTTCTTCCGCTTCTCCTCCGACGAACTGCTCGCCCACTACCGCGAGCTGCGCGACGTACTGCGCGAGATCACCCCCGACGTGCCGGCCACGACGAACTTCATGATGTCGTCGGCCACCAAGTGGATGGACTACTTCTCGTGGTCCGCCGACATGGACGTCGTCGCCAACGACCACTATCTGATCGCCGCCGACCCGCGGGCCCACATCGAGCTGGCGTTCTCCGCCGACCTCAGCCGCGGAGTGGCCGGCGGCGACCCGTGGATGCTGATGGAACACTCCACCTCGGCGGTCAACTGGCAGCCCCGCAACCGGCCCAAGGGCCCCGGCGAGATGCTGCGCAACTCCCTCACCCATGTGGCGCGGGGAGCCGACGCCGTGATGTTCTTCCAGTGGCGCCAGTCCGCCGCCGGAGCCGAGAAGTACCACTCCGCCATGGTTCCGCACGCCGGACGCGACACCGACGTCTTCCGCGACACGGTGGAACTCGGCAGAAGGCTGGGCGCCCTGGCCCCGGTACGGGGCAGCAGGGTCCGCGCGGACGTGGCCCTCGTCGTCGACTACCCGTCCTGGTGGGCCGTCGAGACCGAGGGCCGGCCGAGCGGCGTGCTGGACTACCAGGCGGAGGTGCAGCGCTGGTACCGGGCGCTGTGGGAGCGCGGCGTCACCGTCGACGTCACCTCCGTGCACGGTGATCTGACCGGCTACCGCGCCGTGGTCGTACCGACCCTGTACACCGTCACGGACGCGGACGCCGACCGCGTCGCCGCCGCCGCGCGGGCCGGCGCCTCCGTGCTGATCACCTTCTTCAGCGGGATCGTCGACGAGAACGACCACGTCCGGCTCGGCGGGTACCCGGGCGCCTTCCGCGAGCTGCTGGGCGTACGGAGCGAGGAGTTCCACCCGCTGCGGGAGGACGAGGTCCTCACCCTGGACGACGGCACCCGCGCCGACCTGTGGGCCGAGAAGACCCGTCTGACCGGGGCCGAGGCGGTACGCACCTGGGCCGACGGCCCCCTGGCGGGCGGGCCGGCCGTCACCCGGCACACCGTCGGCGAGGGCGCCGCCTGGTACGTCGCCACCCGGCCGGACGCGGCGGGCGTCGCCGGCGTCGTCGACGCGCTCCTGGCCGAGGCGGGCGTCACCGCGGAGGTCCCCGGCCTCCCCGCGGGAGTCGAGGCCGTGCGCCGGCACGCCGACGACGGCTCCCGTTTCCTCTTCCTCGTCAACCACACCGCCGGTCCCGTCGACGTACCGGCCCGCGGACGCGAACTGCTGCGCGACCACGACGTCGACGGGCGGTTCGTCCTGCCGCCGGGGGAGGTCGCCGTCGTCCACGAGAGATGAGCCGGCCGGGTGATCACCCGTCGAGCGGGCGCGTCGGCCCACCCGGGTGATCACCGGTGGCGGGGCCCCACCCCCGCTCATAGCTTCGGCTCATGAACAAACGACACATCGCCCTTCTCGCCTGTACCGCCGCCGCCGTGGCCGCGGGGCTGGGCGCCGCCCCGTCGGCCCACCATCCGACCGTGCACCGCGTACAGCCCGGCCAGTCGATCCAGAAGGCCGTGGACGCCGCGAAACCGGGGGACACCGTCCTCCTCGCACCCGGCACCTACCGGCAGAGCGTCGACATCAAGAAGCCGGACGTGACCCTGCGCGGCCACGGCGCCGGACGCACCGTCCTGGTGCCCGCCGAGAAAGCCGGCGACAGCGCCTGCGCCAAGGCGGGCAACGGCATCTGCGTGACCGGCACCGACAAGAGCCCCGTGGAGAACGTCACCGTACGGTCCCTGACGCTGCGGGGATACGCCGAGAACGGGCTGTGGGCCACCGGCACCGACGGACTGGAGGTCAAGTACGTCCTGGCGGAGAAGAACGGCCAGTGGGGCATCGCCGAGGAACGCTCCGTGCACAGCGTGCTCAGCCACAACCTCGTCCGGCAGAACGGCGACGCCGGACTGTTCGTCGCCAACACCGTCGACACCGAGGAAGGCGCCCGGGACGCGGAGAAGACCGTGATTAGCCACAACCGGATGGCCGGCAACCGCGTCGGCGTCACCGTGCGCCGGCTGCGGAACCTGACCGTCGGCCACAACGAGGCCACCGGCAACTGCGCCGCCGTCTTCGTGGTCGGCGACGAGTCGAAGCCGCGCGCCGGCGACCTGAGCGTGACGTACAACTACATCCACGCCAACAACAAGTACTGCCCCAAGACGGCCCGGCTGCCCTTCCTGCAGGGCTCGGGCATCGTCCTCACCGGTGCCGAGGAGACCCTGGTCGCCTACAACCGGGTCGAGGACAACAAGGGCACCTCCCCGCTCTCCGGCGGCATCGTGCTCTTCAAGAGCCTCGTCGGCGCGCCCAGCGAGCGCAACGAGATCCGCGACAACCTGGTGACCGGCAACAGCCCGGCCGACCTGGCCGACCGGGACACCGCCGAGAACAACACGTTCAGCCACAACACCTGCACGCTCTCCGAGCCCGCGGGCATGTGCTGACCCGCCCGCCCCACCCCCCGACTGCACGACAGCGGAAGCGAGGCAACGGATGACCACCGTTGATCCGGCTCCCCCGCCGCCCATGCGGCTGCGGGAGCTCGTTTTCGGGGCGGCGTGCGCCGCCGCCGTACGCGCGGCCGTCCGCCTGGGCGTGGCGGACGCGCTGGACGACACCCCCATGACCGTCGACGACCTGGCGACGGCGGTGAAGACCCAGCCGCACACCCTGCGGCGGCTGCTGCGCGCCCTGTCCTGCCAGGGCGTCTTCGCCGAGAACCCCGACGGCACCTTCGAGCACACCGAGATGTCCCGGCTGCTGCGCGAGGACGACCCGCACAGCCTGCGGTACATCGCCCTGTGGTGCACCGAACCGTGGACCTGGAACGTCTGGCCGCGGCTCGACGAGGCGGTGCGCTCCGGCCGGGGCGTCTTCGAGGACGTGTACGGCCAGGAGTTCTTCACCCACCTCAACGAGTCCGCCCCCGAGTCCGCCCATGTGTTCAACCGGGCCATGACGACGTCCAGCGAGCAGTCCGCACGCGACGTGGCCCTGCTGCTCGACCTGGACGACGCCTCCTCCGTCGCGGACATCGGGGGCGGCCAGGGACACGTCCTGGCCAGCCTCCTGGAGAAGCACCCCCACCTCCACGGCACCCTGCTCGACCTGCCGGGGGTCGTCGAGAACGCCGACCCCCGGCTGCGCCGGGACGGCTCGCTCGCCGGCCGCGTCGACATCGTGGCCCGGGACTGCCGCGAGGGCGTCCCCGTCCGGGCGGACGTGTACATCATCAAGAACGTCCTGGAGTGGGACGACGACAGCACCCGCCGGGTGCTCGCGGGCGTCCGCGCGGCGGCACGGCCCGGGGCCCGCGTCGTCGTCATCGAGAACCTCGTCGACGACACCCCGTCGATGCGGTTCACCACCGCCATGGACCTGCTGCTGCTCCTCAACGTCGGCGGCGCCAAGCACACCCGGCAGAGCATGGTCGACCGGCTGACCGACGCGGGCCTCGTCATCGACGGCATCAGCCCGGTCAACGCCTATCTGCACGCCTTCGAGTGCACCGTCCCCGGCTGACCGGGGGCACGCCGACAACCCCGAGGCCGCCGGCTCCGCGACTGACGCGGGACCGGCGGCCTCGGGGTTTCCCGCTCAGGAACGGGCGCCGCTCTCCCAGCGGTAGAAGCACTGCGCCATGGCGTCCTTGGGGCTGCGCCACGTGGCCGGGTCGTACGGGCTGACGTACGCCTCCAGCCGCTCGCTGATGCTGCGGAACTCGGGGTGCCCGGCGACCTTCGCGATCGCCGGCGCCGGGTCCTGCTCGGCCTCGATGAGGTGCAGGTACACGTCGTCGCCGAACTGGAAGAGGCTGCGCCGGCTGACGCCGACCAGGTGGGGGAGTTCACCCCGGTCGGAGGCGGCGAACACGTCGGCGATGTCCGGCGCCGAACCGGGCTTCATCCGGGCGACGATGAGGGCGTGGTGCATGGGGGGTTGTCCTTCCTTTGACCGGCGGACCGGCGGACCGGCGGACCGGCGGACCGGCGGGCCTGCGCTCAGCGCGAGGACGCGACGGACGCGCTCTCGCTGTCACGGGCGACCTGCTCGATCCGGTCCCGGATCAGGGCCATCTGCGTACGGGAGTTGCGGTTGATGTTGTCCGTCATCCAGTCGTCGTCGACCGGGGCGTCGGGCTTCATCGCGAAGTCCTGGACCCAGCGCATCTGCACACCGTCCGGCAGCTCCGCGTACTCCCACACGATGTCCATGTGGGCGAACGGGCCCGTCTCGACCCGGCGGGCGCGGACGGTCCGCCTCTCCCGGTCCGGGGTGCGCTCCGACACCCAGCTCCACACCTTCCCGTTCTCGTCCGGGTGCATGGTCAGCCGGAACGTCGTCGTGGCCCCCTCGCGGGAGAGGATCTCCACGGACGCGTACTCGCTGAACAGCCGCGGCCAGTTCTCCAGGTCGTTGGTCATCTCCCACACGAGGTCGAAGGGAGCGTCGATGGTGATGCTGTTCTCGGTGTGTCCGGCCACTTTCAGGCTCCAGCCGTGAGGGTGCTGTTGACGAGGTTCAGGAACTCCCGCGGCGTCCGGCAGCGCTCCGAGTCGGGGGGGAGCGACGCGCCGTACCGGTTCTCCAGCTCGCCGACGATGCCCAGCAGGCCGAGCGAGTCGAGGCCGAAGACGTCGAAGGGGGACTCCGCGGAGTCCTTCAGTTCCTTGGGGTCGACGGTGATGCCGGCCGCCTGCTTCATCAGCGCGGCCAGCTCGTCGAAGGTCACTTCGGTGGTGATCATGGGTGACTGCTCCTTCCCCGCCCGTTCCTACCGGGCGGAATCGTCACCGCGGCGCACGACCAGCGCCGCGTTGGAGCCCATCAGTCCCCTGCTGAGGACGAGGGCGGTGCGCAGCTCGGCGGGGCGAGCGTGCGACATCACCAGGTCGAGGTCGTGGCAGATGTCGAACACGTTCGGCGTCGGGGGCACTTGACCGTGTTCCATGGCGAGCACCGCGGCCACCGTGTCCAGCACGGGCGCCGCGCAGTGGGCGCGGCCGATGCCCGTCTTGGGCGCCGTGACCGGGACGCGGGTGCCGTGCGCGCCGAGCGCGTCGGCGATCGCCAGCGCCTCGGCGCGGTCCGCCGCGGGGACGCCCATGGCGTCGGCGAACACGACGTCGATCTCCTCCGGCGCGCAGCCCGCCTCGTCGAGGGCGCCGCGGATCGCGCGGGCCAGGCCCTCCCGGGACTCCGCCCAGCGGGAGGCCCCGGTGAACGTGGCGGCGTGGCCGGCCACGACGGCCCGTACGGGCACTCCGCGGTCACGGGCACGGAACTCGTCCTCGACGACGAGCAGCGCGCCGCCCTCGGCGGGTACGAAGCCGCACGCCTTCTCGGTGAACGGGCGGTAGGCGCGGTCGGGGTCGTCGAGGGTGCTGAGCTCGGGATAGCCGAGCTGGCACACCATCGAGTACGGGGCCAGCGGCGCCTCCGTGGCCCCCACGACCATGACGTCGGTGCCGCGGCCCACGGCCCGGCTCGCGTGCGCGAGGCAGTCCAGACCGCCCGCCTCGTCGCTCGCCACCACCCCGCAGGGCCCCTTGAGGCCGCCGCGGATGGAGATCTGGCCGGTGCTCGCGGCGTAGAACCAGGCGATGGACTGGTAGGGGCCGACGAACTTGGAGCCCTTTCCCCACAGTTTCTGCAGCTCGCGCTGGCCGAACTCGCCGCCGCCCGAGCCGGCGGCGGTGACCACGCCGACCGAGAACGGATCGGCGGGTTCGCCGCCGAGTCCGGCGTCGTCGAGGGCGAGGGCGGCAGCGGCCATCGCGAAGTGGCTGAACCGGTCGGTCTGCACCAGGAACCGGTCCTCGATGAGGGCCGCCGGGTCGAAGGCCCGGACCTCGCCCGCCACCCGCAGCGGCAGATGGTCACAGCCCTCGCGGCTGATCAGGTCCAGCACGCTGAGGCCTTCGCGGACGGACTTCCAGTAGGCGTCGGTCCGCAGTCCGTTGGGCGCGACCACACCGATGCCGGTGACGGCCGCGCGCCCGGGGCGCCGATTGCTCATCGTGTCCTCCCACCCGGCCCGGACAGCAGCACCGCGGACTGGAAGCCGCCGAATCCGCTGCCGACGGAGAGCACATGGTTCAGCTTCCGCGGGCGGGCGGTGCGCGGCACGTAGTCCAGGTCGCACTCGGGGTCGGGGGTCTCGTAGTTCGCCGTGGGCGGCACCACCTGGTGCTTCAGCGCGAGGACGCAGGCGACCACCTCGATCGCGCCGATCGCGCCCAGCGAGTGCCCCACCATCGACTTGATGGAACTCATGGGCGTCTCGTGGGCGTGCGCGCCCAGGGACCGCTTCACGGCGGCCGTCTCGTGCCGGTCGTTCTGCCGGGTGCCGGAGCCGTGCGCGTTGACGTAGTCGATCAGCGTGGGGTCGATACGGGCCTGGTCGAGCGTGGTGTCGATCGCCCGGGCCATCTCCAGTCCCTCACTGGTCAGACCGGTCATGTGGTAGGCGTTGCCGTAGGTGGCGTAGCCGCTGATCTCGCAGAGGATCTCCGCGCCGCGGGCCCGCGCGTGCTCGTACTCCTCCAGGACGAGTACGGCCGCGCCCTCGCCCATCACGAAGCCGTCGCGGTGGGCGTCGAAGGGCCGGGAGGCGTGCTCGGGGTCGTCGTTGTTGGGCGACGTCGCCTTGATGGCGTCGAAGCAGGCCATCGTGATCGGTGAGATCGGCGAGTCCGACGCCCCGGCGACGCAGACGTCGGCCCGGCCCTCGGCGATGGTGTGGAAGGCGTAGCCGACCGCGTCGAGCCCGGAGGTGCAGCCGGTGGAGACGGTCTGCACCGGGCCCCGGGCGTCGAACCGCTCGGCGACGACCGAGGCGAGGGTGCTCGGTGAGAAGGCCAGGTGCAGCTTCGGCTCCGCCCGCCGGTGGTCCACGTCCCAGCGCCGGCCGCCCTCGCTGACCAGCACGTAGTCGTGTTCCAGCCGGGTGGTGCCGCCGACCGCGCTGCCCAGCGAGACCGCGGTGCGCCACGGGTCCATGGTCTCGGTGTCGAGTCCGGAGCCGCGCACGGCCTCGGCGGCGGCGACCACGGCGAACTGGATGTACCGGTCCGCGTGTTGGCACAGCTCCGCGTCCAGGTCGTGCTCGAACGGGTCGAAGTCGCACTCGGCGGCTATGCGCGAGCGCAGACCCGCCGGATCGAACAGGGAGATGCCGCGGGTCGCGGTGCGGCCGGCTGTCAGAAGATCCCAGAACGCCGTCGCTCCGATGCCGCCGGGAGCGACCACACCTATACCGGTGACGGCCACTCGCCGGGTCATTTTATGGCCTCGCTCGGCTCGGCCGACCGGCCGACCTCGGGACCGCCGACCGTCAACTGCGGCCCGGTGGGGGCGTTTTCGGTCTCCTCGGTGTCGACGTGGCCGAGACTCGGGTGCGGGGCGAGCGGGCCCAGGTGGAACACCATGCGGGCCTCCTGGTCGCCGACGTTGCGGAAGCGGTGCCGCATGTCGATGGGGATCATCAGTCCCTGCTCGGCGCGGAGCGCGAACGGCTCGCCGTCCAGGTCCACTTCGAGCGCGCCGCTGACCACGTACACGAACTCCTCGGAGTACGGGTGGTAGTGCTCGCCGATGCGCTCGCCGGGCTTGATGATCGCCAGGCCCATGAAGCCGCTGGTGGAGCCCACGGTGGCCGGGGTGAGCAGGGTTCTGAGGTCGCCTCCGCGCCGTCGGTTGGGTTCCGTCTCGCTCAGGTCCACGATGCGTGGATGCTGCTTGGACATGGTTGATACCTCCGGGTGTGCCGGTGACGTCCGGGCGGGAACGGCCGCGGACGTCACCGCGGTGGACCGTCAGGAATCCGCGGAGCGGCGGTCGGTGACGGGCATCATGTCGGCGTGCGCCAGGAGCCGGTGCAGGGTGCGCTCCGAGTCCAGGGAGCCCTCGACGCCGATCGCGGCGCCGTCCAGGAGACGCTCCAGCTCGGCCGCCCCGCCCGGGGCCTTGATGCCGAGGGCGGCGGCGGGGTCGAGATCGAGCTCGCCGGTGACGTCGATCATGCGGACCACGACGTCGTCGCGCTGGAAGACGGTGCTCGCGTACACCGGGCTGTCCGGGTCGTTCGCCGCGGCCTCGTCCTGGTGGGCGAGGAACCGGGCCAGCTCCAGGCCGTGGTCCGTCACGGCCGGGTAGTACAGCATGTGCCGCCGCAGTTCGGCGGGTTCCGGGCGGCCGGACACCACGTGCTGCATGGCCGGGAGCGCCGCCCGGGTGAAGAACACCCGCGCGGAGTCGGAGTCGGTCAGGTCCCGGTCCCGCTCCAGATAGGGGTTGATGGCCTCCTCCACCGCCCGCACCCCGGGCTGACGGGCCACGTGGCACAGCGTGGCCAGGAGGTCGCCCGCCACCTCCACGGCCCGTACGACGCGGTTGCCGTGCATGAAGAGCGAGGTGCGGTGCAGCCGTGTGATGCCGTCGACCTGCGCCTCGGGCGACTCGTAGTCGGCCAGGAGCTCGGCGACCTTGGACTCGGAGCCCGGCTTGACGGTGAAGGTGAGGGCGTGGCGGGTCACACCGGTGCCCACGCGGGCCGTCGACTGGAGGCCGGCCGCCGCGGCCTCGGGGGTGAGCGGCTGTTCCGGGTGGGTCTCGCGGAGGATGCTGTAGCGCATCGACCGGGTGTCCCGGACGCAGCTGTGCATCGGCCGGACGATCGCGATGTGCTCCTCGCTGTTCACCCACTTGAGGAACGGCAGGGCGCTCTCCCACTCGCTGGTGATGAGCCACTGCGAGGGGTTCTCGATCGACTGGCACAGTTGGTCACTGATGTGACCGGGGACGGACGCGACCTTGTTGCGCATGTGCTCGTACGCGTCGAGGAACTGCTCCTGGGCCCCCTCGTACAGGTCGAGCAGCAGGATCACCCGCAGCCTCGAGCCGTCGAACGCCGACTGCGATATGCGTGCCGACATGGTCATCCGGCGCACCTCTCCTCTTCGTCGGAAGGTCGGGAACGGCCGCCGTGCCCGTCGGAGGGCCGGGGTCGTCATGAGTCGATCGTTGACGCGACCTTCCGGTGCGCGCGAGCGACACGGGGCAGGTGGGTGAACCGCGTGCCATCCGGGTGCCGCCGGGACGCGAACGGTCCCGCACCGGGCATGAAAGGTGCGTCCCATTCCACAGCCCGTCGAGGGCGACGCTGGAGGCGTTTCAATGAATCGATCGGATACGGCCGGCCGGGCGGATCACCGCACGCCGGTCCTCATCGTCGGCGGTTCCCTGGTGGGCCTGTCGATGTCCCTGTTCCTGGGACGCCTCGGCGTGCCGCACACGCTCGTCGAACGTCACGCGGGCACGTCGATCCACCCGCGCGGGCGGGGGAACAACGTACGCACCATGGAGCTGTTCCGGGCGGCCGGGGTCGAGCAGCGCATCGGCCGGGCCGCGTCGGTCCTGGCGGAGAACCACGGCATCTGGCAGACCCCGAGCCTGGCGGGTGACGAGGGCGAGTGGCTGCTCCAGGAGATCGACCCCGGTGGCGGGCTCGCCCGCTTCAGCCCCAGCGGGTGGTGCCTGTGCAGCCAGAACGACCTGGAACCGGTGCTCCTCGAGGGAGCCCGGGAGCTCGGCGGGGACCTGCGCTTCGGGACGGAGATGCTCTCCTTCGACCAGGACACCGAGGGTGTGACGGTGCTGGTCAAGAGCCGGGAGACCGGCGAGCACACCAGGATCAGGGCGGACTACCTCGTCGCCGCCGACGGCCCGCGCAGCCCCGTCCGCGAGTCGCTGGGCATCGGACAGAACGGTCCGGGCGACCTGTTCCACAACGTGAGCCTCACGTTCACCTCCCGCGACCTCGCCGGTGTCGTCGGGGACCGGCGGTTCATCGTCTGCTACCTGACCAACCCGGAGGCCGACGGGGCCCTGCTGCCGGTCGACAACCGGGAGCACTGGGTGTTCCACGCCCCCTGGCACCCCGAACACGGCGAGACGCTCGAGGAGTTCACCGACGAGCGGTGCGTCGCCCACATCCGCAAGGCCGTCGGCGTGCCGGACCTCGACGTGGAGATCACCGGCCGGGCCGCCTGGCACGCCGCCGAGCGGGTCGCCGAACGGTACGCCGACGGCCGGGTGTTCCTGGCCGGCGACTCGGCCCACGAGATGTCGCCCACCGGTGCGTTCGGCTCCAACACCGGCATCCAGGACGCCCACAACCTCGCCTGGAAGCTGGCCGCCGTGCTCGGCGGCTGGGCCGAGCCCGGCCTGCTGGAGTCCTACGACGCCGAACGCCGGCCCGTCGCGGAGGCGACCAGCGCCCGTGCCTCCTCCCGCTCGAGCGAGCACAGCCACCCCGGGTACACCCCCGCCCCCGGCGCTCCCGCCCTCGGAGCCCCCGCACCCGGCGCTCCCGGCGGTCCGGGTGGACCCGGCGGACCCGGCGGACCCGGCGGTCCGGGGGCCGGCGGTCCCGGAGCCGGTGGTCCCGGCGGCCCCGGTGGCTTCGGAGCCGGTCGTCCCGGTGGCCCCGGTGGCCCCGGTGGCCCCGGTGGTCCCGGAGCCGGCGGCCCCGGCGGTCCCGGCGGTCCCGGGATGAAGCCGGGCGGCATCCTCAACGTGGCGCTCTGCTACCGCTACCCGCGCGGCGCGGTCCTGGGTGCCGACCCGGCGACGCCGGTCATCCCCGACGGGGTGATGCTGACCGGCGAGCCCGGCAGCCGCGCCCCGCACGTGTGGCTGGACCGCTCCGGCACCCGGATCTCCACGCTCGACCTGTACGAGCGGTCGTGCGTGCTGCTGAGCTCCGCGGACGGCGCCTGCGACTGGCACACCGCGGCGGCGAAGGTCGCGAAGGACCTGTCCGTACCGCTCGACGCCTATCGGGTGGGCGACGGCCCCGGCGCGGAACTGACCCCCGAGGACGGTGCCGACTGGGCCGGGGCGCACGGGATCACCGCGGACGGCGCGGTACTGGTCCGGCCCGACGGCTTCGTCGCCTGGCGTTCCGAAGGACCCGTACCGGACCCGGCGGCGGTGCTGCGGGAGGCCGTCGCCACCGTCCTGGCACGGAACTGACGCGGGAGCGGCGGCCGGTGGACGTCACCCTCCGCCGACGCCGCCCTGCCGTCCCCGTTCCGCCTTGGCCTGGTGCTGCTCGAACCGCTGGAGCGCGGGCCCGTCGGTGTTCCACGGCCAGGGCGTGACCACGCCCTGCAGCGTCTGGAACACATGGTGCGCGTCGACGGCCCGGCCGGCCGCGCACAGCGCGTACGCCAGCACGTTCAGATCGGCCTGCGCCGCCGCGTGCTGGAAGAAACCCGGCTTCGCCCACAGCGCGGCCGCCTGGTCCAGCGCGGCCGCGAGCTGTCCGCCCTCCCACAGCTGACCGGCCGTCATGGCCCGTACCCCGCCCTGCGCGAGCAGTCCCTGGTACTGCCGCACGGCCGCGGTCAACTCGACCGCCGCACAGGCCGCGTTGGCCGGGATACGGGTGCGCACCACGTCGACGAAGTCGAGGACGGCCGCGCTGGACCCGCCTTCCTCCGGCGACAGGTACGCGAGCATCTGCAGATACGCCTCACGATGCCAGCGGTCGCGCCCGGTGGCCTCCCGCCAGACGGCGTTGACGTCGCTCTGGCCGTAGCGCTCGATCCGGGACACACCGAGCAGGACCACCCACGGCAGCGGATCCTCCGGTCTTCGCTCGGCGGCCTGGTGGCACCGGGAGACCAACTCCCCGGCGTCCTCCAGGTGTCCGTCCCGCAGACCGCGCACCAGCCCGGTCCAGGAGTGGAACACCAGGGCGTCCGCGCTCTGCGGCTCCCGGCCCAGCCACGCCGCCGCGATCCCCGCGTCGGCCGTCGCCTCGGCCAGTACGGACACCCGGTGACCTCGACGGTCCCAGTCGTTTCCCGTCTCCTCCAGCAAGGAGGACACGAGTGTCACGTCCGCGGCCCTGCCGCCCCCGTTCCGCTTGCTCAACCGCCCCAGTACGCGCGCCAGCTCGGCGTCGTCGAGGGCGGGCACGAGGCGGGGGCGTTTACCGGTGCGACTGCTGAAGAGGGCCATGCCGGAAGACTAGGAACTCCACGTGCACCGGCAACCCGTACGGGGTGATCGTTACCGATCTGCCCCTTACCGCCGGTACAGCGGGCAGACCGGGGCGGGGCCGGGCATCTCGCCCGCCCCGCCCCGTCGTCGCGTCCGTTCCGCTTGCCGGCTTTCCGGGTCAGACCGCCGGGGCCGGGTAGGTCGGGTACTCCACCCCGGAAACGTACTGGACGACCCGGATGACCTGGCAGGAGTAGCCGAACTCGTTGTCGTACCAGAGGTAGAGGATCGCGTTGTCGCCCTCGACCTTCAGTGCGCCGGCGTCGACGATCGAGGCGTGGCGCGAGCCGATGAAGTCGCTGGAGACCGCGTCGGGCGCGCTGATGAAGTCGATCTGGCGCTTGAGCGGCGAGGTCAGCGACACGTTGCGCAGGTGGTCGAGGACCTCCTGGCGGTCGGTGGCGCGGCCGAGCTGGAGGTTGAGGATCGCGATCGAGACGTCCGGCACGGGCACCCGGATCGAGCTGCCGGTGATGGTCGCGTCGAGGTCGGGCAGCGCCTTGGCGACGGCCGAGGCGGCACCCGTCTCGGTGATCACCATGTTCAGCGGCGCCGAACGGCCGCGGCGCTCCGACTTGTGGTAATTGTCCAGCAGGTTCTGGTCGTTGGTGAACGAGTGCACCGTCTCCACGTGCCCGCGCAGCACCCCGTACTCGTCCGCCATCGCCTTCAGCGGCGGCACGATCGCGTTGGTGGTGCAGGACGCGCAGGACAGGATCCGCTCGTCCGGCTTGAGGGTGTCGTGGTTGACGCCGTGCACGATGTTGGGCACGTCGCCCTTGCCGGGCGCGGTGAGCACCACCTTGTCGATGCCGGGGCGCAGGTGCAGCGAAAGCCCTTCGCGGTCGCGCCACTTGCCGGTGTTGTCGATGAGGATGGCGTTCTTGATGCCGTACGCCGTGTAGTCGATCTCCGTCGGGTCGCCCGCGTAGATCACCTTGACGGTGTTGCCGTTGGCGGTGATCGTGCTGTTCGCCTCGTCGACGGTGATGGTGCCCTGGAACTGGCCGTGCACGGAGTCGCGGCGCAGCAGCGAGGCCCGCTTGACGATGTCCTGCTCACCGCCCCGGCGGACCACGATCGCGCGCAGGCGCAGACCGTTGCCGGACCCCGACTTCTCGATGAGCAGCCGGGCCAGGAGGCGGCCGATGCGGCCGAAGCCGTAGAGGACGACGTCGCGCGGCTCGCGGCGGTCGATCTTGTCGGCGCCGGTCGCGCCGGCGACGGCCTCCGCGGTGAACTCGGTCACCGACCGGCCCCGGTCGTCCGCGCGGTAGGCCTCGGCGAGCAGGCCGATGTCGATCTGGGACGGGCCGAGGTCGAGCGTGGTGAGCGCCTGGAGGAAGGGCAGCGTCTCGGTGACCGAGAGCTCCTCGCCGGCGATCTGCCGGGCGAAGCGGTGGGTCTTGAGGATGCTGACCACCGACTTGTTCACCAAGGAGCGGCTGTGCAGCAGGACGGTGACG
Organism: Streptomyces sp. NPDC053426; assembly: GCF_055585405.1. Classification (NCBI taxonomy): domain Bacteria; kingdom Bacillati; phylum Actinomycetota; class Actinomycetes; order Kitasatosporales; family Streptomycetaceae; genus Streptomyces; species Streptomyces sp. NPDC053426. Next base: position 74,275 of record NZ_JBVJKE010000025.1, on the reverse strand, counting down.
TCCCGCTCGCGGTGCAGCTTCCCGATGATCGGGATCATCGACTCCGCGATCTCCTCGCGGTGCTTCCAATGCGTGAACGAGTCTTCGTTGACAGTCACAGGTCCATCTTTCGAGCTAGAGGGTGCTCATATGATAGCCATGCGGGTCGTCGGGTCCGGAGGGGGTGCCGGAAGGGCGGCGAACGGGCCGGGACCCGCAGGGTTGCGCGACATGCGAACGGGTACGCGTGCAGCACCGTGCCCGGGCGGGATCTTGTCCCGGGCGAGCCGTACGACCGCCGCTACCAGGGAATCTGCCATGGAAACACCCGCGCACGAGAACAACGCCCCCACGCCCGCGCAGCGGGCCCTGGACGCCCTGTCGGAGAACACCGAGGACACGATGGCGCTGGACGCCCTCGCCAACAGCGACGTACTGATCCCGGTTCCGGACGACGCGGGCGACGAGGAGGCCGCCGACCCTGGCGCGGTCGCCCTCCCGGTGCTGGAGCAGCCGGGCGGCACCCAGGTGGTGCCCGTGTTCACGTCCGAACTGGAGATGGCCGGACTGCTGCCGTTCGTCTCCCGTTACCGGCTCGTCCCGCTCGGCGCGCTGGCCGCCCAGTGGCCGGCCGAGGAACTGTCGCTCACCATCGACGGCAGCTCCGAGCACCGTCTGACGCTCACCTCGGAGGGGGTGCGGACGCTGCTGGCCCGCCCGTAGGTCCGGCCCGAGCCCTATTCGCCCAGTGTGCGGGCGAGTGCGGCGCGCTGCACCGGCAGCGTCTCGGCGTGCAGCTCACGCCCCTTCGGCGTGAGCTGCACGTACACCCCGCGCCGGTCCTCCAGGCACATGCTGCGCTCCACCAGGCCGTCCTTCTCCAGGCGGGCGATGAGGCGGGACAGCGCGCTCTGACTGAGGTGGACCCGGCCCACCAGGTTCTGCACCCGGCACTGCTCGCCGTCCGGGGGCGTCGCGGTCGCGAGCAGATCCAGCACCTCGAAGTCCGAGGCGCCCAGGCCGTACGGGTGCAGCGCGCGGTCGATCTCGCCCAGGGTGCGCGCGTGCACCGCGAGGATGTCACGCCACCGTTCCTCGAGCCGCGCCCCGGCCGTCTCCGCTGCCATACCCGAACGGTAACACTTGTCCGACATTCAATGAATGTGCAACGAACGTGCGACGACGGCCCTTCGCGGCAGGTCGGGCGGGCGCGTCCCGGAGCGGACCGACGAGGCCGCCGTCCGGGCCCCGCACGGAGACGGTCGGCGTGCCGCCGCCGGCGTTCCGCTGGGCTCCGTCCGAGCAGGGCCCGGGACAGGGCCCGCGACGGGCCGGGACCCCGCACCGGGTTTGCGCCGGGCTGAGACCTCGCACCGTGCCCATGCCGGGCGGGACCCCGCACGGGGCCTACGTCGAGTCCCGTTTCACCAGCTCCGTCGGCAGGATCACCGCCGCCGGGTCCTCGCCGCCGATCTGTGCCAGCAGCACCCGCACCATCTCCGTGCTGATGCGGTCCCACGGCTGGCGGATCGTGGTGAGCTCCGGGCTCGCGGCGACGGCCGCGGGGGAGTCGTCGAAGCCGCCGACCGCGACGTCCTCGGGCACCCGGCGCCCCGCCCGGTGCAGCGCGGTCAGCACGCCCTGGGCCATCAGGTCGGACGCCACGAACACCGCGTCCACGTCCGGGGCCCGCGCCAGCAGCCGCTCGGCTCCGGCCTCGCCACTGGCCCGGCTGTAGTCGCCGGAGACGACGAGCCGCTCGTCGGCCTCGACGCCCGCCTCGGCGAGCACCTCCCGGTAACCGGCGAGACGCTCCACACCACCGGGGGTGTCGAGCGGACCGGTCACCACGCCGATCCGCCGCCGCCCCAGCGCCAGCAGATGCCGCACCATGTCCCGCGCGCCGTCCCGGTCGTCGGCGGCCACGTAACTGACCTTCGAGCCCATCCCGATGGGCTTGCCGCACGCGACCAGCGGCACCCCCGCGGCCCGCAGCTCCTCCGCCACCGGATCACCGGAATGGCTGGACACCAGCAGCACCCCGTCGACGTGCCCGGCGGTGATGTACCGCGTGATGCGCCGCCGTTCGTCGTCCGTACCGGCCAGCATCAGCAGCAGCGGCACGTCGTGCGCGGCCAGCGCCTGCGTGCAACCCCGCAGCAGGACGTTGAAGTTGGGGTCCTCGAAGAACCGCTCCTGGGGCTCCGTGAGCAGGAAGCCCACCGAGTCGGACCGGCCGGTGATCAGCGAGCGGGCGTGCCGGTTGACGACGTAGCCCGTCTTGCGGATGGCGGCGTCGACCGCCTGAGCCGCGGCGGGGCTGACGTAGTGACCGCCGTTGAGCACCCGCGAGACGGTGCCGCGCGAGACACCGGCCTCGCGCGCCACGTCGTGGATCGTCGGCGGCTTGCGCCTGCCCCCCGTGTTGCTCATGGTCATGACTTTACGGCCCCGGAGAGCAGATCCAGACTCCAGAACCGCTGGACGACCAGGAACAGCGCCACCAGCGGGAACACGGCGAGGAACGCGCCCGTGATCACCAGCGTGTACAGCGCCGGGGTGTTGGCGCCCTGTTCGAGCAGGGTGTGCAGACCGAGGGTGATCGGGAACTTCTCGTCGTCGCTGAGCATGATGTACGGCAGCAGGAAGTTGTTCCAGATCGCCACGAACTGGAACAGGAAGACCGTCACCAGTCCGGGCACCATCATCGGCAGCGCCACCCGGGAGAAGATCCGCCACTCGCCCGCGCCGTCCATCCGCCCGGCCTCCACCACGTCCGCCGGCACCGCGGCCGCGGCGTAGATCCGCGCGAGGTAGACGCCGTACGGGGAGAGGATCTGCGGCAGCAGCACCGACAGGTAGGAGTCCGTGAGGTCCGCCTTCGCCAGCAGCAGGTACTGCGGGACGGCGAGGATCACCGGCGGCATCAGCACGCCCGCGAGCAGCACGTTGAACAGCGTCTCGCGGCCCCGGAAGCGGTAGACCGCCAGCGCGTAGCCGCTGACCGCCGACACGCACGTCGACAGCAGCGCGCCCGCTCCGGCGTACAGGGCGGAGTTGCCCATCCACTGCCAGTAGACGCCGTCGCGGTAGGCGCTCAGGTCGGAGAGGTTGTCGGCGAAACCGGTGCCCGGCCAGAACGTGAAGGTGGAGAACAGCTCCGAGCCGGACTTGGTGGACGCGATGACCACCCAGGCGACCGGCAGCAGGCAGTACAGCGCGCCGAGCAGCAGCGTCACGGTCGGGACCAGCGCGGTCCGGCGGGGGCGGGCCGGGCCACGGGCGGTGCCGGCCGTGGGCTCGGCCTTGGGCAGGGCGAGGGAGCTCATCGGGCGGCCTCCTGCTTGTCGCGCCGGTTCGTCGCCCGCAGGAACCCGAAGGACAGCACCAGGGTGGCGAGCGCGATGAGGGTCGCCTGGGCGGCGGCCGCGTGGATGTCGCCGTTGCCGAAGGCGTCCTGGTACACCTTCATCAGCGGACTCCAGGTGGTGGACACGGAGTTGGTGAGCGGCTTGAGGACGGTCGGTTCGCTGAACACCTGGAGCGTCGCGATGATCGAGAAGAAGAAGGTCAGCACCAGCGAGGGCGCCACCATCGGGATCTTGATCCGCAGCGCGATCTGCAGCGGCGTGGCGCCGTCCAGCTTGGCCGCCTCGTACACCTCGGCGGGGATGGCCCGCAGCGCGGTGTAGATGACGATCATGTTGAAGCCGGTGCCGCCCCAGACCGCGATGTTCGACAGCGCCAGATACAGCGGCCCGCCGTCCAGCAGATCCGGCTGCGGCAGACCGAACCTGTCGAGCACGAAGTAGAACGGGCTCACGTCCGGCAGGTACAGGAAGCCCCACAGCAGGGCCGCCACCACACCGGGGACGGCGTACGGCAGGAAGATCGCGAGCCGGCTGAAGGGAGCGAGCCGTACCTTCTCGGAGTCGAGCATCAGCGCGAACAGCAGCGCCAGGCCCAGCATGACCGGCACCACGATGCAGCCGTAACCGAGCACGCGCAGCGCGCCGTTCAGCAGCTCGCTGTCGGACAGGGCGTCGGTGTAGTTCTCCAGGCCGGCCCAGACCTCCTCACGGGCACCGGCGCCCAGCCCGAGGCCGGAGACCCGCACCTTGCGGAAGCTGAGCCAGACGGCGTACCCGATGGGCAGCGCGAAGAACAGGAGGAACAAGAGGGTCGCGGGGGCGAGGAACGCGTACGGGGCCCCCTTGACCCCGTACGGCGTCCGGCGGGCGGGGGACTTCACTCCGCGACCCCGAAGCCCTGCTTCTTCAGGTCGGCGACCGTGTCCCGCTGCATGGTGTCCAGGGCGGCGGTGAAGTCCGACTTGTTCTTCGCGGCGGCGCCGAAGGCGTCCTTGAACGTCGTGTAGGCGACGTTGACGTTCGGGCCCCAGGCGGACGGCGCGGTGGTCTCCGCGATCGCGGCGGCCTTCTTGTAGAAGTCGGGCTGGTTGGCGAAGTACTCGGGCGGGCTCATGAAGGCGCCGCTGAGCTGGGCCGAGGTGGAGGCCGGGTAGATGCCGCCCTCCTTCGCCAGCGCGTTGAGCGCGTCGCCGTCGGTGTTCAGCCAGGCGGCGAACTTCGCGGCGGCCTCCTTGTTCTCCGAGTCGGTGGTGACACCGGTGGAGGACCCGCCCCAACTGCCGGTGCGGCTCTCGCCGTCGCTCCACTGGGGGAGCGGGGCCATGGCCCACTTGCCCTTGGTGTCGGGCGCGGCCGTGGTCAGCGTGCCCGGCGCCCACACCGCGCTCACCCACGCGATCTGCTTGCCGGTGTTGAGCGCCTTGTTCCAGGCCGGGGTGTACATCGGCTGGTTGTCGATGGCGCCCTCCTTCACCAGGCCGCCCCAGAACTCGGCGACCTTCCTGGTGGCGTCGTCGTCGATGCCGACCTTCCACTTGTCGCCGGAGGTGGTCCACCACTGGGCGCCGGCCTGCTGGGCGAGGCCCGCGAACAGGCCGGAGTCGTTGGCGGAGAAGGTGGTCAGGTCCTTGTCGGGGGCCTTCTTCTTCAGCTCGCGGGCCGTCTCGGCGAAGTCCTCCCAGGTGGCCGGGACGGAGAGCCCGTACTCCTTGAACAGGTCCTCGCGGTAGTAGAACATCATCGGCCCGATGTCCTGCGGGACCGCGTAGACGGCGTCCGTGCCGAGCGTGGTCTGCTGCCAGACGCCCTCGGCGAACTTGCTCTTCACGTCGCCCACCGTGTCGCCTATGTCGGCGAGCGCGTCATTGCTGACCAGCGTGGGCAGCGCCTGGTACTCCGCCTGCACCAGGTCGGGCGCCTTGCCGGCCTTGTGCGCGGTGAGGATCTTGGTGACCAGCGTGTCGCCGGACGCCTGCTTCTTCACCGTGACGGTGATCTGCTCCTTCTTGCCCGGCCCCTTGTTCCACAGGTCGACGACCTTGTCCATGCCGGGGGTCCAGGTCCAGTACGTCAGTGAGACCGGGCCCGACCGGGCCTCGCCGTCGTCGGACGACGAGCCGCAGGCGGCGAGTGCGGTGGCGCCGAGCGCGACGGCGACGGCGGAACTCACGAGGCGACGGCGCTTCGTGTACGGCATGGAACTCTCCCCTGACCTGGGGCCTCCGCTCGATGCGAAGACCGACCATGCTTCTGTGAGCGTTCACAGTAGAGAAACATCCCGGACACTTGTCAATGGTTGTTGCTGTGCGGTTATGTTGGCCCCGTGCCACCGAAAATGTGTGTGCACGTTCCCAAAAGATCGACACATCGGGAGAGAATCCATGCCGGAGACCACCCCCAGGGGCCTCACCGGGCTCGCCTTCGGTGGGGACTACAACCCCGAGCAGTGGCCGGAAAGCGTCTGGGACGAGGACGTACGGCTGATGCGGGAGGCCGGCGTCACCATGGTGAGCGCCGGGATCTTCTCCTGGGCCCTGCTGGAGCCCGCGCCCGGCGCGTACGACTTCGGCTGGCTCGACCGCAACCTCGACCTGCTCCACGCGGGCGGCATCCGCGTCGACCTCGGCACGCCCACCGTGGCGCCGCCCGCCTGGTTCTACCGCGCCCACCCCGACGCGCTGCCCGTCACCGAGGACGGCGTGCGCCTGGAGTTCGGCTCCCGCGGCGCCATCTGCCACAGCAACGCCGACTACCGGGCCGCCGCCGCGAACATCACCACCAAGCTCGCCGAGCGCTACGGCGACCACCCCGCGCTCGCGATGTGGCACGTCCACAACGAGTACGGCGTCCCCGTCTCCGCCTGCTACTGCGACTCCTGCGCCGACCGCTTCCGCCGCTGGCTGGAGCGGGAGTACGGCACCGTCGACGCCGTCAACGAGGCCTGGGGGACCGCCTTCTGGGGCCAGCGCTACGCCGGCTTCGACGAGATCAACCCGCCGCGCCGGACCCCGACCGTCGGCAACCCGGCCCAGGCGCTGGACTACCGGCGGTTCGCCGACGCCACCATGCGCGAGAACTTCACCGCAGAGCGGGACATCCTGCACCGCCTCTCACCCGGCGTCCCGGTCACCACCAACTTCATGACCGCCCTCAGCCAGTGCGACTCCGTCGACTACTGGGCCTGGGGCCGCGAGGTGGACCTCGTCACCAACGACCACTACCTGATCACCGACGGCCGCCGCACCCACGTCAACCTCGCCATGGCCGCCGACCTCACCCGCTCCGTCGCCGGCGGCGCCCCCTGGCTGCTGCTCGAACACTCCACCTCGGGCGTCAACTGGCAGCCCCGCAACCCCGCCAAGGCCCCCGGCCAGATGGCCCGCAACTCCCTCGCCCACGTGGCCCGCGGCTCCGAGGGCGCGATGTTCTTCCAGTGGCGCCAGTCCCGGCGCGGCGCCGAGAAGTTCCACTCCGCGATGCTGCCGCACGGCGGCACCGGGACCCGCGTCTTCCGCGAGGTGACCGAACTCGGCGCGTCCGTACGGGCGCTGGCGCCGATCCGGGGCACCCGCACCGAGGCCGACGTGGCCATGCTGTGGGACTGGCACTCCTGGTGGGCGCAGAACCTCGACTGGCGCCCCAGCGAGGACCACGACGCCCGCGAACGCGCCGACGCCTGGTACGAGGCCCTCTACGACCACCACCTCACCGTCGACTTCGCCCACCCCGAAGCCGACTTGTCGAGGTATCCCCTTGTCGTCGTACCGGCCCTGTACCTGATGACGGAGGCGGCCGGGAACAACCTCAGGGAGTACGTCGAGAACGGCGGCACCCTCGTGGTGTCGTACTTCTCCGGCATCGTCGACGAGCACGACGCCGTGCACGAGGGCCCCTGCCCGGGCGCCCTGCGCGACGTCCTCGGCCTGACCGTCGAGGAGTTCTCCCCCCTCCTCCAGGGCGAACGGGTCCGCCTGGCCGGCCCCGACGGCGCGGAACTCGACGCCGACGTGTGGACGGAGTTCGTGGTGCCGCGGGGCGCCGAGACGGTGTGGACGTACGCCGACGGCCTGACCGGGGGACGCCCGGCCGTCACCCGGCACCGCCTCGGCGAGGGCACCGCCTGGTACGTCTCCACCCGGCTCGGCGCCGAGGGCCTCGCCGCCCTGCTCGGCCGGGCCGCCGAGGACGCCCGGATCGCTCCGCGCGCCGACCTGCCCCGCGACGTCGAAGTGGTGCGCCGCACGGGCGAGTCGGGCACCTTCCTGTTCGCGATCAACCACACCGCCACCGACGCCAAGGTGCCGCTGGACACTCCCGGCACCGAACTGCTGACCGGTGAACGCGCCGCGGGCCGCCTCGCGGTCCCGGCAGGAGCCGTCCGGGTCGTACGACTCGACGGCTGAGCCGCGACTCCCCTCCGCCCGCGTGAGCACACAGGCCGCGGGCGGAGGGGGCCTCGCCCTCGCCCTCCGGGCGCAGGGCATCCCCCTCCCCACGTCGAAGGGACGACGAACGCCCATGTTCCATCCCAGACGCACACTCCGGGCCCTGCTGCCACCGCTCGTGGCCGGGCTCGCCCTCACCGCCCTGCCCGCCCAGACCGCGACGGCCGCGAGCACGCTCACCAACGGCGGCTTCGAGACCGACGGTTCGGGCACCGCCACCCCGGCCGGCTGGTCCGAGTACGGCGACACGGCCGCCTCGTACACGGAGTCCGGCGGCCACAGCGGCGGTCACCGGCTCTCCCACTGGTCGTCCTCCGCCTACCGGGTGGAGACGTACCAGTACCTGTCCGGCCTGGCCAACGGCGACTACAAGCTCACCGCCTGGGTCCGCTCCGGCGGCGGCCAGAACTCCGCCTACCTCGCGCTGAAGAACTGCGGCGGCGCCGAACAGCGCACCGACCTGCCGGTCTCCGAATCCGGATGGATACGGATCGTGGTACCGGTGAAGGTGACGAACAACCAGTGCACGATCAGCGTCAACAGCGACGCGAACGCCGGCGACTGGATCAACGTCGACGACCTGACCTTCGCCCGCGGCACCTCGGGCCTGGCGGTCAAGGGCGCCGACATCTCCTCCCTGCCCAAGAGCGAGGCCAAGGGCGGGGTCTACCGGACCGCGTCCGGCACCGTCGGCGACCCGGTCGCGATCCTGAGGTCCGCCGGCATGAACTACGCCCGCCTGAAGGTCTGGGTGAACCCGGCCGACGGCTACAACGACAAGGCGCACGTCCTCGCCATGGCCAAGCGGATCAAGGCGCAGGGCATGAAGCTGCTGGTCGACTTCCACTACTCCGACACCTGGGCCGACCCGGGCAAGCAGTACAAGCCCGCCGCCTGGGCCGGACACGGCTACGGCCAGCTCAAGAAGGACGTCTACGACCACACGTACGACGTGCTGAACTCCCTCAAGAAGCAGGGCACCACCGCCGACATGGTCCAGGTCGGCAACGAGATCAACGGCGGCATGCTGTGGAACGAGGGCTCCACCGACGACTGGACCCGACTCGCCGGCCTGCTCAACTCCGGCTACGACGCCGTCAAGGCCGTCAGCCCGTCCACGGTCGCCGCACTGCACCTCGCCGAGGGCGGCGACCTCGACGGCACCCGCTGGTGGTTCGACAACGCGGTCTCCCACGGCGTGAGGTTCGACGCCATCGGCCTGTCGTACTACGGCTACTGGCACGGCACACTGCACGACTTCCAGACGACCCTGGACGACGCGGCCGGCCGCTACGGCAAGCCCGTCTTCGTCGCCGAGACGGCCTACCCCTTCCGTCTCGACAGCGAGGACGGCCTCGAGAACATCATCGACCTCGACGGTGAACTCGTCCCCGGCTACCCTGCGTCCACCACCGGGCAGACCCGCTGGATGAACGACGTGGCGAGCATCGTGGAGGCCGTCCCGAACGGCCGTGGCCTCGGCGTCTTCTACTGGGAGGCCACCTGGACCGCCCGCGCCGGCAACGGCTGGGACCCCGCCGACCCGTCCTCCGGCAACGGCTGGGAGAACCAGGCGCTGTTCGGCTACGACGACCGGGCCCTGCCCGCGACGGCCTGGTTCCGCCACCGCTGAGCCCGCCGGCCCCGTCCCGCAGACCGCGGGCGGGGCCGAACGGCCTTCTCCCGCAAGCCCGTCGGGTCCCGGACAAGGTGCCTTCGGACCGGGACACGGAGCCCCCGCTCACGGCAGAGTGGAAGGGCTTTGGAGCGCGAGGCCCGGCGCGGAGGTGTACGAGATGCTGAGGACCCCGGTCGACGGGACACGACTGCGCATCCTGACGCTGCTGAGGGAACGGGACGCGACGGCCGACGGCCTGACCGCGCAGGCCGTCGCCGCACGGCTCGCTCTGCCCCACCCGGCCGCCCTCACCCACCTGCGGCTGCTCACCGCCCTCGGCCTGCTGCGCACCGACGGCTCCGGCGCCCGCGTGCGCTACCGGCGCGACGAGGCGCGGATCGCCGAGGTGGCGCGGCTGTTCGAGAAGGGCTGGTAGCGCGCGGGACCGCGACATGACCCGCCGCGTTCCGGGACGTTAGGCTGATCCCGAGCGAGTGGGAGACGTACGACGGTGACAGCCCCGGAAACCGAGGGCCCTCGGGCCCGCCCCGCCTTCCGTACCCAGGCCCCCGTCGTCGCCGCCGTCGCGCTCGGCGGGGGAGCGGGGGCGGCGGCCAGGTACGCGGCCTCCCTGTGGTGGCCGACACCGGCGCACGGGTTCCCCTGGACGATCCTCTGGGTCAATGTCGCCGGCTGCGCCGTCATCGGCGTGTTCATGGTGACCATCACCGAGGTCCGCGCCGCCCACCCCCTGCTCCGCCCGTTCTTCGGCACCGGCGTCCTCGGCGGCTTCACCACCTTCTCGACGTACGCCGTCGACGTCCGGAACCTGCTCGACGGCGGCGAGGCGGGCGCCGGACTCGTGTACCTCGCGGTGACCCCGCTCGCGGCGCTCGCCGCCGTGTGGACGGCCGCCACGGCGACCCGCCGCGTTCTGATCAGGAGGCAGCCATGACCCGGCTGACCGGCACCGTCCTCCGCCTGACCGTGTACGTCGGCGAGAACGACACATGGCACCACCGGCCCCTCTACTCGGAGATCGTCCACCGGGCCCACGCGGCAGGGCTCGCGGGGGCCAGTGTCTTCCGCGGCGTCGAGGGCTTCGGCACCTCCTCCGTCGTCCACACCTCCCGGCTGCTGTCCCTCAGCGAGGACCTGCCGGTGGCGGTCGTCGTGGTCGACACCGAGGAGCGCGTACGGGCCTTCCTGCCGGAACTCGACGGGCTGGTCGGCGAGGGCCTGGTCCTCCTCGACCGCTGCGAGGCCGTCCGGCACGTGCGCCGCGACGACGGCACCGGTGCCACGGACCGGACGGGCGGGGCGCCGCGGTGAACTGGCTGTACGTGGTGCTGGGCGCCATGGCCGGCGCCCCGCTGCGCTATCTCACCGACCGCGCGGTGCAGTCCCGGCACGACTCGGTGTTCCCCTGGGGAACCTTCACGGTCAACGTCACCGGCAGCCTGATCCTGGGCCTGCTCACCGGCGCGGTGGCGGCGGGCGCGGCCGGCTCCCGCCTCCAGCTGCTCCTCGGCACCGGCCTGTGCGGCGCCCTGACCACCTACTCCACCTTCTCCTACGAGACCCTCCGCCTGGCCGAGACCGGCGCCCGCGGCTACGCCGCCGTGAACGTGGCGGCGAGCGTGACGGCCGGCCTGGGCGCGGCCTTCGCGGGCGCGGCCCTGGCCGGAGCGGTGTGGGGTTAGGCCTTGTCGCGCAGCGGCTCCCCGACCTGCCTGAGGTGACGCAGGGCCTGACGGTGCGAGGCGAGCAGCCCCGTCCGGCAGTACGGGATGCCCAGCTCGGCGCAGTACCGCTCGGTGATGACCTGGGCCCGGCCGAGGGCCGGCGTCGGCATGCTGGGGAACAGATGGTGCTCGATCTGGTAGTTCAGCCCGCCCATGAACACGTCGATGAACACCCCGCCGTCGACGTTGCGGGAGGTGAGGACCTGGCGGCGCAGGAAGTCCAGTTCGGTGCCCTCCTCGATCATCGGCATGCCCTTGTGGTTGGGGGCGAACACGGAGCCGAGGTAGATCCCGAACAGACCCTGGTGCACGGCGATGAACGCGAGCGCCCTGACGGGGGAGAGGACCAGGAACAGACCGCCGAAGTACACGGCGAAGTGGGCGACCAGCAGCGTCCCCTCCAGCACCGGCCGCTTCATCGACGGGCTGCGCAGGGCCTTGAAACTGCTGAAACTCAGATTGAGGCCCTCCAGGGTCAGCAGCGGAAAGAAAAGGGCCGCCTGGTGCTTTCCGATGAACCGAGCGGGGCCCTTCGCCTGTTTCGCCTGACGCCGTGACCACACGATGATGTCGGGGGCGACATCCGGGTCCTTCTTCTCGTGATTGGGGTTCGCGTGGTGGCGCGTGTGCTTGTTCATCCACCAGCCGTAGCTCATGCCCAGCAGCACATTGGCCACCAGCAGCCCGCCGGCCTCACTGGGGCGCCGGCGGGAGAACACCTGGCGGTGGGCCAGATCGTGCGCGGCCAGTCCGAGCTGCCCGAACACCACCGCCAGAGCGGCGGCGACGATCAGCTGGCTCCAGCTGTCACCCAGGACGAGAAAAGCGGCGACACCGCCCGCGAGCGCCGTTCCCACGGCCCCGAAACGCACCGTGTAGTACAGCGGGCGGCGGCGCAGCAGACCCGCTTCGGCTATGCGCCGTGACAATTCGGAGAAGTCGCTTCCCTTTTCACGTGCGGGCGTGGGCGGGACGGCGGTGAGTACCGGTGGATTGGCCATGTGACTGAGTATGTGAACGTTTTCCGCGGAGCGGAATGATGTTGGCCCCCCGGAGGGGAGTGACGGGGACCCCCCGACAGGGGGTGTGGCTGGCCCCACCCTCCCGGCGCGGGCCCTCCGCTTGACAGCGTCCGCGCCGCCCCCGCACCATCGGCCCCGTGAACCTGTCAGACAGCCAGACAGGTGGTGCGGGTCCGCGGCGCGTCAGCGCGATGGAAGCGGTCCTCTCCCACCTCCGCGGCGCCATCGAACGCGGCGAGTACGCGATCGGCGACAAGCTGCCCTCCGAGGCGGAGCTGTGCCGGACCCTCGAGGTCTCCCGGCCCGTGCTGCGCGAGGCGCTGCGGGCCCTGCAGACCATGGGCCTGACCGTGTCCAGGACCGGCAAGGGCACCTTCGTCGTCGCCGACGCCGTCGAGGACCCCACCTTCGGCGACTACGCGGCCAGCGACCTGCTCGAGGTGCGCCGGCACATCGAGATCCCGGTCGCCGGGTACGCCGCCGAGCGCCGCACCCCGGAGAACCTGGACCGGCTGAACCGTCTGCTGGAACGGATGGAGCGCGAGACCGACACCATGGCATGGGTCGCTATGGACACCCTCTTCCACCTCACCGTGGCCGAGGCCGCCCAGAACCCGGTCTTCCGCCGGGTCATCGAGGAGATCCGGGACGCGCTGGCCCGCCAGTCCGCCTTCCTCAACGAACTCGGCGGACGCCGTGAGCAGTCCGACCGCGAGCACCGGGCGATCGTCGAGGCGCTGGCCGACGGCTCCGCGCACGACGCCGCCGAGGCCATGACCCACCACCTCGACCGCGTCGAGACGACCCTCACCGACATCGTGCGCTCCGCGCGCACACCGGCCCACGACTCCCCCCAGGCAGTGTGATGTACAGCACCGTCCCCGCGGACGCACCCCTGATCCGCGAGCCCCTCCACGCCCCCGTCGCCCACCTGATACGCGGCGGGGTCGTCGAAGGCGTCCACTACGGCTCCGTCGTCGTCCTCGGCCCCGACGGCGAGGTCGACCTCCGGCTCGGCGACATCGAGGCCGCCTGCTACCCGCGCTCCGCGCTCAAGCCCGTCCAGGCGGTGGCGATGGTCCGCGCGGGACTCCCGCTCGACGGCGAACTGCTGTCGCTCGCCGCGGCCAGCCACTCCGGCGAGGAACGCCACCTCGCCGGCGCCCGGCGCATCCTCGAACTCGCCGGGCTGACGGAGGACGACCTCCGCAACGTCCCCGACCTGCCGTTCGACCCGGTCGTCCGGGACACCTGGGTGCGCGAGGGCCGCCCGCCGTCCCGGCTCGCCCAGAACTGCTCCGGCAAGCACGCCGCCATGCTGTACACGGCCAGGCTGAACGGCTGGTCCCTCGACGACTACCTCGACCCCGCCCACCCCCTCCAGCAGGCGATCGCCGAGATCGTCGAGGACCTCACCGGGCAGCGCGTCGCCACGGTCACCGTCGACGGCTGCGGCGCGCCGTTGTTCGCGGTCTCCCTGCGGGGACTCGCCCACGCCGCCGCGCGGATCACCACCGCAGCGCCCGGCACGCCGGAGGCGCGCGTCGCCGACGCGATGCGGGAGCACGCGGAGATGGCCTCCGGGTCGGGGCGGGACGTGGCCGCGTTGATGCGGGCGGTGCCGGGGTTGCTCGTCAAGGACGGCTTCGAGGGCGTGCAGGTCGCCGCGCTGCCGGACGGGCGGGCGGTCGCCGTGAAGATCGCGGACGGAGCGGGGCGGGCGCGGGTGCCGGTCGCCGCGGCGGCGCTGGTGCGGGCGGGGGTGGATCCGTCCCTGCTCGGGGAGTTCCGGGGCGAGGTGCTGCTCGGGGGCGGGCGGCCGGTCGGGCGGGTGCGGCCGGTCCCCGCGCTGGATTCGGTGACCGCACCGGTGCTGACGTGATGTGCGCGGTTCCCCGCGCCCCTTCGGGGGTGCTGTCCTTGCCGTCAGTTCGTCGGTACCGGGCCCCATCTGAGGCGTAGGTACAGGGACACGCTCGCGGCGCCCAGGAGGGCGGCCGCGGCGATGGTCCAGGTGACCGGGCGGGCCGGGGCGTCGCGGCTTCGGGCCACGGGGGCCGTGGCGGGTTCCGCCTCCGGGCCGCCCAGTGGGCCGGGGCGCAGGGCGTCCAGGGAGCCCACCGGGGTCACGTGCCCGGTCGCCTCGAAGCCCCAGTCCAGCAGCGTGCGGGCCTCCTCGTACACCGCGTGGCCGCCGCCCGACTGGGGGTTCATGACCGTCACCACGAGGGTGTGACCGTCCCGGCGCGCGGCCGCCACGAGGGTGTTGCCGGCGTTGCTGGTGTAGCCGTTCTTGATGCCGATCAGACCTTCGTAGGGTTCGACACCGTCCGCGCCGGTGAGCAGCCGGTTGGTGTTCACGATGCCGTACGAGCCGCCCTCGCGGGCCGGGAACAGTGCCTCGTGCCTGGCGCAGTACCGCGCGAACTCGTCGTTGCGCAGCCCCGCCCGGCCGAACACCGCCAGGTCGTACGCCGACGACACCTGGCCGGGTGCGTCGTAGCCGTCGGGCGACTTGACCCGGGTGTCGCGGGCGCCCAGCGCGCGGGCCTTGGTCTGCATCCGCTCGGCCGTGGCCCGCCAGCCCCCGCTGAGCGCGGCCAGCACGCGCACCGCGTCGTTGCCGGAACTGAGGAAGACCCCGTTCCACAGGTCGGACACCCGGTACGTACGGTTCTCCGCGACCCCGACGAGGCTGCTGCCGGGGCCGATGCCCGCCAGCTCCTCCTCGCTGACCCGGTGCCGGATGCCGGCGGGGAGGATCGGCAGCACGGTGAGCGCGAACAGCGTCTTGAGCGTGCTGGCCGGCGGCAGCCGGCGGTGCGCGTCGTGCGCCGCCAGTACGTCGCCGGTGCGGGCGTCGGCGACCAGCCACGACAGGGCGGACGGATCCGGGACCTCGGGTGCCCCCGGGCGCGGGCGGACGTGCGTGCCGGGCCGGTGCAGCAGCGACCCGGCCGTCGCCCGCGGCCCGGGGTCGACGCCGGCGATCGCCGCGGCGGGCGCCGTCACCAGCAGGCCCGCCGCACAGAGCACGCAGGTCGACACGGTAGCCCGCGAAGTAAATCCGATAGTCATACCGCAAACGTAGGAATGGACCCCCCGAACACCGCGCTGCCCCGGCCGGGGACCGCCCGCGAGCACCCGGATGCCACACGCCGGCGGCGCCTCAGCCGCCCGGCAGGGTCGGCTGGACGCGCCGCAGGAACGCCGCGTTGTCGGGGGTCTCGCGCATCCGGCCCAGCAGGGTCTCCAGATCGGCCAGCCCGTCCCGCGACCGCAGCACGCGCCGCAGTCCCCGTACGGCGGTCAACTCGGCCGGAGCCAGCAGCAGTTCCTCGCGGCGGGTGCCCGATCCCGTGATGTCGACGGCAGGGAAGAGCCGCCGCGCGGCGGCCTCGCGGCTCAGCCGGAACTCCATGTTGCCGGTGCTCTTGAGCTCCTCGAAATAGAACTCGTCGGCCCGGGAGCCGGTCTCCACCAGGGCCGAGGCGAGAATCGTGAGCGAGCCGCCCTCCTCGGCCTGCCGGGCGGCGCCGAAGAACCGCTTGGGCCCGAGCAGCGCGGAGGCGTCGACACCGCCGCTGAGGGTACGGCCGCCGGACGCGGCCGCGTTGTTGTACGCCCGGCACAGCCGGGTCAGCGAGTCGAGGAGCACGACGACGTCCTCGCCCGCCTCGACCAGCCGCCTGGCCCGCTCGACGACCAGCTCGGCGAGCGCGATGTGCTCCTTGGCGGGCCGGTCGAAGGTCGAGGCGTACACCTCGCCGCGCACCGAGCGCCGCATGTCGGTGACCTCCTCGGGGCGTTCGTCGAGCAGCACCACCATCAGCCGGCACTCGGGGTGGTTGCCGGCGACGGCCGCCGCGAGCTGCTGGAGGAGGACGGTCTTGCCGGTCTTGGGCGGCGCCACGAGCAGCCCGCGCTGCCCCTTGCCGACCGGCGCGAGCAGATCGACGACCCGCCCGGCGAGGCCGGACGCCGGGTGCTCCAGGCGCAGCCGCCGGTGCGGGTGAAGCGGCGTCAGGTCGCGGAAGTGCCGCCTGCCGTGCGGTGCGCCGGGCGTGCGGCCTTCGACGCGGGTGACCTCGGTCAGGGCGCTCCGGTCGCCGCGCACGCCCTCCACGAGGTCGCCCTTGCGCAGGCCGTGGCGGCGCAGCAGCGCGGGGGAGACGGACGGGTCAAAGGGGGAGGGCAGACAGTTCTCGGCGCGCAGATGCCCCTTCCCGGCCGCGTCGATGTCCAGGACACCGGTGACGAGCCGGGGCCGCTGCCGTACGGGAGGGTGATCGAGTGTGGTGGTGGTCATGGGGGTCGGTCCTTTCGCGGGCGACGGACAGAGACGTGTGGTGGGAAGGAGGGAAACCGCGCGGGGAGGGCGGACACGCGCCTTCGGGCGGCGGGGAACAGCACCCCGGTCACGGCGGGAAGAGACCCTGCCGACGAGGTGGTGCGGGAAAGCCGTACGCCGGTCGGACACGACGGGCGGAAGCGGCGAACCGAAGTGATGTGCGAGGAAGAACTGGCACCGGCGCCCGAATCAGGAAGGGGGCGTAACACGAGTGCTGCTTGCACTGTACCACCCGGTGCGGTGGTGGGTACGGAGAAGCGCGGCCCGTACGGACGACGGGCCCGCCGGTGACGACCGGCGGGCCCGTGGCGGAGTCTCGCTCCCGCGCGGGTTCAGGCGGGGGTCTCTCCCGCCTCGCGGGCGATCCGGTCGAACCGCGCCCCCATGGCGGCCGCGAGCGCCTGCGCGCCCGACAGCGGACGCACCATCACGGTCAGCTCGTCGATGCGTCCGTCCTCGTCGAGGTGGAGGAAGTCGCAGCCCTCGATCCGGCGGTCACCCACCCGCGCGGTGAACACGAGCGCGTGGTCACGGCCGTCCGCGTCGCCGATCTCGCGCACGTACCGGAAGTCCTCGAAGACCTCCGCGACCGCGCGCAGGATCGCCCCGGTGACCGCCCTGCCGGTGTACGGCTTGAACACGACCGGGCTGGTGAAGACGACGTCCTCCGCCAGCAGCGCCACGACGGCGTCGAGGTCGTGGGCCTCCACCGCCTCCCGGAATGCTCGCATCACGACTCCCATAGTCAACTTGTTGAATAGGTGCGGATGACAATAATCACTCGCTGCTAACGTGTCCACATGTCCCTGAAGTACGCCGTCCTGGCCGCCCTCCTGGAGGGCGAGGCCTCGGGCTACGAGCTGTCCAAGATCTTCGACGTCTCGTTCGCCAACTTCTGGGCCTGCACACCCCAGCAGCTCTACCGGGAACTCGAGCGGCTGGCGGGGGACGGGCTCGTCGAGGCCCGGGTGGTACGGCAGGAACGGCGCCCGGACAAGCGGATGTTCACCCTCACCGAGTCCGGCCGGGACGACCTGCGCGCCTTCGCCGCCGAGCCGCCCCGGCGGCCCACCGCCATCCGCGACGAACTCCTGATCAAGATCCAGGCCATGGACGGTACGGACCCCGGGGCCACGGCCGCGCTGCTCGAGGAACGGATGGCGTGGGCGCGCGGCAAACTCGCCCGCTACGCGCGCGTGCGCGAACGCCTGCTGGACGGCCGCTCCGAGGAGCAGTACCTGAGCGAGGCCGACCGGGTCGGACCGTATCTCACCCTGCTGGGCGGAATCGCCTTCGAGGAGGAGAACCTGCGCTGGTGCGAGCGGGTGCTGACCGTGGTGCGCGGCCGTGCTCCCCTAGGCTGACCGGATGTTCAGCCCCGAAGGCCCCCGGCTGCGCGAACTCGCCGTCCAGGCGCTGTCGTCCGTGGAACGCGGCTACGACCTCCTCGCGCCGAAGTTCGACCACACCCCCTTCCGCACGCCCGACCCGGTGCTCGACGCCACCACGGAGGCGCTGCGGCGGGCCGGGCCCTTCGACACCGGGCTCGATCTGTGCTGCGGCACCGGTGCGGGCGTCGACGTACTGCGGCAGGTGTGCCGGGGGAGCGTCACCGGAGTGGACTTCAGCACCGGCATGCTGACCGTCGCGCGGGAGCGCGTCCGGCCGCCGGGGCCGGCGGCCGGCTGGGTGCGGGCGGACGCGCGGGCACTGCCGTTCGGCCCGGTCTTCGACCTCGTGGTCAGCTTCGGCGCGTTCGGCCACTTCCTGCCGCGTGAACTGCCGGGGCTGTTCGCCCAGGTCCACTCGGTGCTCCGGCCGGGCGGACGCTTCGTCTTCCCCGTGGTCGCGCCGCCCCGGCCGGGCTCGCTCACGTACGGGATGCTGCTGGGGTTCGACGCCGTGATGCGGGTGCGCAACGCGGTGTGGCGCCCGCCGTTCGTCATGTACTACCGCGCCTTCCGTTTCGGTGCCGTGCGGCGCGAGCTGACCCGGGCCGGGTTCCGGGTGGAGTCGTGGGCACTGTCCGAGTTCGGACGGCGCCGGGACGGCAGTCCACGGGTCCGGCTGGTCGTCGCCGGACGCCCCGGACCCGGTCAGACCGCCGCCGGGACCGTGAACTCGTAGACCAGGACGTCCTTCTGGGCGTCCATGACGAGCTCGGTGATCTCCAGCGGGCGGGTGTACTGGTCGTGCACCCGCCGGGTGACCCGGACCGACGGCGTCCCCGCGACCGGCGTGATCGTGTCGCGGTGATGCAGGGTCAGGCCCGCCCGCCGCATCCAGTCGTAGGCCCGCCGCAGCTCCGCGGCACCGGTGCCGTCGGCCCGGTCGCGGTAGCGGCCCAGCTCCTCGACCTCCGTGAGCGCCACGGCGGAAAACGATGTCACCGCCGCCCGCAACTCCCGCCCGTCGGCCGACGCCGACCAGTAGCGGTGCACCAGCGTCGGCCGGGCCGGGGCCACTCCCAGGGCCTCGGCGTGCCCGGGCGGCGGGGTCTCCCAGGTCACGGTGGCCCTGGTCAGAGCGCCCCGCTCGGCGCACCACGCGCCGAGCGGGAAACCGGACGAGGCCGGCGTCTCCACCGGCGGGCCGGGCAGCGTGGCATGGCTGCCCCGCCGGTCGGTGGCGACCAGTCCGTCACGGCGCAGCACCTGCAGGGCCTGCCGTACGGTCTCCCTGCTGACCTCGAAGTGCTCGGCCAACTGCCGCTCGCCGGGGAGGCGTTCGCCGGGAGGAATCGTTCCGTCCCGCAGTTCGCCGAGCAACTCCGCGGCGATCCTCCGGTAGAGGGGCTCACCTTCGGTGGGAGAGTGGTCGTGCGGGGTGGTGCGGGCCATGCCGCGCCTCCTGTTGGTGACGTTCCGTAGCCGCTCGGGCTCGTTGCGCCACCACATCTACCATTGGTCTACACCACCAGGGAAGAGTGGTCCGGCAGTTCGGCCGGAACCGTGCGGTCCCTCAGATGTGCGAGCGCATCCAGCGCAGCTTGGCCGCCTCCTGGAACGCGCCGCCGCCCTCGTGGTCGTTGAAGTCGTACACCTCGATCGTCTTGTCGTCGTGCGCCCAGGCGTTGAAGGCCCCGAACACCGTCGAGGGCGGGCAGGTCTGGTCCTCCAGGGCCGCCGAGAACAGGGCGGGCGCGCTGCCGCGGGCGGCGAAGTGCACGCCGTCGAAGTAGGACAGCGTGCGCAGGACGTCCTCGAAACGGCCGCGGTGCGTCTTGAGGTAGGAGCCGATCTCCCGGTACGGCTGCCGGTCGGTGAGCGTCGTCGCGCGCGGGAAGTCGCAGAGGAACGGCACGTCCGGCGCGATGCCGGCCAGGTCCGGGACCAGCCCGCCCACCGCGATGGTGATGCCCCCGCCCTGGCTGCCGCCCACGGCGACCGTGCGGCTCGCGTCGGTCAGCGGGTGCGACCGGGCCGCCTCCACCGCCCGTACGGCGTCCGTGAACACCCGGCGGTAGTAGTAGTTCTCGGGGGCGTCGATGCCGCGCGTCATGAAACCGGGGTACGCCGGAGCGCCGCCCACCGGGTCCGCCGTACCGCCGCCGGCACCCCAGGCACTGCCCTGGCCCCGGGTGTCCATCACGAAGTGGGCCCGGCCCGTGGACGCCCACAGCAGGTGCTCGTGCGGCAGCCCGCGGCCACCGCCGTAGCCGATGAACTCCACCACCAGCGGCAGCGGGGCGTCGGCGTCGGCGGGCAGCACCAGCCAGCCCTTGACGGGGTGACCGCCGAACCCGGCGAACGTCACGTCGAAGACGCGCACCGTCGACAGCCCCGTGTCGACCGGCTCGAAGCGGGCGTCCAGCTCGTGCTCGCGCGCCTCGTCGAGCGTCTTGGACCAGAACGCGTCGAAATCCTCGGGCGCGGTGGACGCGCTGCGGTACTCGCGCAGTTCGTCGAGGGGGAGGTCGAACAGGGCCATCAGGGACCGCCTTCGTGAAGAGACAGTGCGAAGCGATGACACCGTACGTGGATCACCGGCGCCATCGCCAGAGGCTTCGGGGAAAGTCCCAGGTGGCGGGCATGGAAAGCGATTGCTGTCGGGGGTGTCGACGGAAGGCGGTCGTCCGCTCAGACGCCGCGGTGCGTCCACTCCGGTCCGGTGCGGGCCCAGTCCCGCTCCCACTCCGCCAGCCTGCGGCGCATCGTCGCCCAGCGCACCGCCCGGTGCGCGAGCAGCACCACGGCCGCGGTGCCTCCCGCGGCGCCGGCCCCCATGCCGAGGCCGTACTGCCACACCGAGGCGTCGTCGACCGGCGGCGGCACAGCGCGCCCCCGGGAGTCGAACCACACGTGCACCACGTCGCCGGGGCGCGCGTTCGCCGGGACGCGGGCGACGGCGGTGCGCGGCCCCTCACCCGGCTCCGTCCAGCGCACGTCCGCGCGGAACACATGCCGTCCGCCCGCCTGGGCGGAGGGCCGCACCTGTGTGGACCGCTCCACGACCTCGGCGCGCACGCGGTGGCGGTCGGCGCGCTGCTCTTCGGCGGTCGCCCGCGCCTCACCGTGCGCCCACCAGGCGGTGACCGCCCCCACCAGCGGTGCCACCACACACAGCAGCACGGCGACGGCCAGCACCGTCCACTCCTCGACGACGTCCGAACGGCGGCACAGCGGACTGCGCCGGCGCCGGCACAGCACCCGCGTTCGCATCTCGGACCTCCCTGCCGTCACCGGGGCCGGGGCATGGACGGCCGTACGCGACGGCGGCCCCCGGCGGCTCCCTCCGCGGCGCGCGGCACCCACGGAACAGCCCCGGCCGGGTGCCCGGCCGGGGCCGCGCGAAACGGCGGGCGCCCCGCCGGGGACGTCCCGGTCAGCCGAAGCGCTCGATACGGATCCGCTCCACGGGCTGCCCGGCCGCGACGAGCAGCCTGGAGGCGTGCTCGGCAAAGGAGTTGGAGCCGCACACATAGGCCTCCCACCCACCAGGAGGCTGCTTGGCCAGGAGCGGCGCCACATGTGCGGCCGCCATACGTCCTACGGGCATACCTTCCGGGGCGCTACGCGTGAACACCCGGGTCGTCTCCGCGCCGAACTCCCGCGCGTAGATCAGCTCCTCGGGGCTGCGGGCCGACACCACCAGGCGCAGCGGCAGTCTCATGTCCCGGGCCCGGTGGTACCGCACCATCGACATCAGCGGGACCACTCCGGAGCCGGCGCCCACCAGCAGCGCGGGCCGGTCGCCCGGCCAGGCGAAGAAGCCGCTGAGCGGGCCGCGCACCTCGACCCGGTCACCGGGGCGGGCCACCGTGTGGAACCAGCCCGAGACCTCGCCGTCCTCGACCCGGTCCAGGGTCAGCTCGAGGTGTCCGGAGCCGTCCGGCGCCGACGCGATCGAGTAGTGGCGCTGGGCCACGTAACCGTCCTCGGCGGTCAGCCGCAGCAGCAGGTGCTGACCGGGCACATGCCCCGGCCAGCCGGGCACGGCGAGCCGGAAGGTCGTCGCCCGCGGGGTCTCGCGGCGGATCTCCGTCAGGGTCGCCGTCCGCCACACGGACGCGGTCAGCTCGTTCACGCCGATCCGCCCGGGCACCGCGAACCGCGTCGGCGGGGCGAAGCGCTCCGGTGCGGCCGGTGACGTGGGTGTCGTGGGTGTCATCGGTGTCGTCCGCTCAGTCACCGGAGTACCGCTGCTCCTCCCAGGGATTGCCGCGCGCGTGGTAGCCGTTGCCCTCCCAGAAGCCCGGCTCGTCGTGGTCGAGGAGCCGCAGCCCGGCGATCCACTTGGCGCTCTTCCAGAAGTACAGGTGCGGCACGATCAGCCGCGCCGGGCCGCCGTGCTCGGCAGGCAGCGGCCGGCCGTCGTACTCCCAGGCGATCCAGGCCCGGCCGCCGGTCACATCCGCGAGCGGCAGGCTGGTGGTGTAGCCGGTGTGCGCATACGCGACCACATGTGTCGCCGACCCATGGGGCCGGACCATATGGAGAAACGCGTCCAGCGAGACGCCGCCGAACCGCACCCCGAACTTCGACCAGCTCGTCACACAGTGGATGGCCCCCTCGTACGCCGAGGCCGGCAGCGCGTGCGCCTGCTCCCAGTCCCAGGTGCGGGGCTCCGCCACCAGCCCGTCGATCCGGAAGGTCCAGTCGGCGGGCGCCAGGTCGGGCGTGACCTCGGCGGACAGGACGGGCCATTCGTCGCCCGCGTCGTACTGACCCGGCGGCAGTCCGGGATTGTGCACACGAGGGCGGCCGGTGAAGCCTCGGGTGATGTTCACGTGATCGGCGATTCCGTTGCGACTGGTGCTCAGGTGTTTTTCGTGTTCAACCGTACGCGGTGTCCGCGACCGATGCGGTGCCAGGCCGGTCACGGCCCTCCGGTGGGTCGGCCCGCGTGGCGCTCCCCGGAGGCCGCGCGGCGCTTTCCGGGGCCGCACGGCGGCTCCCGGCCACCCGGGCCGGGACGCGCCGGCCGTCCTCCGCCGGCCGCGCCGCCCGCGGTGGGCGGCCCTCCGGGGCCGGGCGCCGCCCGGCCGGGCCGGATCCGAGTCGGTCACCCGGCGGCTCACCGCCGGCCTCGCCCGGCGCGCGGGAGGCCGCCGGGTCGGTGGCCCGGCAGCCTCCGCCGCTCGTCTCCGGCTGCCCGAGCGGCGTGTACGACACCGGCGGCGGTTCGGGGCGCGTACGCGCGGCCGACGCGCGGGCGCCGAGACGGGCGCCGCACTCCTCGACCGCCCTCGGCGCGTACGCGCGGGCACGGCGGACGAGGACCGTCTTCGCGCGACGGCCGGTCTCCACGGCCCGGCCGCGTCCACCCGCGCACGCCACCCACGCGCTCCTGCGCTCCTGCGATCCCGGATCCCGGATCCCGAACGCACCGTACGACAACGGTGATCGTCGGGTAGTGTGGCCGTCC
Organism: Streptomyces sp. NPDC053426; assembly: GCF_055585405.1. Lineage (NCBI taxonomy): Bacteria > Bacillati > Actinomycetota > Actinomycetes > Kitasatosporales > Streptomycetaceae > Streptomyces > Streptomyces sp. NPDC053426. Next base: position 50,877 of record NZ_JBVJKE010000025.1, on the reverse strand, counting down.
GGCTGCGGACCGCCCCAGCCGGGGGATGCCGAGGAGGTGAGACCCATTACCGCTGTGTCAGGTCGGGTGCTCTCACCTCGAAGCGACGCGGACCGTCGGCAGTAGGTGACCGCGAGAGCGCCCTTCGGCTCCCGAAAGGCTCGAGGCTCTTGCCGCACATGCCGTCTCCGTCGTCCTCTCCCTCCGCCGTCCCGCCGCCCCCGTCCCGGGACGCCGTCGTGGCCGCGCTCCGCGCCGCCGGTTGCGTCTTCGCCGAGGACGAGGCCGAGTTGATCCTCGCCGCCGCGCCCACCCCCCAGGACATCGCCCCGATGGTCGAGCGCCGGGCGGCCGGACTGCCCCTCGAACTCGTCGTCGGCTGGGCCGAGTTCCACGGCCGGCGCATCACCGTGGAACCCGGTGTCTTCGTACCCCGCCGCCGCACCGAGTTCCTCGTCGAACAGGCACTCGCCCAGGCGCCCGACGCGTCCGTCGTCGTGGACCTGTGCTGCGGCTCCGGCGCCGTCGGCGCGGCCCTGGCCGCCGGACTCGGCGCGGTCGAGCTGCACGCCGCCGACATCGACCCGGCCGCCGTGCGCTGCGCCCGCCGCAACGTCGCCGGACTCGGCGGGCAGGTCCACACCGGCGACCTGTTCGCGGCGCTCCCCGGCGAGCTGCGGGGCCGCGTCGGCATCCTCGCGGCCAACGTGCCGTACGTGCCCAGCGACGAGATCGGCCTGCTGCCCCCGGAGGCCCGCGACCACGAACCGCTGGTCGCGCTCGACGGCGGCGCGGACGGTCTCGACGTGCTGCGCAGGGTCGCCGCCGGGGCGCCCGGCTGGCTCGCGCCGGGCGGCTGCCTCCTGGTGGAGACCGGCAGCCGCCAGGCCCCCGCGGCCGTCGACACCTTCACCACCGCCGGCCTGCGGACCCGCCTGGCCACCTCCGAAGAGCGGTACGCCCATGTCGTGATCGGTGTGAGGCCGTAGGACCGTTCAGGAGCCCGGTGTCGTCGCGCGGGCGATGAGGAGGGCCACGTCGTCGAAGTTGTCGGGTTCGTGCAGGGTGCGCAGGAGGAGGTCGCAGACCTCCTCCAGGGAGTGGCCGGGGTGGTCCAGCAGGGCCAGCAGCCGGTCCAGGCGTTCGTCCAGCGGATGCCGCCGCGTCTCGACGAGACCGTCGGTGTAGAGCACCAGCCGGTCGCCCGGTTCCAGCTCCACGGTGGTCGTGGAGAAGGGGACCCCGCCCACCCCCAGCGGTACACCGGTGGGCAGGTCGAGCAGCTCGGGGGCGTGGCCGGTCCGCACCCGGGCCGGCGGCAGATGCCCGGCGTTGGCGATCGTGCACCGCCGCTCGCGGGGATCGTGGACCACGTAGACACAGGTGGCGATCGCCTGGTCCAGGCCGCTGGTGATCCGGTCCAGGTGCTCCAGGAGGACGGCCGGATCGAGGTCGAGGGAGGCGAGGGTGTGGGTGGCCGTGCGCAGCCGCCCCATGGTGGCCGCCGCGGGGATGCCGCTGCCCATCACGTCCCCCACGACGAGGGCCGTCTTGTCGTCCTCCAGCGGGATCACGTCGAACCAGTCGCCGCCGACCTCGCTGGTGGCGCCCGCCGGCTGGTAGCGGGAGGCGACCTCGAGGCCGCCCGTCACGGGCGGATGGCTCGGCAGCAGGCTGCGCTGCAGGGTGAGGGCGGTGTCGCGGGCGTTCTGGTACCAGCGGGCGTTGTCGATCTGCACGGCCGCGCGGGAGGCCAGCTCCCGCGCGAGCAGCAGATCGTCCTCGTCGAACGGGAGGGGGTTGCGCATGCGGGTGAGGTCGAGGGCGCCCAGCACCTCCCCGCGCGCGATCAGCGGCACGGCCAGATACGAGTGGACCCCCGCCCGCGCCAGCAGCGCGGCCGCCTCCGGGGAGCGGGCGATCCGCGCCAGGTCCTCGTCCTTGGTCTGCGGCACCATCACCGGCAGCCCGGTGCGCACGCACTCGGTGATCAGCCGGTCCGGCGCGTACCGGGTCACCCGGCCCGGCGGGTCGGCCGCCGTCAGCACCTCGGACGCCGCGTCCACCCCGCGCACCGCCAGCGCCCGGATCACCGCCGGCTCGGTGGGGCCGAGGGTGCTGCGACGGCCCCGTACCACCGCGTCCAGCAGATCCACCGCCGCCGCGTCGGCCAGCTCCGGCACGGCCACGTCGGCCAGCTCGCCGGCCGTACGCTCCAGGTCCAGGGTGGTGCCGATCCGCGCGGTGGCGTCGGCGATCACGGCGAGCCGCCGCCGCGCGGTCTCGGCCTCGGCGTTCGCCCGGTACTGCTCGGTGACGTCCACCACCGACACGGCCACGCCCAGCACCGTGCCGAGCGCGTTCTCCAGGCGGTACAGCGAGACCGACCAGACGTGGTCCTCGTCCGGATCGGCCGGGGTGCGGCCGGTCGTGGGCCGGTCGACGACGGGCCGGCCGGTGTCCAGGACCCGGCGCGCGGCGGCCTCGAGCGCCTCGGCGTCCACCAGCGGCAGCACCTCGCGGACCGTGCGGCCCAGATGCCCCTCGGCCGGGATGCCGTTGATCTGCTCCAGCGCCGGATTCACCGAGACGTAGCGCAGACCGGTGTCCAGCACGGCCAGCCCGATGGGGGACTGGGCGACGATCCGGGTCGACAGGGCCACGTCCTGTTCCAGCCGGCGCACGGTCGACCGGTCCACCGCCAGACCGAGGGCGTACACGTTCCCCCCGGCGTCCAGCAGCCGCACGTTGCGGAACTCCACCAGCCGGGTGCCGCCGTCCTTGCGGCGGATCGGGAAGGCCCCGGCCCAGCTCCGTCCGGTGCGCATGACCTCGGCGAAGAGCTTCACCACGAGGTCCAGGTGCTGCTCGTGCACCATGATCCGGGCGGCGTACCGGCCCAGCGCCTCCCGTGCGCCGTACCCGAACAGCTCCTCGGCCTGGGGGCTCCACAGCACGATCCGCCCCTCGGCGTCCAGGACCACCGAGGCGACCCGCAGCACATCGAGCAGCCCGCTGGGACGGACCGACCCGTCGCCGTCGGCCGGGGGTGACCCCGCTGCACTCATCGCACGCCCCGCCTTCACCGATTCCCACGGCACGTCGTCACCGTGCCGACACCCCTTGTTCTACCGCGCGCGGGGCCGATTCTCCGCCGCTCCTGCCGTCCGGTTCCAGCTTCTCCCACCATCGGGGCGGGCGCCCGCGAAGCCGTCACCGCGGCGGCGCGCGGGTAGTGCTCTTCGCCGGGTGGTGCTTTGCTGAGTGAGGGGGCGGGGACGCGTGGGCCACGAGAGGAGCGATCACGATGGGCAGCGAGCGACCGCACCCGGAGTCCGTCTCGGTCGAGATCAGCGGATGCAGCAAGGACGACGCCCGGATCGTGTTCGACACGCTGTGCGCGTGCTTCACGTCCGACCGGTGCTCCGACGACGTACCGGAGGAGTTCTCCGAGACCCGCCCGACGGTCTGGCTCGGCACCTTCGACGTCGCCGACGCCCGCGAGGGCGCCCGGCCCGAGGCCCGGCTGGCCTCGTCGGTCGACGCCGACGTGCACGGCGGCTACTGGGCGATCGACCGGTTCCGTACGACCCTGGGCTCCCTGTTCACGGTGCACGACCTGAGCACGGTCTCCGGCGACCAGGAGGAGGAGCTGCACGTACGTCTCGAAAGCCGGTGACGCTCCCGGCCCCGTGTGCCCTCCGTCTCTTATGCAACTAGTTGCATAAAGCGGTGCGCGTGCCTTACAACTACAGGCACGACACCGCGCACGGAGGGCCCGATGAGCCGTTACCCCCACCTGCTGACCCCCCTCGACCTGGGCTTCACCACCCTGCCCAACCGGGTCCTCATGGGCTCCATGCACGTGGGCCTGGAGGAGGCCGAGGGCGGCTTCTCCCGCATGGCCGAGTTCTACGCCGCCCGCGCCCGCGGCGGGGTCGGCCTCATCGTCACCGGCGGCATCGCCCCCAACGACGAGGGGCGGCCCTACGAGGGCGGTGCGAAGCTCACCACCGAGGCCGAGGCGAACCAGCACCGGACCGTCACCGACGCCGTGCACCGCGAGGGCGGCCGCATCGCGATGCAGATCCTGCACTTCGGCCGGTACGCCTACCACCGGGACCTGGTCGCCCCCAGTCCCGTGCAGGCGCCGATCAGCCCCTTCCCGCCCCGCGAGCTGACCGACGCCGAGGTCGAGCGCACCGTCGACGACTACGCCCGCGCCGCCCGCCTCGCCCGGCGGGCCGGCTACGACGGCGTCGAGATCATGGGCTCCGAGGGCTACCTGATCAACGAGTTCATCGCGGCACAGACCAACCACCGCACCGACCGCTGGGGCGGCTCGTACGAGAACCGCATGCGCTTCCCCGTCGAGATCGTCCGCCGGGTGCGCGAGGCGGTCGGCGAGGACTTCATCCTCGTCTACCGGCTCTCCATGCTCGACCTCGTGCCCGGCGGCTCCACCCTGGACGAGGTGGTCACCCTGGCCAAGGCGGTCGAGGAGGCCGGCGCCACGATCATCAACACCGGCATCGGCTGGCACGAGGCCCGCATCCCCACCATCGCCACCTCCGTGCCGCGCGGCGCGTACACCTGGGTGACCAAGCGCCTGATGGGCGAGGTGTCGGTCCCGCTGGTCACCACCAACCGCATCAACACCCCCGAACTCGCCGAGCAGTTGCTCGCCGAGGGCTGCGCGGACATGGTGTCGATGGCCCGCCCGATGCTCGCCGACCCCGACTTCGTCGCCAAGGCCGCCGCCGGCCGGCCCGAGGCGATCAACACCTGCATCGGCTGCAACCAGGCCTGCCTGGACCACACCTTCAGCGGGCAGATCACCTCCTGCCTGGTCAACCCGCGCGCCTGCCACGAGACCGAGCTGGTCCTCTCCCCGACCCGCCGCCGCAAGAGCGTCGCCGTCGTCGGCGCGGGACCGGCCGGTCTCGCCTGCGCGGTGAGCGCCGCCGAACGCGGCCACCACGTCACCCTGTTCGACGCCGCGAGCGAGATCGGCGGCCAGCTCAACGTGGCCCGCAAGGTGCCCGGCAAGCAGGAGTTCGACGAGACCCTGCGCTACTTCCGCACCCGCCTCGCCGAACTGGCCGTCGACGTACGCCTCGACACGCGCGTCACCGCCGACGACGTGGTCGGCCACGACGAGGTCGTCGTCGCCACCGGCGTCACCCCGCGCGTCCCCGACATCCCCGGCGCCGACCACGGAAGCGTCCTCGGCTACCTCGACGTCCTGCGCGACGGCGCCCCCGTCGGCGACCGGGTCGCGATCCTCGGCGCGGGCGGCATCGGCTTCGACGTCGCCGAGTTCCTCACCGACGGCGGCGACAAGGCGCACGAGAACCCCGAGACGTACTTCCGCCAGTGGGGCGTCGACCTCGACTACCGCGCCCCCGGCGGCCTCGCCGCACCCGAGCGCCCCGCCCCGCCGCGCACCGTCCACCTGCTGCAGCGCAAGACGTCCAAGGTCGGCGCCGGCCTCGGCAGGACCACCGGCTGGATCCACCGCACCGAACTCAAGCACCGTGGCGTCACCATGGTCCCGGGCGTGCGCTACGACCGGATCGACGACGCCGGACTGCACATCACCGTCGACGGCGAGAGCACCGTCCTGGAGGTCGACACCGTCGTCCTGTGCACCGGCCAGGAGCCGCGCCGCGACCTGTACGAGGAACTGGTCGCCGCCGGACGCGCCGTCCACCTGATCGGCGGCGCCGACGTGGCCGCCGAACTGGACGCCAAGCGCGCCATCAAGCAGGGCACCGAGCTGGCGGCGGCGCTGTAGGCCGGGCGCGGCCCGTCCCTAGGATGAGCCCATGTCACTCCCGCACGCGATCCTCACCGCCCTGCTCGAGAAGCCGTCGTCGGGGCTGGAGCTGACCCGCCGGTTCGACCGGTCGATCGGCTACTTCTGGTCCGCGACGCACCAGCAGATCTATCGCGAGCTGGGGAGACTGGAGGCCGAGGGCCTGATCCGGGCCCTTCCCCCCGAGCAGCCGGCCCGGGGGCAGAAGAAGGCGTACGAGGTCCTGCCCGCGGGGCGCGCGGAACTGGCCCGCTGGACCTCCGCGTCCCAGGATCCCAAGCCGCACCGCGACGCGATGCTGCTGCGGCTGAGGGCGGCGGCCGTGGTCGGCACCGAGGGCCTGGCGGCCGACCTGCGGCGCCACCGGGAGCTGCACGAACGCCAGTTGGCGGAGTACCGGGAGATCGAGCAGCGGGACTTCCCGCCCGGCAGGGACGGACCGGAGGACCGGCTGCGCCATCTGGTGCTGCGGGCCGGCATCGACCTGGAGACCTTCTGGACCCAGTGGCTCGACCACGCGCTGGCGGAGTTCGCCCTGCTGCCGGACACCGGCGGGCCCGAGGGCCCGGACGCACGGGAGGGGTGACACCGCGAGGGGTCGACGCCGGCCGCCCGCCCGGAGCGCGTCGGACGTGACGGCGGCCGGCGCCGGGTCCTGGGGGTGTCGTCCGGATCTTGCCGGGGCCGCGGGTTCTGGTGCCGCCCCTCGCCGCGTCGTCGTCGGTCGCCGGGGTTCCCCCTGGCGCCCTCCTCCGCCTCGCGTCGTTCCCCCACCGCCCGAAGGGGTCAGAAGTGGCGCGGAGCGCCGCGGCGGCGCAGGTACCAGGCCGTGGCGGCGATCCCCGTGCCGACCAGTGCGCCGCCCGCCACCAGCGTGACCGTGCCGTAGTCCGTCGAACCGCCGCCGATGCCGCCCATCACCCCGCGGGACGGCGAGGCCGTGGGTGAGACCGAGGGGCTGGGAGCCGTGGAGACGACGACGGACTGCGTGCCCGCGGTGCTGCCGTTCGAGCACACCACGACCACCGTGTACGTGCCCGGGCTGACGTTCGACCAGGCGGCGGACTGTCCCGAACCGCTCCCCGACAACGCCACCTGACGGCCCTGCGAGAAGCTCGTCTGGCCGCTGCCGAGCAGCGAGGCGGTGCCCCAGTGGCCGTTGATCTGGGTGCACGAACCGGTGCTCACCGAGACCGTCGACCCGGTGGTGCTGACGGAGATCCCGGCCGCGGCGGCCGGCCCGGCCAGGGTCAGCGCGAGCGCGGCGGCGGCGGCCGCGGTCGGACCGGAGCGGAGCAGTGGCTTCGAGTTGCGCATGTGGACCGCTTTCCGGCGGCACGGCCGGCGGTACATCCCTTGCGCCGCCGAGGTCGGGGAGCGCCCGTGCTGCCACGAGGCAAGCCAACGGGCACCCGGACCGGCCCGCACTCCGGCGGCATCCGGGCAGGTGACGGCTTCCTCCGGGCGGCCGACCCCCAGGGGCCGGGTCAGCGCCCGGCGCCCGTCGTCACCGTGCGCTCCGCCGAGAAACCGCCCCAGGTGCCGTCCGGCAGCATCGCCCGGATCCGCACCCGGTGGGCGACCCCGGCCTCCCGGCCGGCGTAGAAGCGGTACGTCGCCCGGTCGCGCGGCGCGTCACCGCCGTAGACGAGCGAGGTGGCGGCCCGGCCGTCCAGGTGCACCTCGTACTCGGTGACCACCCCGTCGACGCGCGGCGGCACCCAGTGGAGGACGATGTGGTACGCGCCGTCGGACCGTTCACTCGTGGCCCGGAAACCGGTGGGAGCGCCGGTCCGGCCGCCCGCACTGCCCGCGGTGGTGAGGCGGACGGTGGCGCCGGCCGGGGAGAGGTTGTCGGCCGCGTCCCGGGCCCGGACCGTGAAGGAGTAGCGGGTGCCCGGCCGCAGCCCCGTCACCACGGCGGCCGTCTGGTTCCCGCCCACACTGTGGATCTTCGTTCCGCCCTGGTAGATGTTGTACGACACCACTCCTCGGTCGTCCTTCGAGGCGGACCACGACAACTGGACCGCCCGGCTGCCGGCGGCCCGGCCGCGAAGCTCCGCCGGGCGGGTGGGAGCGGTGTCGTCGGCCGTGGTCGCCCCGGGTGTCGTCGCCCGGACCTCCCGGCTGCGCGGCCCGAGCCGTCCGTCCGCGTCCCGGGCCCGCACGGTGAACACATGGGTGGTCGCGGGCCGGAGCCTGGTGACGTCCACCATGTGCTCGGCACCGGGCACTTCTTTCACCTTCGTGGTGCCCCGATACACCTCGTACTGGCTCACCTCGGCGTCGGCGGCGGCGACCGCGTTCCACATGACGTGCACGCTGGTGGCGCTGCCCGCCTCGGCCGTGACACCGGTCGGCGCTCCGGGCGGCCGTTCACCGGCACCGGGGTCGTCCGTGCCTCCCCAGCGGCAGGAGGCGAGCAGCAGGAGAGCCCCGCCCAGCGCGAGAAGGCGACGCGGGGACACGGCTGGGGGAACACCACGCACGACTCTGCCTCCCGGGGCGACACACGGGACTGCTCGGACAATGGTCCGTACCAATATGGCTGGGCTGACGCGATCACATCAAGAGGGCGGGGGTGGGGGAGTGCTCGCGCGCGTTACGTATGCTGAAGTCCGAACGGGCCGAACATCCCCTTGAAGAAGGGGAGTTCGGGTCCGTGGCGCGGACCGCTGTCGTCGCAGATCCCGCGCCGGCGCGGGTGGCCGGACGGCCCGGGTCGACCCGGACCCGGGCTCCGGCCCCTTGTCGTGGTCGCCGACGTGATCGTGCTCCGTCCGGCCCTGTCGGGGCCGTCACGCCACCATATCGGGACGAAATGGTGCAAAGGTGCCCGTGAGTGTGCGTCCGTGACCCCGACGAGAGGCCCCCTTGATCGTGTCCCGTGTCCAGTCGCTCACCCTGGCCATGGCCGGTGTCGCCCTGCTGGCCCCCTCGGCTCCCCCCGCCACCGCACCCCAGCCCCGCCCCGAACCGGCCGCACGGCGCGCGGCCCCGGTCCCCGCGTCCACCGCGCCGGCCGAGGTACGCCCCGAACCGGCCGCACGGCGCACGGATCCGGCCGCACGGCGCACCGATCCGGCCCCCGCCGCCACCGCGTCGGCCGAGGCACGTGCCGACGAACCGCCCGCACGGCGCACGGCCCCCGTCTCAGCCGCCGACCTGCTGGCCAAGGTACGCACCTGCGCCCCCGTCTCCCACGGCCGCTACCGCGAGGACCACGGTGCCAAGGCCACCGTCCCGGTGTGCGGCACCCGCGACGCCGTGTTCTGGAAGGCCGACATGGACATCGACTGCGACGGCCGCCCCGGTCTCCGCTGCAACGCCCGCACCGACCCGTACTTCTCCTCCACCACGGCCTTCACCCAGTCCGACGGCCGTCCGCTGAGCTCCGAGGAGACCCCCTACGTGGTGGTGCCCGCGCCCAGCGCCGTGTGGAACCACCGGTCCCACGGCGTGCGCGGCGGATCGGTCGTGGCGGTGGTGTACCGCGACCGCGTGCGGTACGCGGTCGTCGGCGACACCGGCCCCGCCGACATCATCGGAGAGGCGTCCTACGCCATGGCCGAGTCGCTCGGCATCGACCCCGACCCGCACAGCGGCGGCACACCCTCCGGCGTCACCTACATCGTGTTCAAGGACAGCCGGGTGACCCCCATCGAGGACCACCAGGCCGCGGTGACGGCAGGGGAACGGCTGGCCCGGCGGTTCGTGGATGCGGACGGCTGAACCGGCCGGGTGCCGCCGCCCTCCTCACACCTTCCGGTACGTGTACGCCTCCACGGCCGCCGCCTCCACCGCCGCCAGGTCCGCCCCCGTGGCGGCCGTGACCACCGCGGCCACCGCGCCCTCCACGAACGGCGCGTCCACCAGCCTGGTGTGCTCGGGGAGTTCGTCGCCCTCGGCGAGCAGTGCCTTCACGGTGAGCACCGCGCTGCCCAGGTCGGCCAGCACGGCCACCCCCGCCCCGCGGTCGACGGACGCGGCCGCCGCGGCGATCAACTCGGCGCTCGTGCCCAGCCCGCCGCCCTCGGTGCCGCCCGCCGGCGCCACGGGAACCGCCCCGCCGGCGCCCGCCAGGCCCTGTGCCAGCTCCGCCACCGCCGCGGCCACCGCCGCGCTGTGCGACACCAGCACGATCCCCACCGGCTTCCCGTCACTCACCGCCGGCCTCCACGAGCCCGGCGATCAGCAGCGCCGCCGACGTGGCCCCCGGGTCCTGGTGCCCGATGCTGCGCTCGCCCAGATAACTGGCCCTGCCCTTGCGCGCCCGCAGTGGCGTCGTCGCCACGGCACCCTCCTCGGCGGCGTCGCGCGCGGCGGCGAAGGAGTCACCGAGGGCGTCCACCGCGGGCACCAGCGCGTCGATCATCGTCTTGTCGCCCGGCGCGGCACCACCGAGCTGCCGCACCGCGTCCACCCCGGCGCGCAGCGCCTCGGCCAGTTGCCGGCCGTCCACCTCGGCGGCGTCCCCGAGCGCCTTGCCGGTGCGGCGCAGCAGCGTCCCGTACAGCGGGCCGGACGCACCGCCCACCGTCGAGATGAGCAGCCGCCCGGCCTGGGTCAGCACCGCTCCGGGAGTGGCGGGCGGCTCCTTGTCCAGCGCGTCCTTCACCGCCCGGAACCCGCGCTGCAGGTTGCTGCCGTGATCGGCGTCCCCGATCGGCGAGTCGAGCGCGGTGAGCCGCTCCGCCTCGCGGTCCACGGACGTGGCGGTGGCCGTCATCCAACGGCGGAAGAAGTCGGCGTCGAGCACGGGAACTCCTTGTGTGGTCATGGCCCCAGCGTCCCTCACATGCCCCAGCGCAGTCCCGGAGTCCGCACCGGCGCGTCCCACAGCCGCAGCAGCTCCTCGTCGATCTGGCACAGGGTGACCGAGGCGCCCGCCATGTCGAGGGAGGTGACGTAGTTGCCGACCAGGACACGGGCCACGGGGACCCCGCGTTCGCCGAGCACCCGCTGCACCTCGGCGTTGAAGCCGTACAGCTCCAGCAGCGGGGTGGCGCCCATGCCGTTGACCAGGACCAGGACGGGGTTGCGCGGCGTGAGGTCCTCCAGGATCGCGTCGAGGGCGACCTCGGCGATCTCGCCGGACGTCATCATCGGCCGCCGCTCCCGGCCCGGCTCGCCGTGGATGCCGATGCCCAACTCCAGCTCACCGGCCGGCAGATCGAAGGTGGGGGTGCCCTTGGCCGGCGTGGTGCAGGCGCTCAGCGCCACACCGAAGCTGCGGGAGTTCTCGTTCACCTGCCGGGCGACGGCCTCCACCCGCTCCAGCGGCTGCCCCTCGTCCGCCGCCGCGCCCGCGATCTTCTCCACGAACAGGGTCGCGCCCGTGCCCCGCCGGCCGGCCGTGTACAGGCTGTCGGTCACCGCCACGTCATCGTCGACCAGCACCTTCGCGACCTGGATGCCCTCGTCCTCGGCCAGTTCGGCGGCCATGTCGAAGTTGAGCACGTCACCGGTGTAGTTCTTCACGACGAACAGCACCCCGGCCCCGCTGTCCACGGCCGCCGCGGCCCGCACCATCTGGTCGGGCACCGGGGAGGTGAACACCTCGCCGGGACAGGCCGCCGACAGCATCCCCGGCCCCACGAACCCGCCGTGCAGCGGTTCGTGCCCCGACCCCCCGCCGGACACCAGGCCCACCTTCCCGGCCACGGGCGCGTCCTTGCGTACGATCACCCGGTTCTCCACGTCCACCGCCAGCTCGGGATGGGCCGCCGCCATCCCCCGCAACGCGTCCGCGACCACGGTCTCCGGGACGTTGATCAGCATCCTCATGGGTACCTCCTAGGGGGCTCAGCAGGCGGGTTGTCGACCTGCGTTCTTGCTGGGCAGAGCGGTTACGGACAGTTCTTGATCTTGGCGGTCGGCGGCGGTCGTGAGCAGGTTCCGGCGGTACTGGTGCCGACTTGATGCCGACTCCGGTGATGCGGCGTCGGATTTCCCGCGGCGGGTCGACTGCGTACCGGCAGGAGCCCTACAGGGGCAGTATCGACCTTGTGAGCGCGAAGGTCACGTGAGGCGACCTCCGGAGAGGCCGGGGAATATCGGTCTGGCGGATACGGCCAAAGCCCAGGACCGCTCCTCCGCCGTGCAACGGACGGAGATCGCCGCGCGGTCATGGCCGTGCGGTGGTGGACCATCTCTCCCTCGACCGTGGCGGCGAGCGGTTCCACGACGTCGGCAACGGCGGATGACGGACCGGCACCGAAGGAGCTGTCGGCGCCTTCCATCGTGTACGTGACGAGACGTCCGGGCGCCGCCCCAGGACGCGGGTGATCTTGACGGCTTCGTCGGGCCCGAGCCCGTGCGAGCTGGTCGTCGGCGGCCGGCACGGTGCCGGGCGGCAGAGGCCGGCTTCCGGAGCCGAGCCGGGACCGTTTGGCCCGCACCGTCGTTCCGCCGGAACTTGTTCTTGACGTCGACGATTTGCGCGCGTGCCCGTGTCTTCGTGCTGTGCCTGCTCCGAAGGGGAGGACGACACCGCGAAGGTCACCGCGGACAGCCGTATCGGAACACCCCTGACACTCCAGCCGGACTTCTGTATTTGTCCCGGTCAGCGGCCTGGTGGTGGGGAGTGCAGTGGGGGTTCGGCGTGTGCGGGACGGTCCTGGGCCGACCGTCCCGCGGACGAGCGCCCGTGCCGCGTGCGATGACGACGCAGGGCACGTCTTGGTGGCGGCGTCGCCACCGGGACCAGTTCACCGCGTGGTCGCGGCGTGCGGGACGGCGGCGGGATCGAGCTGCCGGCGGACGACGGTCGGACGACGGTTTCCGGCCGGAGCGAGAGCCACGAGGTCGGGCGTGCCGGCCTCGTCACCCCTTCTTCGTGCTCCTGCACGGCCATCACGGCGAGGGGGCGTGGGCGAGCATGGCGAGTGTGATGTGCCGGTATCGGCCCACGTAGCGGCGGACCTCGCACCGGTCCAGGCCGCACTCGTTCACAAAGTGCGAAATGCCCTGTTCGGTCGCATGATTGGACGGAGGGAGGGTGGTCCGAGGAGTCGCCATGCCCATGCTTGTGATCAAAGGTTTCTATGACGTCAAGGGCTCCCAGCCGGACGGGGACACGGTGGCCTTCACCTCCGACGATCCGGCCCAGTGGGACCTCGTGGGCGGTGGGCTCGGCCGCGCCGTGGAGCACAGTGTCACGGGCCGTGCGAAGCTGCGGCTGGACGCGATCGACGCACTGGAGACGCACTACGGCGCCAACCGGGTCCACCAGCCCCTGCGGTTCGCCCACGCCGCGCGCGACGAGCTGCTGAGCTGGATAGGCTTCACCGAGGTCCGGCGTGAGGGCGAGAACGTGATCACCACCACCCCGGACACGGTCCCCGGCTTCGTCCTCACCCGAGGCACCGACGTGCACGGCCGGTGCATCGCCCTGGCGGGTCGCGGCACACCCCCGGGAGACAGTGGCCGGGAGATCGACGTCGACCCCGCCGTGCTGAGGACGACGCTCAACCACCACATGCTCGCCGTGGGCCTGACCTGTCCGACGTTCTACCGCAGCTTGTTCACCAGCCTGCGCGCCGAGATGGCCACCACGGCCGAACAGGCCCGGACAGCGGGCCGGGGCCTGTGGCCGAGCGACGTCACCCTCACCGGGGGAAAGGTGAGCGGTCTGTCCTCACTGACGGACGACCTCGTGCTCCTGCCCAAGCTGTTCCGCCGCCTGGTGGACTACCTGAATCTCGGCACGCTGCCGCTCACCTGCTTCCCCGCCTTTCTGGCAGGCGTGGGGGACCGGTTCTCCATCCTGTCCACGGGTGAGCGCTGCGTGGGACTGCACCGGGTCGTGGAGACCGTGAACGGCGAGACCGTGCGGATGACCCACCCGCCCGAGGACCTGCTGTTCGAGGACTCCTGAGACCGGCTGAGGCCGGCACGAACCCCGCCGCACCGGAGGGGTTCGTGCCGGCCTCAGTCAGCCCCGCTGCCTCATCGGTTGTCTCATCAGTCCTGCTTCGGCGCATCGAACCGCAGCCCGCTCGACCCGCCCCGCTCCCGCTCACCTTGCGGCGGGTGGTCCACGCGTGTGCCGAGCCGTCCTGCCACCGCGTGAACCGCCGACCGCGCTCGACACGGGTGCCGGAGCGCAACACCTCCTCCCCGTAGAGGCCGGCCGTCTCGGCGAGGAGGCGGTCCAGCGGAGCCTCGAGCGAGGCGTCGTCGCGGTCTGGGCGGACCAGGCGAAGCGGACGGAATCCTCGTCGGCGAGGGGCTGCGGCGCCAAGGGGCACCCGTGGGCGGGTACTTCGGCGGCCAGCGGGTAGCGCGGGGCGGTCTCGGCCGGCGGCTCCGCGGCGTCCGGGACCGGTGAGGCCGCCGAGGGCGGCCGGGGAGGTCGGGCCCCGGCATGCGGCCTTGGTCTGGTCGCCGAACAGGCCGGTGGCCCCCTCGGGGATCTTGTGGCCACGTTTGGTCAGGGCCTTCTGGACGATGCGTACGTCCTCGTTCCGCATGCCGAGCCGGACGTCGGACAGAGTGACCATGGGCGGGGCGACCATGAGGGACGTTCAGTACCAGTCAGTACCAGTGGGGAGTCCGCCGCGGATCTGCCTGCTGGACACGGGCCGTGAAGTTCGAACCGGACTGGTTCACGTGGTAGCGGTCGCGGACGTAGTTGACCGTCGCGCACATGCAGGCGACCACGTCGTACGGCGTGGTGGCTGTGCCCGCCTGGTGGTACGTGGCGAACGTGCCCGGGATGCACTGCGTGGCTCCCCGGGAGCAATTCTGCGGGTGGCCGTCGGAGACGCGCGGGCCGCGCGCGTTCATGTCGGTCGTGTTGATGCGGAACTTCGGGTGATTGCTGGCGGACTCGCGCTTGGCGATGGTGGCGAGCGCCGGGACGCCGAACTGAGGGTCCATGCCGGTCAGTTCGCACGCCTTGCGGGCGTAGCGCCGCATTGCCTCCTCCCCCGACTCGTCGCCGGGATCACGGAAGGTGACCTGGCCGAGGGTGAGTCTTCCGCTGCCGGCCCCGCCCGCGACGTGGAAGAGGCCGGTGAGGCTGCCGAGGGTGGCCAGGGAAGTCGGGCCCGGTACGCCGTCGGCGTCGGCTCCCTTGAAACCCTGGGCGAGCTGCTCGGCCCGGTAGGCGGCCCTGGTCTGGTCGCCGAACAGGCCGGTGGCCCCGTCGGGGATCTTGTGGCCACGCTTGATCAGGGCCTTCTGGACGATGCGTACGTCCTCGTTCCGCATGCCGAACTGGACCTTGGACACGGCGACCATGACGAGGCCTTCAATCGATCCGCTGGATCCGATCGGTCGGGACCGGAGCCCGGCGATCGGCGAGACGGGAAAGGACGAGCATGTGACCGACGGCCTCGTGGCCACCGCCCGTCGGGCAGGCGCCCTTCTCCGGATCGCCGTCGCGGAACATCGCGTGGCACTCGCCGCAGTGACGCCGGTCCCGCACCGACATGGGGCCGACTCCCCTCAGTTCACGTGGTAGTAGACGTAGTAACAGGACTTCTCCTCCTCGGAGAAGGCGATCTTCGACAGGTCACCCAGCCCCTGTTCGGTCTCGTCGATGGTGACGGAGCCCAGCTTGTCGTCGTTGCCGAACGGGCTGTCGTCCTTCTCCCAGAGGAAGACCGTCGTGGCGCCCTCCACGGGAAAGGTGACACCGACGGGGATCCTGGCTCCCGCGGCGGCCTCGACCGGGTCGCCCGGCGGCCACACCCTGTTGTCCAGGCCGGGCGAGTCGATCGTCGTGGCATAGAGGTCGTCCGGTGCCTCGTTCGCGGCGTCGCTGATGAGCCGGCCGATGTCGGCGTTCCCGGTGAGCCGGTCGATGAGCTGGGCACCCGGCAACTCGTAGACCGGGGCAAGCAGTGTGTTGATCACCGCCCCGAGGTCGAAGTCGGTCGACGTCGCCGGCCGCACGCAGATGAACTCCTCGATGGTCACTGTCGCCGTCATCGCGTCCTCCTGTCGGTCCTGAGGCCGGCCCCTGCCGGGCACTCCGGCGCTCGCCTCTCCTGCGCCATGTCCGACGCTACGGACGCGGCGTCAGCGCGGCGTCATCCCGGCGTCACCAACGGTCCGCTGGGCCCGCCCGGTTGCAGGCGGTGAACGGGAGTCCGAAAATGAGGAACGGGGACGCGTCGTCGGGCCGTGCGACGTCTTGGAGGTCACAGTCGAGGCGACGAACGCGACCGCGCCCTCGATGCGGCGAAAAGGCCCGCGAGAGGCGCGCCCACGCGAAACCGCGCGCGAGGCGATCAAAGTGACGTCTTCTTCTCGGCTGAGACTTCTCGGCGAGTTCCGTCTGGAACTGGGCACCGAGCATGTCGACCTGTCCGGCAACGCCCAGCGGCTCCTCGCCTTCATGGGACTGCGGGGGCAGGTGTGCCGTACGGTCCTCGCCGGCACGTTGTGGCCGAACGTCACCGAGGGCCATGCCAGGGGCAGTCTGCGCACCACTCTGTGGAAGCTGCCTCGCACCGAACCGCCCCTGATCGGCTGTCGCGGCGACGTCCTGCGGGTCACCCCCGCCCTGCACGTGGACGTCCACGCCCTCACCCGGACAGCGCTCGACGTCGTGCAGGGCAACGACCCTGCGCCGCACGCCCTGCCGTCGCTGGGACTGCTGACCGTGGAGGATCTGCTGCCGGGCTGGGACGAGGACTGGGTACTGCTGGAGCGTGAGCATCTGCGACAGCTGCGGCTGCACGCGCTCGACAAGCTGGCCGAAGCCTTGATACGGCAGGGCAGACCGGCCCTGGCGATCGAGGCGGCCTGGGCCGGCGTACGGGCGGAGCCGCTGCGGGAGAGCGCGCACCGGGCGGTCGTGTCAGCCCATCTCGCGGAGGGTAACGTCGGCGAGGCGGTGCGCCATTATGAGACGTTCCGCCGCCTGCTGGAGGAGGAGCTTGGCGTCGCCCCCTCTCCCCGGTTCGCCCGGATGCTGCCCGAGCGAGCCGGAGCCGAGGGAAGAAGGGCAGCACCATGCACCAGAGCGTCCGCGACTACCGGACGACCTTCGACGATCCGCTGGAAGGACGCGTCAACTTCATGTACCTGGACGCAAAAGGGTGTGTGAGCACCGGCATGGGCAACAAGATCGACAGACGGCACGGGACGATTCCGCACCCACCGCGCGGGAGCGGGCCGGCTCACCGGCCGCCGGAGAGGCCGCCCAGGAAGGGGACACCGTGAAGTCCCGTCTGGAGCCGGCACCCTTCGGCCACGGCAGCTTCAGGCCGCCCCTGACCCGGCTGCACGTGGACGACGACGAAATCGACCGCCATGTCTTCGAGAAGCTCGACGAGACGGAGGGAGTGCTCATAGGCCGCGACGGCTTCGGTGACGTCGGCCCCTGGCCGGTCACCGCCCAGCTCGCCACGCCGGACATGTGCCGGGCGATGGGCCCGAAGCTCGGGTTCCCGAAGTTCCAGGGGAACGCGGGAGTGCGGAACCGGGCGGGCGCGGTGGACGAACGCCACTTCACCCCGGACGCCGGCACGATCAGGATCCGCGACAAATCGGACCGGGCGCACTTTCCGCTCGCCCTCGAGGCGGAGTCCCAGGGTCTGCCGCTGGAGCAGATCGTGCTGGACCTTGTCGGACGTGTCCGGCGTCCAGGGACCCTTCTCGCCCTGCACGTCACACCGCTGACCCAGGGCGAGGTCAAGGAGTTCCAGAGGACCGACGGCCTGGTCGGGAACGGGGCGTTCGACGACCCGGACACCCGGTCCGAGCTCGCCTCCCGGCTCTCCGCGCAGGGCTTCGTCGCGTCCGGCGCCTGACCTGCGCGCCGACAGCGAAGGGACGGGGAGGAGACAGGCTCACCGGCGAACAGACGGAGAGGCACAGCATCATGACCGCGTTCACCCTCGACATGTCCGGCCCGTTCCAGCCGGGCACCGGCGCCACCGACCTCGGCGGACCGAACGTCGGCGGTCACCGGCCACCGCACTGGTACGAGCAGTACGGCATGGACTTCGGCGCTGCCGAAGGCACCCTCGTCCGCGCGGCCTTCGACGCGCACATCACCCGGTGCAAACCGCACGATCCGGTCGCCGACACGACCAAGGTGTACGGCGCCCAGCTCTTCATGCGGGCCCCCAACGACATGATGGGCGGCTACTACACCCACATCACCGACGTGCCGGCCGGACTCACGGCCGGCTCCTCGGTCGCCAGAGGCGATCCGCTGGGCACCGTCTGTCGCGGCGGCCCGACCACAACCCATCTCCACTGGGCCCTCGTCGAGATTATCGGCGGCGCACCGGCCGGCCGGTACCAGGGGATCGACCTCCATGAGTTCTTCCTGGGCATCACCGGCACGGACACCGTGGCCTCGGTGGCCTTCCCGCAGGACGGCTCACCGCCGATGCCCGGCGATGGCGCCGGCCGCCCCAGGACGTTCCGACTGGCGGGCGTCCGCGGCATCCAGGAAGCCCTGACCGCGCTCGGCTACGGGCCCGGGCCCATCGACGGCATCGACGGCCCGCGCACCAGGGCCGCGGTGAGCGCCTTCCAGCGGGATCAAGGGCTGGCGGAGGACGGGCAGTGGGGAGAGGACACGCATGCCGTGATGGTGGCGGCTCTGCAGGCCAAGGGGTTCCTGGTGGACGGGGACTGAGTCATCGGGTGGTGCGGCCGGCCCCCGGCGCGGACGCGGGAGGCATCGGCGGCAGACCGGCCGCGAGGTCCGGCAGCAGGGCGGGCTCCAGCCGGATCCGCTCCTGGCGGGTGAGGTACCGCCTGAGTTCCGGCGGCCGGTATCCGGCGTCACGGTCGTAGCGCTCCTTGGCCGGGACCGCCAGGAACTCGTTCCCGTCGGGCTCGTTCCTGTCGTTCACCGCGCTGCCCAGCGGCCGGTGGTAGGCCTTGGCCAGCCGGTACATGCGCGTCCGCGACTCGTGCAGCTCACTTGAGCCGTCCGGCTCGACCCGGAAGCCCACGCTCTTCTGCGGCCTCATCTCCTTCGGCCCGGCCGCGCTGAGCGCCTCGTCGTCGCACTCCAGCCCGTAGCGCCGGGCCTGGTCGACCATCCACAGCAGGGCGATGTCGGACAGCCCCGCCTCCGTATACCCGCCACCGACATCGCAGTGCACCCCGGCGAACCAGACCTGCTTCAGCTCCTGCCCCTGCCGGGCGGCTTCGGGCCGCTGGTGCCACAGCGTCGGCCGGAACGCCGAGCGCTTCTCGTCGATGGCCAGCGCGTGGAAGGCCCCCTTGACCCAGCCGCTCAGCTCGGTGTCGTGGAACGCCCAACGGTGGTTGAACCCGTTCACCGCCGGCTGGAGCGGAGCGGCGTCCGGCAGAGGTACGCCCAGCGCGCCCACGGTGTCCCACACCCCGATGAAGTGGATCCCCGTCTCGCGGGCGTACGAACGGCGGAACAACGTGGATGCCGCGCCGTTCGGATGCTCGATCCGGTTGCGGTAGAGGGACCACGCCGCCTGCGTGCGGTCGGCGTGTTCCCGCCGCAGGATGCCGCTGTTACGCACCAGCCCCGCCAGGCTGCGGGCGGTGAACGCGCCCCGGCTGAAGCCGAAGAGGAACAGTTCGTCGTCGGGCTCGTACGTCTCGACGAGGAACCGGTAGGCGTCCGCGACATTCCGCGAAAGCCCCACGCCGAACGCGCCGCCCCGCAGCCGCTCCCATTGCCGGGTACCGACACCGCTGTGGTAGTAGACCCGCTGGTCCATCCCGCCGGCGGACCCCTGACGCACGGAAAGAGCGACCTTGGCGACGTTCGTCTTGCTCGGCTGGTCGGCGAAGTTCCATGTGCCGTCGCAACAGACGACCAGACGCTTGGCCATGACCATCCCTCCTCGCGAGAGCGTGGACCGGCGTACAGCACCACTTCCATGCTTCCACCACCCTTCGGGCCGCGCCATCCGTGAGGGGTGCGAGGGTCCCCTCGGCGGCGGAGCAACGCCGTTTTCCAGTCCCGGAGATGGGCAGGTGCGGTGCAACCGCCTGTCCTCCTCCCGGGTGGCCGAAGCCCACGGTTCGCGTCCGGACGGACGGCGACCGGCCGCACCGACTTTGTCCGTATACGCCTCGCGGGGGCGTCGGGAGGAGGGGAGCGACCGGGGAGACGCTCTGCCCTCAGGTCGCCTCTCCTTCTCCGGCCGGGCGGTCGTCCAGGGCGGCATCGGCCAGGCGCCGCCGGTAGCGGCTGTGGGCTCGCCGAGCCGGCGTACCGCAGTCGGGACGGCACGATCGTGCCGTCCCGGGTCCGCGCGACGATGGCCGCCTTTTCCTCCTCCACCCGCACCTGTTCCACCGGCACCGCGGCCAGGTACGGGAGGAGCTGCTGCGGCATCGCCTCACACGATCGCAGCGTCCCGCTGCCCCGACCGGCGCAGCACAGCACAGACCGGGCACGCAAGAGCTTCTCCTGGAAGAACCACCGCGGCCTGCCGGTGCGGGCGCACACCCGGCTCAGAGGCCCGATCGTGGCGGTGCGGGACGACCTCGACGTGGGTGACTCGCTCCCGGTGCCTCACCGTTGTCCTGGCGGGGGGAAGGCCGGGACCAGTCCGACCGAGACGCGAAGTTCGTCCCGTCCGGGATCCGGGCCCATGCCGACAAGTCCTCTTCGCACGCCGTGCAGGGAGCGGTCGACCCGGTGCAGCGTCGGCAGCCAGGCGGTCAACGCGTCGTCGACGGGGAGGCCGGCGTTCGAGGCAGCGGGGAACAGCGTACGGGCCGAAGCGAAAAGGGTCAGCGCGATGGTCTCCGCGTCGTCCCCGTCCGTCCATGCTGCGCTGAGACCGAGGCGGCGCCCGGCCAGCCGCCGTGTTCCGTCGGGGAGACGGCGGTCCAGGACGGTCGGTGCCCCGGAAAGCCCCACCGTGTGCAGGAACGGCAAAAGGTCCACCACATCGACGGCGGGCAGCCTGACATAGATCTCGCGGCGTCCGCGGACCGGCTCGATCCCCAGCATCCGCGGTCTCGTCCCGACGGGCAACCGCCGCACGGCCGATGCCAGCCGCTCCGGCAGCAACTCCGCCGGCGGAGTCGTGTCGTCGGGGATCTCGGCGTAGAGCTTCAGCCGGGGAACCGCGCCCGGTGCTTCCCGTCCGCCCACCCAGGCGCCGAAACGCGCCTCACAGCGTGCCTGGGCGGAAGCCAGGATGTCGACGAGCGCCGGGGGCGGCCCCTGGTGGTTCTCGGCGAGCAGCGCGGAGGCGAGGAGCAGCCGTTCGGTGTCGGGTGTCTCCGGAGGCGCGACCTCGGCGGTCCACTGGACACCGTCGATCCAGGAGGCCGCTGTGAGCTCGATGGGGAAACCGGTGGGGGTCAGCCGGCTCCACCGGGCGGCGACCTCGGACCAGGCGCTGCTCTCCAGGCGGTCGACGGCGTCGTTCAGCAGCGGGGGCGTCCGAGCCGTGCCGGTCAGCGCGGACACCAGGCGGGACACGGGCTCCCGCAGCAGGGCCCTCGTGCTCATGCGGCTGCCCGGACGGGGATGATCGTCTCCTCGCCGTCCACGGGCTCGGCCTGCTTGATGCTTCCGTCCGTCAGTACGAGCGTCACGCGGTGGCGGAAGCTGCGGTGCGCCGGATCGAGAAGAGCAATGTGCAGGGACACGGGCGCCGTTGCCGTACCGGGGATCTCGAGCCGCTCCTGACGGGTGTAGGAGCGGGCGGGATCCCGGTAGTCGATGTCGAGGAAGGCGAATGCGACGCTGCCGGGCGTGAAGAGCGGTACGGCCGTGATGTCCAGGGCGGCCGTGAAGGGGTCGTCGACGGGCAGGAACGAGGCCTCGCTGGTCAGTGGCCCCGACGTCAGCACCGTGCCGTTCTTCAGATGATGCCGGAAGCCCGCGGTCCAGCTGCGGTGGTCGGGGTGGGTCAGCCGCAGGCGCCACGTCTGTGCGGGGCTTCCGGGCAGGACACGGAAGGCGTCGTTGCGTCGGAAGGTCGCGCCGTCGTCATAGGCAAGTTCGACGTCGACCGCGTCCACGATGCCTTTGTCGATGCGATTGGGGAAGATCTGGAGTTCGAGGAAGCCCAGGTCCTCGGCGGGGTCCACACGCAGGGTGCGGTCCATGCTCGGCCGTGGTCCGATGTCGTAGGTCAGCTTCTCCCCGATCCAGGACGAGCTCGAATCGAAGTTGTGCTGCAGACCGACTTGGAATCCGAGGTCGAGGGCCTGGTTGAGGAAGGTCTCGAACCGCTTGGGGCCCGGGTCCGCGGACGTCAGATGGAACTCCTCGCGTGCGTGCCCCTGGACATCGGCGGGGTCGCCGTACTCGATGGACACGTCCGTGGAGAACAGGCCGGTCCTCACGAAGTCGGCGGAGGACATGACGTCGACTCCCAGCGTGCGGAAGAAGGGGTCGTCGAGGTCGACCTCGGTGAAGTGACGTGACCTGTCGCTCAGTTCGTCGAGGAGCAGGCCGACGAACCCCTGCGGCGCGTAGGTCCGCTTGACCGTGGTCTTACGGTCGTAGACGAAGGTGAGTGTCTTGCGCTCCTGCTGTTCGACGAAGCGCAGCCGGAAGGAGACGAGAGCGGGCATGGCGCCGCCTGCCGCAGCACCGGTGGCCTGCGGGTTCGCCGGTCCCGCGCCGGTCGGCCCGGCCGGCACCGGATTCGCGCCGACGGGCTGGGCCGGCACCGGTGCGGGCACGGCCGCGGGTGTGGCGGCCCGTGCCAGGGTGGCGCGGATCGAGACCGCGGGCAGCGGGGCCACGGAAGGCCAGTCGACCGTCACCGGGTGACTGCTGCCCGGCGCCACCTCGACGGTCACGTTTCCTTGAGCGTCGACCTGGCGCGGCGTGCCGTCGACGGTCACCACCGCACCGGGCGGCCCGGTCACCCGCAGCGCCTGGGTGGTCCCCGCCGCTCCGGGCACCAGGGCCAGGGCCGTGCCCGCAGGCAGCGGTGCGGGCGTGCTCTGTGTGGTGGTCAGCGTCGCCGGCACGGCAGCAGGTGCGCCGCCGGGCCGTTGAGGCTGGACGGCCGCGGGCGAGCCGCCCGACGGGGTCGCCACCGCATTGAGCGCCCTGGTCCGCTCCAGCACGGCGTTGAGCCCTTCGGGTTGTGCGGGTCCCTTCAACTGCCCGAGGTCCAGGGAGGGTTCGAACCACTTCTTCAGCAGTTCGTCCTTGAAGAAGTCGAGAGCCCATTTCTCCTTCGCTCTGGTGTCGGCATCCCCGCCGAAGTCCGTGACCTTGATCCTGATGGCGCCGTCCTGTACGAGTTTCTCGAAGCCCGCGTCGATGCCCACCTTGACCCAGTAGATCTGTGCTTCGAGACCGGCTGAGAACTGGTTGTACACGCGGTCGAGATCGGCTGTGATCTCGATGTGCAGGTCGGGGGTGAGCGCGGAGTACTCCAGGTCGTATATGACCCCGACGGGGGTGGCGCCCTTCTCGAACGACTCCTTCATGATGATCGCCCCCTCGTGGTCCAGGACCAGGGAGAAGGCCGCGGTCTCCTCGCTGGTGAGCGAAGGACTGGTGGCGCCGAGGATCTTCTCCACCGCGTTGAAGGCCCCAGGGGGTGCGGGCTGGGCCACCGTCCCACCGGATCCCTCCAGATCGAGGGCGAGACAGCGGACGGTGCCGCGCTCGACGGGCACCGCCGCCAGTTGCGGCTCCCCGTCCGGGACCATGGCCGCCAGACGCCCGAGGATCTTCGAGCGGGTCTTCTCGGGCAGGGCCACGACCGTCTGCAGCATCAGGAAACCTCCGCCCTCGACACCCGCCCGGGCCACCGCCGGCCGGTACTTGATGAGGCTGAAGGCGGGGCTGCCGTCGGGGCGGCGCCCCAGCTGCACCTGCGTGGCGAGGTACCAGAACTGATGCGGGTCGGCGTGGTCGTGGAAGACCGTCACGCCGTCGACCTCGAACGTGCGGGAACCGAGCTGCAGCATGGTCTTTCTCCCTCGTCTCCGGCCGTGGCGGCGTCAGGGGGACGCGGCGACGGTCATGGAGTCCGTGTCGAATCGGCTCCAGTCCGTCTCGGCCGAGAGACCGTTGCTGAAGAGCCGGCGGACCTTCAGATCGAACGCGTCCGCGGCAGGGTCCTTGAAGTCGAACTCGAAGACCGCCGTGGCATCAGGGGCGGTGAAGTCGAAACGGTCCTCGAAGGAGAGCTGCGCGGCCTCGTCCTTGGCACGTGCTTCGACCTGGATGCGCTCCAGACCCTGGGCGGCGAAGTCGGGCGGTGAGTGCAGGGTGACGCATCGATGCCCGCGCAGGTCCGCCCGGACGAAGACGCGGTTGCTGACGGTCGTCGACCACGGGCCTTCCCGGACCGTCGAGTCGAGCATGAGCACGACGACGCGGTACCGCGTCCGGTTGAGGACCGGATCGACGCGGTCGGCGATGAAGGGCCTCGGTTTTGTGTCCTTGGTGACCTCGATGGAGTCCTCCACGCGGATGCCGTTGGCGGGATCCTCGTAGAGCAGGTCGACGAAGGCCCGGTCCACCTGGGTGAAGTCGAGTGCCGGGACGACATCGACTTTCAGGCGCCGGGGGAACGGGTCCGGCACGTCCACCTGAGGCCGCGTGAGTGGTGTGAAGGGCGTGGTGTGGTCGCGATGGTCGGCCGCACGGTAGGTGATGCGCGCCAGCACGGGACCGGCCGGCGTTCCGACGAGAAACCTCTGCCAGGAGTCCGTCCGGACCTCTGAGGTGAGACGGACCAGATCGTTCTGCCGGATCCCGTGTGCGGGATCGTCGTAGCGCAGCTCGACCTCCACCGCCGGATAGCGGTCGAAGGGGAAGCCGGGCAGGGGCAGTACGGGAAAGGTCTCGAGGGAGAACAGGTCGCGCGGCTGGATGGTCTTCGCGTCGGTGGTGACGACCTCCTTCGGCGAGACCAGGCGGTGAGGACGCTCGCCGGCCTCGGCCGGCAGGAAATCGACGGTGTACTCCAGGTCGACCGGCATGACCATCCGGCCGTTGTCCACCTGCGACGGCCACTCCAGTTCGCTCTCGGTCTGCTTGCTGTCCAGTACCGCGGTCCTCGTCTCCCCGGCGTACGTCAAGGTGGCCGTCACCGTGGTGATCCGGTCCTGAGTGTGGTCGGCCCCCGAGACGACCCGGACCTTGCGCTTCTTGAACCACGGGTCGTCGGCGTCGACGCTCATGACGAGCCTGGAGCGGTCGACGCCGCTGTGGAGGAAGTCGAACAGCCCCGACAGGTGGCCCTGTGGATACATGCTGCGCTTGATCGTGATGCGCTCGGAGAAGTCCACGTCGAGCCGTTTGGAGTCCACTCGGCTGTAGTGGGTCTTGCGGTAGCTGAACTTGCCGAGCGGCGTGCTGCGCGCGGGCGAGAAGGCCGAGACGACCTCGCTCGCCCTGTCCCAGCCGTCGGGAGGCTTGCGCAGCGGATCGAGTGAGCTTTCGAAGAACGCGTCGGTGATCATGTCCCGGACCCGGGCCATCGCGGCGTCCCTGCGCTCGGCGAGAGTGCCGCTCTCGTCGTCCTCGGGCACCAGTGTGTCGGCCTCCAGGGTGATGATCCGTTCCTCGACCAGACGTTCGCACACGTCTTCGATCTGTACGGAGTCGAAGAGCCCCTCGTGACCGAACGTGGTGTCCATGATGTCCTGCGCCCGGTCCCAGTCGACCATGAGCCGCACGTGGTAGGCGGGGCGCAGCGCCAGATAGTCGAGGCTGTAGACGACGCCGATGGGTGACATCTCGCCGGCCATCACCTGGTCGAGGATCGTCACGCCCCGGCCGTCGAGCTCCACGGAGAACGCCGCGCGGTTGTCACCGTACAGGGCGGGCTTGGCGGCATGGCGGACGGCCCGCACCAGACCCGCCCCTGCGGGGGCCGCGCCGTCACTGCCCGCGCCGTCGCTGCCCGCGCCGAAGAGCATCAGGCTCACGCTGCCGTCGACCACGGGGACCGGCGCGAGGCGCGGCGGCCGATCCAGGCCCGCCAGCCGCTGGAGCTGCCCCTGGACGTTCTCCAGCCCTCCGGGCGGCATTCCGAGGTGCACGTCGAAGTCGGCGAACCCGCCGGAATGCCCCTCGGACCGGTCCTTGATCAGGAGAAACTGGGGAACCTCGACGCCGCCGTCGCTGCGCGTGACGAAACGGGGCCCCAAGGGCAGATAGTAGAACTGCAGGGGGTCGGCGTGATCACGCATCACCGACACGCCTTCGACGAGGTAGTACGGCGGTGCTTCGAGCAGCATGGCCCAGCCTCCTGGGTGCGTTGTCGGGCAGAGTCGGGCGACTCAGGCGGGCACTTGGAGAATCAGCTGCTCGTCGGTCACCTGACCGGTCGAAGACGCCTCCTTCTTCGACCCGTCGGCCATGAAGTACGTCGCCTTCCAGGTGTACTTGCGGTTGTTCCGGTCACGGACCGCCAACTCGTACTTCTGCTCGGGGCCGTCCTTGCGGAAGGTGAAGCTCTCCGCCTCGTCGATGCCGTGGGCCTCGTCCGTGTAGTGGAGGTCCACGGTGGCCAGCTTGGTCGAGGTCCAGTCGATGAGGTCCGGGATGAGCCGCACGTTCAGCAGCACCGCGTCCTCGCCCAGCAGGAGCGTCCTGCCGGTCAGCGTCTGCTCGCCGGAGTCCGCGGATGTGCCGTCGCGGAACGTGGTGAGCGTGCGGTAGGTCACCTTGCCGTTGTTCTCGTCGATCACCGGGAACTGCCAGTCGAGGAAGCGGGTTTCCTTGTTGAGCGAGATCGACTTGGTCTGCCGGTAGTTGTTCGCGTCGTCGGCGTAGGTGAGGTCCAGGAAGATGGCGTCGATCTGCCGCTCGAAGTCGCCACGCGTGCGTACCTGCACGGTCCCGTTGGCGGAGAAGGGATCGTCGACGTAGAACCGCTGTCCCTGGAGGCCTTTGAGGTCCTTCACGTACTCGCGGCCGTCCTTCATGAAGTACGTGATCGAGCCCCCGTACGGCTGCACGGGCTGCATCAGGACTTCCTTCACCCGCTCCTGCTTGGTCTCCGGTGTGATCTGGAAGCGGCACACCGGCGGAACTCCCGGTGACACCTCGGGGTGCGTCAGGGTGAGTACGGCCCGGGAGACCTGGTCGAAGTTCATGTCGCCGCGCTCGATGTCGACGAGCCAGATGCCGAGTTCGTCGATGTTGACCCTGAGCTCCGTGGTGTCGGCGTCCAGCCACTCGGACGTGAACACACGGCTCTCACCCTTGTAGTTGACCACGTACTGGTACTTGTACGCGGTGGGCCCTCCGTCGGTGAAGGCCTCGAACTTGCCGATGTCGTCGGCCTTGCTGAAGCTGAAGGTCTGGATGCCGTTGCGCGCGGTGTGCGGCGGGTAGTCGATCTTCACCTCCACGCTGAAGATCGGCAGGGTGTCGAAGTCCGCGTTCACCAGGATGTTGACGCCGAGCCTGCGGAAGAACGGATCATCGACGTCGACCTCCATCGCGTAGTCCTCCCACTTGAAGCCCTGGCCGACCAGTGAGGGCATGTTGGCCTGGGGAAGGACGTGGGCCGAGATGACCTGGTTCTCCTTGAACTCGATGCGTACGTCCGAGGTCTTGTTGACCGTGATGTCACGCCGGATGTTCTCGAAGTCCTCCTCCCGGATCTTGGAGAAGTCGCGGTTCTCCGCCGGGATCGCTTCGATGAGATTGCGCTTGACCGCCTCGTCGAGCTGTTGCGTCACCGACGACCGCAGCGTCTCGAGCATCTTGGCGACAGCGGGGTCGTTGCCGGGGAGCGCCCCCGGGTCGATCTCGACGATGCGGGACTCGGAGTTGGTGAAGACCTCGCTGATGTGCTCGCTGAAGTCGTCCTCGGACCAGAAGTTCTCCTCGAAGTCGACGGTCTGGACGAAGTTGTAGAACTTGCTGGCCGACCACGTGCCGACGGCCTTCACCGGCGGCATCCGGCCGGCGAAGTTCATGTCGTAGACGACGCGGACGCCTCCGGCACCCTCGCTGCGCATGACGGCCTCGAAGACCGGCGCGCCGAACTGGGTGAGCTCGGCCGAGATGGCCACCACGTTGTTGCCGTACATGGACGGCCGGCCGGCGTTGTTCACCTTCTGGACGAGGTTGCCGCTCGCGGCCAGCACTTCGACGGTGACCGACGCCTCGGTGATCTGGGGCTTCGACAGGACGATCTGCTGGGGTTCGACAGCCGGGGCGCCCTGTCCGCGTCGGCCCGTCAGCTGCTCCGCGAGTCGGGCGCGGACCGACTGCTCCTGCTCCGGGGTCAGCGCCAGTTCCACGTCCATGAAGACCAGTGCCGCGCCGACCTCTCCGTTCGCCATCGGCTTGGGGGTGCGGTACTTCACGTACTTGAAGACCGCCTTGTCGCCGTCGCGCCGCAGGATCGGCACCTTGGGCAGTACGTACACCAGAAGCTGGTCGACGTCGTCCGTGTAGACCATCGCTTCCGACAGATCGATGGCACCGTGCAGCTGAAGCATCCTTGCCTCCTACGATTGGTCAGGACAGGCCGAGCAGATCGGCCACGTCTCTGTCCTGTACGAAACTCCGTCCGCTCGCGGCCATCTCGCCGACGAGTCGCATACGGTCCCTCGCCCCGCCGATGGCCGCCTTGACCGCGTCGGCCTGCTCGGCTGTGAGCGTTGCCGCCAGTGCCGTGTTCCAGGGTGGGATCCCCGAACTCGTCCCCTCGGTCACGGTGGCCCAGTTGCCATCGGCGGGCCGTGTCTCCACCGCGACACGTGTCACGGTCACGGGAACGGCCCGCACCGAGGGCGCTGCTCCGCCGTCGGCTGCCGGCAGCCGGGACGGCAGCAGCTTCCTCGCGGCGTCGGGCAGGTCCAGACGACTGGTGAGCTGGAGGAAGGACACCGCTCCGGCATCCACCACGCCGAGCGCCGGGCGGCCACCGCTGTCGGCTTCCAGGAACGGTCCCGGAGGCAGGTATGTCCACACCGACGGATCCGCCGGGTCCGGCCGCAGCTCCAGGCCGTCCAGCACGACCGGCTCGTGAGCCGGCTCCGCCTCCACGGTCAGCACCAGCTCGTCCGCCGGCATCACCGGCGCGGACCACGGGCCCGGCGGCCCCCCGCGCGTCACCCGCCAGACCAGACCCGGCTGGAAGGGCGAGACCGCGACCCAGGAGATCTCGGCTTCGGCGCGGTCCGCACCCAGCCGGACCGCCTGCGGCTCCAGGTCGCCGACCTCCGGCCGCCACTCCACCAGGACGGGCGGCCGGCCCGGCCCGATACGGCCGACGACTTTGGCCCGGTGCACCCCGAAGCCGGGAAGCGTCACGGGGTCGAGATCGATGCGCGGCGTCTCCGTCAGCGGGAGCTCGATGGCGCGACCCGCGCCGACGGGCTCGACGAGCAGCGTCCCGGACGGCACCAGCCCTCGCGCCACGACGACCACAGGCGTCGCCGCGTCGAGCCGGGCCACGACCCTCCCCGACACGCCCTTCAGCGTGACCGTGGCCACGTCGGTGAGCGCGCGGGAGGCACGGACCACGGTCAGCGGCACGGGAAAGAACTCCGGGCCGAGCAGCAGCCGGTCACCGGTCGCCGGCCGCCACGCGCCGGTCTGTTCGAGTGTGGTGTCGCCGTCGCCGAGCAGCGCACGCAGCCGCACCTTGCCCGCGAGCGGTTCGTCGGGCGACAGCACGATCTCGGCTGTCGCGGTCCAGTCGGGCGGAGCCAGCCTGCCCCCCGCCGTCACCTCCTGTGGCCGCAGGGGAGGCGCCGCGGGTATCGACAGGTCGGCGAAGAGCGCCAGGAGGCCCGCCATCGGCTGCGGGAGATTGGCCGTGAACGAGACCCGGAGGCGCCCGGTCGACAGACGAGGCACCTCGACCCTCCGTACGAAGTGCTCCAGGGAGCCGCCGGACAGCTGCCGGGCCGCGGCGAAGGGGTCCATGGTCAGTACCCGCTCGGCGGTGATCTGCGTCGGCTTCGACAGGTCGACCCGGTACGGCTCCTCCGGCACTTCTCCCGACGGGAGCAGGCGGTACCCATCGGCGGTCGCGAGGTCGGGAACGGCCACTTTGCTCCGCAGGTGCATCGCCAGGACGTCCGCCCGCAGCCGCTGGTCGACGGCGGCGGGATCACCAGTCACCGTGAGAACGGGATCGCTCAGCAGCGTGTCGAGTGTCTCCGCGAGCGCCTGGTCCTTCACCACTGCCCCGTCCCCGAGGCGTTCGCCGAGGGCCTCGGCCAGTCGCCGCCGGCTGAACTGGAGCGTCAGCGGAACACGCGGCGCCACCGCGGGAAACGCCAGCCGGAGCAGTGCTTGCACCGGCAGCGTCCGGTCCACGACCAGTCGCCCTGCGAGCACCGCGCCCTCGGCGTCGAGATCAGCGACGACGTGTGCCCGCGTCAGCATGCTCGCGCTCAGCTCGACCGGTGGCATGAGCCGGCTGTTCGCGCCCGTTCCCGCGTGGGTGGACACGTTCAGGACGCCGCCCGTCAGCTCGGCGGGCACCACTCTGGCGGGGATGTGCCGGCCCACGAGGGCCTCGCCGACCGCGGGGAACGGAGCTTCGACGGCGAAACCGACCTCGAAGCGGGCGGACGGGCCGGTCTCCGCGTTCGCTTCCTGAGGCCGAAGGAGCGTCAGCGACAGGGCGGGCGAGCCGTCCTCCTGACGCTCGAGGCTCAGCGCGTCGGGCACCAGCACGATCAGGGTTCCGCCGAGCGACCAGTACGCCGAGCCGGGCACCGACTCCAGGCGCCTGCCGAGATCGGGCACTCCGGCGAGCTTCATCACGTCCCACCGCCCGGGCCCGGGGCCGGAGCCGGCGCGGTCCTGACCGGCAGCAGGATCGTGTGGTCCGTCTGCTGCCAGGGACTCGTACCGACACCGCCGGACTGCCATACCGTCTCGGTCTGGTACCGCAGAGGGGGTGCCTGGCCCCCGCTCACCAACGGCTCGATGGGTACGCGCACCGTGGTCGTGGCCGACAGGTGGTCCTCCGTCAGACGTACGGAGACGCCGTTCTCGACGGTGACGACGAAGACGGCCACCCGGTCGTCGGGCCGGTCGGGGGCGGAGAACAGGGCGGGGACGGCCTCCACGGTGACGTTCCTCGTCAGATGCCCCGGCACGCTGCGGTCGAACACCAAGTCCCATATGACCTTGCGGTCCGGCTCCGCCACGACGCCCGTCTCGTCGAGACGAAGCGCATCGAAACCGGCCGCGGGAAGGGGCTTCTCCGGAACCAGCCGTATGTCCAGACCGTCTCCGGGAGCCAGACGCACGCCCGCGGTGACGCCTTCCACCCGGAGATCCACGTGGTCCTCCCCGCACACGGCCAGCGCGGTGAGCCGTTCGACACGCACCGTGCTTTCGACGACATTGCTGAGCCGCGCGCCGATGCTGTCCGGCTTCACCTCTCCGGGCACCAGCGCGAGCATCCCTCCTGCCGTGCGGTCCAGGCGCAGCTCGAGCGGGATGTCCTCGGGATTCTCGCCGCCGGCGGCGATCCGCACCTCGCCTTTCAGCAGGCTCAGCGACGCGCCGAACAGGGCCTCGTAGACCAGACGGAAGTCCTCCAGCCCGAACGTCTCGGCATGGGTGAGCCCGCTCTCCAGGTCGATCAGGGTCTCCGGCCTCTGTGTCAGCGCCGCCGAGGGAGCACCGTTCTGCGGCAGTGCCAGCCGCAGGACCGGCTGCGCCTCCGGCAGCACCTCCAGGCGGACGGGCTCCGTCGCGCCCGAGGCCCGGGCGTCCGCTTCGAGTGTCGGCAGTGCCGCCCTCAGCCGGGTTTCCTCGGTGACCGGCCGGGCGGAGAATTCCACGGTGAACCGCAGGTCCGCCTCGCTGGCCGCGCTGGTGGCGCGTACTTTGAGCGCGGGCCGGTGCCCGTCGTCGGGCAGCCGGGCCAGCAGGAAGCGATCCGGCAGGAAGTAGTAGTGCTCCGGCCGTACGGGATCGTGCCAGTAGGGGTGGCTGCTGTCGCCGTGGCGGACGCTGAGCCGGCCCATGGGCTGCACGGCGCCGAAGCGTTCACCGAGCCGGGCCCGCTCCTCCTCGGGCAGAACCAGGGGCGACGGCTGGACCAGCGAGTTCAGCGCCAGGCGGACTCTGCGGAAGTCGGTCTCACCGTCCTCGCGGACCTCACCGGTGGGGACGCTCACATACACACCATGGTTGACGACCAGTGACGTCTCGGACTCCGCCGAGGAGAGAGCGGCGATCACCTGCCGCCTCTGCGCGGGCGTCGGCAACGGCATCCTGGCGAGGAGCACGGACTCGGAGTCGCCGAACCGCACGGAGGGGAAGGGAAGCTCCTGGAAGACACTGCCCTCGCCCTCCGACACCGGGAGCCGGTACCGGAAGGTGACCCCGATCAGATGCGGCAGTTCCAGCACGGGGGACAGCTCGCGCCCCTCTTCCCAGAGCGTGACGGCCAGCTCCGTCGAATCACCGTCCTGCAATACGGCGACCAGCGGCTTGTCCGCGTCGGTGGCGAGGGCGTAGGGGATGAGCTCGAACTGCAGCACTTCGTCGGGGCTCGTGAAGAGATCACCGAATGCCGGCGTGGGCGTCGTCGCGATGGCCGTACCCATCTGACCGGAGGGAGCGGAGGGGTCCTGCGGGGCGGCGCCCGGCAATTGTTCGAGCGGCGACTGACGGGCCCATTCGCTGACACTCTTGACGGAGGTGGGCGGCGCCTCGGGCACCAAGCTGTTCAGCAAGAACTCGTACCAGCTGATCTTCGTGTTGATCTCTTCCATGGCGGCTTCCGGGGCGCTCTCGCGCAGCGCCTGGGGATCGAGCCCCAGCATGTGAGCCGTCCACTCGTCGGTCGGATCAGGGTTCAGATTCAGGGCAGTGGTACCGGCCTTCACCACTACTGCCTGAGTGTTCTCCGCCACCGGTCCTCCCGTTCGGGGAGTTCGTGTACAGCGCTGATCGCGGGCCGCTGACGGATGCGATGCTCGCCGTGAACAGGTGCCACGGTCCGTGGGCGGGCCGCCTCCGCAGCACACTCAGGCCTCATGGAGCGAAGACCGCGGACAAGTTCGGCAGTGAGGTGGCCCGCCCGAGATGCGGCTCGGGCCACGCCCCCACGCCCCCGGGGCCTGCATACTGAAACGCCGTAAGGGATATGACACAACCCCTGCTTTCGGCATTCAATAAGGCCAGGGTGACATGAAGTCCCGGTATCCGCATCCGCAGCACTGGGGATCCCCGGCACTCAGTGAACGCCGGAGATCTTCCACGAGAGCCTGCCGCACTGCCGTTGATCCCGGCCATAGGACCGTCGGCGCCGAGATGTGCGCGAGGACGAGGAGCAATAGGCTGGGGAAAGCGCGAGAGAGGACCCTGAAACACAGTCAGACCTGGCACGGGGGCCTGTACTCGGGGTCCCGGGAGGCGTCGTGCCCGCAGCTCCCGAGTTGATCGCAGTCAAAGAGACACTCGCCTCACAGGTCTTCTCCTTCGATGAAGTGACCGGCATCGAGTGAGCCCTGCACGCACAGGACTCATCGGATCGGCAACCCAGTTCCTCGTCAAGCCTGACTTCATCCTCTCCGTTCCTTTCCTGGACCATGGAGGCTCAGGCTCGGCGATCCTGGATACCGCGGACCGCGTCATCGGGCTGCCGCACGCGGGGGCTATGCCGATGAGCACATTCCCCCACGAAGTCGGGGTCGTCACTCCGATATCCATCGTTGAGGCGACCAGATCCTGCATCGTGCGGGAGCCGGGCCGCATCGCGATCAGCCAGGCCACCGACAGACGTCCCGACCGCCGTCCGCTCACCGTCAGCTGCGGAGTCGTTCCGTGCCGGCCCCCAGGTGAGTCCTTCGGCCGGCCGGCGGATGAAGCCCGCCTCGTCCTCGAAGCAGATGTAACCCCCGCGGTCCGCCCGAACTCTTTTGTCTCCGTCCAGGTCGCCTCCTTGCATCTCGCACACCGCGGATACAGACACCGCTCCGAGTTCCTCAGGCACCTCACCGAAGTTCACCCTGACGAGCCGAAGTCGGTCAGGCCATGGCCCAAGTGGTGATCAAGGGTCTCGGGTGCTGTGCTGGATTAAGGACTCATGAGTACTCAGAGCCTCTCGGGCCCCTTGGAACCGCCGAAAACCGCCGATGTCGGCTGCCGGTTCCGGAAGGGGGGACGAGGACGGCGGTACCTCGGCGGCGGAGACTCATCGATCACATCCGGAGTGTCCCCGAGGGTGTCCATGAGGCGAATCTGCCCGGTACCGGCCACAACAACCGGACGCGGTCCGGAAAGCAATTCGGCGAAGACGGACAGCCGTGGTGCGTTATGTGCGACTGGGACATGTATGCGGACGTGAGTCTGGATCACCTCGTACCCAGGACCGGCAACGTCATCGCCTTCAGCGAAGGGGCGCGTGTCCACGGTCAATGGTCCGATCGCCCCTCGACCGGGGCGTGGGTCAACCTCTCCGAAGGCGGCAGTACGGTGGCCGCGGACGCGACGGACGCCGGTCAGGGAAACGGCGCCCGCTCTCACCGGACCGAGCGCAAGAGCTCCAAAGCAGTCGGTTACTTCGCGCCCGGGTTCGACGGCCGGCATCGGCCGGACGACGACGGGGCAGTGGATCCGGAGGCATGCCGGATCCTCGGCGTGCCGCAGACCCACTGGGCGCCGGGCATCCTGGCCGCCGCCAAGCACGAGTCGTCCTGCTACTTCAACGCGGTCGACGCCTGGGACAGCAACGCCGTCGGTCCCCGGCGGAGCGACGGCCATCCGCTCAACTGCTCGCGCGGCGTCCTTCAGGCCATCCCGTCGACGTTCGCCGCGTACCACCACCCCGGCACCTCGAACGCGATCCACGACGGCGTCGCCGACATCCGCACCGCCATGCATCACGTGATGGTCCGGTATGGCGTCTGCCTGGGCGGATCGAATCTCGCAGGCCGTGTCCGCCAGTTCGACCCCACCCGTCGATCCGGCGGTTACTGATCACCAGCCGTCGAAGGGATCCTCCTCATGTCCAAGTTCGTACTCCTGTCCCAGGTCAAACCCGGCGCGCACAACGACAGCGTCCTGATCGTCCAGAAGGCCTTGGCAGCGGCCGTGGGACTCGACTTCAGCTCGGGCCCCGGCGTCTTCGGCCGACTCACCCAGGACGCGTACGCCGAATGGCAGCGTCACCTCGGCCTCTCAGGCGCGCAGGCGGACGGAATCCCGGGGGAGACGTCGCTCAAGAAGCTCGGCGACCGCTTCGGTTTCAAGGTCGGCGTCGAAGGCCATCAGCCATCGGGCACTTCGGGCGGCCGGGTGGCCTCTCCGGTGCCCAAGCACCACGTCACCTACGCCTTCGGGATCAAGAACCCGCGCTACAAGGCCGGTTACCACACCGGTGAGGACTACGCCGCGCCGGAAGGGGCCGCCGTGGTCGCCGTCCGCAACGGCACGGTCCGGTGGTCGAACAGCAAGGGGGGCGCGTACGGCCACTGGATCGGCCTTCAAGGCGACAACGACCGGGTCTACGTCTACTGCCACCTGTCGCAGCAAGGCGTTCAGCCGGGCCAGTCGGTCAAGGCAGGTCAGACGATCGGCAAAGTCGGCAGGACAGGCAGCGTCACCGGCCCACACCTCCACTTCGAGGACCACCCGGCGGGCCCGTTCGTCTACGCCCAGTGCCGCAAGCCGTCATGGTGAGCAGCCCGAGGGAAACGTCAACAGTGATCGGCCTCATCCCCACCCACTCGACCGGCGCATGAGGGGGGTCAGGCGCGGCAGGACAGGGAACCAACAGGGCTTGTCCACCGGCAGGGGAGATGCGCCGTCGCCCGTGCCCAGGCGCAAAGTCACTTTCGACTTTCTCACCCGCGGCTCGTACGCTTGTAAGTTGAATGGTGTCAGCTGGCACACCGGTCAGAATTCTGCCGCCCCCGGTAGTCGCCGTGAGCAGCGCGTCGATCGCCTGGTCCAACGGCGAAGGCGGGGCGTACGGCCGGCGGACCGGGCTGCGCGCGCCGACAACGGGCCACGTCTGCCCCTATCGCCACCTCTCCCACGAGAGGTGGGACAAGGCCAGGAAGTCACCGCTGGTCAGCGGCTCGGCAAGGCCGGCAGCACGGGCGACTTCACCGGCCCGCACCTGCACTTCGAAATGCCGAAGGCTCCACGTGGTCGTACGGCGACGCGGCGGAGCCCACCTGGTGGGCGAGTTCGAGAACCAGGCCATACGGGAGGTCGAAATGACCGCCATCGACGACAAATGGAACACGATCCAGTGGATCGGCCCGCCGTTCGACGCGGGTGCCGGCAGCAATGAGGGACCGAACCCGGACCGGCGCGGAACATCACGCGACTACACCAACGGCTCGATCTACTGGTCCCCGGCGACGGGCGCCCACGAGGTCCACGGGGACATCCGGATCAAGTACGCCCAGGCCCGCGGATCCGGTGGCTTCCTCGGCTACCCGGTGACGGACGAACTGAGCTGCCCCGACGGCGTTGGGCGCTTCAACCACTTCGAGGGCGGCTCGATCTACTGGACCCCGCAGACGGGCGCCCACGAGGTGCACGGCGCCATCCGGGACGCATGGGCCGGCATGGGCTGGGAGAACAGCTTCCTGCGCTACCCCACCACCGACGAGATCGGCACGGGAAACAGCCGCTCCAACCGCTTCCAGCGCGGGCACATCAGCTGGTCGCCCACCGAAGGTGCCGTGGCGCATCGAAGCACCCCGATCGACTGATGGGCGGCGGGAAGTGACCTGGGCGCCGTCCCTGGACCGGATCCGGGATGCTTCGGCACCGGCCAGGACCTGTCCGATGGCGTCTTTCCGTGAAACGCCGGCACGGCGGTCAACGAGGGCGGTCACCGTCGTCCAGCGTGACCAGCGGTAGAAAACTCCCTGTCATCGAGCGAACAGGTGGACGAACGCCGTCGGCCGAAGGCGCCCTTCCGACAACGCCCGATGTTCCGGGCCGACGGCCTCGACATCGTCCGCTGAACGCCCCGGACCGGTGGGAGTTCGCATGAAGAACGGCGATGACGGCGCAGGACCGGCGACGGGCGCGGGATCGACGAGGTTCCGCGGCGCCCGGTGGACGGGTACGCCCGAGAAGGGGTTGTGGGAACTGCGCGAGAACCTGAACTCGCGCATCGGCGAGCTCGAGGCGCAGTTTCGGGCCAAGGCCGAGCGGGGGCAGATCGGCCGGGAGGAGCAGGCTCTGGCCGACCAGGCCCACGAAGAGCTGAGG
Organism: Streptomyces sp. NPDC053426; assembly: GCF_055585405.1. Lineage (NCBI taxonomy): Bacteria > Bacillati > Actinomycetota > Actinomycetes > Kitasatosporales > Streptomycetaceae > Streptomyces > Streptomyces sp. NPDC053426. Next base: position 13,993 of record NZ_JBVJKE010000025.1, on the reverse strand, counting down.
ACGGCACGGAACACGCTCGGCCACAACCATCGCCGACGGCTGCCCGCGGCTCACCTGGCCGTCGCGCAGACCCACTTCGACGTGGCCCACAATCTTCTGCTGCGGGTGTCGTCGACGGACGAGATCACCTCGATGATGCCGGGCCTGGTGGCCTTCGTCCGGGAGCACCTCCCGGTCAACGACGCACGGAGGGTGCAGGTCGAAGAGATCGCCCTGGCGGTCCGCAGCGGGGCGCCTCTGCAGACGGCGCAGCGCGAGGTCGTGGTCGACAGCGTGGCCGTCGCCCGTCAGGCGCATCTGAGGGAGAGGCTGCGGGTGCGCAGCTTCACCTATGTCGTCTACGGGGTGACGATCGCTCTGTCCGTGATCGTCGCCCTCGTGGGCGTCTTCGGTGCGCTCGCCCCGGGCACGGTGCCGCTGTGTTTCAGCCCGGAGGGTGTGGGGGTGGTCTGTCCCACCGGGAGCGACACCTCCGAACGGAGCCAGGAAGGCAATGTCGACGCCCTGCAGTCCCAGGTCGCCTCGCCCTGGGACTATGGAGTCGTGGAATTCGTCGGCGTCATCGCCGCCGCCGTGGCGGCCGCCGCGTCCCTGAGGCGGATCAAGGGCACGTCCACTCCGTACAACGTGCCGGTCGCGCTGGCCCTGCTCAAGCTGCCGACGGGCGCGTTGACCGCGGTGCTGGGGTTGCTCCTCATCCGCGGGGAGTTCGTCCCGGGCCTGCAGGCACTCAACTCGTCGGCGCAGATCATCGCCTGGGCCATCATCTTCGGCTACGCCCAGCAGTTGTTCACCAAGTTCGTGGACAACCAGGCGCAGAACGTCCTGAGCTCGGTGGGCGGACCGAACAACGCAGTCGGCAAACCGGTCCGGGACCCCCAGGTGCCGGCCGCGTGACGGACATCGCGTGGGAGGGGACCGGTCAGGCGAGTTGGACCGGTGACCGCCACCAAGGCGGTGAATACGCGGCGGGTCTTGTCCTCGGGGAGCTCGGAGAGGGACACCCCGCGTTCCACACCGCCTTTCGGGGTTCTTGCTGCTTGCGCTCGGCCCGTGCCGCGAAGCGTCGCAACCCAGCGAACGCTTCTCGTCCTGTGGTTCGCGAGTGATGACGGCCGGCGACCGGAGGGCCGCAGCGCGGCAGGGCTCTTGGCCGTCGCGGCTGGTGATCCGCAGCGGGCCACGCCCGACTATTGTCGTGCCGGCGACCCGCGCCCGCGGGGGATCAAAGGTAGTTGGCGACGATCGGGTACGCGATCGCCATGAGCACCCCGAGGACAAGCGCCGGAATCGCCAGTAGTTTCGCCGTCCAGGCCAGGGACTTCGTCGTGCTCCTGGCCGGCGGCGCGTAGAGGTGGGTGTGGGCGCCCAGATCGTGACGGGCGAGGGCGCAGAACACCAGCGCGACCACAGCCGTGATCAGACAGACGGTGAGATACGAGTCCACGCCGATGCCGCTGAGACGGTTGCCGAGATCGGTGACATTCGCCTGCTGTTGCTTCGCGGCTTTCACGGCACCCGTGACGGCCAGGAGGACGTACACGATGGAGGTGACCGCCAGGGCCAACCCGCCGGCAGCGAGTAGGGGGGCACGCACCTGCTTGGCCGGGGGCAGCGAAATCTCCCTGTACTTGGTGACGGTCCGAGGCGAGTCCTCGGGCGGTGCCGAAGCCGCCTGCGTCTCCAGGGCATGCGTGTCCGGCGGTTCCTCCGGCGGATGGACGACCACCGTCTCCTTCGGCTGTCCCTTCGACTCCTCGGACTCGTGCGCGGAGGTGCCGGATGCCGTCTCGGGTTCGACGACGACTTCCACGTGGATCGCCGACTCATCGGCGACGCCCTTCAACACGATGTCTGCAGCCAGGTGCCCGGGAGCCTGGGCCTCGACACCCACGTTCAGACCGTTGGGCAGTGGCTCGACCCGCAGCCATCGCTGCGTGGATTGGGCTATGCAATGGCGGGCGAGGGGCGGGCCGCTCAGCATGACGGTCTTCTCCGCGGGCGTCGACCCCTGCCGTACCCCGCCGAAGTCAAGGGCGGTCAGCGACGGCGCCAAGCGGATCATGCGCAGAGCACTGCTCGCCTGGGCGGCGATGTGCCCGAGGTCGTTGCGTGCGATCTCCTCCAGGACCTGGCGTGCTCCCTCGGCAACGGAGAGGTCGTCGTCCTGGAGACGGCGGCTCAACTCCGTCACGGCACCCAACCGGGTCACGGAGTTATCGCTTTCGACAGCGGTTCGGAGGAAAGACGGGACGGGCGCCGCCGCGATCTTGATGCGGCCGCGTCTGCTGTGCGCCAGCCATGGGTCTCCTTGCATCTCCACCGTGCGCTTCGGCGTCTGGTTGGGGTTCTCCTCCTGTACCTGTTCATAGACGTAGTCGTACAGCTCATTCAGGCGGACCTCGCCGTCCTGGTCCCGGTCGGCCTCACCGGTCTTCAGCCCCTCGACCACTGCATGAGTGAACACCGAGGGACGTGGAGGGGACTTCTCCGCGAGTTCGGGGCCCTCAAAGGCGTATTCCATGGAGTCGGACGCCGTAATGACGGCCCAACCGCGCCCACCGGGCGCCTTCTTCTCGGTCTGGAAGGACTCCAGGACGTTCACATCTCCCGAGGCACGCACGGACGCTCCGTAGGAGAAGGCACCGCCGTAGCAACAGTCGAGCAGCAGCACGGTCCGGCCGGCCCTCGTACGAGACATGCACGCGCGAACGAACTGGGACGGCACGGCTGTGGCGTCCAGCAGTCGCATCTCGGTGTCCCTGGCGGCGAAGTACAACTCGCCGGACTCACTCTTGAGCCCGTGACATGAGAAGTGCAGCACCAAGGTGTCGTCGCGGCGGCGGTCACTGAAGAAGGTCTGGATGCGTCGGCGCATCATGTCGGCCGGCGCATTGCGGACGACCTCGACCTCGAATTCGCCGATCTGTGGATCCTCCAGTACCCCGGCGAGGGCTGCCGCATCCTGGGCGGGCGCCCTGAGCTTTTTCAGCCCTTGATCATCGTAGTGGTCATTTGCGATGATCAGCGCGTACCGGGATTTCTTCATTGCTGGGCTCCCGCAACCGAATGCCGTTCCACGAATACCCGCAGCGCCTCCGCCACCTGTTCATCGGTCGCCCTGGAGACTTCGATTGCGTTGCCCTCCATCTCCAGACGCAGTGAGGGACGGGAGTCACGGAAGCGGCCGAGCCATGACCGGATCACGGTCGCCACCTGGCTCAGGGCGCTCGCGGAGCTGCCCAGTGCCACCAGCAGCGTCCCGATCTCGGCGATGCCCCCGGCTCGCGCGCCGGGTGGGACCTCCTCGCCGGGAACGGACGTGACGTCGTCGACTTCGAGTTGCAGAAGTTCTTCACGCAGGTAGCCGGTCAGCCTTGCGATGTGCTCGGGATCGGCACCCTCTTCGATCAGTGAGATGTATAGATCTCTCTCCACCGGAGAATCCCCCTTTCCATCGCACTCATGGGGGGCGGCGCAGATTCGGATCACCGGTGGCTCCACGTCATCTGTATTCAGTGTCCGCCGATCACCATACGACCGCAATCGGCCCGGCAAACCTCTGGGTCAGAATTCGTGGAACAGTCAACTTCCGAGATCGCAACAGCGAAAGAGTTGAATCTTGCACCAATAATCCGACATGATCAGGGAATGTCTGGGAATCCTTTCGGTGGATATTTTCCTGATATCGGGATGGTGGCGTACTTTCGAAGGCTGAGGGTGCGGGCTGCGTACCCGTTGCTCGACGGATCTCTCCGATCAGGATCGGACGGCCGCGCCGCAGGCCCGATCCGCTGTTCGCGGACCGCGGTTATGACCGTGACGTCCACCGTGATCAGGAGACTCGCCTGCTGACTCCTCACCCATGGGCGGCCCACGCCATGATCCGGCCTCATGAGTGACCGTTCGCTTTCGCCCGCCTGGTCGGCCTCGTGGATCAGCAGGGTCTCAAAGACCCTGAAGGAGTCGAGCCTTCTCGGTGTGGCCACCGATCGGGTGATGGCCTCGGGGCCTTGACCCGAGGCCGGGAAGTAGGCTTTCTCTGGACCCCGTTGTCGTTCCGTCATGTCCTGTCGGCCCCGGTGGTGGCCGTGTGACTGTGACCGCGGGCCGGTTCGCGCCGGGGCGCCCGGAGGAGCCGGCCACCGTGAGGTCGGCTGCCGGCTCGTCCGGGACAGGCTCACCCGTGGGCCGGCCGGGATCACGGTGACCCGCACCGACGGAACCATGTTCACCGGGTCCTACCGGCTGGTCACCACCCTGACCGACGCCCGCCGCCACCCCGCTGCGACACTCGTCGGTCTCCACCACGAATGCTGGGAACACGAGAGTGCGTACTACGCGCTGCGTCACACGATCGTCCGTGAACGCCGGAACGAGGCAGCCTTCTCCCGTCACGTCACAGGCGGACGGACTCACCCGTCCCATTGAGGTCGGTGGCGGGAGGACCGGACGTGGCCGGTGGGCGACCGGGCGCAGCCGGGAGGCTGAGGACCATGGTGAGGCCGCCACCCGGGGTGTCCTCGGCGCGCAGGGTGCCGCCCGTGGCCTCGGCGAATCCGCGGGCGACGGCCAGGCCGAGGCCGACTCCGTTGCCGCGCGGGGCGTCGCCGTAGCGCTGGAAGGGGGAGAAGATGCGGTCCTTGGCCTCGTCGGGGACGCCCGGTCCGCGGTCCACCACGCGCAGTTCCACCCGGTCGGCGAGGGCACTGGCCGCCACCAGGACGGGCTCGCCCGGTGGGCTGTACTTGACCGCGTTCTCCACGACGTTGGCGACCACTCGTTCCAGCAGTCCCTTGTCCGTGGTCACCATGGGCAGGAGCTCCGGGATGTCCAGGGTGACGGTCGTCTCCGGTTCGGGGATGTCGCCCAGGGCGAGGGGCACGACCTCGTCCAGGTCCACCTCCCGGATGAGCGGCGTGACGGTGCCGGTCTGCAGGCGGGACATGTCCAGCAGATTGCCGACCAGGTGGTCGAGGCGATCGGCGCCCTCCTCGATCGCGGCGAGGAGTTCGGTCCGGTCCTCCTCCGACCAGGCCACGTCGTCCGACCGCAGCGACGACACGGACGCCTTGATCCCGGCGAGCGGAGTGCGCAGGTCGTGGCTGACGGCGGCGAGCAGCGCGGTGCGGATGCGGTTGCCCTCGGCCAGATCCCGGGCCTGGTCGGCCTGGGACTGGAGCCGCTGGCGGTCCAGGACGACGGCGGCCTGCGCCGCGAAGGCGGCCAGGACACGGCGGTCGGAGGCGGGCAGCACGCGCCCGGAGAGCGCCAGGGCCATGTGGTCGCCCACCGGCACGTCCACGTCGGCTTCCTCGGGACGCCCGACGGCCGGGCTCGCCCCGGCACTGCCCGCACAGCTCCACGGGGCCGTTTCGCCCTCCCGCTCCAGCAACGCCACGGAGTCGACGGCGAAGGTCTCACGTACGCGTTCCAGCAGTGCCTCCAGGCCGGTCTCGCCGCGCAGCACGCTGCCGGCGAGGAAGGACAGGGTCTCCGACTCGGCGCGCAGCCGGGCCGCCTGCTCGGTGCGGCGTGCCGCGAGATCCACCACCGACGCCACGGACACGGCGACGCCCACGAAGACCGCGAGGGCGACGATGTTCTCGGGGTCGGCGATGGTGAAGGTCCGGACGGGTGGGGTGAAATACCAGTTGAGCAGCAGCGACCCCACGGCGGCGGAGGCCAGGGCGGGCAGCAGGCCGCCGAGCAGCGCCGCCGCCACCGTCAGGCTGAGGAACAGCAGCATGTCGTTGGCCAGGCCCACGTCGGACAGGGCGGCGCTGAGCAGCAGGGTGAGCAGGGCGGGGCCGAGCACACCGACCAGCCAGCCGGCGACGATCCGGGCCCTGCCGAGCCGTGCGCCGCGGGCGGCCGGGAGGCCACGGCCCTTGCCCACCGCGTCGTGGGTGATGAGGTGGACGTCCAGGTCCGGCCCGGAGCCGCGGGCTACGGTAGCGCCCACGCCGGGGCCGAACACGTACTGCCAGCCCTTGCGCCGGGAGACTCCGAGCACGATCTGTGTGGCGTTCCCCCCTCGGGCGAACTCCAGGAGCGCGGTCGGTATGTCGTCACCGACGACGTGGTGGAAGGTGCCGCCGAGGTCCTCGACCAGGGTGCGCTGGATGGCCAGCTCCCTGGGCGAGGTCGAGGTCAGACCGTCACTGCGGGCGATGTAGAGGGCCAGCACCTCACCGCCGGCGCCCTTCTCCGCGAGGCGGGCGGCCCGCCGGATCAGCGTGCTGCCCTCCGGGCCACCGGTCAGACCGACCACGATCCTCTCGCGCGAGCCCCAGATCGTGTGGACCCGGTGCTCGCTGCGGTACCGCTGCAGGTGCTCGTCGACCCGGTCGGCCAGCCAGAGCAGGGCCAGCTCCCGCAGCGCCGTGAGGTTTCCGGGGCGGAAGTAGTTCGACAGGGCCGCGTCGACCTTGTCGGACTTGTAGACGTTGCCGTGGGCCAGCCGACGGCGCAGGGCCTCCGGTGACATGTCGACCAGCTCGATCTGGTCGGCACGGCGCACCACCTCGTCCGGCACGGTCTCCCGCTGGCGTACGCCGGTGATGGACTCGACGACGTCGCCGAGCGACTCCAGGTGCTGGATGTTGACCGTGGAGATGACGTCCGTACCGGCGGCCAGCAGTTCCTCCACGTCCTGCCAGCGCTTGGTGTTGCGCGCGCCGGGGACGTTGGTGTGGGCGAGTTCGTCGACGAGGACGACCTCGGGGCGACGGGACAGCACCGCGTCCAGGTCCATCTCCGGGAACGTGGCCCCCCGGTACTCCAGTCGCCTGCGGGGCACCTGCTCCAAGCCGTGCAACATCACCTCGGTGCGCGGACGGTCGTGGTGCTCCACGAAGCCGACCACACAGTCGGTGCCGCGTTCGGCCCGGCGGTGCGCCTCGGACAGCATGGCGTAGGTCTTGCCGACGCCCGGTGCCGCGCCGAGGTAGATCCGCAGCTTGCCGCGTGCCATCGTGTCGTCTCCGTTCTGGTGGTGGTTCGGAGGCGGTGCCGACGGAATCGCCGGGTCCGTTCAGGTCTCGAAGCGGTAGCCCATTCCGGGCTCGGTGATGAGGTACCGGGGACGGGAGGGGTCGGCCTCCAGCTTGCGGCGCAACTGGGCCATGTAGACCCGCAGGTAGTTGGTCTTCCTGCCGTAGGACGCGCCCCAGACCTCGTGCAGCAGCTGTTGCTGGGTGACGAGGCGGCCCGGATTGGTCACCAGGATCTCCAGCAGGTGCCATTCCGTCGGGGTCAGACGGACGTCGTCGCCGGCCCGGCGAACCCGCTTCGCCGCCAGATCGATGGTGAAGTCGTCGGTCGTGACCGGCGTCGGCTCGGGTGCGAGCGGCGCCGTCTCGGCACGCCGGACGGCGGCGCGCAGCCGGGCGAGGAGTTCACCCATGCTGAAGGGCTTGGTGATGTAGTCGTCGGCTCCCGCGTCGAGGGCGGCGACCTTCTCGTCGGAGGCCCCGCGGGCCGACAGCACCAGGATCGGCACGCGGTTCCAGCCGCGCAGGGCCTTGATGACGTCGACGCCGTCCATGTCGGGCAGGCCGAGGTCGAGAACCACCGCGTCCGGTTGGCGCGTGCCCACCAGGTGCAGGGCCGTGGTGCCGTCCGGAGCCGCGTCGACGCCGTAGCGGCGGGCCCGCAGGTTGAGGACGAGCGCGCGTACGAGTTGGGGGTCGTCCTCCACGACCAGCACCTGGGTCATCGGTGTGCGCCTTTCCTGTCGTGCGCGGGGGCGGAGCGGTCCGGTCGGAGTCGGTCGAGGTGGGGAGCCGGCGTCCCGGGAGAGGTTTTGGGCGGTCGGCTCCCACGCTGTCGGCACAGACGCATCAGCTCTCGGCCACGAGTTCCTCGAGCGCGATGTTGAGCCGGAGCACGTTCACCCGGGGTTCGCCGATGAAGCCGAGCGTACGGCTCTCGGTGTGCTCGTCGACGAGCCTCTGCACCCGCTCGACGGACAGGCCGTTCTTCTCGGCGATCCGGTGGACCTGGATGTCCGCGTACTCGGGGGAGATGTGCGGATCCAGGCCGGAGCCGGAGGAGGTGACCGCGTCGGCGGGCACGTCCGAGGGGTCGACCGTGTGGCCGGGCACCGAGTTGTCCTTGACGACGGCGGCCTTGGCGTCCTTCACCCACTGGACGAGCTCTTCGTCGTCGGCGGAACGGTTGGTGGCTCCGGACAGGAGGAGTTCGTAGCGGGTGTTGACGCTGTTGGTGCCGAGGCCGTTGGCCGGACGGCCCTGGAACCACTTCAGGTCCGGATCAGGGGTCTCCTGCCCCTCCTCCAACGGCAGGTCGTAGGACTGGCCGATCAGGAGCGAGCCGACGACCTCGCCGTCCGCCTCGGTCTCGGAGCCGTTCGCCTTGCCGTGGAACAGCCCTTGGGCGATGACGGTGATCACCAGCGGGTAGACGATGCCGGCGACCACCGTCAGGACGAGGAGGGCTCGCAGGCCGGCCCAGAGGAGCCTGGCGGAGTTGGTCATGGAGGTGTTCACGTCCTTCACCCGATCCCGGGGACGAGCGAGATGAGCAGGTCGATGAGTTTGATGCCGATGAACGGGGCGATCAGCCCGCCCAGGCCGTAGACGGCCAGGTTGCGCCGGAGCATCCGGTCGGCGCTCACCGGTCGGTACCGCACGCCCCGCAGGGCGAGCGGGACCAGCAGGACGATGATCAGCGCGTTGAAGATCACCGCGGAGAGGATCGCGGAGTCCGGCGAGGACAGGTTCATGATGTCGAGCTTGTCCAGGCCCGGGTGGACCGCGGTGAACAGCGCGGGGATGATCGCGAAGTACTTGGCCACGTCGTTGGCGAGGGAGAACGTGGTGAGCGCGCCCCGGGTGATGAGGAGTTGCTTGCCGATCTCGACGATCTCGATGAGCTTGGTCGGGTCGGAGTCGAGGTCGACCATGTTGCCGGCCTCCTTGGCGGCCGACGTGCCGCTGTTCATGGCCACCCCGACGTCCGCCTGCGCGAGCGCGGGCGCGTCGTTGGTGCCGTCACCGGTCATCGCGACGAGTTTGCCGCCGGCCTGCTCGCGCTTGATGAGCGCCATCTTGTCCTCCGGGGTCGCCTCCGCGAGGAAGTCGTCGACGCCGGCCTCGTCGGCGATCGCCTTGGCCGTCAGCGGGTTGTCACCCGTGATCATGACGGTTCTGATGCCCATGCGGCGCAGTTCCTCGAACCGCTCTCGCATCCCCTCCTTGACGACGTCCTTGAGGTGGATCACTCCGAGGACACGGGCACCGCGCTCGTCCTCGACCGCGACCAGCAGCGGCGTGCCGCCCGCCTCGGAGACGCGGTCGGCGGTCGCCTCCCCGGCCACCGTGCCGCCGCGCTCCCGGACCCAGGCGATCACCGAACCCACCGCCCCCTTGCGCACCTTGCGGCCGTCGACGTCCACGCCCGACATACGGGTCCGCGCGGTGAACTCGATCCACTCGGCGCCCGCGAGTTCACCCGGGTGGCGCTCTCGGAGCCCGTACCTCTCCTCGGCCAGGGCGACGACCGAACGGCCCTCGGGCGTCTCGTCGGCCAGCGAGGAGAGCTGGGCGGCGTCCGCCATCTCGGCCTCCGTCGCACCACGCACCGGCACGAACTCGGCCGCCTGCCGGTTGCCCAGCGTGATCGTGCCCGTCTTGTCCAGCAGCAGCGTGGAGACGTCGCCGGCGGCCTCGACCGCGCGGCCCGACATCGCCAGGACGTTGCGCTGCACCAGACGGTCCATGCCCGCGATGCCGATCGCGGAGAGCAGGGCGCCGATCGTGGTCGGGATCAGGCAGACCAGCAGCGCCACCAGTACGACCATCGTCAGTTCGGTGCCCGCGTAGTCGGCGAACGGCGGCAGCGTGGCGCAGGCCAGCAGGAAGACGATGGTCAGCGAGGCCAGCAGGATGTTCAGCGCGACCTCGTTGGGCGTCCTCTGCCGGGCCGCGCCCTCGACCAGGCTGATCATCCGGTCGATGAAGGTCTCGCCGGGCTTCGTCGTGATCCGGACGACGACGCGGTCGGAGAGGACCTTGGTGCCGCCGGTGACGGCGCTGCGGTCGCCGCCGGACTCGCGGATGACGGGGGCCGATTCGCCGGTGATCGCCGACTCGTCGACCGAGGCGACACCCTCGACGACGTCACCGTCGCCGGGGATGATGTCGCCGGCCTCGCAGACCACCAGGTCACCGATCTTCAGCTCGGCGCCGGGCACCCGCTCCTCGCGCCCGCCCAGCAAGCGGCGGGCGACGGTGTCGGTCTTGGCCCTGCGCAGGGTGGCGGCCTGCGCCTTGCCGCGGCCCTCGGCGACCGCTTCCGCCAGGTTGGCGAAGATCACGGTCAGCCAGAGCCACGCACTGATGGTCCAGCCGAACCGGTCCCCGGGGTCCGTGAAGGAGAACGCCGTGGTCAGGACGGAGCCGACGAGGACGACGAACATGACGGGTGACTTGGCCATCACCCGCGGATCGAGCTTGCGGAAGGCGTCCGGCAGCGACTTGGCCAGTTGCTTCGGGTCGAAGGGGCCCGCGCTCACGCGGCTTTCCTCGGACTCGTGCCCGGTGGGTGCGTCGCTGTGCGGCGCCCGGGTCGGGGTGGCTGTGGACATGGAGTCCTCGTGCTTCTGCGTGTCGGTGGTCATGCCGCCAGCCCCTCGGCGAGCGGACCCAGCGCGAGCGCCGGGAAGTAGGTCAGACCGGTGATGATCAGGATGGCGCCCACCAGCAGACCGGTGAACAGCGGTTTCTCGGTGCGCAGGGTGCCCGCGGTGACCGGCACCGGCTTCTGACCCGCCAGCGAGCCCGCGAGCGCCAGGACGAACACCATCGGCAGGAAACGGCCGAGCAGCATGGCGAGCCCGAGGGTGGTGTTGAACCACTGGGTGTCGGCGTTCAGGCCGGCGAAGGCGGAGCCGTTGTTGTTCGAGGCGGACGTGTAGGCGTAAAGGATCTCGGAGAAGCCGTGCGCCCCGTCGTTGGTCATCGAGTCGCCCGGGGTGGGCAGGGCCATCGCCGCGGCGGTGAAGGCCAGCACCAGCGCCGGGGTGACGAGGATGTAGCAGGCGGCGAACTTGATCTCCCGAGTGCCGATCTTCCTGCCCAGGTACTCGGGGGTACGGCCGACCATCAGGCCGGCGATGAACACCGCGATGACCGCCATGATCAGCATGCCGTAGAGCCCGGAGCCGACACCGCCGGGCGCGATCTCGCCCAGCATCATGCCGAGCATGGTGATGCCACCGCCCAGGCCGGTGAAGGAGGAGTGGAAGGAGTTCACCGCGCCCGTGGAGGTCAGGGTGGTGGACACCGCGAAGATCGACGAGCCGCCGACGCCGAAACGGACCTCTTTGCCCTCCATCGACGCGCCCGCGATGTCCGGGGCCGGGCCGTTGTGGGCGAACTCGGTCCACATCATCAGGGCCACGAAGCCGATCCAGATGGTGGCCATGGTCGCGAGGATCGCGTAGCCCTGGCGCACCGAGCCGGTCATGACGCCGAAGGTCCGGGTGAGCGAGAACGGGATCAGCAGGATCAGGAAGATCTCGAAGAGGTTGGTGAACGGAGTGGGGTTCTCGAAGGGATGGGAGCTGTTGGCGTTGAAGTAGCCGCCGCCGTTGGTCCCCAGTTCCTTGATGGCCTCCTGCGAGGCGACCGCACCGCCGTTCCACTCCTGCGTGCCGCCCATGAACTGGCCGACCTCGTGAATGCCGGAGAAGTTCTGGATCGTGCCGCATGCCACGAGGACCACGGCACCGACGGCCGCGAGAGGTATCAGGACGCGGACCACACCACGCACCAGGTCGGCCCAGAAGTTGCCCAGCCCGCCGGTCCGCGACCGGGAGAATCCGCGCACCAGGGCGATGCAGACGGCGATCCCGACCGCCGCGGAGACGAAGTTCTGCACGGCCAGCCCGGCGGTCTGCACGACGTGGCCCATGGCCTGTTCGCCGTAGTACGACTGCCAGTTCGTGTTGGTGACGAAGGAGACGGCGGTGTTGAACGCCTGATCCGGGTCGATCGAGGCGAAACCCAGCGAGCCGGGCAGCACGCCCTGGAGCCGCTGGAGCAGGTAGAGGAAGAGGACCCCGACGACGGAGAAGGCCAGCACGCCGCGCAGATAGGCGGGCCAGCGCATCTCCGCGTCCGGGTCGGCACCGATGCCCTTGTAGATCCATCTCTCCACGCGCCAGTGGGTGCCGGAGGAGTAGACCTTGGCCATGTGGTTGCCAAGAGGTATGTGGGCGAGCGCCAGCGCGGCCACGAGCGCGAGCAGTTGGAGCACGCCGGCGAGGACGGGGCTCATACGGTGCTCAGAACCTCTCCGGGAAGATCAGGGCGAGGACGAGGTAACCCAGCAGGGCGACGGCCGTGATCAGGCCGACGGCGTTCTCGGCGGTCACAGCTTCGTCACCCCCTTGGCGACGAGGGTCACGAGCGCGAACACCGCGATCGTGGTGACGACGAAGGCCACGTCGGCCATCGCGAGCTCCTGGTGAGGTTCGGAAGGAGAATCTGACAAGTAGAGGAAAGCCCCTCCGTGACCGGATTCGGCCGCCGTTGATGGCTCCCTTACGGCAGCTTGAACGCTTTTGACGCTTCCCTTACGGCGTCGGTGTCGCGCCGCACGGCGTGGAGGGCGACGGCGGCACGATCGCGACGGACCGGTCGCGGTGCGGCGACTCGGGCCGCGCGTCCGGTTCTGTCGGTGCCGGTGTCGGCCTGGGCGATGACGAAGCCGGCGAAGACGCCGAGGCGGACAACTCGACTGCACGGGAGTGTCGGCCTCGCCCCGGGAGCGACCTCCGCGTGCCGCGCGCGCCTGGCACGGGGGACGTGGAAGAAGGACACGGCACAGCGGATCGCGCCGACGATTTCGCGCGTTGTCGCCGTGCCGATCCGGCGTTCCGCCTGACGGTTGCCGCGTCGGCACCGGGGTCTGCCGGGTGCCCTTCGCCGGCCTTCGCCGGAACGGCGGAGCGGTGCGCGCGCTCCGCAAGGGGCGTTGCCCGGCAGGCGATCGACTGCGAGGGCCTGTGCGACGGTGACGTCCCGCCCGGGGCGGAGGGTTTCGCGGACCCGGTGGCCGCGTCCCGCGAGCGGTTCCGCGCGAAGACGACGAGGCGCAGGACCGCGAACCGTGCGACACCCGCGAGCGCGGAAGCGGACAGGTAGACGATCTGCTCGAGTACCGCGCCGGGTGCCGCCACCAGTTGGTGCAGGGCAAGCATCGCCACACAGGTCACCGCGTACGCGGCTGCCGCGGATCCGGCCGACTGCGCGTGCTGGCGCCGGGTCGCGGGTCCGCCCGCGCCGAAGGTGAAGCGGGCGTGCAGCTCGGTCGCGAGGAGCGTGGAGACCACGGTGATCACGGCGTTGGCCAGGGCCCAGGGGATCCAGGAGGCAAGGGTCGCCACGGCGAAGCTGGACGCGAGACCCACCCCGCCCCCGCAAAGCGCGAAGCGGGCGAAGGCCGCGAAAGCGCCGGGGGCCGCCTGCTGTCGGCCCCGGCTCTGTGCTGTCTCCATGATCCGCCCCCTGCCGGCTCATTCCGCGAACACGCGCCCCTCGATCTGCGAGGTCGAGGAGCGCGCCATCAATGGTGCCATGATGGCATACAAATGGCGCCATGCGGCATCTGATTGACGTGATTGGTGTCGCTGTGGCGCCGCACTGTCGAGAGAAGCCGCGGACGGGCAGGTCGGCGTCTCGGTGTGGCCGGGAAAACGGACGGGGCGGCGTACGCCGACGCGGTGTCGGGGTACGCCGCCCTCGGGCGGGACGGTTGGTGTGAGTTACTTCGGGCCGCGGCCGAAGGCCGACTTCGACCAGAAGTAGCCGAGCGCGGTGAGAGCCAGGCACCAGGTGAGGGCGAGCCATCCGTTGTGGCCGATCTCGGTGCCGAGCAGCAGTCCGCGCAGGGTCTCGATGGCGGGTGTGAAGGGCTGGTACTCGGCGATCGGCTGGAACCAGCCCGGCATCCCCTCGACCGG
>NZ_JBVJKE010000024.1:0-106427 GCF_055585405.1 Streptomyces sp. NPDC053426 | reverse complement strand
CACCACCTTTTCAATCATGTCGACGAGGGGACCAAGTCATACCGGGCCAGGAGACCGGAGCCCCGATAGCGGAGCCACGGAAAAGGTAACGGGGATCTGCAAAAGGAGCCGCCCGGCGGCATTGCCGTCGAGCCGGCCGACCATGGCCTCGGACGCTCCCGAGGTGGGCTGACCACCAAGATCCACCTTGCCGTCGAGCAGGGGCAGAAGCCTCTTTCGGTGCTGATCACGGCCGGTCAGCGAGGCGACTCCCCGCAGTTCGAGCCTGTCCTGGACGCGATCCGGGTGCCGCGGATCGGTTCTGGTCGGCCCCGCAGGAGACCGGACCGGGTGCGGGCCGACAAGGCGTACGACTCCCGCCGCAACCGGGCCTGCCTGCGAAGACGCGGTATCAAGGCGACCATTCCGGTCCCGGCGGACCGGGTTCGCAACCGCCAGAAACTCGGCTCCCGAGGCGGTCGGCCGCCAAAGTTCGACAAGACCGACTACCGCGAACGCCACGCGGTCGAGTGCGGGATTAATCGCCTCAAGCGTCACCGGGCCGTGGCCACGAGGTACGACAAGCTTGCCGTCCGCTACGAGGCGACCGTGCTGGTGGCAGTCCTCAACGAGTGGCTGTGACCAGCAGGTTTGCGGTCGACCTCAGTCTGTCGGTGTCGGCACGGCGCAGGCATCGGCGATAGCCCGCGTGTCCCAGTAGAACGGACGGACCTCGGTGATCCGCCCGTCCTTGACCTTGATCGCTTGCAGGATCGGGAAGCTGAGTTCACGGCCGGTCGCACGAGCGCGAGCACGGACCTGTGTGAGTACGACCGCAGTCTCATCGGTGGCAAGAAACTCCTGCTCCACCATCTCGAACGACTCCCACACCTGCCCCATCCTGAGGAAGAACTGCGTCATGCCATTGTGCCCACGCCACGTGCCTCCGTAGGGCAGAGCGTCTGCTTGATGCAACTCGACATCGGGCGCAAAGAAGGGGGCCAGCAGATCGAACGAAGCTGTGCCAGGGCCTCCGGCCGCCAAATACTCCGCCTCAGCCGCATACATGGCGGTGAGGACTGTTACTGATTCCGTAGTGGATGACATCGTCATGCCGCCAGCATGATCACTACAGGCGGATCCTGCTGGCGGCAATCAGACATCGTTGTGCGGCGCGGTCCACACTTCCGCAACACGTCCTGGTGCAGCAAACCCAACCCTCCGCTGCCAGGTCGGGGTGTACTGGCGACCCTGACCACCATCTGTCACCGTGAGAAAACGCAACCGAAAGGACGGAAGGGATGACGGTGGGCTTCACCGTGGTGCCGTCCCTGCATCTGGGCAATGGCCGGATTATGCACCTGGTACGGGGCGAGCTCGTCTGCGAACCCGCCGGACTGAATCCAGTCGAACTCGCGTCGTCCTTCGCCCGGCACGGTGCAACCTGGCTGCATCTGTTCGTCTTCCACCAGCAGCCAGCAGTACCACTTCGACCCGGACCAGGTCACCCGTCTCATCGGCCGCGTCAATGCCGCCGGACTGCGCGTCCAGCTCGTCTGCGCACCGGCCGTCACTGACGACGCCAGCCTGAAGCGGGTACTGGACACCGGCTGTGCGCGACTGAACCTGGGCACACCCGTGCTGCGCAACCCCGCCTGGACCGCCTCGGCCATCGCAGAGCACGGCTCGCGCCCCGGGGTCAGCCTGCCGGTATGGGTAACCGATCACGGCCCCCGTCTTGCCCTCCACGGCCGCTACGCCGACGGGGGAGACGTGTGGCCCCTGATCGAACTCCTCGACGAAGCAGGCTGCACCAGCTACACCGTCACCGACATCTCCGCCGAGGGCGCCCTCACCGGACCCAACCTCACTCTGCTGCGCCAGGTCACCGAAAGAACCGACGCGCCTGTCCTGGCCGCAGGAGGCATCGCCACCGTGGAGCACCTGACTGCTGTCGCCGGACTCGGCGTCCACGGCGCCGTGGTCGGCCGCGCACTACTCGGTGGCACCTTCACCCTCGAGCAAGCCCACCAGGCCCTCAACCAGCACGAGCCGAACCATCGACAGCCCTGAGACCGCGGTGCACGGCAGCAGACGACGTCCTGCCAACGGCACAACCGGTCATCAGACCGTCGCTACCGAGCCGTCTGGATGGACGGCTCACGGGCGTTCGAGGTCGTATCAGACAAGCCGGCTCGCGAACGGACTCGACACCGCTGCTCCGCCGGCGGTTCGAGCCGCTCTCCGCCGTGGTGGCCAACGGTGTCATCGTTCGACCCCACACCGCGCCCGGCCGTCTGCAGCCCCGCCGGGGGCGTGTGAGATACCCAGGGGCAGGCCTTTTGCTGTGTCAGGCGAGGGGACGGTTGATGAGGATGCGGAAGTCGGTGGCGGTGATTTCCTGCTGCATGTCCAGGCCCGCCGAGGGGGCGCTGAGTGTGGGCAGGCGCATGGCTTCGGCCTCTGAGCGGGGGAAGTCGCAGCGGGCCAGGCCGAGAGTGACGTGGGGCCAGTAACCGTCCTCGGTGATGTCCAGGCGCTGGGTGATGCCGGTCTGGACCTCGCGGAGCTCCGAGGTGAGCTCGACGCCGAGGCGTACCTGCTCGCCCTTTTGCACGAGGTCGTCGCGGTAGCGGTAGTCCGGGTTCTTCTGCAGCGCCCAGCTGCCGTGCCGTACCTCACCGGTCAGCCGGATGGTGGGGGTGGGCCACGTTGTTGAACTGATGACGGCGGCGGCGTCCGCCAGGCGCCCGGCGTCGGCCTGGTGGAGGAAGCCCAGCGTGATGTGGAGGTGCTCACGAGCCTGCGGATTGACGCGATCGCGCTGCTCCTTCTGCAGATCGACCACGGTCTGCACGAGATCAGCGGGGACGCGGAGGCTGAAGAAGACGTTCACTGTCGTACTGCTCGCCACGGGGCGGCTCCCTTCGGGCGCGGTCGGTGGTGCGGTGTTCGCGTCGGGCGAGGGCAGCGGGTCAGCTGAGGTTCTTCTCCAGCGCGGTGAGATAGCTGTGCATGAAGTGGTCTCGGACGCCGTCGCTGGCGGGAGCGAGCGGGTCGGCGGTGAAGCCTGCCGCGCGGTCGAGGAGTCCGCCCACGACCGGCATCGTGTCGCGGACCTTGCCGTGGGAGTCGATGTAGCGCAGCGCGTCGACGTGCGTGTAGTAGGGCTCTGGCGGTAGTTGCGGCACGACGTCGTTGTTGTTCACGAACCGGTACATCCGGTTTCTGTAGCCCTTGTTGTAGGCCTTGGCCAGCTTGCCGTCGCAGGTGCGGGGCTGGCCGTAGGTGTAGACGCCGTCGGCGGCCAGGCGCGGCTCTTCCAGGTACATGCGGGCGCCGGCGAGCATGGCGAGTGCCCCGCCCAGGCTGTGCCCGGTGAACCACACGGTCTGCCCGTTGGTGCGCAGCTCGCCGTGCGTGTTCTTGACGTCCGGCCAGATCGACTCGAGGGCTTCGCCGAAGCCGTCATGGATGTGACCAGTGCCGGCCGGGCCTTCACGGGGCGGGGTCGTGGCGTCGGAGAGCCAGTCCTTGATCTGCTGCGGTTCGGTGCCGCGGAACGCGGTGACGATCACGTCGTCGCTGGCCATGGTGTAGGCCTGGGTGTCCTGCAGCGGGAACGGCGGGGTGAACCGTGTCTCGTGGTGGCGGACGGTGCCGAAGCCCCAGTCCCGGGCCTGCTGCTCGATGGTGGCTTCGTCCTTGTAGGCCAGGTTTGAGGCCAGCGCGAGCCAGTAGGCGCGCTCGAGGCTGTAGCCGGTGGAACGGTGATCGAGTGTCACGGGAACAGCCACAACGTTCTCCTCCTCGCCCAGGCGGGCATCGACGTCGGCCGCCCGAGGAAAGAGCGGCCCTTCTCGTAGGTGTTCGGCCTGCCAGCAGCATGTGTCCCGATCGCTGCGGCCCTTCCGCCGACAACCCCGGCGGACCGTGCGGTTCACCCGGTTGGGGTGAGCGCTTCGGGAGCATCGGAGTGAGCAAAACGCGCCCCCGTGTACGCTCCCTGGAGATGAGCGGTCCTGCTCGTGGCGCCGAGGCCGGCCCTGCCCTTGCCGAAATCCTTGTCCGGTCAGGTCAGGCGGCGTGCTCGTACTCGTGGAGAAGGCCGCCGAGGCGATCGCGTCGTCGTGTCTCGAGGCAGGCGATCTGGTCCGGATCGACGATTGGCGGGGGTGACGGGTTCGACTGGCGGGCGTTCGCGATGCCCTGATGGGGCCGGTGCGCATTGTAGGAACGCTCGAATTCCCGCAGGGCGTGGAGCAGATGCCGCTGATCCTGGATCGAGGTCCGGTCCCACAGCTCGCGCCTACGGGTCTGCACCCGGCGTTCCATGACCGCGTTCATCCGCGGCATCCGGACACCGCTGAGCACGACCTCGGTCCCCGCATCGGCGAGGACCGCGTCGATGCGGGGCGGGGAACTTTCCGTCCCGGTCTCGGATCAGGAACCGCGCCCGGCAGTTGACATCTTTCAGGTCCATGACGAGATTCCTTGTGGCCTGCGGCACTCACGAGGCCGTCGGGTGTGCGGTCGTGCCCAGGATCCGGATCCGTCGGCCGGCGTGCTCGATCACGGCGAACACGTACAGTCGTGCCCCGGTCAGGGGGCCGTCTCGAAGAAGTCGCAGGCCGGCAGCGCGTCGGCCTGGGAGCGCAGGGAGTCGGCCCACGTGCGGGAGGTCCGCTCGGGCGCCGGGTCGATCCCGGCCTCCCGCAGGATCTCCCGGACCGTGGAGGCGCCGGTGGCCCCATGTGGGATTTTCCCGTGCCAGGCGCAGCACCAAGGCGCGGATGGAGAGCACGGTGCGGGGTCGACCCGGGCGCTTCGGCTCGGACTCGGCGGCATGGCGGCGGGCGACCGGGTCGCGGTGCCGACGGAGCACCGTGTCCGGCCGCACCAGCAGCCTGCGCGGCACGTCCCGCGGCAGCCGGTACAGCAGGGCCGCGAGGAAAGCCCGGTCACTCGGGCTGAAGCGCACCTTCCCCTTACCGAGTCGGCGCTCCAGCACCGACAGTTGGTGACGCAGGGCGAGGATCTCCATGTCCTTGTCCCGATCGCTCATCGGTAGCAGACGCAGCCCGGCGAACGCGTTCGCCAGGCCCAAGTGGGCCAGTCGCAGCAGCACGGTTGGTCATCACGCCGCGTTGATCGGCAGCCGCGCGACGGCACCGACCCGGCCGGCCGCACTCGACATCCCGTACACCCCGCGCATCAGCTCCGACCAGGGCGGATGAGGTCATCGGCAAGCGCAACGTCTTACCCCTGGTATGCAAGGGTCGTCATCATCCCGGACTCCGAGTGGTAGATGTTGTGGCAGTGCAGCATCCACAGTCCGGGGTTGTCCGCGTCGAAGTCCGCCACCAGCTTGTTGTGCGGCAGCACGATCGACGTGTCCTTGCGGGCACCGTTCGAGTCCGCGCCGGCGAGGGAGAACGTGTGGCCGTGCAGATGCACGGGGTGCCACATGTGGGTGGCGTTGATGACCACCAGCCGCACCCGCTCGCCCCGTTCGACCTTGTGGAGCGTATCCGGGTTGTAGGGCTCGTGGTCGATTCCCCAGTCGTACTCCTTCATGCCACCGGTCAGCTTGACCCGGAGCAGCCGGTCGTACCTGCGGCGGGGCATCGCCACCGATTCATCCGGCTCGAGCCGGCGGGCGGACACCAGCACCTCACGGTCCAGCTCCGCAGGGTGCGCGGACGGCTTGGGGGCCGCTCCGGCGCCCGTGCGCAGGACGGCCATGGCCCGGCCCCCCTTCCCCTCGGCGAGCGCGACAAGCGGGAAGACACCCGACTGCGCGGTGATCAGCACGTCGTACCGCTCGGCCATGCCGATGACCAGTGCGTCCGTCTTGTACGGCTGCACGGGAAAGCCGTCGCTGTGGGTAATGGTCATCCGGTGTCCGCCGAGCGCCACCCGGAAGGCCGACTCCCCGCCGGCGTTGATGATGCGCAGCCTGATCCGGTCGCCGGGCTTGGCCGTGAACTGCGTGGGGTCGTCCGCTGTGCGCCCGTTGATCAGGTAGTAGGGGTAGGCGATGTGTCCCGCGTGACCGCCGAGCAGCTTGCTGGTGGCTCCCGTCATCAGTCGCTTCGGCCCTTTCCGTCGGTACGGCGGCGGCGAGGGCGCCCGTCCGGAGCCCTTCCCGTCGTCTGCTCCCCCGGACGCGGCGTCCGCCAACGCCCCGCCACCGGCCCCCACGGGTCCCTCCGGCCTGTCGCCGTGCCCCACCGGGGGCTTGCCCTTACGGAGCTGGTAGAGAACATCGTCGGGGGTAGAGCCGTCCACTCCGTCGATCCAGTCGTCCAGTACGACGATCCACTCGTGGTCGTACCCGATTGGCTCCTTCGGGTCGTCGACGATGAGTGGCGCGTACAGGCCACGGTCAACCTGCACCCCCATGTGAGGGTGGAACCAGTAGGTGCCGGGATGCGTCGCGGTGAAGCGGTAGTCGAATGTCTCACCGGGTTCGACCGGCCGCTGCGTCACACCGGGCACACCGTCCATGTCGTTGCGCAGCGCAATACCGTGCCAGTGCACGGTCGTCGCCTCCGGCAGGCGGTTGGCCAGCGTCAACGCCACGGTGTCACCTGCGGTGACCCGCACCTCCCGGCCCGGCAGCAACCCCTCGTACGTCCACGACCTGAAGGTACGTCCGGCGCCCAACTCGACCGGCGACGGGGTGGCCCTCAATGTGTGCTTACGGAGCGTTTCGGCGGGGGTCGGATGTGCCCCGCCGACCTCTCTGCCGTTCGGAGCGGATCCGGCCGGCGCGGGCGCGCCCGGGTGGCCGCCGTCCCGCGAGCCGGAAGAGGAGCAGGCGGCGAGCAGTCCGGAACCCGCGGCCGCGATACCGGCGCCGAGTACGGAGCGACGTGTGGGGGAGGTCTGACTGGTGCGGTCCGTGCGCATGACTGGGTGTCCCTCGCTGGTCGGGAAAAGGCAGGTGAATGCGTGGGCCTGCCACCACCCGGACAGGACCGGACGGCCAGAGGCGCTCTTCCTCACGAGGCACCGACGGGACGGTGAGCACATCCGGTGGGCGGCGGAACCAACTGTTGCGGAGATCGGCGAGTGCCCCTCGCCGGTGCCCGGAACGCAGCTCAGTGCGGCCGTGCGGATATCCCGAGCGGCAGGGCACCGGACGGCACCTGCCGTCCGCGCGGGCTGCGCCCGCATCCGGCCCTCGGGTCAGTCACCATGTGAGCACACTACCCCGGCCAGGTATACATTCGGGATATATGGGCAGTATCGACACGGGCACGCGATCAACCCGCCCCAAGGAACAGGGCGGCAGGCCCGGCCGGAACGCAGAGGCGGCACCGTGCGCGCACCTCGCCGCAGCGCGCCCAGCTGCTCCGCCGTGAGCTTGTCGCGCCGGGTCGATTGGCGCAGCTGGTGCCGGAGGCTGGGAACAGGAAGTCACCCCCTCCCCAGCCGATGCCGGCGAAGTCGTGGCGAGGATCGTTCCCGCGGCTGTCGCGGTGAGAACGAATGCGGTGGCTGTCTTACGCATGGTCACGACCGGCAAACGGTCATGGGCTTCGCTTCGCCACTTGCAACCCCTGCGGTCCACGCACCGGTCACGGGAGCGCCGGAGTACCAGGAGTGCGGGGCTCGGTCGACCCGCCCGGGCAGATCTAGACTGCTTGTTCCCTCAACCCGTGCTTCCAGAAAGTGAAGTACGGAGTGACGCTGTCCTCACGGTAGTTCAGGAGGCACACCATGCCGTCCGGCCTCATGCTCGAGCCGGTGTAGAACTCGTAGTCGTTCAGAGCGGCGACGATCTTCTTGGTGTAGTTCGAGGCGCCCTTCTCGAACGCGGCAATCTCAGTTGCGTCGGCGCCCGATTCCTCAAGGCTGTTCTTCACCGCCTTCATGTAGCCCTTGAGGTACGCCAGGTAGCCCTTCTTGTCGAACGTGGTCGGCTTCAGCCCGAAGGCGCGTACGACGCTGTTGTCCGACTCGTCTCCCTCCTCGTCCGGCGGGCAATCGACCTCATAGACGATGCCATCGACGAACTTCACCGGGAAAGCGTCGCTGAAGAGTTCGTCACCAGTAAGGACGTCACTGTAAAGAAGCACTCTGCGTTCCTCTCGGTACGTGGAGCCGCGTCACCGGCTCCGCATTGCGTCAACCCGGCGAACGGTAACAGTCTGTCATTGACACATTACGGATCGCTGACGTGGTGTGGACTGACGCGCCCCGCCGAGCGGGTCATACCCGTTCCGGTGCGCCGAGGGCACGGCTGAGTGCCGACACCGTGGCGGCGAGCGCGGTCAGCGCGGGCGGAGCTTCCAGGTCGAGGTTCTCAGGATGCGGGGCGCGGGCGATGAGGCGTGGATCTGACCGGCGGCCCGCCTGCGCACCATGTGCACACGGTCGCGGCCAGGTCTTCTGTGGCCTGGACTGCCGCGGTGGCGGCCGGGTGCCTCGGCGGATAGCCGTTCGGTCAAGTGGCAGAGGCTAGGGAGGTGTCTCCAGGCCGCGACGGCCCGCTGGGCCGGCGCAGCGCACCGTATCAGTCCGTTCGCGCGCTGCGCCCTGATGCCTCGCAAGGCGTACGCAAGGCATACGAAGTACGTACGCCTTGGACTCTTGACCGTTGGGACCGGTCATGAAGAAGATCATGAGGGTGGCGTGATCACCAGCGCTGTGCGCCCTCACGGGAAGCGCTTCGCGGCAGCAGAAGACCAGCAGCTACGGCAAGCGAACCGGCGTGCGGCGGCCCATGTACGCGATATGTGCGCTTCACGGGCGCTGTGCGTACTCGGCAATAGCGGACAGCTGCTCCGCCCGCTTCGGGGCCGGAAGTTCCGGTGCCCCCGGTGGCAGCCCCAGGTCGAGTCGCCTTGTGGGAGGTGGCGCGCGTGCCCTCGGCGGAGGGCTGTCGGGCGGTGCTGTCAGAGGCCGCCCCGACTGCGCCGCCGTGGCTTTGCTCGTACTGGGGGCGGGCTTCCGCCGGAGTTCGGCGAGGACTGCGACGACAGCGCTGAAGCGCCAGGCGTGGCCGTGCCCGCCGCCCTGATCGGCCCCGGCTCGTCCTGAGGGTGAGGCAGAGTGACGATGGGGTCAGTCGTCCGCTTCGGTTTCGAGACGGCCGGCGTGGTCGGGGCCGGGGTGGTCGACGCCGGGCACCAGGGGGCTGTTGTAGTCGAATTCCACCTTGCCGAAGGCTTCACTGGTGAGAGGCGGGGGGCATTGTCGGCGATGATCAGCTGCAGGCGTTCGCCGTACGCGTCGGCCATGACGGTGGTGCGCAGGATGTTCCAGGCATAGCGGCGGGTGTCGTGGTGGGCGGGAGCGTACGACTACGCGCCCTACGCCCAGGTCTTCCCCGACGACCAGCGCGACATCGCCGTCTCCGACACCTTCGACCGCCTCTGGCTCTCCTGGAACGACGCTGGTAGAGCCTGCCGGGCACGGGCAGCGTCACAGCGGAGCGTCGCTGCGGGGAGTGCATAGCGGTTCGGGTGTGGGATCGAGTGATCGCCCGGGGATGGCCCCGACGGGCTTCGCCACGTCCACGGACAGGTGATTACCTTTCGCACCTTTCATCACATTTAATCTACGGTCGGGCGTGAAGTGCCGTTTCGCGCGGCCCACGTCCGAAGGAGAGTCCAATGAGCATTCGTGAGTTGTCCCGTCCGGCCGGAGCCGCACTGGCCGACCTGGTCGAGCAGAGTGCCGTTCTGGAACTCGCGATTCAGCAGGAGGCGCCCCGCAGCGACGCCCCCCTCCACGCCCCACAAGCCCTGGACCAGTTTCTGCTCCTGCTCTCGCCGAAGGAACCCACGGAGCCGAAGAAGCCGAAGAAGGTCTGAGTCCCCGGCCCTCCTGCTCGCGCAGGACGTCGCGGACGGGCTCCGCCCGCCCATGATGGAGGTGAGACCATGCTGCACGCCGGCGGCGCCGCGCTAACGGATTACGCCCAGGCGGCCGCGGAGCTCGCGCTCCGGGTCCTGCGCGCCCTGGACGGCGCGGGGGACCCGGATCCGCTCGCCGGTTACGTCGACGCCGCGGCTGATCCGAAGGCGGCCCTGGCGGCGGTACGCGTGCTCGGCGCCGACGCGCTCGCGGCCCACGTCCTGACCGGACGGCCCCTGACACAGGCGGAGGCCGAGACGGTGGCGGAAGCCGCCCATGTGTTCCCGCTGACCGCCGCCTGCGATCCCGACACCGCGCACATCACCAGGTGGCGCGACTGGGCCACCGCGCAGGCCACCGCGCGGTGCAGCCCGCCCGCCCCGGACCCGCCGCGGCCGGACCACGCCGGCCCGGCCGCTCCTGCGGGCGCCTGTGCGTGGCGCTCCTGGTCCGTGACGATGGCCCAGCTGTCCACCCTCGCCCTGCCCGGGCTGGACAGCACCGTGCACGAGGCGGCCCGTCAGGGGGCCGTCCCCCTGGCCCGGGGCGCGTGCTGGGCGATACTGCGCCGTGACTACGCCCTCGCGGCCCGCCTGGGCCGCTGGCTGGCCCTCGTCCACGGCCAGGGGGCGGCGGTGCCGCTGGACCCCGCCCCGCTGCTCGACCACCTCCTGCTGTTCGGCGGCGTCGAGGCCCGGACCGTACTGGAGGCCGAAATCGCCCGACATCTCCTGAAGGGGAGCCACACGTGACGGCACCCGTCGCCCGCAGCGCTCACCGCGTGGCCTCCCGCGCCCTGGACTGGCTGGGACGGTTCCACACGCTGGCGACATTCCCCGCCGGCACCACGGCCGAGCTGGCCGATCCGGACAGCACCTACAAGCCGCTGGGCGAGACCGCACTTGTCGCCTCCCTGGTCCTGCGCGAGGGCGTGGCCGGGCCGCGCCAGGCACACACCGCCCGGGAACTGCTCGACTTCGCCTGGGACCAGTTCCGCAAGGGCGACCTGCTCTACGAACGCCAGCTGCGTCACCCCCTGATGACCGACCCGCTGGAGCTCTACGCCCACTTCGCCCGGACCGGATACCGCCACACCGACCTGGAGCAGCTCCTTGCCCAACTCCATTCGCTGCGCTCCACGCATGCGGCCGAGCTGCTGCCCAACCGCCGCCTGGCGGTGGCGAACGCCGCCCGTATCACCGGCCTCGTCGACCACGAGGACTGGCCGGCGCTCTCCTCGGCCACCTGGCTGGGTGCCACCCCCGAGCCCTGGGCGATCGACTGGATGACCGCCTACGCGGTCACTCACACCGTCTTCCACCTCACCGACTGGGGCGCCAGCCCCGGCGGGCTGCCCGCCCCCCTCCAGGCGTATCTGCGCACCTGGTTGCCGGTCTGGGTGGAGGTCTGGAGGGAGGTCGCGCAGTGGGACCTGGTCGGCGAGCTGCTGTTCGTCGACGCCTGCCTCGATGAGCCGGTCTGCGGCGCCGGGCCCTGGGAGGAGCTGGCCGAGGTGCAGCGCCCCGACGGCCTGCTGCCCCGGGACGCCGACCCCGTGCCGGAGGACCCGGTCGAGGCGTTCACCGAACACCACCATCCGACCGTGGTGGCCGTGATGGCCGGCACCATCGCCCTGTCCCGCGCGCTGAACACCCCCACCCCTGCCCGATGACCGCTACCGCCGCCCCGCCCGCCGGGTTCTCGCCGTCCCTCGCGGACCGGCTGGCCCCGACGGCGCCGGGCGCCACCGCCGTCGTGACAGCCACCGTCCAGGGCACCAGGCACTCCGTCAGCTGCCACGGACACCCCTCCGCCTCGCCCGGCACGGCGACCGGCCCTCGAACCGTGTTCGAGCTCGGCTCGGTGACCAAAACCATGACCGCGCTGCTGCTGGCCCAGATGTGCGCGCGGGGAGAGGTCCGCCTGGAAGACCCGATCACCGAGTACCTGCCGCCGCACGCCCGCCCGCGCCACGCCGCGGCCGACCGGGTCACCCTGCTGCACCTGGCCACGCACACCTCCGGATTGCCGCGGCTGCCCGCCAACCTCTACCCCGTTGCCCTGCCCCGCTGGACCACCGAGCCCTACGCCGGCTACACCCCGGACCACCTGCTCGGCGCCGCCGCGCGCATCCGGCCGCGGCCCGCGCCGGGCACACGCGTGCGCTACTCCAACTTCGGGGTCGGCCTGCTGGGTCGTCTGCTCGCCGAGGCCGCCGGTGAAACCTACGAGCACCTGCTCGCCACCCGGATCTGCGCCCCGCTCGCACTGGCCGACACCGCCGTCGTTCCTTCCCCGCCCGACAGCGGGCGGACGCCGGAGGCAGGCCCGGCGGACCTGGCCGTCGGACACCGCCGCGGCAGGCCGGTGCCGCCCATGAGCATGCCCGGCCTGCCGGGCGCCGGGGCGGTGCGCTCCTGCGCCCGGGACCTGCTGCGCTACCTCGACGCCCACCTGCACCCCAGCGCCACCCCACTGGCCGCCGCCCTGCACGAGGTCCGACGGCCCCGTCTGGCCAAGCCCGCCGGCGGCGACCGGATCGCCCTGGTGTGGAACGTGCGTACGTTCCCCGGCCACGACCTGTACTTCCACTGCGGCGGGACCAGCGGCTTCACCGCCTTCGTCGGCTTCTCCCCGCAGGCGGAAACAGGCCTGGCCGCGCTCGCCAACACCACCCCCTCCCTGCGCAACAACTTCGTCCAGGCCGCCTACTGCCTGCTCACATCACTGGTGGGCGAAGCCTTGGACGACCGCCCGGCGCACAGAACCCCGGAGCCCGTAGTTCAGACACCAGCCGTCTTCAGCACCCAGCCACCGAAGAACGGACAAGCATCCGCCCTGCGTGCTCCACACCTCGCCCCCTGATCAACTCCTTGGCACTCAATGCCGGAACTCGACCCAGCCCGCCCGGGCCCACCCGCAGCCCGTCCTCCCCGCCGACGCGGGGGTGCTCCGCTCGGTGAGGCGCTGTCCCGCCCCATGCCCAGTAGGGCTTTGCCAGGTTCTGCAAGACGGCGGGCACGTCGGCAATCCAGGCGGCCGGGTCGGCGACGACGAGGCGGTGCAGGACCATCGCATAGCCATCAGCGCCGACGTCCTCGGCGGCCCGCCGACGAGGGCAGCGGGCCGCTGGAGGAGCCACGCGACCGGGCAGCCCGTGACCTCCGTCGGCCGATCGGCACCGATGGCCTGGGCGTGCAGTGACCGACGCAGCGGGAGGCCCGCTGCTTCCCGCCGACGGCGACTCACCCGTCAGAAGGTCTGCTGGTGAGCCTCTGCAGCCGCATCACTGCATCCCACCGCTTCAGGGCCCCGCTGTAGACGTGAGGAAGCCCAGTGTGGCGGTCTCCCGTCGCAGTTCGGTGACGACGGCCTCTACGTCCAGCCCGAACAGCGTGCTGCCCTCCCTGTGGCACGCCAACAACGCCGCGACCAGGCCCGCGCTGGAGCATGAAGCCGCACGGACACGGTGGGCTCGGGCTATTTGCCTGTGCGGCTACCGCGGCGGCGTCACATGAGCGGCCGCGTACGCCGAAGGTTCAGCAACGAGGCTGGCAGGCCAAGGTCTCCCATTGCCCTGTCGACGGTCGGCTCCATGGGGTCGCCCACCAGGAGGGGGCTGATGGCGGCGGCCGCTTGCAGCAGGACCACGGGGATCCACAGCCGCTGGGTTCTGTGGTGAACTTCAGCGTGTCGCCATCCATGATCAGGAAGGCGTCGGCGGTCGCGCCCGTGGCGCGCGAGTAGGCCGACTGGTGCCGGTAGACCGGATAGACGTCGGCGGTGCCGTAGGCCTTGACCATGGTGTCGAAGTTCTTGAGCTCGCCGACCAGCCGCTTGTGGATCTGCTCGCTCTCAGGGTTGGCGAACGGGATTGGCTCAGCTGAAGGCGTGGGGCCGGCTCCGGCAGGTTCCAGGTCTCGTTCACGTTCTGGGCGAGCTTGCGCCGGTGCTCGTTCCAGTAGTCGGTGAGTGCCACGACGGCTGGCTCACCGCTGTCGGCCAGCCAGTCCATTGCGTAGGAGTGCCCCAGCAGATTCCGCATCAGCGGTGCCGCCTCCACGGTGTACCCCTGGTCGTAGAGCGACATCAGAGCCTGCGCCGTCCGGTTGGTGAACTGCCACCAGCCCATGAGGGGCCGGACGACATTCTGGTGCTCGTGGAGCACGCGCACGCCCTGGCCGGTTACTTGATCTGCTGCTCGCAGGATCACCGGCACTGTCGCCCGGCAGCGTCGCAGACTGGCTGCGTAGGTTGCAAGCGAGAGCACTTGTCAGTGGGTTTCGGCATCACGCCGTGACCGAAGAGCGCGTGAATGTTGGTGAGAAGTAAGAGCACCCCGGGTGGCAGGGGCTCGATCGTGCGTGCGGAGCCAGCTGCGTTCGTGGCAGGATGACGGCATGTTGATCAGAAAGGCCAATGCCGCGTAGGCGCCCGAAGGCCGTCCGTGCTGAGCGGTGGCGGCCTCGCAGACACGTTGCAGTTCGGCGGATCCGGGGCGTTTCCGCGAGGACTCGTGCAGCTGTCCGTCGCGTCGAGGATGAGCGGATGTGGCCTGGTGCAGTTGCTGACGCGCTCGCCCGTTTCGAGTGGGCGTTCAGGCAACCCGGCCGTTATCTGAACGCATCCCAGGTCTGGCAGCCCGGACTGGAGGTGGAGTATGCCCGCGATGATCTGGAAGAGGTCATGCTTCACCTCCCTCGCGGTGCCCAGCGCGATCTCGGCCGGCTGGTTGCTCGTATCGACGATGAGTTCGAGCGTCGCACCTTGCCGAATCCTGGGCCGGTGAACGCCTTCACGTTGGGCGGCTGGTGGTGGTCAAGGATCCGTGAGCACTGAGGATGCTCACGAAGCCTCGTGCGCCCAGGTCAGCTCGTGGCCAGCTGTTGTTCGGCGCGTGCTCGGGTGGTGGCGAGGCGGTAGGAGTCGGTGCCCGTTTCGATGATGTTGCCTCCGAAGGTGAGGCGGTCGACGATGGCCGCGCAGAGGCGGGGGTCGGTGAAGGTCTTGGTCCAGCCGGAGAAGGACTCGTTGGAGGCGTTGGCGACGCTGTTCTTCTCCTCTCGTTCGGTCAGGACCTGGAACAGCAGTTCAGCGCCGCGGCGGTCGAGTTCCATGTAGCCGAGCTCGTCGATGCAGAGGAGATCGACGCGGCCGTAGCGGGCGATGGTCTTGGTCAGCTGCTTCTCGTCCGCGGCTTCGACGAGTTCGTTGACCAGCTTGGTCGCGAGGACGTACTTGACCCGGTGGCCGGCCATCGCGGCTTCGGTGCCGAGTGCGATCAGCAGGTGGGATTTTCCGGTGCCGGAGTCTCCGATGAGGCAGAGGGGCAGGCTCTTCTTGATCCATTCGCACTTGGCGAGGGTGTGGATCAAGGCTGCGTCGATGTTCGGGTTGGCGTCGAAGTCGAACTTGCGAAGTGACTTGTCGCGAGAGAAGCCAGCGGCCTTGATCCGTCGTTCCGAACGGCGGCGAGCCCGGTCATCGCACTCGGCCAGGAAGAGCTCCGAGAGAAAGCCGAGATAGGACATCTGCTCGCGGCCGGCAGTCTCGGCGAGCTCCGGGAACTGGGACCGGATAGTCGGGAGCCGCAGCATCCGGCAGGCCTGGTCGACCGCCGCGGTGGCAGCCTGCTCGGTGAGTCCGCGCTGGCGGGGAATGGTCATGATCGTTCTCCTTCAAGGGGTGGGGCGGTCCGGCCGACGCAGTCGCAGCAGCTGGTCGTAGTGAGCGACCGAGGGAAGCGGCCGCTTGTCGGGAGGCAGGTGGGACAGGCGGCGCGACGTCAGGGACGTGACCTTCGACCGGCTGGCCGGGGGCAGCGAGAGTTCCGTGTCGCCGTTGTCTTCGTCTGCGGCCTTGCGGGCCTCAAGCGCGACCGCGTCCGCGGTCAGCGCACCCGTCTTCAAGGCAGCCGCGAGGCCGCTGACCAGGTGTTCGTGGGGCAGATGGCGACCGAGAAGGAGGACTTCGATCAGCGCGCGGGTGCCGTCCCGTTCGCCGTGGGCCTTGACGGCCGCCGCCCACCACGCGTCGTGGACTGGGGTGAACCTGCCCGCCGAGCGTGCCTGGTCCAGCGCGGTTGCCCCGGGCAGAGCGCCGGGCTTGCGCACGAGCGCCTCCAGGTAGTGGTCGAGCTCCAGCCGGGTGCCGCCCTTGGCGATCAGGCGTTCATGCCGGGCAACCTCCTCGCGGCCGTCGTAAACGACCAGCTCGGAGGCGTGCAGCATCGCGCGGACATTCCGGCCGATGAGCCGCACCGGCACCGAGTAGCGGTTCGTTCGGACGCTGATCTGGCTGTAGCGGTCGACCCGCAGGGTGAACAGCCGGCCCGTCTCGAACGGCTCCTCCGGCAGCGGTGCCAGCAACGACTGCTCGACCGCGAAGTACTCGCCGATCGTGCGAGGACGGGACCGGATCCGCCGGGCGTCATCCGCTTCGTCCCAGCGTTCGATCATCGCGTTGAGCTCGGCGAGTGTGGCGACTTCAGGGACGGGAACGAGGTGGTTTCGGCGGAACCAGCCGATCTGGCCCTCGACCCCGCCCTTCTCGTGTGCCTCGCGGATTCCCGGCTGGCAGTAGAGAGCCTCCAGGCCGTAGTGCGAGCGGAACGCGGTCCACCGCTTGGCCTCAACCCGCTGCCGCGAGAAGCCCAGAACCCGGGCGACCGCGGCCCTAAGGTTGTCGTAGCGGATCTTCCCGGTCGGCACTCCGCCCAGCACGTTGAGAGCGTGGACGTGGCCCTCGAAGAACGCCTCCTGCCCGGCCGAGGCGAAGATCCGATGCACCGCCTTGCCCGAGTAGGACATGCGGAACGCGAACAGGTAGCAGGTCACCACCTCGCCGCCCAACCGTACGGTCACATCCCCGAAGTCGACCTCTGCCTCTGTCCCGGGTTTGTGGGTCTGCGGGACGAACGCCTCCACCACACCCCGGCCGGTTTGAACCCGGATCTCCTCACGACGGCCAGCGACGTAGCCGCGGACCATCTGGTAGGAAATGTCGTTCGCGTCGTGCTCATCCACGAGCCGCTCGAAGATCCGCTTCACCGTGTGGCGCTGTTTGCGCGGCGCGTCCAGGTCCGCCCGCAGCATCTCGTCGATCAACGGCTTGAACGGATCCAGCCGAGTCGCCCTCGGCGGAAGCGGCTTCCGCGGCTCCGGCCAGGCCGACGACAGAGCCTTCTGCACCGTCAGGAACCCGACGCCGTATTTCCGCTGGAGAGCACGGTTCGACAGCCCCTGACGCGCATCACGGCGGATCGCCGCGTACAGATCGACCTTGGACTTCGGCAGCACCTGGGCCCCCTCGTCGTGCAGAGCACAACCATGGTCCCGACGCAAGCATCCAGGTGCTCTCAAAACTCGACGACATCACTCTCCCGTGGAAGAGGCCGCTCTCGCCGCTGAGCTACAGACGCTCTCGCAACTCGTGAACAAAGCCACTCGTGCGACTGCGGTCCACATGACCTGTTCGACGGCATCGGCGCGGTCGCACAGCGCGAAAGCCAGCTCGTAGCGGCCGCAGGCCCGGGGCAGCCGGGCCATGGCGGCCAGCGACTCCGGGACGGGACTGCGCGCGGACACCACCTCGAGGGCGTGGAACCAGGGCGCGAACCGCTCACGCATCTCGTCGGTGTCCAGGTCGTGGCCGTAGTCCAGCGTTCGCAGACACGCCTCGGCCAGCGCCTCGGCACTCACCGCACCGAGAAAGCGCACATCGCCGAACCAGGGTGCGGCGCCCCATGCCACGTCGGGTCGTGCGCCCGTGACCGAACTGAGGGCCATCACCGCGTCGTCCATGTGCCCTTCGAGGAACAGGAAGTACGCCTGCGTCACCACGGCGCTCATGGAGCCGTCCTCTTCGAGGCTCTCCTGCAGTTCCGGGCGCTGGTCCCGCCACAACTCGGCGAGCGCATCGTAGGGCTCCGGTGCTGCCGGCGCCGAGACTATCGCCCCCACCAGAAGCTCCACGGCGCCGGCCGGGCTTTTGCCGCAGTGCGCCATCACACCAGCGAGACCGACTCCCGCCGCCACCGACTGATTCGACATCGCCGAAGAATACCGGTGGCCAAAGGTTCTGCGCGTCCTTCCGCTGGGGCGGCGGTACGGATGTCGGCGATCCGAAGTGACGGCCAATGGGTAACGACGGCACACAGAGGCCGACGCTCATCGCAGCCGAGAGCAGTGCCCGTGTCGGCGAGGGGTATATCGGCTACCACGGCTGACACCCGAAACCACCGCCGGCCTGCCGTGCCCCGCCCGACAGCGCCCGCCAGGGCGGTCCCGAACAACCAGCTGGCCCTACGGGGCGCGCGGCTTCATGAGTTTCCGTACTCGGCCGGGACGGTGTGAGCGGTCCGGTGGCGGGTAGACGGCTGATCGACTGGGGAGTGGAGCGCAAGGGCGGCGCATACCTGTGGTGAGTACGCGCCACCCTCGCACGCGTCATGACGCTGAGATGATCCGGGCGGGCGGCCGCAGGAGGGTCGTTTCGGCGGCGTGCTGGGTCAAGAGCGCAAATGCTCCTTGCCGGCGGGCCGCACGATGACCTTGTGAGCCGCCGGCTTGCCCGGCGCCGCAAGCGGCCGGAGCGTCCAGACCGTTCCCCCTGGAGAGTGCCGCACGGATGGAAGGACAAGGACGGCTCCCATCCCCGGGTGTTGACTGGCGGGTTGGCGGAAGCCGTACGTGATGTGTGGGGCGTGCTGGGACTGCGGCAGAGTGGATCTTGAGCACGCCGCCGGGTTTGCCGGTGATGGGCTGTGCGTTGGTGGTCCAAGGAAAGACGCCCCGCTTCCTGCGGGGAAATGCAGGTGCAAGGCCTGCCCGGCGCTCCATGAGGAAGACCCCCGCCCTGCTGTTTCAGGGTGGGAGTCCCTTTTTTGTGTCCACTGAACCTTTCTCATCCTGTGGTTCGAGAGTGATGACGGCTGGCGGTCGGGGCCCGTGACGTGGCAGGGCTCCTGGTCGTTGCGGCTGGTGATCTCACTCGCCAACGTCTCGACACAGGAGCCCTGTTGGTCCCGTATCGTGCCATGCTCGACGTCCCGCACGAGGTCGTTGAGCACGTTTCCTGGCTCATCTACGCCCGAAGGTGTGAGCTGAGCTCCCGCTGGCGCAGGCTGGGCTACTTCCGGCAGGCCCTGCTGGTCCTGGTGCACCTGCGCAAGAACGAGATGCTGGCCCAGGTAGCTGCCGGGTTCGGTGTCTCCACGGCGACCGCCGGCCGGTACGTGACCGAGACGGTCGACCTCCTCGCCGAACACGCGCCGAGCCTGCACGAGGCCCTGCGCGAGCTACCGCTGGAGGGGTTCGTCATCCTTGACGGCACCCTGATCGCCACCGACCGCATCACGGCGGACGGGCCGTACTACTCGATGAAGCACCGCCGCCATGGGATGAACGTGTAAGTCGTGGCCGCCTCGGACGGGACACCACTGTGGTTCTCCCGCGCACTGCCCGGCCGCACTCACGACTTGACCGCCGCCCGCGCGCACGGAGTGATCCAGGCATGCCTGACCGGGCAACTTCTTGTCCTTGCTGACCGGGCCTACCGCGGAGTCGGGGCCACCGTCCGCACTCCCTACTACGGCCAAGATCTTCCCGAGAGGTACGTCCAGTTCAATCGCGACCACGCCCGGCTGCGAGCGCCAGGAGAACGAGCCTTCGCTCGCCTCAAGCAATGGCGGATCCTCCGCAGGGCCCGCTGCAGCACCAACCGGATCAGCCGGACCGTTGCTGCCATTCACGCCATCGAGACTGCCTGGCGATCAGGATGAGAAAGGTTCACTCGCCGGGGTGTTCAGCCGCAGTTGTATTCCTTTGCCCAGGCTTGGCCGAGATCGGGGCGCAGCGGTCGTCGCGCTCACGGTTTCGTGCAGTAGCGGCTCCACCGGGGGTGTCAGCACCGAGACCAAGCGGATCGCGTGTCAGGTACGCGGACGAACAGGCTTCACCCTTCTTCGTTACCGCATCCTCCTCGGATAGTGGTGTGCTCTGACACCAACGAATGTGAGACAGAGTCGTTTACTTGGCAGAGCCTCAACTCTTGTTCACTCAGCGTTACTTCAGCAAGTGGGGAGGGTCACGTTTAGCGCAGTCGCGGAAGGGTTCAGTCCAGATTTGCGACTCTATTTCGGGGATGAAATCCAGCCAGTGAGGGCTTTGCTTGTTCCAATTCCGGCCTACTGGTCACTCAGGGCTTTGCCTTGTGGGCGTATGCGGGGGTGGCGTCAAACTGTGCAAATCCAAGTGAAACTGCCCGCCTGAGGACTGAGTGTTGACGCCTCTGGATGCACAGTGCACTTGACTCCGCCGGGTAAACAGCTTTAACTCTGCGCGACTTGTAAAACTTTTGAAACTTTGGGGTAGGGGCTGTGGATTTTGGGGCGGGGGGCACAGTCATGCCCAAACGTCATCG
Source organism: Streptomyces sp. NPDC053426 (assembly GCF_055585405.1). Classification (NCBI taxonomy): domain Bacteria; kingdom Bacillati; phylum Actinomycetota; class Actinomycetes; order Kitasatosporales; family Streptomycetaceae; genus Streptomyces; species Streptomyces sp. NPDC053426. The sequence continues at coordinate 86,156 of NZ_JBVJKE010000024.1, read as the reverse complement.
TGGGAGCCGGACGTACCGTGGGGTGTCTGTGGTAGGCGCGGCGATTGCGGCGCTGTTGACCACGGCGTTGGTGCAGCCGTCCGCGGCCCAGGCCGCAGCGTCGGCGGCGGACTCCGAAGAGCTGTCGGAAGGGCAGAAGGCACTCGCGGAGGCTCAGGAGTCCGGTAGTCGGGTCGAGGTGACGGGGCAGCGCTCCGAACGCACAACCGTCTTCGCCAATCCGGACGGCTACACCTTCACTTTGCAGGAGTCGTCGGTTCCCGTACGCGTCTCCAAGCCGGGGGGCGGCTGGGAGACGCCGGACGCAACGTTGGAGAAGCGTGCGGACGGTTCGATCGCTCCGAAGGCTGCGGCCCCGCAGATCGTGTTCTCCAGTGGTGGAGGGAAGGATCCGCTGGCGCGGATCGCCAGCCAGGGCCGCTCGATCGAGCTGAGCTGGCCGGGCAGCCTGCCCGAGCCCGAGCTGGACGGCGCGAGCGCCGTGTATGCAAACGTGCTGCCGGATGTGGACTTGAAGGTCACCGCGACGGTGGAGAGCTTCCAGCACGTCCTGGTGGTCAAGACACCTGAGGCTGCAGCCGACGAGAAGCTGAAGAAGCTCACCTTCGGCCTGAAGACGACAGGGCTTGCGGTCCAGGAAGGTGCATCAGGGAGTTTGGCCGCGGTCGACCCGAATGGCCAGACGGTGTTCAAGGCCCCGCCCGCGCGTATGTGGAACTCGGCCGGCAAGACGCTTGCCCAGCCGCCTGCGCCTCAGGCGGCACGCGCGGCGGCGGAAGAGACGACCCTGGCCGGTTCTGCCCCGTCTGATCCGGCAGAGTCGGCCCCGTCCGGGTCCGGTGTGGAGCCGGGGCAGGGCGATGAGGTGGCGACGATGGATGTGGAGGTCGGCAAGGAATCCCTGTCGATCGTCCCCGACCCCGAGCTCCTTGCCGAGAGGGACGCTTCGGTGTTTCCGTTGTTCATTGATCCTTCGGTGACGTGGGGTGAGTCGGAGCGGACGCTGCTGCGGTCGGACGGCTATGAGTCCTACGGCTGGGGCAATGGTGACGACGGCATGGGCAAGGGTGCCGGCAAGTGCGGTACCTGGAACGGCTACTACTGCGGACCGGGCTATGTGCAGAAGCTGTACTTCGAGTTCTCGCCTGCGAGTCTGAAGGGCAAGCACGTCCTGGACGCGACGTTCCGGGTCACCGAGCCGTGGGCGTTCCAGTGCGATCCGCGCTGGGTGGACCTGGTCCGCACCAACAACATCTCCTCCTCCACCACTTGGTCCTCGCGTCCCAAGGAACTGGACTGGATGGGCGATCGGCATGTCTCGGCGGGCCGGGGCGACTTGTGCAGCCCGGGACTGCCGGATGCGGCGATCGAGTTCAACGACAACCCGGAGGAGACGAACGAGAACCTCACCCCGACCGTGAAGGACTTCGCGGCGGGCAAGTTCTCCCGGCTCACGCTGGAGATCCGGGCGCACGACGAGTCGGACACCTCAGCATGGAAGCGGTTCAAGAACGATGCCGTCCTCGAGGTCTCCTTCGTGGGTATCCCGGACAAGCCAAGCGGCATCGGGCTCGTGACCGGTTCGGGCACAGTGTGCTCGACCAATGAGTCGAACCCGACGATCGTCTCCGACCCGACACCGGCGCTGACGGCGACGACGCAGACCAAGGCAGGCGGTGAGGAGGACGCGCAGCTGCGGGTCGCCTTCGACGTCGACCGCAAGAACACCGACGGCACATGGACGGACACCAACGCCGGGACGAATGACTCGCGGCCCTCGACGGGGTATGCGGGGGATGAGAAGAAGCAGACCATCACCTGGTCCACCCTCACCGAGGGACCCGTACACCGTTATCGGGCATGGACACAGTCATTCTACAACGATTACAAGAGTCACCTGTCGAGTCCGTCGAACGGCTCCACCACCGGTTTCTGCTACTTCAAGGTCGACCCGACCGCCCCAAAGGCACCGAAGATCACCATCGGCAGTCCGTACACGGAATGCCTGCCCAACGCCTGTGCGGCACAGGGTGGCCCGGGGCAGAAGGCCACGTTCAAATTCGCCCCCGCGGACGGTGACACGGGCATCGTGTCCTACCAGTACACCCTGTCGGGCATGTCGAATTGGCCGACGGCCACCGGCGCCACGGTGAGTGTCCCGATCACTCCAGAGCGATCGGGCACATACACACTGTGGGCTCGGGCCAAAGACAACCTGGGCCGATACGGAGCCTGGAACGCCGTCGACTTCCTCGTTGCCGCTGGTCAGGGATCGGTGGGGCGCTGGCACTTCGATGAGGCAAGCGGTGTCGCCCAGGACACCGCCACGGCACAAGGGGTGCCCAAGCACGAGGTCACCTTGGCCGGGGGTGCGGTGCGCGACGAGCGCGGCCGACGAGGAGTGATTTCCCACGATGCGCAGGGTGTGCCACTGGAGACTCCCCTCACGGACCGCGGTCTGGTACTAAACGGACAGAGCGCCTATGCCGCGACCAGTGCCGCGGTGCTGGAGCCACGCTCGAGTTACACCGTTGCTGCGTGGGTGCGTCTCGACAGCCTCGACAAGAGTCAGGCGATCCTCGCACAGGACGGCAAGGACAACGCCGCATTCATGCTGTCGTACCAGATAGCACAGGGCTACAACGGCTGGTTCTTCGGCGTCAAAAGCACTGATGGCCTCTACAACGGCGTTATGTCCGAGGACAAGGCTCAGCAAGGAGTCTGGACACACGTGGCAGCAGTTTATGACGCCCCAGCCAATGGCATCAGGCTCTATGTCAACGGCGTTCTGAAAGCTACCCGTACGACAGGTTTCGAAGTGGCCATCGAAGAGGCGGGGCCGCTCAGGATGGGGCTCGTCCAGTCCAGCGGAAAATGGCATCAACCGCTTCATGGGTCCATTGACGAGCCTGCCGTATGGCAGCGCACATTGACTGCGGAGGAAATCCGTGACGAGGCTCGGCTCATGCTCTCGGGCCGGTTCGCTGGAGTGGAACTGATCGCGGATTGGAACCCGACCCGAGGCGTTGACGGTACCTCCATCGTCGACACCGTATCCGGCTACGGGAGGAGCCTCGCCTTGGCCGGCGGTGCGACAGTCACCAACGAGGAGATCGTGCTGGACGGCGTGGACGATGCCGCCACGGTCGCGGGTCCGTTGGTGGACGGCACCGGTTCGTTCACCGCCACAACACGGGTGCAATTGGATGCGGCGAAGCTGGCGGCTAAGGACATCGGCTACATCGGGCAGGTCGCGGGCCAGCGCACCGCGGACGGTTCCGCATGGGGCCTGTGGTTCGAGCTCACCGGCAAGAAGACCGTGCTGGACGAGGAGACCATGGAGGAGATCACAGTGCCGGAGGGCAAGTGGCACTTCGGTCGTCTCGAGTCCGACGGCACGTTTTCCTCCGTCACCTCCGAAGAGACCGCGAGTGTGGACAGCGGCGCGCGGCTGACCGGCGTGCACGATTCGGTGGACGGCACGATCAGCCTCTACATCGGCTACAGCCAGAACGGTGACGCCAAGGCGTACACGGCACAGATCGGCAGTGGTGAGTTCGCCGTCGGCAAGGCATACGCGAGCGGCGGCTGGAAGCACTTCCTGCCTGCTCGGATCTCTGATGTGCGCCTGTGGGCCGGCGCGATGGCCAGTGCCGAGCAGGTCGAGGTCACGGTGGGCGACTGACCTGCAGTGGGTGGTTGGGCAGTCCTTAGGGCTGCCCAACCACCGTGCGGCCGGATTCTCCGGCTGCTTCCGTAACTTGATTGATCTTCCAATTCTCGTGAACCGGATGGGTACAAAACTCATGATGTTTGGCATAGGCACCTCAAAACGGGGTGCTGGGGGTGTGCGGCGGTGGGGGCGACGCCTCGTCGTGCCCACAGTGGCGTTGGCGCTGCTGGCCCCAGTCGGTCAGCTGCCGGCCGCGGTGGCCGGCGAGCAGGGACTGGGGCGCCCTGATGTGCCCAAACCCCGCGTGAGCAAGGTCGAAGAAGTCAAGGGCCTGGGCGCGAAGAAGGCACGCCAGAAGGTCTCCGAGGGCAGGAAGGCCGGCGAACAGCGAGCCCGCAAGGCCAAGGAAGAGCAGACAGCTGCCTGGCCCAAGCCCGACACGGCCACCACGACACTCTCCGCGAACAAAGCGACCAAGGTGGACCTCGCGGGAACGCCTGTTGCCGCGCAGCCGGTGAAAAGCCGGAGCATGTCGGCGGCCGCAGGGTCCGTGGACTTCACGGTCCTCGACCAGAAGGCCGCCCGCAAGACCGGCATCACCGGTGTGCTCTTCACGGCCAGCGCCGACACCGCCGGTACGGCGGAAGTCAGCGTCGACTACAGCGACTTCGCATCCATGATCGGTGGCGGCTGGTCGGAGCGCCTGCGTCTCGTGCAGCTGCCTGCCTGCGCGTTGACGACTCCGTCAAAGACGGAGTGCCGCAAGCAGACCCCGCTCTCCTCAGCCAACGACTCCGCACAGCAGACCGTCTCTGCGCAGGTCCCGCTTGCCGAGACCACGTCCGGCGCCTCCACGCAGCTTGCCTCGGCGAACGGACTCACCGGTGTCACCGTGTTCGCGGTGACCGCTATGGCTGCGGGAGCGGGGGCGTCACCCAAGGGGACCGGCGACTACTCCGCAACCGGACTCGCGCCGTCGTCGTCGTGGGAGGCCGGCGGCAGTTCGGGTTCGTTCACCTGGAATTACGACCTGACTTTGCCCCCGGCCGCGGCCGGCCCCGCACCGAGCCTGGGCCTGTCGTACGACTCGGGCAGCATCGACGGACGCACCGCCTCCACCAACAACCAAGGCACTTCAGTCGGTGAAGGGTTCGCCCTCACCGAGTCCTACATCGAGCGCACTTACAGCAGCTGCGACGACGACGGCCACGACAAGGTCTTCGACCGCTGCTGGAAGTACGACAACGCCCGCCTCGTCCTGAACGGCAATTCCAGCCGCATCATCAAGGACAACACCACCGGTGCCCATCGTCTGGAGAACGACGACGCCTCCACGGTGAAGCGCTCGACCGGCGCGGACAACGGGGACGACAACGGTGAGTACTGGACCGTCATCACCGGCGACGGCACGAAGTACGTGTTCGGCCTGAACAAGCTCGAGGGGGCAGCCGACCAGCGTACTAACTCCACCTGGACGGCACCGGTCTTCGGTGACGACTCCGGCGAGCCCGGCTACGACAAGGGCAGCACCTTCGCCGACCGCTCGCTGACCCAGGCCTGGCGGTGGAACCTCGACTACGTCGAGGACACCCGCGGCAACGCCTCGACCTACTGGTACACGAAGGAATCCAACCACTACCCCAAGAACAAGGCCGCTACCGCCAACACCTCTTATGTCCGCGGTGGTTACCTGAACGAGATCAAGTACGGGCTGCGCAAGGAGGCACTGTTCACGGATGACGCCGATGCGAAGGTGACCTTCTCGTACGCCGAACGTTGCACTGTCACGGACTGCGCGGAGCTGACCGAGGACACGGCCAAGCACTGGCCCGACGTCCCCTTCGACAGCATCTGCACCAGCGGCGACACCGACTGCAATGCCGCAGGCCCGACCTTCTTCACCCGTAAGCGCCTCACCGGAATCCACACCTTTTCGTGGAACGCCACCACCAGCAAGCACGACCCGGTCGACTCATGGGCGCTGACCCAGGAATACCAGGACGCCGGCGACATCGGGGACACCACCGACCATGTCCTGGTCCTCAAATCGATCAAGCGGACGGGCAAGGCCGGCACCGCGATCGACGTCAACCCGGTGGTGTTCACCTACCAGCTGCGCCCCAACCGGGTCGACGGTACGGATGACATCCTGCCCCTCAAGCGCCACCGCATCGAGACGATCACCTCGGAGACGGGAGCGATCACGACGGTGACGCTGTCGGCGCCAGAGTGCAAGCGCAGCGAGGTCCTCGAAGCCGCGCAGGACTCCAACACCCGCTCCTGCTACCCGCAGTACTGGAACATCAACGGTGCCACGGAAGCGTCGGTGGACTGGTTCCACAAGTACCGTGTACTCGCGGTCGGAGTTGCCGATCCGACCGGGCAGAACGAGACGGTCGAGAACGCCTACGACTACTCGGGCGCCGCATGGCACTACGCCGATGACCCGTTCACGCCGAAGGACGAGCGGACCTGGTCCGAGTGGCGTGGTTACCGCGACGTCACCGTGTACGCCGGCGCGCTGGGCACCACCCGTTCCAAAACGGTCTCCCGCTACCTGCAGGGCATGCACGGGGACAAGAAGAAGGACGGCACCACCAGGACCGTCAGCGTCGAACCGCTGATGGACACCGACGCCGACTTCGCCGCCCTGACCGACAGCGACCAGTACTCGGGCCAGATGCTGCAGAAGGTCGCCTACAACGGCAGCCAGCCCATCTCGACCTCCTACACCAACTACACCTCCAAGAACACCGCCACGCAGACGGTGCCCGACGCGGCCGCTCACACCGCGCGCTGGACACGACCCAACACCTCCTACGCGAGCACCTACCTGACCGCGTCGAAGTCCTGGCGCACCCACGTCATCACCAACCGCTACGACGACCTGGGCATGGTCAGAGAAGTCGACGACTACGGGCAGAAGGGCCTGGGAGGTGACGAGACCTGCACCCGCACCTGGTACGCCCGCAACCTGGATACCGGCATCAACAGCCTGGTCTCGCGCACCCGGACCGTCGGCAAGCAATGCTCCACCGCCGACACCGCACTCGACCTGCCCGCCGACGACAAGCGCCGCGGTGACGTCCTTGCGGACGCAGCGGTCGGCTATGACGGTGCGAGCACATGGTCGGAGTCGATGAAGCCGACCAAGGGACTGGTCACCTGGACCGGCCGCGCCAAGAGCTATGCCTCCGGCAGCCCGAGCTGGCAGACGATCACCAGCAGCGCCACTACGGACTTCGACACTCTCGGCCGCCTCACCAAGGTGACCGACGCGGACGGTCAGCCGACCACCACCGCCTACACCCCGGCCACCGCCGGCCCGCTCACCAAGACCATCACCACCAACCCACTAGGGCACAGGAACACAAGCTTCCTCGACCCGCGCCGGGGCCAGGCGCTGCGCACGTACGACGCGAACCTGAAGAAGACCGAACTCGCCTACGACGCACTCGGCCGGCTCACCTCCGTGTGGCTCCCCAACCGCTCGAGCGCCAGCCAGAGCCCCAGCTCCAAGTTCGCCTACCACATGGACAACAAGAACCCGTCCTGGGTGTCCTCCTCAACCCTGAAGAAGGACGGCGAGACCTACACCACCAGCTACGCCATCTTCGACTCGCTGCTGCGCCCCCTGCAGACCCAGTCGGAGACACCTCAGGGTGGCCGCCTGCTGACCGACACCCGCTACGACACCCGTGGTCTCCCGTACGAGTCCTACGCGGACATTTTCGATACCACCAGCACTCCCAACGGCACCTACACCCGCGCCGAATACGGTGAGGCACCTAAGCAGACCGGAACGGTCTTCGACGGGATCGGCCGGGCTACCAAGACCACCCTGCACGTCTTCGGGGTCGAGAAGTGGTCCACCACCACCAGCTACACCGGTGACTCCACCGCCATCACCGCCCTGGACGGTGGCACCGCCACCCGCACCATCACCGACATCCGCGGCCGTACCCTCGAGACCCGTGAATACGCTGGTGGCGCCCCGGCCGACCCCCAGTACGGTGACAGCCCCGGCACCAGCTACGCGTCCACGAAGTTCCACTACACCCGGGACGGCCTGCAGACGCAGATCACCGGCCCGGACGACGCCAAGTGGTCCTACACCTACGACCTGTTCGGCCGCCAGATCACAGCCGTCGACCCGGACCAGGGCAAGAGCACCACCGAGTACGACGCGCTCGACCAGGCCGTCAAGTCCACCGACTCCCGCGGCAAGGCAATCCTGACCGCCTACGACGTCCTCGGCCGTTCAACCGGGACCTGGGCCGGGTCCAAGAACGACGCCAACCAGCTCACCGCCACCAGCTACGACAACCTGCTCAAGGGCCTGCCGGACAGCAGCACCCGCTACGTGGGCGGGAAGAGCGGCCAGGCGTACACCAACACGATCACCGAATACGACACGCTGTCCCGCCCGGCGGTCAGCAAGCTGGAACTCCCCTCCGACGATCCGTTCGTGAAGGCCGGTGCACCGGCGACGCTGGAATTCGAGACCGCCTACAACCCTGACGGCACCCTCAAGCAGACCAAGGAGCCGGCTCTGGGGGGCCTGCCCTCCGAAATCGTCGAGTACGACTACAACAAGCTCGGGCAGGTCACCTCGGTCGGCGGTTCCACCGGCTACCTCCTGGACGCCGAGTACTCGCCGATCGGCCAGCCCACCCAGCTCACGCTGGGCACCGCCAACACGGACGACCACAAGAAGTCCTACATCAACAACCGCTACGAGCAGGGCACCGATCGCCTGATCAGCAGCTACGTCACCGACGACACCCACGGCTACCAGCTGCAGAACCTCAACTACACCTACGACCAGGCCGGCAACGTCACCTCCATCGCCGACCCCACGACACTGGGCGGCACCAGCAGCGCCGAGACCCAGTGCTTCGCCTACGACGGCCACCGCCGCCTCATCGAAGCCTGGACACCCAGCTCCCAGAAGTGCTCCGACACCCGCAGCACCAGCAACCTGTCCGGCCCGGCTCCGTACTGGACCAGCTACACCTACAACAAGGCGGGCCAGCGCACCACGGAAACCACCCACAAGACCGCCGGTGACACCAAGACCACCTACTGCTACACCAAACCCGATCAGCCACACTTCTTGACCGGCACCACCACCAAGGGCGACTGCACCAGCCCGGAGAAGACCTACACCCCCGACGCGACCGGGAACACCACCAAGCGCCCCGGCGCAACGGCGATCCAAGACCTTGCGTGGTCCGAAGAAGGCAAGCTCGCCAAGCTCACCGAGAACGGCAAAGCCACCGACTACCTCTACGACGCCTCAGGCGAACTGCTGATCCGCAGCACCGCCGGAGGCGAGAGGGTCCTGTACGCCGGCGCCACCGAACTCCACCTGCGCGCCGACAGCACCACCTGGGCCCAGCGCTACTACACCGCCGGTGGCCAGACCATCGCCACCCGCTCCAACGAAACCCTCAGCAACAAGCTCACCTACCTGGCCGGCGACCACCACGGCACGATGTCCCTGGCCATCAACGCCGACGCCACCCAGACCTACAGCAAGCGCTACACCAGCCCCTTCGGCGCCGAACGCGGCAAGCCCACCGGCACACCCTGGCCCGACGACAAGGGATTCCTCGGCAAAACCAACGACGAAACCACCGGTCTCACCCACATCGGCGCCCGCGAATACGACCCGGCCATCGGCCAGTTCATCAGCGTCGACCCCCTCCTCAGCCTCGACCAGCCACAGTCCCTCAACGGCTACAGCTACGCCAACCAACACCCCGCCACAGCCTCCGACCCCACCGGTCTCAAAGAAGGCTGCGGCGCCACCTACGCCGTCAGTTCCTGCGGCAATATCCCTGGAAATTCGGGAGTCAACAACGCAGTCAGCGGAGGCAACCCCGGCAGCCCCGGAAACTCCGGCAGCAAGAAGCCGTACGGCGGCGCGATCGGCGGATACCACGACGTCGGATACGGTCCCTCGCAGGTACGTCATTCGTCGCCATGGACGCCACCGCCGCCGACCTACTTCGAAGTCGTTGCCGCACCGGGACCCGAACCCGACCAGTTCGAGAAAGCCTTCTCCACGGCCCTCGCGAACCTGCAGTCCGACCGGATGACCAACTATCTGCCGATCAATGAAATCATGGCACTGGCCGGCGCGTCGGTCTGCGAGGAATACATCGAATGCTCCAAGGAGCTGTACAACTACTTCGTCTGGGACCTTCGCTACTCGCCGGAATACATCGAGTCAATGGGCCCCATGGTCGGAAGTATCGGAGGAACCCCGTACAGCCTCCGGGGCAAGGGGAACCCCCCGGCGAGCGGACCGTGGAAGGAATCTCGCGGAATCTCATGCAACAGGTGCTTCCTCGCCGGGACTGACGTCCTCATGGCAGACGGCTCCACAAAAGACATCGAAGATGTAGAGCTGGGCGATGAGGTACTGGCAGCCAACCCGGAAACCGGAGAGCTGGGCCCTCGCAAGGTAACTCGTCTCATCCGCACCGAAGACGACAAACACTTCAACACACTCTCCATCACCACCGACGACGGTATAGAAGAGCTCACGGCGACACACGAGCACCCATTCTGGTCACCCTCAGAGCAGAGCTGGATAGCAGCCGGCGACCTCACGTCGGGCATGACCCTGCTCACCGATGACGACCGGACCGTCATCGTCACAGCTAACAAGCCCTTCACACAGCACGCTCGCACGTACAACCTCACTGTCGACGACCTCCACACGTACTATGTGCTGGCGGGCGAGACTCCGGTACTCGTTCACAACAGCAACTGTTGGAGTGTCAAAGCAAGAATGCGTGCAGCCGGTCCGGGGGAGGAATTCGGTCTGCCGAACCAAGGTCGCATTCGATATGTGCCTCCGAAGGGCTACAATCCCGCGAACCCCTTGCCGCGAGGTCGTAACGGTGGATACGTTGACCGATTCGGTAACGAGTGGACGGTGGGTCCATCGCGCACCGAGGGGCATCCTTTCGAGTGGGATGTTCAGTTGTCGCGTCAAGGGCGCGAGAAGATCGGTTGGCTCTCTCGCGATAATCGCCACGTCAATGTAGACCCCTTTGGGGAGGTGACCCATAGATGAGGGAGTTCGATTTCGATGAAGTCGTCACCGTTCTTGAAACCAGCCACACCGTAGAACTCGGAGTTGCTGGCGCCACAGGGGCGATTTTGGGCAAGAGTCAAGGAGTCGACGAGAGGATCTACGCTGTCCTCATCGGGGATGAAACGACCATGCTCCCAGAGTCTGTCCTCGTGTCGACCGGGCGCTACATCGATCCAGATGAGGTGTACAGCGGTGAATCCATCAAGGTTCAAGCAGAAAGGTATCCGGAAGAAGGGGTGGAGTAATTAAGGCCCCCGGTTCTTCGCTGTCCGGAATCCTGAGGTCGGGTTAGGCTGCACCGATGTTGGGATTTACTTCGGTGGATTTGAATCCTCCGAATGGTGTTGTGGGAACTGGCTGGGCGAGCGATATATATTCGTATCGCTCGCAAAGTTGAAGCCCCGTCAGGCTACGCCTGACGGGGCTTCTGCGTGGAGTGACGGCAGTAGTTGACGGCAACGTCAGCGGATGGCGGCGGCTCGGGGCGGTGGTTCGTTGGCGCCAAAGCCGGCAGATTCCCCATAGCCAAGGGTCCCCGTGGTCTTCGGGCTGCCGAGTGCGGTGCTGAGGGTGTTGATGGCGTCGTGTTGGAGGCGGAGTCGGACGTGGGCGTACACGGTGGCGGTCACGCCGATGTGGGCATGCCCGAGCAGCTCCTTGATCACGACGAGTTCGACGCCCTGTTCCAGGAGGAGCGTCGCCGTGGTATGGCGGAGGTCGTGAAACCGGATGCGGCGGAGGCCAGCCTTGCGAAGGAGGGTGGTGAAGGCGCGGGTGATGTTGGAAGGGTCGATCGGCTTCCCGGTCGGTGTTGTGAAGACGTACCTGCTGTCCTGCCACTCGTCGTCGGCGGCTTCTCGCTCGGCTTCCTGCTGTTCGTGGTGGAGTTTGAGCGAGTGCAGGCAGCGGATGGGGAGGGCGATGCGCCGTTCGGAGGCCCGGGTCTTGGTGGGCAGGGTGGCCAGTCCGTGGGTGCTGGTGCGCTGGAGGGTGCGGCGGATGGCGGCGGTGCCGTTGTGGAGGTCGAGGTCGTTCCAGCGCAGGCCGAGGAGTTCGCCCTTGCGGAGCCCGGCGTGGAGGGCGAGTTCGAACAGTGCGGACAGCCGGTGGCCCTGGGCGGCGTTGAGGAGTTGGCGGGCTTCGTCGGCGGTGAGGGGTTCGAAGCGGCGGGGCCGGGGTGTGCCGGTGCGGACGTTGCGGGCGACGTTGCGTGGGATCTCTTCCTCCCTGACGGCGTGCTCGAGCGCGGACTTGAGGACGGAGTGCACGTAGGTCAGCGTCAGCGGCGACAGCACCTTCCGGCAGCAGTGGCCGGCCGCGCAGCAGCGGGGCTGGTTGCGCCGGGTGTCGAGGCCGCCTGCACAGCACTGGCACTGGGTGCGGAGCTGGTCGAGCCAGGCGCGGACGTCCTTGGCGGTGAGCCGGGTGAGCTTCTTTTTGCCGAGGCCGGGGGTGATGTAGCGGTTGACGCAGGACACGTATCGGGTGTGGGTGGTCTCGCGGAGGTGGTGGACGGCGACGTTCTCCAGCCAGTACGTCAGGTAGGCCCCGAGGCTGCCTTGTGTGGAGGGGATGGGGAGGCCGCGGTTGCTGGCGGCGATCTTCTCGGTGAGCTTGGCGAGGGCTTCGGTGCGGGTGGTGCCGTAGACGCGGATGCGTTTACGGGTGTTGCTGGGGGCGAGGACGTATCCGGCGGCTTCCCAGCGGCTGTCCTTGCGCTGGTAGACGGTGCCGTCGCCGTTGGCGCGGGTGCGGCGGGAGGGGCTGGTGGCGCGGGGTGTGGTCATCAGGAAGCGGCTTCCTGGTCGAGGCGGGTGCGGATGAAGTCGGTGAGGGCGTGGGTGGGGATGCGGCGGGCGCGGCCGAGGGTGATGGAGGCGAGTTGCCGGGTGCGGATGAGGTCGTAGACGGCGGTGCGGCCGAGTTGGAGGCGTTCCATGACCTGGGGGACGGTGAGGAGTTCCGTGCCGGCGCTCACGCGACGGCCCCGCCCGGACAGCACTGGTCGGCCGGTCAGTGGAGTGACCGACCGGGTGACCGGCGCGGTCACCGGAGCGTTCCGGGCGTCGGGTTCGGGCCGGTTGCTCGGGTTGGGTCTGCCGCGTTGCGGCCAGGAGGTCGGCGAGGTGTTCGAGTTCGGGCAGGAGGCCGGCTCCGGCGTACTGCCAGTGGGAGATGACCAGCGTTGTGTCCGAGTCCACGCGCTGACCGCTGATGTTGCGGTGACCGGGGGCCAGGTCAGTGGAGTGTCCAGCCTGGTCACTGACCGGACTGCCGCCCGTCCGACCGGCCTGCGTCTGAGTCGACGCCGGGGTGGGGGTCTGGGCGTCGGGTCGGCCGGTTCGCCAGGCGGCGCGTTCGGCTCGGAGGTGGGCGAGGGCGGTGGAGTGGTGGCGTGCGGGTGGAGAAGTGGCCTCGGAAGCCGAGCATGTGGGCCCATCGGCGCAGGCGGAGGTGGGCGTGCTGGGGCCTGGTGGCGAGGTGCCAGGCGGTATGGATCATGCGGCGGGCGTGGTCGGTGATGTCGTAGGTGGCGAGTTCGGCGAGTAGGCGGAGGCGGCGGTCGAGGGTGCCGGTGGTGGTCTCGGCTCCCTTGGTGGCGTATTTGGCGATGTAGGCGGCGACGTGCCGCTCGGTGACCGGGCCACCACCGGTGAAGTCCGTGCCGCGGATCGCGCGGACGTCGATCTGCCGCCCAAACCGGAACACCGATTGATCGCCCTCGCTGGCCTGCCGGACCCCGGGCGCGTCACCGGCGGGCTGCTGCTGGCCTTCATGCGTGACGCGGGTGCGTGTGGCGGCGGCGCGGACGGCGTGGTCGAGGAGCTGGGTGGTGGCCCAGGCGGGCGGGGTGCTGGTGGGGCCGGTGGGTCCGTCGAGGCGGATGACGGCGTGGAAGTGGACCTGGCCGCGTTTTTGGTACTCGGCGACCTTGGCGTAGGAGAGGGTGGCGTGGTGGCGCAGGGCCCGCTGCGTCAGCCCCGCCGCCTTTGCGATCTCACGGCGTAGGTGGGTGGTGAAGCGGGCCCACAGCGCCGGGGCGTGCGCGTTCCACAGGATCGCGCCGGTGTAGTCGTAGCGGTCGGGGTCGAGCGGGGTGCCCAGCAACCGGTCGTCGTCGGAGTGGACTTGGCCGCAGTGACAGCGGCCGGTGTCGGGCTGGTTGTGGACGGGACCGAAGCCGGGTGCGGTGAGGGTGGCGAAGACGCGCGGGTGCGCGGCGACGCTGGTGGGGACCGTCTTGCCGCCACGTAGTCCGGCGGCTATGAGCTGGTAGGTGTCGTAGCGGTAGACGGTGGAGCAGGCGGGACAGCGGGTGACGCGACGGTTGCCGCAGCGGACCAGCAGTTCGCCCGCCGGGAGTTGGCCGGCATCGAAGTGGTCGAGGACCTCGCCGGTTGCGCTGTCGAGTCGGGTGCGGTGCCCGGTCAGGCGGACCGGGTGCGCGCAGCCGCCGAGCGTGCTGATCTGTCGTGCGAAGGGCGCGAGTTGGCCGGCGGCGGCGAGCTTCGCCAGCCTGCCGGTCAGCCTCGCGCGGCGCTCCAGCGCCGACCGCCCTGCCGGTGAGGCGGTAGCGTCCGCCGGGCAGGTCGGCGTCGTGAACGCCGACAACGGACGCGAGGCGGCTGGAACGGTTGTGGAGTAGGTGAGTTGGAGCTGCGCGGGCATGCCGGAAGGGGCCTTTCGGCAGGAGTGCGGAAGCGGTACGGCGCGGCGCGACGTGGGCAGGCCGAAGTGATCGGCCACAGGGGAACAGGGCGCCTCGAAGTTGGGCGCGGGGGCCGGACCAGGGGGCCTGGTCGGCGGGGCGCGGTGGTGATCACCGGCGGGTGCGTGACGTTAACATCGGCCCACTGGCGCATTCAAGTGCATCCCTCCTGTTTCCTTTCTTGTGGGTGGTGGGACGCGGATAGTGTGGGGCCGGTTTCCCGGTTTGGACGGGCCGGATTGTGCTGGTAGAGGGCGTGGAAAGCGGGGGTGACCGGCGTGGTGGTGGGACGGCGCGGGCGCAGGCCGGCGGGCAGTGGGGTGCGGCTGACGTTCGAGGTGATCGCCGAGACCCTGCGGGAGCGGATCCGCGCGGGTGGACTTGGCGCGGGGGATCCGCTGCCGACGCAGGCCGTGCTGATGCGGGAGTTCAGGGCGTCGAGCCTGACCGTGCAGAAGGCCATGGCCCTGCTGAAGCAGGAGGGGTGGGCGGTCTCCCGCCCCGGCAAGGGTGCCTTCGTCGCCCACCAGGACCACCCCGACGGCGCCGATGACCTCGACGGCCCGGAGGCGACTGCACCCGCCGACGGCACGACGGCCCGCGTCGAGACGCTGAAACGGGAACTGGCCGACGCCGTCGAGCAGCTGGCCGACCTCCGCGCCCGCGTCGAGGCCCTGGAGGCGGGCGGCGGCGGGCCGGGCCGCTGACTCGTCGTGCCGGGACGCTGGTCAGGGCTGTGCGTTCAGATTTTCTCTACGAGGTTCAAGTCGTGCGCCGGAGACGTGACCTGAGCACGGGCAAGCTGACGGTCGAACGGATCCATCTGGTCACGAGCCTGCCGCCCGGCGCAGAACTCGCGGCCTGGATCCGCGGCCACTGGCGCATTGAGAACCAGCTGCACCACGTCCGCGACCGCACCTTCCACGAAGACGCCTCGCACATCCGTACCCGCCACCTGCCCCGCATCATGGCCGGCCTGCGCAACCTCGCCATCGGCATCCACCGCCAGGACGGCCGCACCAACATTGCCGCCGCCCTCCGCCACACCGGCCGAACCCACCTGCGGTCCCTCACCACCCTCGGACTCACCTGACGAACCCGGACACAAGATCACTTCTCAAAGACCCTGGCCCGGCCCCAAAACCTTGGCAGACTACTCCGCAGGCACAGTGCGCATTGGGGGTGCGGATGGAGGGGATCGGTCTTGCCGCGGCGATCGAGGAACTGCGGCAGGAGCTCTATCAGGCGCAGGATCTGGGGGCGGACCAGCAATTCGCGTTCGGCATCGAGGAGGCCGAACTGGAGCTGCAGTTGGAGCTGCGCAACAGCGGCAAGGGGGACGGCAAGGTCAGCTTCGGTGTGGCGACCGTCGGTGCGGGCGGTGAGCACTCCACCGTCCGCACCCACAGACTGACGCTGAAACTTTCGGTCCGGGACCGGGCCCGCGGCGGCTCCAGCCCCGAGATCAGCGACACCGAAACCGGGTCCTGGGACGAGGAGTGATGGACCCACACAGACTGGTGCTGATCCGCAGCGGGACCACGCGGCTACGCCATCGCGTCGGCTCCGGCTATCTCGTCGCACCCCGCCTGGTGCTCACCGCCGGACACATCCTCCGGGATGGCGAAAGCGGCGCCTACTGGGAGGAGAACCAGGTCAGAGTGGGACACCCGGGCCGCGGCGAGACGCTACGCACCGGCGCGGAGCTGATCTGGACCCATCCGCAGAACCTGGACGTCGCCCTGCTGCTCACACACGACGAGATCGACGTACCGGGGTCGGTTCGATGGGGTCACCCCGTGGGCACGGCCCCGCTGCGCTACGAGGGACTGGGCTTTCCGCTGGCATCCGCGGAAGACGGTCGTGACGCCGAACACCTCCGAGGCGTCCTGCCTCCGCTGTCCTCCGGGGCTCGCGGCCTCTACGTGCTCGACCAGGAGCCCGCACCTAACCTCCGCGACGACGGCCGCAAGGCCTGGGGAGGCGCCTCGGGAACCGCAGTGTTCTGCGAGGACCACCTAGTGGGTGTGGTGATCCGCGACGACCGGTCCTACGGCAACCGCCGCCTGCGGGCCCTCCCGGCGCATTGCTTCGTCCAGGACGACGACTTCGAGGCACTCCTGCGGCGGTACGCCGATGGCCCACTCCGCCTGACTGAGATTGGCGCCGCCCTCCCGACGGCCCAGCCCGCGGCGGAACGCAGCCCGGCCGAGCAGGAGACCGAGCGGCTCCTGTGGTCGGTGCTCGGCGGCCGGATCACCTACGCGGAACATGCCCGCGTCCTCGCACGGCGGCTCGGATATACCGTCCCTGACAGCCATGAACCGACTATGCCCGACCTCGCGGCACTCGTGGCGGCCCATCCCCGCGCACTGCCCTCCCTGAGCAGCACCTTGGCCCCGGCCCTCACCGGCGAGGCCGAGCGCACCCGCCTGACGGACGTCCTCACCCGCGCCCGTGCCGGCGGACTGTGCCTGCTCCTGTCCCAGGACGAGTGCGAGCACTTACTGGAACTGTTCCGCGGCATCTGCAAGGAGCAGCCCACGCTGATACCTCGCGCCGCCCGCGAAGCCCTGCGCTACGCCTGGCTGCCCGACCCGCTGAACCGCACGCATCTCTGCGCCGACGACCTCGAACACGTCGTCGAGCACCTGGAGTCCGTCTCCGACAGCGAGCGCGTACCGGACGGCACACCGCCCGTACCGGCCTTGCTCCGCCTGGCCGAATGCGTGGCCGCCGCCCTGGGAAGGGAAGCGGGCGCGGAGCTGCGCAGCTGGTCCGATCAAGTGGCCACCCGGACCGGCATCCATCCGGCAGCGCTTGCCGAGCGTCGCACCGACGCCGGCCGCTGGGCCGCCCGGCAGTCGCCCCCCTTCTCCCGCGTCGTCGTCGAAGTTTCCCGCGCGCAGACCGAACCGCACGAGAGCTACTACTGCCGCATCCTGCTCGCCCGCGCCGACGGCACGCACACCTCCCTCCACGAGGCGGAGAGCGCACCGAGGACACCCGAGGAAGTGGCCCGGCGGGTACGCGACGCCGTCGAGGTCGTCGCGGACGAGCTCGGCCCGACGGCCGCGCCCCACGCGACGGTTCTGGTGGCCCGCGACAGCCTCCATCTGCCCATCGACGAATGGAATCCCGGAGCACCCAACGAGTTCGTGCCCGACCAGCCGATCGGCGCCGAGTTCTGCATCACCCTGAGCTGCCCAGAAATGAGCGACCTGGTGCGCGGCAGAGAACGTGAGCACCGGCGGCGCTGGGAGAACGGACACGCGGCCCCCTTGGTGGTCGACGACGAACGTGTCACTCGGCCACGGCTTAGGCGGCTGCTGCAGACCACTCACCGTGACACCACCCAGGTCGTGCTCCACGGTTCCCCGGAACAGCGGGACACACTGCTCGAGCTCTGCCTGGCGCTCGGCGTCCCGGTCGTCCTCTGGGACCGGCGTGCTGACTGCCTTGCGGACGCGGCCGGGCTGCAACAACTGGACCCCACCGGCCCGCTCGCCGATCTGCCCGAGCGGGTCCGCGTCTTCCGCGGGACGGCGTTTGACGAGCCGGAAACGCTCCCGGCGCGCCCCGCACTCGTATGGGAGGAACATGGCCGGCGGCCGCGGCCCGAATCGCTGACCCTGCAGGACCCCCCAGAAGGAGCCCACGCGTCATGACCGCCGCAGAATCCGCTGCCACCGGCCACCCCACCCCGCCCGGCGACGGGGACTGGCGGCTCTTCCGGGGCGATGGAGCGCCCCGCACAGTCACCTTCCCGCCCGCCCCGCCATGGCGTCGGCTCCACCCGGAGGAGCCCGACAGCTCGCGGACCGCACGCCCCCGCCCGTACCTGATCGACCCCGACGACGCGGACATCGTCAACGCCGCCCTCCACCTGCGCCGGCCTCTGCTGGTCACGGGACACCCCGGTACCGGAAAGTCCTCCCTGGCCCACGCGATCGCCCACGAACTCGCCCTCGGCCGCATCCTGCACTGGCCAGTCAACAGCCGCTCGACCCTGCAGGACGCTCTCTACCACTACGACGCGATCGGCCGACTGCGGGAAGCCAACCTCCGCCGGGACACGGACGACTCCGAACCCGGCATCGGCCAGTACGTCCGGCTCGGACCTCTGGGCAACGCACTGTTGACCCGGGACCGGCCCAGGGTCCTGCTCATCGACGAACTGGACAAGGGGGACGTTGACCTGCCCAACGACCTGCTCACCGTGTTCGAGGAGGGCGAGTTCGAGATTCCGGAGCTCAGCCGCCTCCCCGAGGCACACTCCACGGTCCACGTCCAGACCGACGACCCGGACACGCCAGCCCCGGTCGTCCGCGGCCGCGTCCGCTGCCGTGAGTTCCCCGTCGTGGTCATCACCAGCAACGGTGAACGCGAGTTCCCGCCCGCCTTCCTCCGACGGTGCGTCCGCCTCGACCTGCCCGAGCCTGACGAGGGGCGGCTGCGGGACATTGTTGCCGCGCACCTCGGCCACGAGGCGCTCCACGACATCGACGACCTGCTGGAGGAGTTCCTCGGCCGCCGCGCGCCCGGAGAACTCGCGACCGATCAGCTCCTCAACGCGGTCTACTTGCGCAAGGGCGGCATCGATCTGGACGCCGGCCGACTGCTCGACGCCGTTCTGCACCAACTCAGCGGGGCGGTATGAGGGCATGCTCACACGTCTGAGAGAGATCCTGGCCAGGAGCGGCGTCAACCTTGCCAACGAAGAACTCCTCGACGTCCTGTGGCTGGCCAGGAGCCTGCCGAGCGACGTCGCTCCGTTGGCGCGACGTCCGGCCTTGGCCGCCCTTTTACGGCAGGCCGCCGAGCAGGGTGAGCCCCGAGCCCCCGGCGCGGACGATCCCGCGCAACTGGGCGTGCACCCGCCACTGGACAACGCCCCGCACTACCTGTTCCCCCTGCACGCGGCCCCGCGGGGGAAAGAGAGTGGCAGGCCGGAGCCGGCCCCGCACCGGGCGCACGCCGTACGCACCCCGGGCCCTCATGTCCTGCCCAGCCGTCATCTCACGCTCGGCAAGGCGTTACGGCCGTTGCGGCAGCGGCTCCCCGATCGGCGCCGTCAGGTACTGGACGTGGCACGGACGGTGGACGCCATGGCCGAGACGGGTCTGCCTGAGACCGTGACGAGCCCCGCCCGTAGCCGCTGGCTCTCCCTCGCCCTGCTGATCGACGACGGCGTGTCCATGGTCCTGTGGAAGCGTCTGGCCTCCGAGATCCGCACACTGATGGAACGGGCCGGAGCCTTCCGTGACGTCCGCGTGCTCGGACTGAACACCCGAGGTCCCCACGCCCCGTTGCTGAGCAACCGTCCCTACCGGCAGCAAGGTTCCTACTTTCCGCCGGCCGCGCTCTGCGACCCCACCGGCGGCACCCTTGTCCTCGTGGTCAGCGACGGCGTCGGCGACGCCTGGTGGGACGGCCGGATGAGCGAGGCGGCGGCCCTGTGGGCCCGACGGCAACCCACCGCAATCCTGCAGGCGCTACCCGCCCGGCTCTGGGCAAACTCGGGTATCACGACTCGGCCGTGGCACGTCACCAGTGTCCGCAGGGGCGGTCCCACCACCGCCTGGCACGTCACCGACCCGAGATTGCCAGCGGATCTGGTCGGCTTCGACTCCGTCCCCGTCCCGGTGCTCGAACCCACACTGGCCGCCGTCGGCGAATGGGCCCAGCTGGTCGCCTCACCGAGCGCGACGGCGGTGCTGCCGCTGTGGGACATTGGACGGTCCGTCACCCAGCCCCAGCGCGCCGAGACCCGGCAGGGTCCGGACGCCGAAGCCGTCCTGCACTTCCGTGGCGCGGCCAGCCCGGAGGCGTATCGGCTCGCCGCCCACCTCGCGGCCGTGGCGCCTGTCACTCCACCCGTCATGCGCATGGTGCAGGAGGCCCTGGGCCCTCCGACAAACACCGGGCACCTCGTGGAGGTCTTTCTCGGCGGCCTCATGCACAACGCCGCCGCAGATACCGCCGGTCGGTTGCCGCAGCCGGAGTTCTTCGACTTCTCCGACGACGCACGACGCATCCTCCTCGGCACGCTCCCTGCCCGCGAGCTGCTGCGCACCACACGACTGATCGCCGACCGCCTGGCAGCGCGTGTCCGGCACTCACCAAGCTTTACCGCCTGGGTGGCGCACCCGGGAGGTGCCGCCGCCGTCGGCGTACCCGAACGGGCCTTCGCCCAACTGGAGGAGCGGCTGCTGAAACGCCTCGGCGTCGCCACGCACACCGACGCCCCACCCGCCGACCGGCCTTCCCTGGCCCCGGAACCCCTGGAACCTCGGGAACGGGACCGGCCACAGTCACCTGTGGCTCAGCGGACGGACACCAGGCCCCCTGCACCGTCCTCCGTGGAGGACACGAAGGACAAGATCCTTCTGGTTGACGACCAGCCGGAGAACCTGCTGGCCATGGAGGCCGCCCTGTCCGCGCTCGACCAGACACTCGTCCGCGCCTCGTCAGGGGAGGAAGCGCTCAAGACACTGAACGACAACGAATTCGCCCTCGTTCTACTCGCCATCCAGATGTCGGGAATGGATGGCTATGAGACCGCTGCACATATCAAGCGCCGTTTGCGGACTCGCGACACCCCAATCATCTTCGTCAGCGCGTACGAAATGAGTCCCCACGCCACCTTCCGAGGGTATGCGGCCGGTGCCGTGGACCATGTGTCGCGGCCATACGATCCCTGGGTACTGCGCGCCAAGGCGGCCGTCTTCGTCGACCTGCACCAGAAGAACGTGCAACTGCGCAAACAGGCGGCCTTATTGCGCACCGGAACCGCGACCGATCTGCTGGCGCAGCTATCCACCCTGTTGTCCGACGCCGAGACGCAGGCACACGACCTGACCGGACAGCTCCAGGCACAGGCACCGAGCGCGGCGGTGAGGACCACGGCCGCCCGCCTGGAACGCGCGGTCAGGAGCCTGCGCCAGGTGCTGCAAGACGCGTTGGGGCTGCAGGAAGAATCTGGCGCCCCGCCCGCCCCGGCTTCCCTGTACTCACCACGACATCGAGACCAGTGAAGGGAGCCCGGCCGTGCGCGATCGTGCCGCTGTCGCCGCTCCCCGTTCCCGGTCCTTCCGGTTCAGGGCGATCCTGGTGTCTTCGTTCGGCCGGTGACCGCGGCACGGCCGGTCCCAGGCGCCCGTGACGCGTCGCTCGCCGCCCCTGCCCTTGTCGAACGCCGTTCGAAAGAGCCACATGTGGTCGGACACTGAGCTCTTTCCATCATCGGCCTGAGCTCGCCAGATGTATGGTCAGGACGGCTTGGACCAGGCTTGTGATGCGGGTGGTCGAGCACCGTAGTTTGCGGAGGAGTCGCCAGGACTTGAGGGTGGCGACGGCCTGCTCGACCAGGGCCCGGATCTTGGCGTGGGACCGGTTGACGGTCTTCTGACCGTCGGAGAGCGTCTCCCAGCGTCCCCAGTACGGAACGCGGACTGTGCCTCCGGCACCTCGGTATCCCTTGTCCGCCCAGCACGTGATGCCGGCGCCCGTGAGCATGCCGACGATGCCGTGTTCACGGGCGGCCCGGACGTCATGGACAGCGCCGGGAAGAGCCGGCGATGCCCACAGCAGCCGACCGGACGGATCAGCCAGAACCTGCACGTTCATCCCGTGCTTCTTGTGCTTCCCGGAGTAGAAAGGGCGGTCCGCGGCGATCCGGTCGATGGGCAGCAAGGTGCCGTCCAGCAGTACAAGCGCCTTGGTCGATGCCGTACGGGCAGCCTCCTCGAGGGTCGGGGCGAGTGCGGCCAAGAGGTCGACAGCCTCGGCGACGTATCGGTAGGCGGTGGTGGTGCCGACACCGAACCCGGCCGCGAGCTGGGCGTAGGGGTGGCCGTTGCGGAGGTGGGCGAGTGTGAGCAGAGCCTGCCGGCGCGGAGTCAGGCGCCTCCACCGACTACCGAGCTCCCGGCGGTGTTGGCGGAGCTTGGCGGACAGGAAGCGCAGGGCAGAGCTGGACACGTCGACGCCGGACGGGTACACGAGCACACGAAGCCTCTGGAGGAGACGGATTTCTTGGTCGAAGACCCGTCTAGCAGGGGCTTCACCTGCCTGTCAGCCCAACTGGCCTACGCATCTGCCGGGTTGGAGTCGACTCAGTCCCTCAAGACCCAGATCGGCGGTCTGCTCGCGACGGACTTTCTCCACCTCGACACCATCGGCCTGCATCGCTTGTACGCCCTGCTCGTCAAAGCATCGTGGGAGCTATGCCGACGGCCGCCCCTCGGCATCGGAGTCCGCCGATCATTCCGGGCGACAGTCCGGACCAGCGGGTGGCACCATTCGGCCATGTGGGAAGACTGCCTGGTCGGCTACACACGCTGTGTCCACGTCACCGCTGACGCCGCCGACGTGTACCGCCAGGCCATGCGGCTGTACGCGCTGATGGAACACCGCGGCGAGGAGGCGGAACTGCTGGCGCACCTGGAGAGCGTCGACGAGGTCCGCCGAATGGCGGGGGCGCTGCCGAACTCCCGCTTTGTGCACCGCCCTTACCCTGGCGCCCGACCCTCTTGCGGCGCCGGCGGCTGCGAACCGGACGTGCCGGTCATGGACGACCGTGAACTGGAGGCACACCTGCCGCTTGAGATGTCGGCACGGTTCGCACCGGGGACGGCCGAGGACCGGGTCATCGCGGCACTGGGCGACAACGGCAACGCGGTCTTCCTCGTATGGCCGGGCCGCTGGCCGGACAGACCCGAGCACGGCCTGCACGGCTTCCGCCACGACGCGGTACAGGTCGCCTTCCGCAGCGACCACTCCGACCCTGCACTGCCGTCCGGCCGGCACGCGGTCCACGTCCACGTGTCCAAGGAGTCCGGCCACCGCGGCGTCGAGTATCTGGCTGCGCAGGCAGGCGTCCACCCGTGACCAACTCGGCGCTCGTGCACGCCGCCGTCCGGTCCGCATCACCGCACTCGTCCAAGCCGTCCTCGCCCTACATCTGACCAGCTCAGCGTGAAGTTGGAAAGAGCTCACTGCGCCCTCGTACATCGACTAGAGCGTGTCTCCTTGATCGCCTATAGGCTGGGGCGTTTACGGGTGGTTCATGGTGGTGCCGTCAGGGTTCCGCCCGAAGGCGGCCTCTAGAACGGCGGGGAGGTCCTCCTCAGGGACCGTGGTGCGCACGTCCGCCAGAACCCGGGGAAAGTCGTCATCGTCGATGACGCCCATGTGCTCCTGACGTAGTTGATAGACGATCTCGACGAGCTCCGGTCTCAGCCGCATCCAGGCACGGGAGCTACGGATCTCTTCATCAACCTGGTGCATGAACCAGCGCATGACCTCGTACGGGACGTCAGTGTGTTCTGCGCTCGGGTTGAAGCACACCGTCGGCTCCCGTGCCGGATCCTCGTCGGGGACAATCGCGGTCACGAGATTCCGTTGCCCGGCCACGAGATCCAGTTCCAGATACCAGGCGTCATCGGGCACGGAGTAGATTGCGGTGATCGCATAGTCGCCGTCGGGGTGTCGAAAGACCATTGCCGCATGCTGCCATGCTGGGCTGAGGACGTGCCTCTCCAAATAGTGCGGCCCAACGTCCTTACGTCCGGGCCCAGATGAGGATGGCAGCGAAGTGGAGCGCTGCCCGGTAGGCGATGGCGAGCTTGTCCGTTCGCATGGCCAGACCACGCCACTGCTTGAACCGATTGATACACCGCTCGACCGCGTTGCGCTGCTTGTACGCCTCCGCATCGAAGCCGGGCGGCCGGCCACCGGCGCGACCTCGCCGCAGACGGTGACCGACCTGGTCGGCGGGCTGCGGGATCACGGCACGGATGCCTCGCCGCCGGAGATGCTCACGGATCGCGCGGGATGAATACGCGCGGTCCGCCAGGACGGCGTCCGGCCGGGTTCGCGGTCTTCCTGTCCCGCTTCGCGGAACACGGATGCCCGCCATGACCACCTCGAAGGCCGGCGCGTCGCCCGCCTGTCCCGCCGTGACGCGGAGGGCCAACGGCCGTGCGTGTCCATCGCTGACGAGATGGACTTTCGTACTCAGGCCGCCGCGGGAACGTCCGAGCGCATGGTCATCGGGCTCAGCCTGAAGTGGTGCCCCTTTTTCCTGGCTCCGGCGACGTGCTGGTGGGCCCGGCATACGGTGGAGTCCACCGACACAGTCCAGCCGATGTCGTCAACACCGTCGGCCGCTGCCAGGAGCGCGGCGAGGATACGTTCCCAGGTACCGTCAGCAGCCCACCTGAGCAGCCGTTTGTGAGCGGTCTGGAATGAGCCCAGCTCGTCCGGCAGGTCCCGCCAAGGCGAGCCGGTGCGGTACTTCCACGCGATGGCCTCCAGGGTTCGACGATGGTTGGCCCACCGTCGGCCGCGGACCGGATCGGCCGGCATCAACGGCTTGATCCGGTCCCACATCGCATCAGTGATCACTAGCCGGACGGACATATCCGATCAACCAACAAGCGGATCAAGGAGACACGCTCTAGCCGTGGAGTCTGTCCTCGAGTTCAGCTACAGCCAGCTAAGCGTTGTCCCGCAAATGATCTCCAACATGCCGGTTGACCAGCACCGTTACCTCTCATCCGGCCAGCGTGAGGTTGTGCAGGCGAGCGATGCCGAGCATGGCGTGGTGGACGCCGTCGCCTTTGAGGCGGCAGTCGCGGAGGATCTTCCAGGTCTTCATACGGGCGAAGGCGTGCTCGACGCGGGCGCGGACCTTGCGGTGCGAGCGGTTGTGCTCTTCCTTCCAGCCCGGGAGTTCGGCCTGTCCGGGGCCGCGACGGTGCGGGATAACCAGGCCGGTGCCCCGGTAGCCGCCGTCCGCGATCACGGTGGTGCGGCCGACGGCATCCTTGGCGCCGGACAGTTCCCATGCCTTGCAGTCGTTGCGGTTCCCCGGGACCGGCCGACCGACGGCGACGACGAGCCGGGTGTCGGCGTCGATGACGACCTGATGGTTGGTGGAGTACCGGTAGTTCTTCGACTGCTCGGCGACGGTGTGGTCGCGGGTGGGAACCAGGGTGCCGTCCACGATCAGCACAGCGTCCTTGCGGAACCGTCTGCGTTGCTGAAACGCGAGCGAAGAGCCGAGGTGGTCGATGATGCGGTCCGCGGCCGACTTCGACACCCCGAACAGCGGCGCCAGTTGTCGCAACGTGAGGTTCGTGCGCCAGTACGCGGCGACCAGCAGCACGCGGTCCTCCAGCGGCAGGCTCCAGGGCCGGCCCTTGCGGACTGGATCAGCACCCTCGCGCCGCAGTGCGGTGACCAACTTGCCGAACTGCCGCGGGCTCAGCCCGGTGAACGGGGCTATCCAGGAAGGCTCCGACGCCGTGATCACACCAGCCACCGCAAGATCGTCTCACCTGCCAGGGAGGCAGTTGGCAAGCCAGTCTGCTTGTTCCGCACGATTGACGCCGGCATCGCCGTCCACCACGTAGGTCAGCGCCTCCGCGAAGGTCGACCCCAGAGGCCAAAGGACGTTCGGGCCGACGGCCACGACGCGCCCGCTGGCCGCGATATACGACCTGAACTGGACCGACCACATACCCAGAGGACTGTAGTTCTCCGCGTATCGGCGCCTCAGCCTGGACGCCTCCGCGGCGGTGTCGACGCAGGCGTCCACGGGGTCTACGTGCAGCGACGAGGCAGGAACACGAGCGGGGCAGCTCCTGATCGTCAACCCGCCGAACTCGGCCCAGACCCCGACCGCCGCCTCATTGAGCTCGAACCCAGCGGCTGCCAGTTGCTGTGTCCAGTCTCCAGTGGCGATCTTGCGTCCTGCTGTCCACCCAGCAGCACCAAGCGCCTCCAGCACCGATGGGCCACAGCCCATCAACGACTCACTGACGTGTTCTATGCGCCCTCCCCATTCCCTCGGTCGTGTCTGTTGCCCGAAGTCTGCCGCACATCCGAACCAGCGGACAGGGCTACTGGGCGCGGAAGATACGGAGATCGTTTACGGGACAAGCTTTAGAAACGGAACAAGCCCGCGCCTTCTGCCTGCTGAGTGGCGCTACTCTCCCATTCATATCTCTTCCGGAAGCCGCAAGCCTCCTTAATCGGGGCCTCCCGGAGACAGGCAACCTGCTGGAGAGTTTGGTTGATGCCGGATTGCTGATCTCCATGGGATCTGAGCACTACCAAGTGCACAGCCTTGCCCGACTCTTTGGCGCAGCGCGTTCTGGGCTCTGGCGATTGCGCCAAGAGCCCTCGCCTTCGTAAGGGTATTGGTGGGAAACTTTTGCGGTTCTCGCCGTCAAGCTGCTGGCCTGCGGCGACACACCAGGCGAGACGGAGAACCTTGAGTTTCCCATCAATATCTGCTGCCTTACGTACCCGTCCTCGGTCCCGTCGAAGGAATATCGTCGTTCCTGTGACCCGGATGGCTTTCCAACGCCGGGTTCAGCATGCTCGAACACCTCGTCCAGCGCATTCGAAGCGGTCTACGGAACATTCTAGACCGCAGCCATCGCACAGACGGCTGCCTCACCGAGACCGGCCTGACCATCAGCGCCACCTGAACAACGACACGACATCATGAGTTCAAATTCAGTAGCTGTTATGAGCCAGACTAGAAATATCCCACAGTCGAGCAGTCTCATCGTCACCCGACGCTAGCAAATATCGCCCATCTGGACTGAAACTAATCTTCTCGATATTCCCTCCGCAGCCTTTCAGTACAGCAATCTCCTCACGGAGCGGCACGCTCCAAAGGTGAACGGTTTTATCGTATCCTCCGACAGCCAGGAGAGAGTTGTCTGCACTGAATTTTACTGCCGTTAGAGAATCCTCCTCCTCCTCCAGAAGGGGGCTGCCTGTACGCAGGATGTCAATCCGATCAGCTTTATTCATATCCCACAGGTCGATCTGGGGGGTTTCTCCTACTGCGGCCATCAAGCTCCCATCAGAGGTGAATGCGAAGTGATGCAGCACCCCATCGCGATCCCCAGGGCAAATTAGGTAAGAGCGATCAGCGATTCGGAGGTACCAGCTGCGTGACTTCCCTGAATCTTTACAGACACAAGTCACAAGCGTGCGCTTAGGTGACAGACTCCAGGAGACCAGAGTGCTGCTCGCGTTTGTCATACGAGGCAACCCTGAAAACTCCTCTCGATCACCAGTGAGCGTAGACCAAACGTTCAACCCGCTATCGCCGGTTCTCTCTAGGAGCGCTTTCCCGCCACACTCGACCCGACGCATGTAGGCCATACTATTCTTTATCTGAGGGCGTTCTCCAATGGTTCGCACAGTGGCGTTGCTTCGAACGTCTATAATTCTCGTTTCATTGACGAGAGGAAGATGGATAGCCAACAGTTCAGGATCGATGAAGTCGAGGCCCAGAATCATGCTATCTGTATCGAAGGAAGCGATATTCGCGCGACTTGAGAAGTCCTCTACTTGTGTAGATGTAGGTGAACTCCTGTAGGCTATCATTGAGCCGTCCGGGCTGAATTCTGCGTAGGATCCATCTATGAGTATTGATTCGTCAAATGTCTGGAGGGCTTTACCCTCACGCACCGCTCTAATTGTTTGCGTGGCCTGCAGTACCTTTTCAGCGTAAACATTGCAGGAGGATATTCGGCCATCGGCGGGTGAGTATCTGAAGCAATTGACGCCAAGCTCATCGGCGCACTCCAAAGCCGCCTCAGTGTATCCGGAGTTGGAGAAGAAGAACATTTCACCTTCACGATGCCCTCGCGCGCCGAACAGTTGTTGAATGAAATTCGGCGCGATGGCTTTTCCGTGAAATTTAACCTGGCCGAACACTTCCTTCCCCTTGATATCGAGCCCTCGATCGGCTCCGCCTGACGTCCGCTGCGCTCCAGTAAATCCGAGCCACCTGATCCACTCCAAAGCGTTCTCCTCGGCCTCCTCCCAGTCTGAGATCGGGCGCGGCTGAGGACGCGGCACCGTCCGCGTTGCCTTGACACTCATCGTTGTTCTCCTTGGTCTCATATGATTAAGTTCCAGACGATCACCTTGATCATATTGATCAGAAACTCATGAGGGTTCTCGTCCAGGATGTAGCGGACGTGCGGGCCGCCGAAGTAGCCGCAGACGATGTGTGGTTGTCGCTGGCGTCTGCGGAAGAAGCGGCGAGTTCGGCCTGGTTCCTGGCCCGATGCTGTCTGGGCAGGCTGTGCTTGAGGTCAGCGTTTACCAGTTCGTCAGGGTGGTTCAGCTCGGGCGAGTAGGCGGGAGGAAGTGCAGCTCGATGTCGTCGGGGTGGGCGGAGTGTCCGTCGACCCCGAGGTGGACCTTGTGGTCGAAGTGGCCGACGATCCGGGCCAGGAAGCGGCACATCACCTCGGCGGTGAAGCTTTCGGTGGGAAGACCATGAAGTGCATCCGGCCCTTGGTGCTGATCTCCGACATTGCGTTCACCGAGAACCGGTTCCCGCCCCGCCGCACCACGGGTGTCCTCCCCCTCTTACCCCAGGCACGGCCGGTGACCTGGTCGGCGAACAGAACCTCACCCCCGTCCTTCCTCACCTTTGCCC
The DNA here is from genome assembly GCF_055585405.1 of Streptomyces sp. NPDC053426. NCBI lineage: Bacteria > Bacillati > Actinomycetota > Actinomycetes > Kitasatosporales > Streptomycetaceae > Streptomyces > Streptomyces sp. NPDC053426. The sequence continues at coordinate 57,181 of NZ_JBVJKE010000024.1, read as the reverse complement.
GGATCGTCGGCCAGGTCTCCTCGTGCCAGCGGCGCACGGCCTTGGAACCTGCTCGACAGCCTGCTTGTCCGGCCGCTGGAAGGACATCCCCCACCGCCTCAGGTACGTGCCCACCCCAGACTCGGTCAGCCGCAGTCGGGATCACCCCTCCATGGCGGCGCCCCGCTTCCCAGCAGGTACCGGCGGGCGGTTGCCTCTTCGGCTGCGGACAGTACGGTTCGGACTGAATGACCGGGCGGTAACGGGCAGGTAGGGCGCCGGATGGTGCGAGCGTCCCCTTGCAGGACTCAGCCCGAGTACGGGCCTGTGCAAGGGGACGGTTGCGCGGCGGGTGCAGACGGCGTTGCCGCCGCCCGCACCCGGGTGTCATTCGGCTGCCGCGCGTTCCTTGGACGGTGTCCGGCGTGTTGTCGGGGTGTCCAGGTGGACGACGACGGTGGTGTAGAAGCGGTGCACGGCGTCGTCGACGCTGCGGATGAAGCCGGTCTCGGCGTTGCCGCGGCCGCTTCCCATGCTCTTGAGCAGCGACAGGCGGAACCCGGTGATCTTGGCGTTGTCCTTGGGGAGCAGGTCCGCCGGTTCGGGGCGCAGCCGCTCCAGGGTTCCGCGCGGGCCTGCGGCTTCGCTGTCGACGAGGGTCTCGACATGCAGGTCCGCCGGTGCCTCGGCCAGACGCCGGATGAGTCGCTTGGCCCAGCTCAGGGGGTAGCCCTGCTCGGGGGCCGGGATGTCGATGCCGGTGCGCAGCTTGCCGGTGCGCAGGTCGGCACTGATGGTCAGGACGCCAGGAGTGCCGTCGATGCGCAGTTCCGCATGGAGCCGCCCGTCGAGGCAGAGCTGGTCGGCGAGGCGGTCTCGGCGCTCCTTGGGGTCCGTTCCGCGCTTGGCGCGCTGGACGGGCAGGACCTTTTGCCCGAGTTCACCGCCCAGCCTGAGGCAGACCTGGCGGATGAGCCGCTCCCAGTTCTCGACCACTTCCAGTGCCCGGGCATCGCCCTGACAGAGGGTTTCGTCGTCGATGCCGGTGCGAACGGGAACCCAGGCCGGCCCCATGTTCTGGAAGCCGTGGCAGCCGGAGTTCTCGTGCTGCAGGTAGTGCAGCAGTTCCTGCAGAAGCCAGGCGTGCGCGGCGTTGCCCACGCCCTCGTGCCTGATCAGCATCTGCGCCTGGTGGGCGACTTCGGCCCAGGACAGGTGCCAGAGGGCGACCTTGTGCTTGCGCCGCTTGTCGATCTTGACGTCGACGAGCGGGCTGCCCTCCAGCGCGACGTCGTTCGTCAGCGTGATCACGGCCTCGTAACCGCGGCGCGCGGCGATGTCCATGTACGCCTGCACCTGGTCGGCCTTGAGCGCGTTGCCGTTGGTCTTCGTCTCGACCAGCGCGGTCCACAGCTTGCCGGCCCGCTCCACCCGGATCACCCCGTCCGGGCGCCGCGGACTGTCCCCATGGGGCAGGGAGACCTCCGTGAACGTCTCCATGCGGCCCGCCGGAGCCCCGAACCCCGCGGTGAGTCTCCTGCTGAACTCCGGCACCTGCGCCATCACCGACAGCAGCACCGAGGTGGCACGCATCTCGCGGTCCCGGTCGCTCTTGAGCACCGAGACTGGGAAAAGCCTGGCCTGCCTCCAGGAGTCGTTCTCCGCCAGGGTCTTCTTGACCGTCTTGGGAAGGGTGACCTTCTTCTTCGCGGTACGAGGGCGCGCGGCCGGCTTCCTCGGCTCGCCGGCCTCGCCCTCGGGCCGGCGAGGAGCGGGGATGGCCTCCAGCGGCGCCTGCCCGGCCGGCTCCTCGGCCGGCGCCGGAGCCGCCCCATCCGCCTGCTCGTCGGCTTCCGCGCCGTCGAGCGCTGCTTCGGCTTCCGTGGCCGCGTCGTCTTCGATGTCTACTCCGAAGTCCGTCGCCAGCCCCGCAAGCCCGGTTTCGTAGCCCTGTCCGACGGCACGGAACTTCCATCCCTCGCCCCGCCGGTACAGCTCACCGAAGATGACCGCCGTCACCGAGCCGGCATCGTCGACGGCGAACCGCAGGAGACTTTCACCGGCCGCGTCGGCCAGCGTGATCCTCACATCCTCCAGCTCCCCGAAACCGGCTTCGCCGTACCTGCTCGCGGCGACGACGATCCGGTCGATCCCGGACGGCACGGCGGTGAGGTCGAAGCTGATCCGGTCCTCACTGCCGTCCGCCGTCGGCGTTTTGCCCAGAAGCTGCACGCTCCCGTCAGCGGCCACCGGATGGTTGTAAAAGTAGAAGTCGCCGTCGCTGCGCACCTTGCCGTTCGCGTCCAGCAGCAGGACCGACACATCCGCGTCGCCCTCGCCGGTAGGGCTGACCCAGCCCAGACTGACGATCACTGAACCGACGTCATCGCTCAGGTCCGCCAGGGCCACATTCGAACCCATGATCATTTCCTGCACAAAGCCCCCCAACGGCGCACCCTGGGCATGCGGAAGATCCCGCCCCATCTGCCTCATGCGCGACACAAAATGACGAGTCGCGCGGAGGAAACTGTAATACGCACCAAGCTCGACCGTGGAGGTTCCGTGAAGCCAGGTGTGTAACAGTGGCGTCCGGCGCTGAACTGTGCCTGCTTCCCCGTGCGACTGTCGTGCCCGTATGTACAGAAGGCCCCGCACCGAAGTGTCGAGCGGGGCCGTCATCATGCGGGGAGATGCGTGCCGCAGTCCGGGCAGAGACGTGCCAGCAACTCGTCCATCACGACATTTCGAACCTCGGCCGGGGTGTGGTGAGGCAGGTGTCCTCGACCACACCTGCCTCACCGCACAGGGCACGGTGTGCACCGGTCCAGGATGCCTCACACGTTGGCAACCGTCTCGGCGAACCGTGACCAGTCGGTGAACTCCCAGTCCCAGCGGCGGCAGACGCGCTCTTTGGGAAGGTCATCCTTCGAGGGATCGAGCAACATCAGCTGGGCGTGCCGGCCGTCACCGACCACGATGGCGAGCAGATAACCGCCCGGCTCCATCAGCATGAGAGACATCTCGTTGTTGGTCATGGCGAACCGTGCGTCGGGTCGGTCCACCTTCTTGACCTCGATCCGTACGGACTTTCCTTGCGGGTCCGTTCCTTCGAGGTCGTAGCCGACGTTTTGTCCACTGACGTCGCGCAGGGTCCAACCGAGCTGGTTGAGGTACTCCTTCGCCGCCAGCTCCGCCGCCCTCCACCGTTTCAGCACGGACGCCAGGGAGGTGTCCGGGCGAGGGGTCGCCTTCGTCGCACGGATTCCTTGGGCCGTGTCCGGGACAGCGGGCGTCTCCTCCTGGGGAGAGGCCTCATGCACGAGCCGGCTCTCCGCCTCGGTGAGCTTACGGCCGTGCGTGCGGGCGAGCTCCTTGAAATGCTCGCTGAGCCGCGAACGCAGTGCGTCGGACAACACGGCGGGGTCCATCTCGGCCAGGGTGACGGTGAAGTCGACGCTGCGTAGGCCCAGTACCGCCTTCAACGCCCGGGCGGCGGCCTGATTGCGAGGCTCGTACAGGGCTGCAGGGGCACCGCCGGGAAAGACGACAGCCACGTCCTGCGGCTCCAACGGAATTGGCGAGTGAGCGAATGAAGGCCGCTGAGCGGTCATCTCGTCCCTCAGCGAGACCGCGAGCAGTTTGCCAGCGGATGCAGTGGCCGAGACCATGACGCCGCGCAGGTCCTCGCCTTCCAGGAGCAACTGCCACAGCCGCTCGAACACCGGGTCGCCGGGTGAACGCAGTCGCTCCGCGATCGCCCGGGCCGCGTCGCCGAGGACCCGGCGGGTCGACTCGTCCGCCGTCACCGCATGGGTGCGGGAAGGATCGGTGAGGATGTCGCCCGAGACGATGACGGGTAGCCCCACTTCGTCCTGGAGCGGCAGGAAGCAGGCCAGACGGCCGCGTACGCCGGTCATGGCGAGAGCGCGTGCGTCGAGCGGCACCGCCACCGTCGCTGCACCGTGCCGCAGCAGACCGAACGCCGCTTCGTCCCCGTCGAGACGCAGCACGACCCGCGAGGTGTCCCGTTCGACGAGGATGTCCTGATGTGCCATCGCAGTTGACGTCCGGATCCGCGTCACATTCCGCAGGAACAGCGCGCTGAGCGGGTCGATCGCCCTGAGGGCTCCCGCGGTGTCCGGCCGGCACGTGACGGTGAAGGCCACACCGTCGACGGGCGCGTCCGCGTGCACCTCGGCGGGTATCCGGATCAGCGGCACCGCCTTGGTGTCCGGCTCACCGAGCAGCACTGCGGCGGCCGCCCTGTCGAACGCGAAACGCACGCCCGCCGACCGGACGTCGATCCGGTGGGCGATCGCCGCGAGCGACTTGAAACCGATACCCCGGTACCCGATCGAGTCACCACCGCGCGACTTGGTGGAGCTGGCGCTGCGGCACAGCGCCTCGATGTCCGCCGCGTTCAGGGGCCGACCGTCGTTGCTCCAGCGGAACCGGTTCCCTCCCAAGTCCTCGACGAGCACGGACTGAGAGCCGGCGTCGTCGGAGTTCTGGAGCAACTCGTACGGCACCCGGTCGCGGTAGGTATCGGCGAGCAGCTTCTCCATCCGCGCGATCTCGCGGAAGAGACCCGGAGCCTGCACATGTTCCCGTACAAGGACATCCCGCAGGGCTGCGACGGCCGCCATCGGGCCCATCACAGGTCCTCCGCGTCCAGTACGCGGACCACGACGCGGGTCGGCTCGCCGGACAGCTCGTCCAGGTCGAACGGGAACTGAGCGATCCAACGCGGCTGCCGTGACGGCAACGCGGCACCCTCCCCGACAGGGATCCTCCCGTACAGCAATACCTCCCGCTTGTCGAGCAAGAAGTCGCTTCCGTCCAGCACCTCGACAGCCAGTCCAGGCAAGGAAACCTCGAAGGGGCACTCAGCCTTGACCTCGTGCTCGTCCTCGGGGGCATCGCCCCGCCACGAATCCATGGCGAAAAGGTCAGCCAGCAACTCCTTGGCCGATCCGAACTCGAAAAACCCACCGAGACGCATCTGCAGCGAGGCATCGCGCTTCTTGCCGACGATCGTGGCGTCACAGGCGGTGAGCTTCAGCCGTACGGCCTCATGGGCCGTCTCGTCGATCAGCTCGACAGGCAGAGGCTTGGTCTTCGCCGAGGGCCAGGCCAGGTCGAGGTCGGTCTCGCTGATGTCGAAGGAGGTTACCTGGAGCTTGATCTTTTCGGGCCTGACGGGCTTGGAACACTCCCAGGAGCTGCTGGACTGGGAAAACCGCACGGGCCGCTTGCCGGCCTTCTTGATCGTCTCCAGCAGGGCGTGCGTGTAGATGGCCAACTCGGGCCGGTCCACCGGGCTCAGCCCCAGCAGAAGCGTGGGCGGGTAGTTGTCGTCCTCGTCCCCCGAGAAGCGGTCGGCCCAGTCCTCCCGCAGGAACCGTGCCGTTCCCGATACGACGATCTCCTGGAAGTGGGTGTCGTCGAAACTGTCCGTAACAAGCCGCGCCCGCACGTTCTCGACCTGCCATCCGACGAGTGACAGAGCCAGCTCGTCGACCTCCACGTTGAGTTCCTCGATCTTCTTGCCCATCGACGACTCGCCCCTCCCACGCGCATTTTCACAGGTCAGCCCACATATGCGGGTGACGTGCAGACGATAACCCCTCCCCTTTACACAGTGGCCACGGCCCCGCCTGTGCAAAGAACCGGCCACACGGGCCTGTACAAGTTTCAGTGCCGGGCTGGGGCTGTGTGAGTACTTTGGCCCTAGGGGCGGAAGAGGTGCTCGCGCTGTGGCAGCAGTGGATCGAGGCGTTCCCACACAGGATCGAACGCTCAACTCCTACCACGGACACGACGAGGAGTACCGATCCATCTCGTTGTGTTAGCCACTGTGAGCCGCGCAGCTTGTACGCGCGTGGGCGGCACGGGGGCGCGGCGCAGGAAGCCCTTGCGCGCCAGCGCCATCAGCTGATGCGCGACGGAGGAGATGCGAGAGCGGCTGACGGTCTGGCCAATCTCGCGCATCGACAGGGTAGCCGCGTTGCTGCACAGAGCCCCTGATGATCTCGACCGACGACGCGATGAGGCACCGGTGAGTGACACCCACGTCCATGGCCTGGTCGACGCTGAACTCCTGCTGGACCGCGCCCCGCACGAGGCACTCGTCACCGCCGTCCTCGCGTGGAAGGACCCGGACCTCGCACCCCGCGACTACGAGCAGAACGCCCTCCAGCTCACCGGGCACACCCGCGCGGTCGCCGCCGACGTCCGGCGTCTCGCCGCCGCCCTGCCCAAGAGCGACGGCTGCGGCGCCCTCGCCGAAGTCGTCCTCCGCGAAGCCGACGGCCGCCTGTCCGCCCTGTTCAGGGGCACCGCCCGCTGCGTCCAGAACCGCGCCCGCCTCGTACGGGCCCTCTACACGCGGCTGGACCGCCTCACCGAACCTCTCCCAGCCGCCTCGTAACCCACAGGGAAGCAACTTTGAAGACGACGCCGCCAATTCCGGGCTGCGGAAGCCCCGGGCTGCTCAATGCGCCAGGGAGGGTCGTAGGCGGCGGGCAGCCTGAGTGTGTGGAACCGCATCTACTGCGGAGCAGCGCGATGCATGCCGAGCAGCCTGGCAAAGAAGTCCGCGACGATCGGACGAGCGGTCTCAAGATCCTTTAGTTCTTCGTGGCCGAAGCGGTAGACGTGGTAGCCGAGGAACTTTAGGTCGCGGTCTGCGGCCATTGTGGCGGCGTACCTGCGAGGGCTGGGCGTTCTTCCTCGGTTGTCGGTGTAGTGCTGTGATCCGTCGACTTCGATGACGATGCGCTGCCGTCCGGGAAGGAGCATGAGGAAGTCCATGCGGATGCTGTGCTGGGCGCGGCCGCGGCGTTGGCTGATGGTCTGGTGATCCCAGTGGAGCCACACTTCGGGCAGCAGAGCGGGCCGGTCGTCCAGGTCGTGCCCATAGAGGTCGTAGTACAGGTTCCCGAGGTTGTCTTGTCCGGTCGCCTCTTCGGGCACGCTGGCGCTCATGCGCTGCAGCAGGGCCTGCTTGGCCTGGACGGCGTCGTTGATGCCGCGTTTGGCTTGCCACCAGTCCATGAGATCGCGCCAGCGCAACCCCTCGTTGCCTACGACACGGTCGTAGACCAGAACGTCATCGTCGCGTTCTGCCTGGTCCAGCACCTCCAAGTCGCCATCCAGAACGCTGCTGATGCGGATATCCGGCTTCCTTCGGGTCGCAAAGGCCACCTGCCGTGGCTGACGGGAGCCCGCCTGGCCTGCCGCCACCAGCTCGAACAGCGGATATCCCTCTTCCTCGCCCACTTCTTCGAGCTGCGCTCCGATAGGCCGCAGGTGCTCGTTGGCCATAGCCACGAAGCGCCGTTGGGCCGGCTCGTCGGGAAGCGTGGTGGGCGATGCCAGCCCCTCGAGGAACCGGCCGAAACGGTAGTGCGGTGCGGTGAAGCAACCGAGCTCGTCGAAGAGGCGCTCCGCGTCCCAATCTTGGAATCTGATCACATGGCGAGCTATCTCCGCTGCAAGGGTGCGATCGGGCCCGCCCAGCCCCCCAGGCCCGTGATCGTCCAGGACCCACAGGGAGGCGAGCAGACTCAGGAAGGAGTCGGGATGACGCGCATGATCCTCCAGAGAGTATGTGGCCGCCAGCTCCCGTCGGGTACGACCGGGTATTACCGCGCACGCGGCGTTCTGCCACAAGATATCCTGCAGGCGATTCCGCTGGCTCGCACTGAGGGGCTGAGACGCCAGGACAGTTCGTCCCACTGACGGTAACTCCTCGTCGCACAGGGCCTGCAGACTGAGCCTGAGGCGCGTGTGCTTTGAATTGTCCTTCTGCGTCTGCGGATCGATACGAGGTGGCGGCGCAGGCATCCCCAGCGTCTTGCAAAGCGCCGGAATGTCCTCGTGTCTGACCATCTGATACCGCTGCACCACTGTCTCATCGACCAGCGCTCTCAGCCCCGCCACATCCATCAGCCCACCCATACCCCTGATAATGAGGGAGCCGTCCCGTGTAGACCAGGGAGCCAGTGGGGCAGTACTCCAGCGCGAGTCCACCCTCCGCTTCGCCGTTCAAGGGCTGCGTTCACCGATCGGTGCCGCCTCCGCCTGCCATCGCCGGACCGGATCAAAGCGGGGGGAACGTTCCCGCGAATCTGATGTACACCAGAATCATGAAGACCCAAGAAGCGTTCTGCGTGCGATGTGGCGCCGCAGACACCCGACTTGTCCACCTCGACCAGAACCGAGCGGAAGGTGATTGCCTCCGCTGTGACAAGCCCTTCCGAGCCACGCCATGCCAGAGCTGCGGAGGCTTCCGCATCGACGGCTCCTTCGGTATCTCCGGCACGCGCTTCGAGCACCTCCCGGAGACCGTGAAGTGCTGGGACTGCGGGCACCGCAACCCGTTGCGCGATCCTGGCCCGGAGTAGCCAAACGCTGGGCTGTCGGTCCCCCTCCGTACCCTTGGCACTCAACTGCTGGGGCTTACGGGCCCGCCGGGCCTTGGACCATGGAAAGCGGGACCGCACAGTGACATCGATCTACCTCTCATCCGACAACCCCCGGTGGACACCGAAGACCGAGGCCGACCTCCAGGCCGCCATCACCAGTGGCCTGTTCGAGGAAAGCCACTACCTCGACCTCAAGAAGGCCCCGAACAGCAAGGGCGACAACAAGGAACTGGCGCGCGACCTGTCCTCGTTCGCCGTCGACGGCGGCACTCTGATCATCGGCGTGCAGGAGAACAAGGAAAGCCGCACCTTCGAACTCGCCCCCCAGCCGCTGAACGGACTGCCGGAGAAGATCGAGCAGGTCGCCCGGACGATCCCCGACCCGCCGCTGATCATCCTCACCGAGGAGATCAGCACGGCGGCCGACGACGGGACCGGCTACCTCGTCGTGCACATCCCGGCGAGCCCCGTCGCACCGCACATGGTCGACAACCGCTACTTCGGCCGCGGCGACAAGACGAAGTACCAGATGGGCGACGCAGAGGTCGTCGCGCTGCACGCACGGCGGCGCAACACCGAGGCCGACACCCTCGCCCTGCTGCGCAAGGAGATGGACGAAGACCCGCTGCGCGACGTGGGAGCCCAGTCCCACCTCTTCCTGGTCGCCCAGCCCACAGCCGGACGACGGGACATGTGCCTCCCGATCACCGGCGCCCCGGACTGGAACATGCGCCTGCACACCCTGATCCGTCGCGTCCAGGACAACCAGCGCCTACGAGCAGCGCTCGAAGGTCAGGGCTTCAAACCCGACCTGAGACACGCTCACCAAGGGCACAGGCGCGCCAGGGGCGTAGCTCTCAGCTCCTCCGGCCTCCGCTCCGACCGCACACATGTCGCAGACGGCGGCTGGCGCGACGAAGATGTGATCGAAGTCCAGCTCTTCGAGGACGGCGGACTGCGCCTGTTCATGACCCGTCTTTCCGACGGCCTCAAGAGCCATGCCTCGGAGGACGAAGAGGAACAGGTCCTCTTCGACGCCGGCGCCGTCATCCTCACCCGGCACATGCTGGAGCTGACGCGCCTGATCTCCGACGACGTGGGCTACCACGGAAACTGGGCCGTTGCGGTCGGGGCCAACAGGCTCCGCGGCCGCCGCAGGTTCTCCGGACAGTCACACTGGCCCAGCAACCACAGGTACAGCGCCGACACCTACGAGGAAAGCACTGGTACCACGCTGGCGGAGCTGCGTGACGCACCGGGCACGGTGACCCGCAGGCTTCTCGGCCCCCTGCTCCGTTCGCTGGACTCCGAAGAGTTGTTCACCAAGGCCCTGACCGACGAAGGGTGAGCTTCGCTCACGAGACACTGCGGGAGGCGACCTTCCGGCTGTCACGGTCGGATCAAGGGCTTGGGCTGTCGTCTGACATTTTCTCGTCCAGTACCCGCAGTAGGGCGTGCATGTTGAGCATGGCAGGCAGGACGTACACCTCTCGCAACGAGGTGTAGGAAGCCTCGTGGCACACCGCGTGACGGTTGTGCTGGTCCTGCACGAGTGCACTGTTTTTGAACACATGGGACATGGGCCGGGTCACCAGGTGCGTGCTCAGGTCGAAAATTCCGACCCGGCGTTCGGGCATCGGGACGTTGCTGAGTACGAATCCTACGGTCCGTCCAGGGCCGTTGATTCCTCGGATCGGCTGGTTATTGTGGTCGCGGACGCTGCGGAATTCCCGGCGGTACCACTCGATCCCGTGCTCTTCCATCGCGGAGTACAAAACGTTCGTAGCCAGGGCGAGAGCACCCTCCCACAGGCCGGCTCTCGCGCACTCGATGGCCCGCATGCCTAGCCGCACGAGGTCCTGCAGGGGCTCCTCGGTGACTGTGAGTGGGCGGTGGGGTGGCAGCGGGTGGGCGTCAGCGGGATCGTGGAGTGGATGTCCTGGTAGCGGGTGCAGGATGGGGCTGTGGTCGCTGTCATGGGGTGACCAAGCGGATGTTGTGGGGCGGCTAGCAGGTTGGTTGCTGGCTGTCATGGCTTTCGCTGTTCCTATGTGAGGGGCTGGCGGGGGCGGGTGGGCTGGGCTGTATGACGGTTCAGGGGGTTTCGGCGGGTGGGGCCGAGGCGGGATCGGCTGCTGTTGTGCCGGCCGGGGGTGCGCCGTTGGCGCGGGGTGTGGTGGTACGGCGGCTTCTTGCGGTGGATGGGGAGGGGGCGCTGTCGGCGCTGCATGTGCGGATCGCGGCGGAGCTGGCGGGTGTGTCGGAGCGGACGGTGTGGCGGTGGCTGGCCGATGGACGCCGGGGCCATGTCGGGGCGCGGCCGCGGCAGGACGGGTTTTCGCTGAGTGACGCCTTATGGGAGGTCCTCGCTGAGGCGGGTGGGAACGTAGCAGAGTTGCGGCGCAGGATGCTCCAGGCCCAGGAAGAGGGGGCGTTGGAGGAGTGGGGTGCGGAGTGTGTGCCCTCGCTGCCGACGTTGCACCGCGTGATCAAGCGGGATCTGGGGGCGGGCCGGGTTCTTGAGGTGGCTCGTCCGGCGGGGGCCAGGGTGGGGCTGGAGCCGAGCCGGTATGACCGGGCACTGGCGGATCTGGGGCTTGTGGACGGGGCGGGTGGTCCGCTTGTTGTCGACGGGCCGCCCGCCGACGTGCCGGTGCCGGAGGGTGCCGCGGATGCGGGGGTGCGGGGCGGCGGGGTGCGGTTGTACGTGCGGGGGCCCGGCTGGTGTCCACACGGCAGGTGGCCGGTGTGGCGGAGGCTGTGGGGCATACGGTCGCGGCCCGCGGGATGTGCTGTGTGTACGGGGATACCGGCCTGGGGAAGACGGTCGCCGTCGAGCAGGCTTTGCATCTTCTCCCCGGCCGGGTGCGGGTGTGGCGGGCGGTGGCCGACGTGGCGCCCGGTCTGCCGCAGCTGCGGGCGTCGCTGTGTGAAGCGCTCGACCTGCTGTCGGGGGCGCTGCCGCACCGGGCCGGACCGGCCAGCCAGGCTCTGACGCGGGCACTGGCCGAGCCGGGTGTGCTGTTCATCGATGACGCTCAGCGGCTGACGCCGCCATTGCTGGATTATCTGCGGCAGTTGTGGGACGCGCCGGGCTGTGCGGCGGCGCTGGTGCTGTGTGGGGCTGGAAGCGAGCGGGCCCTCGCCCGTGCTTCGGCGCTGCGCTCGCGAGTGCTGACCTGGCATCAGGTCGGCCGGCTTGAGCCGTCTCAAGTGCCGCAGACGCTGACTCTCTTTCATCCCGTGTGGGCGGAGGCGGATCCGGACGACCTGGCGCGGGCGGACGAGCAGATGGCGCGCGGCAATTTCCGCACGTGGGCGAAGATCACGTCGCATGTCTACGCCGCCCGCGAGCGTGGCCCCGCAAGGCGTATGGATCGGGAGCTGATCGAGAAGGCCTGCGCGCGTCTTGGCCCGTATCCGTGACGGTCCGGGCTGCTCGGAGGGCTCGTGTACGGGGGCCTTCATCGTTCCGACGAGGTGAACGAAGGCGCGCTCCATGGAAGTGGAAGGGACGGAGGGGCACGGCGTGGACGGGCAGCCGATGGCGCCGCCGCAGGATCCGGCTGGTGTGCTGGGGGAGGTGTCTTTGACGGCGTTGCGGGCGCCGGCGGTGCGTCGTCTGCTGGCGCTGCGCGCCGAGCGGCGGCTGTCGCGGGAGCATGTGCGCCTGGCCGGGGAGTGCCTGGGGGTGTCGGAGCGGACGGTGTGGCGGTGGCTGGCTGAGGCCTCACGGTCGCCCCGGGCCGCGATCCGCCCCGGGGAACGCAGTGGTGACCGGTTCGAGATCACCAGGGAGATCCGGGTGCTGTTGGCGTACTGGCACGGCAACGCTTCTGCGGTCCACCGCCAGTTGGTGGCCCGGGCCGAGACCGGCGGCCGTGACGGTCAGCCGACGACGGCGTCTGAATCCGCGGCTTCTCCCGCGGGCGCCACGTCGGCTGCGGTGCCGCTGCTGGACCCGGTGCCGTCGCTGTCGACGTTCCTGCGCGCGGTGCGGCGTGATCTCACCGCGGGGGAGCGGGCCGGTCTTGCCGAGGGACCGGACGCGGCACGCGCGCACGACGTCTTCGGCAAACGGGCGGCCTCCTGGCGCAATCACGTGTGGGAGGCCGATCACGTCCAGGCACCGCTGCTGGTCGATGCCGACGGCGACCTGGTGCGCCCGTGGGTGACCTGGTTCATCGACACCGCCACCAAAGTCATCACCGGCACTGCGGTCACTCCTGGCGTCCCTTCCCGCGCCTCCGTGCTGGTCGCGCTGCGCGCCGCTGTGCTGCGTGAGGAGCCCTACGGCCCCGCGGGAGGGACACCGGAGCAGGTGAGGGTGGACCGGGGCAAGGACTTCCTGTCGACCACCGTAACTGCCGCGTTCGGCACGATGGGCGTGACGGTGAAGGACCTTCCCGCCTACAGCCCCCATCTCAAGGGCACGGTGGAAAATCTCAACCGGGCTGTCGACCGGATGCTGTTCGCGGCCCTGCCCGGCTACACCCTCACGCCCGCCAAGCCCCGCTCCGGCCGGCGACGCAAAGGCGCGGGCCGCAGGCCGGATACGTCCGGTGCCATGTCGTTTCAGGACTTCACCGCAGAGGTGCTGGCCTGGACCCACTGGTGGAACACCGAGCACCGGCCCCAGGCGCTGGCCGGCCGTACGCCGCTTGAGGCATGGCAGGCCGATCCGACTCCCGTCACCGATGTCCCCGCCGCCGACCTGTGGACGTTCACCCTCGAGGACGATGGCCGCCCGCGGAAGCTGACCAGCCACGGCGTGCGGTGGCGCGGGCGCACCTACATCGCCCCCTGGATGACGGGCCAGGCTGACCGTACCGTCACAGTGCGCTACATGCCGCACCACGATCACGAGATCGACATCTGTGACGCGAGCGGCGGGTATCTCGGGCCTGCGCACCTTGCGGACGCGGCCACCCCCGAACAACTCGATGCCCTGCGCACGGCCCGGGCGGAGCGTGCCCGACGTCTGCGTGCCGAGGTGAAAGCCGCCGAGACGCTGCGCCGACAGCGCTTCGCGCCGGCCACCACGGCCGGGCCGGCCCAACGGCTGGGAGCCCTCACCTCCGCTCAAGCCGGGCACGAACTGGCCGCCGTCGAGCACACCGACGCCTCGAAGCTGGCGCTGCCGGACCTCATCCCGCCTGCCGCGCCCCCGGCCGACTGGCGCACCCCGCCCTCCCTCGCCACCCGGACCGCGCCCGGCCGGCGTGCTCCCCTCCCCGCCGAACCTGCCGCCGACGGCCCGCCTGGCCCAACCGCACAGACCGCTGAAGACGGAGATGCCTCGTGACCGCGGCCACCTACCAGTACGTCGATCTGCCCGACGCCTCCGTGGTCACCACCCGGGCCCTGCTCACCGCCCGGGAGAACATCACCGACGCGGTCGCCGCCCGCGCCATGATGTGCATCCACGGCGGGGCCGGCTTCGGCAAGACCCTCGCCGTCAACACCTGCCTGCGCGCACTCGAACCCCGCGAGGACGTCCGAAAGATCACCTTCCGGGCCCGGCCCACCGCCCGCGCAGTGCGCTACGAACTGTTCACCGCCCTCGACCTGGCCGGCGAGCCCCCGCGCCACCCCAGCGAGTTCGACCGTCTGCTGAAGACGGCCCTGGCCGAACGCCCCCGCACCTTCCTCGTCGACGAGGCCCAGTGGCTCAACGGTGAGGCCTTCGAATACTTCCGCTACCTGTGGGACGAGCCCTCCACCCAGCTCGCGATCATCTTCGTCGGTGGCGCGGGCTGCCACACCGTGCTGCGCCGCGAACCGATGCTGTCCTCCCGTGTCTTCATCTGGCAGCAGTTCACCCGACTCACACCCGCCGAGGTCCTCGAGGTGATCCCGCTGTTCCACCCCATCTGGGCCGACGCCGGCCCCGAGGACATCGCCTTCGCCGACAGCCACGCCGCGCACGGCAACTTCCGCGCCTGGGCCCAGCTGACCGCACACACCCGCACCGCCCTGGCCCGCACCTGCCGCCCGCGCGTGGACCAGGAGCTGCTGCGCTGGGCCTTCAGCCGCCTCGCCTGACCACACTGCCCATGCCTTCTATCCCGCCGCTGCCGTCCGTCACCGTGGTTCTCGACCGTCACGACGACGCGATGCACACGCACGCCGCCCTGGCCGCCCACCATCCGCCGTCCGGCCGGATCACCCTGCACCCCGGCCCGGGCACTACCAGCGAAACCGGCCTCGCCCACGACCTTCTCGCCGCCCTGGGTAAACCGCCCCTGCTCCCGGGCCGCTTTCCCGGCGGCCGTCAGCCCGCCTGGGAAGCCGCCACGGCCTGGATGACCGCCCTGCCCGTCACCCGGCTGACCGTCCTGCGCGCTCACCGCCTCACCACCCGCCGCACGATGCGCCTCCTGCAGCTACAGGCCCGCACCGGTATCCACCTGACCCTGGTCTGCCACCGCCCTCACCTTCCCGCCGCTCTGCACCAGGCCCTGCGGACGGCCGACCACTCCGTCACCGCCGACATCGAGGCCGCCCGCCGCCACTACTACGGCACGCCTGTCACTGAACCCCCGCCCCCAGACGAGCCCGCCGCGCCGGCCAGCCGGTGGCTCACCCTGCCCGCACTGGAACGCCTCGTCTCCTACGACAGCCCCCGCCCCTGCGCCGACCCGTGCACGCCACCGCCGATCGCCTGGCGGCACCGCCCACCACCCGTGCCTCTCACCGTGCCCACCGCCCAGCGCATCGCCCACCGGCTGCACGCGGCGACCGCACACCCTCGCCTGGCCGCGGCCGTCGCTGCCGCACTGTTCACCGGCGCCTCCCTCCAGCAACTCGCCACCGCACGCCCCCGCGACTACGACGACGCCGCGGCCACGCTCGTCCTGCACGACCGAGCCCGCTACACCGACGGCTGCGCCGCCTACCCCGTACCGCCCTGGGCCGGCGTCTTTCTGCGGGCCGCGGCCTGTTTCACCCGGCTGCTATCCGGCGAGGACCAAGAACTGCTCGCCGCGCCAGGTGACCGTGCGCACCTGCTGCGCGTGGCGGAGACGGCCAGACTGCGTCCGCCCCAGCCGCCCGCAGCCCGCCGCAAAGGCCCGGTCGGCCGCGTGGAGTGGGACTGGCGAGAGCGGCAGGAAGCCGAAAGGTACGAAGCGGGACTGGCCAGCCGCCGCAGGCCCTCGCGACGCTGACCCCTGACGCGGGCGCTCGACAAGGCAGGATCAGCCGATCGAGAAGTCGGCGAACTCGATGTCGTTGAAGACGATGTGCAGCCCGTGGGCCCGGTGGCCCCAATCGCGAAAGTAGGCGTGTCCCAGCGCCCGGGCGAGGATCACTGTCTGCTGCTGCTCACCCGCGCCGGCATCCCGAGCGGCGAACAGTTCCCTGGCTACCTCTCCTGGCAGGTCCTGGGTGATCCACCGCACCCGCGGATCGTCTGAGGAGCCTGCAGGAGCCGCGAACCCGAATTGCGCACGGGTATGGAAGACGAAGCCATCCGCCTCTGCCTGGGCACGTCGGCGGGCCCGTATCCGGGGCTGCCACCGTGCCAGGACTGCTTCCGCGATTGCACGAACCTGCGTCGGACCAGGGGGACGACGCGCTCCTGGCTGTCGATTATTCGTACAGTTGAGACACATTCATCGCCGTGAGCTGCAACATCTCAACTGTACTCATAGAAACTGAGGTTGAGTCGTGTGTGTGGTTGACCTTCCCTGATGGGGTGCAGGGGCGCCTGAGGCTCTCGACAGCAAGCCTGTGACCTGGAGTGCCGCATCTCTATCGAGAATGTCTCAACTTTACGGATAATTTATTGGGATTGGGGTCCTGAGGGGGCAAGGAAGTTGATCTTGATTTGGGAGGGTAGGGAGCCGCTCCGAGAGGGGCGGGCGGAGGTGTGGAGCAAGTCGGCGTTCGTCAAAGTGCACCCGTAGTGGGGTGCCTCTGTAGTTGGCGAGGGTGGCGTCCCAAAGGCGGTGGCGGCCGGCCATGCACGACCGTGCTGTCGGCGCTGTCGGTTTCAGGGTGGCTGCGGCAGTTGGCTTCGCGTGCCAGGGAGAGCGCGACAGTTTATGCCGGATGGGTCATCGCGGCGTCGGCTGCATGCGCAGGGCCGAGGGTGTGGGGCGACCGATGGGAATCGCCAGGCCGTACGGCCGCCAGCCCCACCTGGTCCTGGAACTGGGGGCGAAGCACACACCTCGACCCCATCACACCGCTCAGGCTGTGCCGCCTTGAACTGCCACAGCCGCTGCACCCGACTCGCTGACTGGTCGCAGTCCACCAACGCCGGCGGCTGAGGCTGACAGTCGCCGTGCGCTGGCAGGGGCTCAAAGGGGCCGGGATTCCGGGAAAGTCTTACGACTGGGCCCAGCTCCCCTCGACCCCCAGAGCACTCCTGCCTCGGCAGACGATCGCCCGGTGACAGCAGACCCTCCAGTGGCGTGCCAGCGGGCCGCAACCACCCGTGGGTCGGCTTCGCACACCGACAGCACCGTGTTCCGGTAACCACGCAATCCAGCCGTCCCTAGGCAGGCAGCAGCATGAGCGTCGGCCACATCACCGTCGGCGGTGCTGCCGTCGGCGCCACCACTGCCGAAGACTGCGGGCCGGCCCACGCCACGCTTCGATGAACTCCTCGATGTCGCGTGCCAGCTTCGCGCCGTGAGTGAGAGCGATGCTGAGAAAACCGAACAACGCCAGCACGCCGATCGTGACCTCGTCCATCCATCCTGTCCTTTTAACAAGGCCGGACAGAACGGGCGCGCTCAGTCCGACCACCTACAGGTGACGAACCGAGATCGCGCCGGTGCAGCGACTCAGGGTGGTGTCTCCGGCTGCAGGCCGGGGTCGAGCACGGGGTGTTCTTTCACTTTGGGCGCGCAGGCCTAACGGTTGTTCTCCGCAGGAGGGGCGAGGTAAATGTGTGGCCGCCACCGGACGGTCCACCATGGGCCCTCACCACTAACGCCCCGAGGGGCGTCCACTGCCACTGAGCATTTCAGTCCCAGATGGCACTAATAGGACTCCGTTAGGTCTCTCTCGATCTTGATGTCGTGTGTGGTCTGGCCGGGCAGGGGTTGGTGGCAGGTGGTGCAGATGCCGGTCCAGCACCTCAGGATGTCCTGAAGGGCGTCGAGGGTCTGGTAGAGAGTGAGTCCGGTGTGGGTGCTTTTGGGGCCAGACGCTGTTCGGTGAGAAATGCGTGGGCGGCGGTCACGAGGGTGACGTGGTGGTGCCAGCCGGGCCAGGACCGGCCTTCGAAGTGGTCCAGGCCCAGGCCGTGCTTGAGTTCGCGATAGTCGTGCTCGATGCGCCAGCGAACCATGGCCAGTCGAACCAGGTCGGTGATCGGAGTGTCGGCTGGCAGGCTGGACAGCCAGTATTCGGTGGGCGCCTCGGCGCCTTCGGGCCGCTCGATCAGCAGCCGGCAGTCGGGCAGGACGCCGCCCCACCAGCCTTGTCCGGACGGGGCGGCGGCCCGGATCGGGCGCTCGACGGCCTTGCCGGCCGGGCGGACGCGCACGGCGGCGAAGCGGGACCGTAACTGGCCGCGTAAGCCCTGCCGCCAGGTGAGAGAGGCGAACGCCTCCTGCCCGAGATCGGCGGCCAGGGCCGCAACCGAGGGTGCGGGCCGGCGGTAGCGGGGCTGGGGCCAGCAGCCGACGGGGCCCTTGCGGTCCGGAGCCACGGGCTTCGCGTCGAACGGGTGGGCACTCACGTCCGCGCGGACGGCCAGCACGTAGTTGATTCCCCGCTGGGCCAGGCCGGCCCGCAGGTGGGCATCGGCGCCGTAGGCGGCATTGGCCACCACGACCGGCGGCCGCATGTCCCAGTCGGCCAGCTCATCGAGCATGTCCAGCACCAGCCGCCACTTCTCACGGTGGGCGA
Source organism: Streptomyces sp. NPDC053426 (assembly GCF_055585405.1). NCBI lineage: Bacteria > Bacillati > Actinomycetota > Actinomycetes > Kitasatosporales > Streptomycetaceae > Streptomyces > Streptomyces sp. NPDC053426. Next base: position 38,906 of record NZ_JBVJKE010000024.1, on the reverse strand, counting down.
CCTCGGACGGAACACGGGCGATGGTGCGGCGGTCGGTGTCCGCGTCCCACTCCTTGGGCAGGAACAGGCGCCACTGCAGTGGGCAGGAGGCGGTGTAGCTGGCGGCGTGGACGCTGACCGCGACCTGACAGTTGGCGCGTTTGCCCCGGGCCCCGCAGTACTGCGGGGCCACGGCGACCGACATTCTTCTGTCCTTGGGCAGCGACACGTCGTCGATCACCCAGGCCGTCGGGGCGATGAGTGGCAGCATGCGCTCTGCGATCCGCCGCCGCACCGGCACCGGGTCCCAGGTGGACTGGTTCACGAACTGCTGCAGGTTCTGTTCGTTGCCGTCCGGCAGCCTCGAGGCCAGGGCCTGGACCGACTTGCGGCGGCCGTCCAGCATCAGTCCCCGCAGGTAGCAGTCGTCCTTGGCCCGCTGGCCCTTGCACGGCACCGAAGCGAACACATCAGCCACGTACAACGCCAACTTCGCCCGGACACGGTTCACTTCATGTGCGTCCATCCACCCACCATGCCCAGGAACAGGCCAAATCCGAAGACCTGACGGAGTCCTACTAGAGGCCGGCGACGACCTCACCCGCGAATACGTCAAAGCCATGTACTCCAAGCTGGTGTCCACGTTGGGGGAGTCGAACGCCAACCGGGATCTGTGCCGCCCCGACCGAATGCCGCAAGAAGGACAACGCCGACACCCTCCCCACGGGCCACGCCGCACAGCTTGCCGCCCTCGACCGCTGGTGGAACCCAAGCTGGCCACTGACCTGGCGACGGGCCTACACTCACGCCAAAGCCCACATCGACGCGGGCGGCAGCTCGGACTCCCCCCGCTCCTTCACCACTGCGGACGGACTCAAGCTCGGGCAGTGGCTCAGCTGCCAGCGCAACAACTTCCCCACGCTCCGCGCCGAACAGGCCCAGCTCCTGACCGGCATCGGCATCACCCCGCACGTCGACAGCATCCACCCCGAAGCATTCCGCACCGAACGAGGCCGGGCCTTCCGCCGCGGCCTGGTCGCCGCCTCCTGCTACCTGGCCCGCGAAGGCCACCTCGACGTCCCCCGCCGGCACACCGAAACCGACTGGATAGGCCCCTTCCGGCTCGGCTCCTGGGTCGACCACATCCGCCGCACCCCCAACGAACTCACCAACGAAGAACGCGCCGCCCTCGACATCCTCCGCATGGCCTGGGACACGCCCAAGGCCACAGAAGAGCCGTAACGGTGCCGGGCGGCAGACCGTTCGCGCACGCGGAACGAACGCTCGGACTATGCGCCCCCCCGGTGAGGTTCGCCCGGGACTGTCGGACCCCGGCAGTAGCATGACCGCCTGTTGAGCACCATGCGCCACAACCCGGGGGACCGCATGTTCATTTCCGCCGTCTACATCCGCTTCTTCCGCTCGTTCAACTTCGACTACCTCCGCAAGGCCAGCGACACCTTCAAGCCGGACCCCTGGGATGTCCTGGACAGCGACGACCTCAAATACCCCTTCGTCAAGGTGTCCCTCGAGGAGGGCGTCACCACCGTCGTCGGCGCCAACGAATCCGGCAAAAGCCAACTCCTGGCCGCCATCCAGCGTGCGCTGACCGGACGGCACATCGAACGCGGTGACTTCTGCCGTTACTCGCAGTTCTTCGCGGTGAACAAGGCCATGGCTTATCCCGACTTCGGCCTGCGGTTCGAGCGCCTGCAGCCCAGCGACCGTGACGCGGTGCTCCAGGCATGCGGGAAGGAGGGAGGCGACGACTTCGACACGTTCCTGATGTTCCGCATCGGCGCCCATCAGCCCGTCGTCTACCTGCCCGAAGGCAGCGGCTGGAGCAGTTACCCCGTCGAGGACAGCGGACCGTTGGAGGACATCCTGCCGCGATCGTTCGAGATCGACGCGCACACGGCGCTGCCCCAGAGCGTGCCCGTTGAGCACCTTGCCGGTCGGCAGAGCACCCTACGGACCAGGTCCCGCTCCGCCCGACGTGCTTTCGTTCGGACAATTTTCGACAACGCCGACTTCTTCACCTCTCCCGAGCAGCTCGCCACGGCCGTGCCGAACCTGACGTCGGCGTTCTCCACGGCGAACCAACCCGACGAAAGCCACGACAAGCAACTCGCCCTGGCCGACCAGCTCCTGCTGAAGGTCGCGAAGATCGACCGTACGGCGTTCCAGGAGCTCCTCCTGGCTGTAGAGGAGGGCAAGGAAGGCTTCGCCAACGGGATCGTCGAACGCATGAACCGGCAGCTGGCCCAGTCGCTGAACTTCCCCAAGTGGTGGACCCAGGACAACCAGTTCCAGCTCCAGATGACCCTACGCGACCAGGACCTCGTCTTCACCATCAGGGACCGGACCGGCACCGAGTACTCAGCCAATGAACGCAGCCACGGGCTGAAGTACTTCCTCAGCTACTTCATCCAGTACCTGGCCCACGAGCCCCCCGCGTCAGGGCAGCGCGAGGTGCTGTTGATGGACGAACCCGACGCATACCTTTCCGGCAGCGGCCAGCAAGACCTGCTGCGCATCTTCGAAGACTTCGCCGACCCAGCCGACCCCGACCGCCTGGCCTGCCAGGTCGTGTACGTGACGCACTCACCCTTCCTCATCGACAAAAACCACGGTGAACGCATCCGGGTCCTCGAAAAGGGAGAAGGCGACGAAGGCACCCGCGTCGTACGCAACGCCTCCCGTAACCACTACGAGCCGCTGAGATCGGCCTTCGGCAGCTTCGTCGGCGAGACGACCTTCATCAGCAACTGCAACCTCATGTGCGAGGGGATGTCCGATCAGATCCTGCTGGCCGGCATGTCCACACGCCTGCGCCGCCTGAAGACGTCCTCACTGGAGCACCTCGACCTCAACACACTTACCCTCGTCCCGGCAGGGTCCGCACCCCACGTCCCCTACCTGGTGTATCTCGCCCGTGGACGCGACGTCGACCGGCCGGCCGTCATCGTCCTGCTCGACGGTGACCGCTCCGGTGACGACGCCCGCAAGAAGCTGCGCCGCGGCCCCCACGGGAAACCGCTGATCGACGACGGCTTCGTGCTGCAGCTCAACCAACTGCCCGCCCAGCAGCTCACCAGCCCCCGCCCGCAGGGCGTGGTGGCCATCGAGGACCTCATCCCGCTTCAGGTCGGCGTGGCCGCGGTCAAGCAGTACGCCCGCGCCTTCCTCCCCCCAGACGACGCCGAGAAGCTCAGCGACCTGCAGGTCGACGACGTGGCCTTCGACGGCGACGAGGGAACCCACGACGCGCTGGAAAACGCTGCTGCGCGCAAGCTGGACGGCTTCCATCTGGACAAGGTGGGCCTGGCCCGCAACATCCTTGACGTCCTCACCCACGAGGAGGACGAGCTTGCCGACGCCATCGCCATCCTCGACAACAATTTCCGTGTCCTGTTCCGCGAATTGGGCAGCCGACAGCGCAAGGCCCTGCGCGAGATCACCACCGAACGCACCACATCCAAGATCAAGCGGCTCAGGAATTCCTTCCTGCTGGACCACCCCGCCGGTGCCACCCGCGAGCAGGCCACCCTCCTGCTCGAGGACATCGACGCAAGTCTCGACAACTCCGTGGACGCCGACGACCTTCGGGGCCAGCTCCTCACGGTGCGTCGCACTTTCGCTCTCGACGAGGAGCCACGCGACCCGATCGACGACTTCGCCGCCTTCCAGGAGGCCCTGCAGAGGCTGGCGTACCGGCCCGTCAACGCGGCGCAAGAGCCGTGATCGACGGCGGCGTTGGGGCATGCAGCGCCGCGTGCAGCCCCCGCCGGATACCCACCCGGTAGACCTCTCCCGCCGTGGTGACACCGGCGGCCAGGCGCTCGTACTCCGCTGTGGTTTGCTCCCGTGGCCTGTCGCGCGACTGCAGGACGGCGGCGGAGCGGTCGGCCCGCCATTGCCGGAGTCGGCGGATGGACTCCCTCGAGGAGGACCAGCATCCGGCACGCGCCTGCTCCACGAGAGTCGCCAGCAGGGACAGCGAGAGACTTTCGGGGTAACTATTGCCGATGGCGGCAGGGAGGAGCCCCATGGGTATCTCCTCCCAGTCCATGCCGGTCCAGGAGCGGTCCCAGCCCCTGGCCTGCAGTTCCTGGCGTGCCCCGAAGCCGATCAGAAGGCCCCTCTTGTCCAGGAGGCTGCCGCGGCTGCGCAGGACGTGCAGTGCTTGGCGCTGTTCGGCCCGCAGGGTGTCCCGCTGCGGAGGTGTCAGCACCTTCAGTTGTTACATCCGATGGTGTGCCTTCAACTGCTGTGTCCAAGCCTGGTGGCGTTCCAGGCCGCTCGTCAGGGCCAGGCGGGTGCCCAGCGGCACTCGGACGGTCACCTTCGTCTTGCCGCTGTCCTCGTCCTCCCCGACGTCGTCGTACTCCACGGCTGTTCTTCCCCTGCTAGGTGAACTGTGACCAGAGTCCGCGCCCTGGGCTGCTTGACTGCCTGGGCGGTTGTGGGCGGTGTCAGATGGTGCGGCTGCGGCCGATGGCCAGGGATTCCAGCAGCTCCTCGGTGATGCGCTCCTGCCCGTTCCAGATCGCTTTCTGGGCACCCTGGCTGACGAGCTGGGACAGGGCCCGCAGGTAGCCCTTGCTGCGGCGGTGCAGGTACTCGTGCAGATTGGTCAGGTCGTCCGGCTGGTGGTGGTGCAGGCACAGGTTCTTGTCGAACTTGCGGACGATCTTTGTGAACAGCTTGTGGCCGTCTGTGTCGTAGCCGATCCGGCTGGTGCGCAGGCTGGCGTAGTCGCCCCAGATTTCCTCGTTGTCGGCCAGGGCGGTCTCCCGGTCTCGGGTCAGGGGGTCGACAATGGAACGGGCGGCACGTCCGCCGAAGAGGAAGGTGGCGCCGGTGCTTTCACTGATCTCTTCCAGATAGGCGAACGACTCCTCGGCGTCCGCGCCGGCCCGCAGCTGCTCGATACCGTCGACGAGGACCAGCAGGGTAGAGCTGTTGCGCATCACATGGCAGATGGAGCGGGTGGGATCGCTGCCGCCGTCGTGCTTGAGACCGAGGAAGGAGGCGAAGGCGGCCGGCCAGTTCCGCCGCCCACCGCGCGCCAGGGGAGGCACCCGCAGTGCGATCACCGGGATGCGGTTCTCGTCCGGCTCATACAGACGGGCGATCTTGTTCTCGTAGTGGCGGCCGATGTACTGCAGGATCTCGGTCTTGCCGGTGCCGCGGGGGCCTTCGATGATGATCCCGGTCTTGCCGTGGATGCGTTCCCGGTTGGCCAGCAGATGCTCGTGAACGACGACCAGGGCCCGGCCGATAGCGGGGGTGACCACGGTCGGCATCAGGGCGTGATAGCGCAGCCGCAGGTCGTTGTCGGCGACTTTCGTGCCGGGCGGCGGGCTGTCTGCCAGGTCGGGTCGGGTGCGGTCCAGGGCGGCGAAGGTGCGCCAGTTGCTCAGGGTGTTCAGCCATACCGGCCGGGGCGCGGTGAACACCGGCGTGGGGGCGGGGGAGTCGATGAGCAGACGGATGTCGTCGTCTTCGATCTCCTCGATGACCGGTGGCTGCGTCATGGCCTGTCCTCCTGCGGGGGGTTGGTTTCGGAGGGCAGGTCCAGCAGGTGACGCGCGGCGCTGTCGAGGCTGTCGTCCAGGTCACCCAGATCCGCCAGGAGCGAGGGCACTTGGGCGTCCGCGCCGTCCGAAGCGTCCGGCCCGGGGGCGATCTCTTCTTCCGTGAGGGAGGGAGCGGGGGCGTACAGGCTCGGCTCGTCCAGCTCCAGCACCGTCAGCGGTCCCAATGCGTCCAGGTCCAGCGTCTCCGCGTCGGCGAACGGGTCGAAGACGCCGTCACTGGTCGGCGCCCATCCGCCATCCAGCCCCGGCACGGGCGCGTAGCCGTCGGGCACGCTCACCACACCCGGGTCGTCCGGACCCTGTCCCGCCCGCTCCAGCAGGTCGGCCAGGACCTGCGCGATGGCTTCGTCCTGTGTGTGGCGGCCGCCGCGCGCCACGTACTCCGCGGTGGCCGTCTCCCACAGGTGCTGTGTCCACGGGGCGCCGATCAGGTGCTGGTGCTTGAAGACGGCAGTGATCCACTCGCCGGAGCGGTGGTCGCGCAGCCACACCTGCTCGGGAGTGTAGGGGTTGTAGCGCAGCTCCCACCCGTCACGCTTCTTGCCCTTGAGCCCCGACGGCGTGTTGCGGACCTCCTCGAGTTCCCCTTTGAAATTGTCGTAAGTGCGGTTCTTGAACCGGATGCCGTCATCGCGCACCCCGACCCAGGCGGTGGGCAGCAGCTGGAGGTAGTCCGCAAAGCCCAGCGGGATCGGCAGGTAGCCGGCCGCCTGCACGCCCGCGGCGTACACCTGGTTCGGAGTCAGCGGCGGCAGGTTCGGCTCGTAAGGGCTGCGCAGCTCCTCGTGCGGCCGCGCCTGCCAGCCGACCGCGATCCACTCCTGCAGCAGATCGTCCAGCTCCTGCAGCGTCCACAGCCGGTCCGGATCGATCTCCTTGCCGCGGCGGCTGAAGTCACGCCCGGTGTAGGAGTTGACGCGTTGACTGAACAGCGACTTGATCGACTCGAAGGTCCGCTCGACGATCGCCTTGTCGGTCGGGGTGCGCTTGCGCGCCGGACGCACGGAGATTCCGAGGAAGGAACAGGCGTCGAAGAAGGTCTGCCCGGCGAAGACCGTGCCGTGGTCGATCACGATCGTCTCCGGCATGATCACCGGCCGGGCCGCGGCGTGCTCCATCCGCGCGTCGACCTCCAGCAGTTCCTCATACGGCAGATCCGAACGGGCCGCGGATGCGGCCGCGTCGAAGCCGGGCCGCATCGGGGCCGGCACCATGCACAGCGCCAGCAGCAGCGAGGCGTCCACCGCTTTGGTGGCCCGCCCCTTGCTGGTGCCGGTGCTCAGCAGCGCCCTCGTCTGCTGCCGGGTCTTGCGCCGGCCCGCAGTCTTGGGCCGCAGCACGGCGGCGATGATGCTGCGCGTGAAAACGTCGATGGCCGCCGTGAGTTCCACCTGGGTGGGCCGTCCGTCATCGCCCAGCACTTTGACATCCAGCGCGGTGGAGTCGATCTGCACGAGCTCGCCCGGCGCGGTGGCGGTGGTCACCCCGAACGGCGGCGCCGGACGGTTGAGACGGTCCTTGCGGCGCCGGGTGGGATCCCGCAGCTGCAGCGCGTTGATCCCCAGCCGCTTCAACAGCGCGTACAGCGTGGGGTCGGCCGGCACCTTCACGCCGGGGCCCAGCCTGGCCCGTGCCGTGCGCCGCAGGTTCTTGAACAGGGTGCGGGCGTCGGTGGCGGCTTCCTCTTTCGCCTGGCGTTCCTGCAGCGCCAGCAGCAGGTCCACCACCCGTGCGTCGGTGCGCCGGTTCACCGTGGTCGGGCGGGTGCGCCGCTTGTCGATGAGCCCCCAGATGTCCTCGCGCAGGAAGGCCAGCCGCTTGCGCTGGACCGTCTTCCACGACACCTTCCAACCCAGCACGGCCTGCAGCTCGGCAGCCTTGCGTTCATAGCGCTCGACCAGCGTGAACTGCTCGGGATCGTAGCCTTCCCGCGGTCTGCTGCCCTCGGGGGCCTCCGGCAGCAGACCGGTGTCGACCTCGATGACGTGCCGCCGCCACATCCGTGCCTCATGGGCGCACTCAGGGCTGACCCCCTCCAGCATGGACCAGTTCGGCAGCGGCTCCGCCGACACCGGCCGGCCCGACCGGTCGAGCACGGCGAAGTCCTCGGCCGCGGCCAGGAGCTGAATCGGCACCGCCACCGCAGGCGCCGCCCCGCCCCGGGCAGGCTCCAAATGCACCGTCGTCCCCGCAAGGGCCGACACGGCATAGCGGTTGCCCATCCAGCGCACCTGGTCGCCCGGCGCCAGAATGCCGCGCGGTGCCAGGCCTGCTGCCGGGGGCCGGCTCTCCGGCACCACGCTCATACGGCCTCCGTCTCAAGGGGCTGACGCATCGCCGACGGCATCCGGCCCGACAGCCTGATCACACTGCTCGGATTCATGGCCTTGTTCCACTCCATGCCCAGCTCCTGACGCCACAACAGGTGATACAGGCGCGGCAGCGTCGACAGCCGCGGCAGCCCCGTCGCCCGTACCCCCTCCTCCAGCGTGCGAGGTGTCCGGAACGCGGCTTTCAGGGCTTGCTCGACCTCCCGGTCGCCGCACCGCGGGTGCCGGTACCGCGACACCCACCGCAGGTTCGCCAGCGCCATGGGTTCCGGAATCCGGGGCATCCCCAGCTCCCAGCCCGTCTCCTGACAGGCCTGGCGCAACACCAGCTGCTGGCGCTGCCACCGCAGACTCGGCCCGCTCGCCGGAGGGCAGGCAACGACCAGCGTCGCCCCCTGATCCGTGCGCACGAAGAAGTCCGGCACGACGCTGCGTTCCCGGCCCCGCGCCCGCCACTTGATCTTCGCGGACCATGCGGTGAACTCCGTCACCGACGGGTTGAAATCCAGCAGCATGGCCACTGCCAGCACGTTCATGGACCGGCAGCCCACATGCTTGCCGGTCGTGGCGGCCCACCACCAGGTAGCAATGCTGCGCTGAGAGGGATGCCGGGCCGGACGCCACACCTCGCCCCGGCGGGTGAGCGGAACAGAGCCTGCCTGGGCGACGGGGACCGTGATGCTCCTGCTGCCGTCCTCAAGGCGGTGGACCGCCATCAACGCCTCAGCCATCGCGCTCCCGCATCTGTCCGGACTCTGCAAATCCCCATATTGCACGGCGAGTTGACTTTAGTGCGGGGGAGAAGGCCAAGGGTCAAATACCGTCATCCTCAAAGCCGCCGACCGTCCCGCCGACGGCCGGCGTGACGCCCCGCAGAGCGAGACCATGACCACCCTCACCTCTCCCTGCAGACCGCTGACCTGGACGGCCCCACGCCAGCCGCATATCCGTCCTGTCCCGGACCGCACCTGCCAACACAAGATCCACGATGACCGGATGCCGACGCCGCACGCCGCCGGCCTGCCAGATTCGGCTGCGTGCGAGAAGACCACCCCGACACCTCCGATCTCCACGCCCGCGTGGACGGGCTCCTCGCCGACCTGGCAGCACGGCGCAGCCCCCTGCCACCGCCCTGCGAACGGACCCGGCTGCGCGAGGCCGCGGGCCTGTCCCCTGCACAGGTAGCGGACACCCTCGTCTGCCAGGCTCAGGACGTCGAGGCATGGGAGGCCGGGAAGCGGGAACCGATCGGTGTCCGTCGCACGGCTTACGCGCGGCTTCTCAAGGGCCTCAAGCACATGGAGAAACCGAAACAGGACGACAAACTCGCCCCCGGCGAGAGCACCGCATCACCCGCACGGCCCGCACGGCCCGCACGGCCCACAGCCCCCACGTTGCCCGCCGGTCCGCAGCAGCCAGCGCTCTTCCCCGCATCCGCCGAAGCATCACCACGCCCGCCAGTGGCCAGCGAACCACCCGTCACGCCCACAGGACCGCTGGCCGTTATCGACCACGACATCCTCCTGGTCGCCCACTTCACCAACGGCACCCGCCTGCCCCTGGACGCGGACGACCTCGTCGGCCTGCTGGAGTGGACGCTGCGCAGCGGTCTGCACCAGGAGAGCCTGTCCCCCCACGGCAAGGACAGTGACCCGCTTATCGTCCTGACCCCCGCAGCCAGTGCCGCACTGCACCTGCCCGCCCACCTCGAGGACCGAACCGCCCTGCGCCTTCCCGCCGGCCATCCCGTCCTGACGCAGCTAGGGCAGGCAGGCTTTCTCCTCACCCGCCGCGGCTTCGGCCCGTGGGCCGGGATCTACCGGCCGGTCGTGAACAACAAGCGCGCCTCGGTACACGTCGCCGTCATGGCCTGGGGAGCCCTGTCCCAGGACGGGTGGAACCTCCCACCACTGCCGCCGTCAGACCTGGCACGGCTGCTGGGCACCTACACGGACCGGCTCTTGACCCCCAGCGGCTCCACCGCGGTCTGCGGCGTCAGACTGATGACGGCCCTGCGGCCACCCACCAAAGCGACCTACGACCCGGCCACGGGTAAAGGGGTGTCCGGCCCCAACCCCGGTGCCCTGCACAAGCCGTTCGAGCCAGCGCCCCCAGAAGCTCCCGACGCCCACCCCCTGGCTAAAGGCCGCCCGCCGGAGCAGGCCATGGAGGAGGAAGCCTGGGACTGGAGCCGCTCGCCCGATCAGCAGGAGACAGCCGACTTCCCGCACGTCGTTGGACTCGACACCAACATGGCCTTTATCGTCGCCGCCTCCAGGCTGTCCGTCGGCCGCAATGCTCCGCCCCGCCATGTCACGACACCCGCCTTCGACGAGAAGACTCCCGGCGCCTGGTACTGCGACCTCAGCCACGCCCCGCACGATCCGCGGCTGCCCTCGCCTTTCACCGCCACCGGCCAGGCCCCGACCAAACCCGCCTGGTACACGACCGTCACCCTCGCCTACGCCAAGGAACTCAGCATCGAGGTCCGGCCTATCGAGGCCTACGTCCGCGACGATCACGGCTCGTATCTGGACCCCTGGTACACGCGGCTGAGAGACGCCTACCTCGCCACCATGGCCGACCTCGGCGTGCATAAGGACATCCCCCAGGCCGACTACCTGGCCGCCATGAAAAGACTCTCGACGGCGGACCCCGCCCTGCTCGCCCTGCTCGCAGCGATCAAAGCCACAGGAAAAGGCGGCCTCGGGAAACTCCGCGAAGGCCCCCGTGCCCCCGCCGCCCCCTACACACGCTGGCCCGCACTGAACCAGCCCACCTGGCGCCCCGACATCCGTGCCGCCGTCATCTCACGCACCCGCGTCAGCCTGCACCGCAAAATGCGCAGGATGCTCACCGAGACCGGCCGCAGCCCGCTTGCCGTCCTCTCGGACTGCGTCATCTACCCCGCCCACCAGCCGACCGCCCTCGACGTCGTCCCCACCGGCCCCGACCAGACCGGCATCAAGGGACTGCTGTGCCTAGGCGTCAACCCCGGCTTCGTCAAAGAAGAAGGCGTTCAAACCATGGCCTGGTACCAGCACCAGCACACCCAAGGCCTCAACCCCGCCCGCTACATCAAAGCCAACCCCGACGCCTGACCCCTCCCACGCCGATGCCACCTGCCCCACACCTACTGCGTCGGCCGCCACGGCATGCTCGTCATCCGCGCTCCCAAACGCCACGGAAGACACGACGCCTCCTCCAGCGGACCATGCACCGGAACCACACGATGCGGCTCCAGCAACGCCAGCGGCACACTCCGGGGATGCGCCCGCGCCTCCTGCCGCGCCAGACGCTCGACGACCGGCACCGTATTGCGGTGCGACATCAGCCACGCCTCCAGCCCTCGATGCCCCCCGGCCGCCATCTCCTCACCCATCCCCAGCCGTTCACCCACCCACTGCACCCACCGCCCCGTCGACCACCCCGCAGGACCGCCCGCGAAACTGCGCCCCACCGCCCGCTGCCGCTCCCGCACGGCCATCGCCTCCGCCACGACGACCGCCTCCGGATACACCACCAGGGGAACAGCCCACAGCGCCGAACGATCCACCCCCAAAACCTCCTGCCGCGCCCGCCACACCCCACGCCAGGCCATCTGACGGCACTGCCACCAATACACCGCCACCTGCTGCGCATCCGCCAGCAGAGCCCGCGCGTACAGACCCGTACGACGCTCCAGACCCACCCGCCGCACGTGCGCCTCCACCACCTCCGGCAACCGCCCGAGGCCGACCTGGAACTGCCCCCGGCCCACAGCCGTCCATCGTCCGTGCCGCACACACACCGCCCACTGCCCACCGGGCACCCGCCACACCGGACGCTCACCGAGCCCAGCCGCGCACAATCCACAGGCCTGCACCGGCATCCAGCTCTCCGGCCAGGCTTCCACCTTCACCTGGTGGCGGGCCCGGGGACCGATACGGCTGTCGCCGAGCGACACCAGCGCCCGTTCCAGATGCGGCAAGGGCCGTCCGCTGACCTCCGCCAGACGCTGACGCGCCACAGGCCCCAGACGCACCTCCTCAACACCCGGATCAACCGCCCGGATGGTCCTCGGCGCACCGATGTACTGAGCCAGCTCCTCGAAGGCCATCCCATTGCGCACTGCAAGCCGCCACAGATACGACGCGATCGTCTCGCCCCGCACCATCACCACACGTCCCGGCAACCGCGCGAGCGGCTCCTCGATCCTCATGAAGCGATCGTCACAACCCCCGCCGCCGGCGCCACACAAACAAGCCACCCACCACGAAAGCTGCCCGCCGTGCCCCTGAGGCTGAGCGCCGACACCGTCCAGGAAGCACTCGACCGGGCCGACTCCCGGCACTGGACCCGCAACCCGCCCCGCTCCATGCGAGCCCGGCTCACCTATCTCCTCAAGCACTACGAACCTGTTGCCCTGGCCCGCCGGCTCCAGACGACTCCCTCCTACCTGGACGCCCTGCTCGGCGCACAGCAGGTACCGGAAGACCACCCGCTGCATCACGCGGTGGAACGCGAAATCGTCCGGATATGGCAGCCCCGCGTCCGCCGCCGCGCCCACGCCACCATCCTCGCCAACGGCGGCCAGATGACACTCAGCTTCCGCGCATGGCTGGGATTCACCGCAACAGCCGGATCAAGCGACGACCCCCGCCTGCGCTTCTTGAGCCTGCACCTGGACGCCCCTTATCTGGAACGCCTGTTCACCGCCCGGCGCATCGGAGCACCGGAATCAGAACTGCAAGCCATCCTCAACGACGCCCTCAGCACCTGCTACTTCCACCGCGGCCGGCCCGCACACCCCAGGGAGAGCGTGAGCCTCGACCGCATTGACTTCCTGGAGTTCTACTACTGAAATTTTCCCGCTTGAGTCGAAGTGGGCCGAAGTGCGATAGTTGTTACATGAGCAGGCGTGTTGTCACCTGCGAGGTAACCGTCATCAGATCCCGGCATGTCTCATCCTCGTCTCGGCTTCGTCGCGTCCCAGCGCATCGAAGCCGTCGAGATGGAACTTCTTGGCGTTGAAGGCGCGCACCCACAGGCCCGCCGCCCAGCACAGCTGCAGTTCGTTGTTGCTCAGCGCCCGTCCGCGCGCGGTTTGGTACTCCTCCAGGAAGGCCACCGTCCGTTCGACCGAGGCGCCTGCACCGGTGGGCCCGCCCTCGAACATGGCGGCGGCCTGGCCGATGATCACCACCTCGGGCTCGTAGACCACGCTGTCCCAGTCGTGGACCGCGAGCGGCCGGCCGTCGCGGAACTTCACATTGCGGCCGTCCCAGTCTCCGTGTCCGAACACGCAGGCAGCGTCGCGGACCTCTTCCAGCCGCTCGCGTACGGCCGTGCCGAGCTCGTCGAGCCACGCCGTGGCGGAGCACCGTTCAGCATTGAGGTCGACGTTCCGGTCGTCAGGGACCGGCCAGACGCCGTTCTCCTTGTGGTACCAGTGGATCCATGCGGGAGCTGGTCGTAGCAGCGGCTGCGGATCCAGATTCTCTGCGCGGGTCACGAAGTCGGCCAGAAGGCCAGCGAACTGTCGGGGGGCATCGGCGGGCGCGGGCTCGCCACCCCCTGGCACGGAAGTCTCGGCGCTGGCGACCTTCCTGCCCAGCGGCAACGGACCGGGCAATGGTTCCGGGCAGGGGAAACCCGCCTGCCACATCCGGCTGGCTGAGTGGGTGGCCCAGTCCTCGCCTGGTCCTGGGAAAGCGCGGCAGGGGTTCATCGGCTGCCCGGCGGCTTCGGCCACGCGCCTCCTGCGACGGCTGCGTCCAGCAGGTCGCCCAGACGCAGCCAGGCGGTGGGACCGGAGCTGGTGGCGGGGGAGACCGCGAAGCGGCCCCAGGCGTCCTGGTCGGTGCCCAGGGCCTTGCGTACGGCGGCGACCAACAGGGTGCGTGGTTCCGTGGCGGTTGCTCCAGGCGCGCAGTGCCGACCAGGCCGGCAGAGCGCGCACGAGTGCCGGGCCGACCTCCGGTCGGGCCAGGACCAGGCGGGTCCAGGCTTCACTCCAGGAAGGTCTGCCTCCGAGGTCCGTGCGTAGGCGCTCGGTGAGAGGGAGCAGCACCGTCTCCGGGGAGCTGTGGCGACGCAGCACGTCCTCGGAGCCCTGGCAGCTCAACACTGCCTGGACACTGGCCGCCACCCTCGCCACCGACCTCGACGCCTGGACTCGGCTCCTCCTCCTGCACGACGAGCCCGACCTGGCCAAGGCCGACCCGGATGAAGCTCTACCACCTGCCCGCCCGCCTCACCGCCCACGCCAGGCGCAGGACCCTGCACCTGGACCACACCTGGCCATGGGTCACGGCGTTCACCCTCGCTTGGTGACGCGCCACCGAACTCCCGGCCGCGACCTGACGGCCGGACACCATCCCGACGACACCGGAAAGGAAGCAGACGCACCACCTTCGGTCCCGTGGAACCCGACACCCTCGCAGCGCATGCGAAGACCCCCGCACCGACCGGTCGGACAAACCAGGGTAAAACGCCGGAACAGCAAGACCGATCAAGCTCCAGACGAATCGAGGTCAGAGCCTTCACCGATCCCGGAGCGGTTCAGTTCCAGTGGACCTACTTCGGTTGCTGGGGCCATCACCTCGCAACCATCGATAACGCAATCCTCGGCCTTGCCTTACGTGAGGTGTTCCGCGTAGTCGCGTACGGTCGCGGTGCCCGACCGCACCACGTAGATTCCGCTCCCGCGGGGTGTCTCCTCGGAGCGCTGTCGGAGATCGTCGACGTCCACTGCCTCGGGCCACCGCGTGCTGGTAAGTGACCAGCAGACCCCGGTCAGGTCGATCCCGGTCAGGTCGGCCCGCTGGAGGTCGGCTGCTGTGAAGTCTTCGAGCAGAGCGCGCACCCGTGACACGCCGAAGCGGCGCATCGGCTGTCCGCGCCGCAGTTCGATGGCCAGCAGTGCCTGTGTGTAGCTTTCGCTGACCACGTGGGCGATGTGGTTCCGGGCCGTGCGCAGCATCTCTTCCGGGTCTTGCCGGAGGGGAAGCGCGCCGTGATGAGTGATTTCATTTCGTGCATGGCGGATCTCTCGCTCCAGGGTCGTTGCCTGTGCGGTGATGGGTTCCTGAGAGGGCCCCACTGTCAGCAGGTGTCTGGCAAGCTGTGCCGCTGAGCTCACCAAATCCGCCAGTTTGGCCTGGTTCCCGTCCTGTCGCTGCGGTCCTGCGGTCAGATCCTTGAGTATGAGCACGTCCAGTGAGGCTTCATCGAGGTTGGATCGGAATTGGTCCCAGCCGGAAGGGGCCATGGAGAACGCAAGGCCGAGGAGGTCCCCGAGGACTCCGCACAGAACTGCAGGCTCGCGGCGGATTGCGGCGATGTACTCCTCCATGACCTGTTGAAGCTGCAGCGCACGGTCGGCGTAGGCCATCACTCGAAGGACCCTGGGAATCCTGCGGAAGGACATGCGCTCTACAGGGGAGACTTCCCCGAAGGCGAGTTCGGTAAGGCTGTCGTGGCTGGCTGGCGTGGTGTGAGTGCGGGTGACCGTCGGCTCTGACGGGAGGATGCCCGCCAGGCCGGCCTCGGCGTCGAGTACGGAAGCGAGGGCTTCGCTCTGCTGGCGGTGCCGGGATTCCAGGAGTACCTCACGCAGGCCGGCCTCGACATCGAGCAGCCTGCTCAGGTCCGCATCAAGGGCGTTCTGGTGCCGGTGACCGGGCCAGTTGCCTGTGTAGTCAGAAGTGCCGGTCACTGCCCCTCCTCCTGCTTGATGTAGTCCGCGGCCGCTCGACGGGCCTTCTTGAGGCTGCTGCGCACAGCGTCCGAGGTCATGCCGAGCTCTTCGGCGATCTCTGCCGGGGTGTACTCGCTCAGGGTCCATGCCAGTACCTGACGCTGCCGCATCGGAAGCTTCCGCAGAATGCGGAGCGTGTCTTGCCTTGTCTCCCAGGCCACTGCCACGTCGGGGTGAGGCAACAACGACGTTGGCTCGGGAACGTGCTCTGTGGGCTCTTCGCGTACATCTGCCACGTGCCGGACCAGAGACCGTGACGCCACCGTGTGCACCCAGGGTCTCGGTGACTTGATCTCTTGCCAGCGGCGGTAGGCCTTGACCATCGTCTCCTGCGCGATGTCGGCGGCCACATGCAGTGAAGCACCGTGGTTGAGAAGGAAGCCTATGAGTTGTCGGATGTTCTCACGGTAGAAAACCGAGAACTGGGCATCCACCACGGTCCGGATCAGACGCTCACCCGGCTGCGCGGCCGCTGCCTTGATGTGCCGGCCTTCGACGGCTTCGTAGTCACTCACGCGGCTTCGCTCTCGTCACGGAATGCCGCGGTCACTCGGATGCGGAGCCGTTTGCCGTCGGCCTGTAGCTCGTCGACCTCCCACGATTGTCCGCCCGTAGCCACGTTGGTGAGCCCGTCCAGGTACCGCCGTTCGGCCTGTGCCTGACGGGTGCGCCAGCGCAGCCGCATCCACAGGCCCAGCAGGCCGCACACCTGCGCTGCAGCGGCGAGAGTGATTATCGGGTCCACGCGTCATTCCTCCGTTGATGAGGACAACCCCTTAATGGGCTCTCACCAGACAAGAGCCTCAAGACGTCCCGGCCGTGAACCCAGCTGCGCACTTTCTTGAGATGCAATGAGATCGCGTCAGGTCTGCTTGGCGAATGAGGACTACCGCCTGCGGATGATGACCGGCTGCAGTGGCTGCCCTTCACGGCTGTCCCTGGCTTTCCGGCCGAGGTGGGAGACTGGGCGGATGCCTGATCAGTCCTTCGTCTTCCTGCCGCTGTCTTATGCGGCCAGGCCGCCTCGGGTCGTTGTGGTGGCGCCACTCGACGACACGCATTGGGTTCAGTGGACGGCAGCAGCTCTTGCTCAGTTGTCGACGGTGTGGGGCTGCAGCGGGAGTGTCGTGGTCCCCTCAAGCGCAGTCGGGCATCCTGCAGTTGATCGTTGCTTGGCACGTCTGGACCCCGACCACGTGCTCGCCTACACGCCGTCGTGGGCCACGTATGACGCCCTGCATCCAGGTGCCATCGGTCAGCTGCTGGCCGCGAAGGGGATCTCTGACGAGACCGGTGCTGAGCAGTTCGAGGAGATGCTGCGCCAGGAACCGTGGAACGGCCGCGTCGTGCGCGACGCCGAGGCGGTCGCTGACAACCTCCGTTCACAAATAGGAACGAATCGGCGAGAAAGTCACATTCAGTGCAGTCATTTGTTCGACGATGTCAATGCACGTGAACTCACGCCGCTGTCTGCGCTGACGCCGGCGCCTGTTCTCGGTGTTCCGAGGAACCTTGTGACCTCCGCAGAGGCCTTGGCCTACGCGATGCATGTCGGCATCGAGGCGCCCGACACCGGCGGACAGGTTCCGGCCGAGCATTGGCGGGAAGCGGCTCTCCGCGGCACCGAGTCGCCACTGCTGTCCCAGATACACCCGGGGGCGCCTGACGGAGCCCACGCGGCTCGGTCGCATGAGGCCGGGCGGTGTGTGGCGATCACAAGAGGCTTCCGGCGTCGCGAGCGTGTTGCTGTTCTGGGTGACCGGCCTGAGGACTTCGCGCTTGCCGAGATCCTTCGGCAAATTCGCGGCGCGGTGACGTGGATCCCCTGGACCGAGCCTGGGCTCAGTGACATGTGGTTGTTTTCCGGCGGCGCCCCGGACCGTTTGCTGGTGACGAGCGCGTCGTTGAGCGTGGAAGAGACACGGCAGCGCATGGATGCGCGGTGGGAGGAGCGTCCGGTCAGGCAGGTTGGGCCGACACCGGAGGAGCGCTCGTTTGAGGTAGTGGAGTCCGGAGACATCGACCTGACCCACCCGTTCATGGTGGTCTTGAAGGATGCCTGGGACCAGCCGCGCTCCCTTCCCGCGACTGTGGAACCGGACGGATCGCTCCAAGCATCGCTTTCTCTGGCTGCGGAAGTCCCACGCGGCCTCGATCCCGACAAACACCGCTGGCAGGTCACCCTCACCGCCACCAACCACCCTGTCCCTCCCCTCGTCGTATTGGGGTCGCCCGCCGTCACGGCACCGGGTCAAAGCCCATGGGAGACCTTTGTCCGTGCCGCCGACGGCGGCATCACTTACTGGTCCCACCGCTACGACTTCGTACCCAGCGGGGCATCGCTGGCTGGCTCACTCGCGTCTCCCAGGCTGGCCTGGCCCGGCATCAAGCGCATTCTGCAGACTTCGGCCTCGGCCAACGGCATCGCCCTCCTTCCCAGCCCGGCCGGCAAACGCGCTGCCATCACTGAACGGCTGCTTGGATCCCGCGCCGCCTTGGAAGCGCTGGCCGCAAGTCCGGGATGGCGGTTGCTGCACCACTTCACCTCTAATGCGCCAAACACCAACTATCCGGAGGGCAGCTGGTGGAAGCTGAAGTCCGCGGTTGTGCTGTCCTGGGAGGTCATAGCAGCACATGACGACAGCGGCTGGGACCTGAAGACCCGCCGAGAGCAGATCGACCAGTGGACGTCACAGGGCGTGCTGCGCCGTGGACTAATCCTGGGGTGCGGTCACTGCCCCATCCTGGAGTTCTACCCCCTTGCCGAGATCAGCCAGAGTTACCGTTGTAGGCGATGCGGAGGAGACAACCAACTCGCCAAGGACCGCTGGAGGCCGGTTGCGGACGAGCCCAGATGGTTCTACGACCTGCACCCGGCAGTGCTGGAACTCGTCACGAACAACGGGAACGTGCCGCTGCTGGCCACGCAGTACCTGCGCAACCAGTACGAGGCGCGCCAGGCCCTGGTCTGCGAGGAGTTCGAACTTCTTAAAGACGGCAGCCGTTTCGTGGAGTTGGACTTCGCCCTCGCCACCACCGAGGAACTGTGGCTGGGCGAGGCCAAGAGCAACGATTCCCTCGGCAACAGCCCTCGCGGGCGACGAAGCGAGGCCGGCAAGCTCATGGAAGGATGCGCACTCGTCGGGGCGGCTGGTCTCATCCTGGCCACCAGCAAAGCCCAGTGGTCGGACACGACTGTTGAAGCGCTCAGGCAAGAGCGCCAGGAACGCCTGGGTGCCGGAAAGCCAGTTCCCCGGATCAGCCTTTTGACGGGCCTTGGAACGGCTCCGAAGCTCACTCCTTTGACCAACACGTGAGACGGTAACCGCAGTCTCACATGACGACGCACGCGGCAGTGAGCCGCCCGGGGACGCGAGCTCATTCTTCGGTTGCTGCGGTACGCGGCGTCGCCCGCTCGGCAGCACGGTGGAGGCGTTCGTCTGCTGGCTTCTTCACGCAGTCGCCGCCTACCTCCCGGCGGACCCGTCTCCAAGCGCGGCATGGGTGATTCCCGTGAGGCGGTGGCCGACGAGTCCCGCAGTTGGCCGGGCGCTGCGCCGAAGGCGTACTGACCCCGACCTGAGCAAAGAGTTCGGCCGCAGCGAACAGACCCATCGAAACCCGCCTGGTCAAGATCGGAGCGGTCGGCCCCGCCGCAGACCAGGCTCGTCTCAACACACTGCGACCTCACGAACAAGCCCGATCAGATATTTGATCGAGGTTGCACGGGAGGGAGGTGCGCCGATAGCGTCGCCTTGCACCGACAGGCACAACCAAGGAGACCGGCATGGCCGTGCTGCTGACCACGGGGCAGGCAGCCGCCGAGCTAGGCTGCGCCATCACCACCTTCCGTCGCCTGATCCGCGCCGAACTCCTGTCGGGCCTGTCCCGGCGTGGCGTGCGGGTCATGATCCCGCTTCCCGTCGTGCAGGCGCTCAGCACACGTAAGCACGCAGCCCTGGACCGGCTGAGCGTCAACGAGATCGCTGTTCTGAGAGTCGACACTGCGCAACCGGTCGACGAGCCCGACCGGAACTGGCTCGGCTTTTCCGCCTCCCTCACACCCGAGGACCTCCTGAAGGCGCTACGTGGCTGGTGGCGTTGCGACCCAGCCAGCATTGCGGCCGGGGGAGTGCTCCCGGTGACCCTGTCCGGCTATGTGGTGGCCATTCTGACCGGTCTGGAGCGCTGGGAGCGGAACGGCGAGGGCCGTCACGCATTCCCCGACGCGCGCCTGGCCGGCTACGTCACCGATCTGGCTACCCCGACGACCGCCATCACCTCTCGCGTGGACGACGACCAAAGGCTTGCCGAACTGTTCCTCGGTACCCGGCTCGCCTCCCACTCCGGCGGGGCGATCGCCTACGTCCCCACCCACGCCGCCGCCTGACCCTGGCCCGGACAAGGAATCCTCCGATGGACGCACAGAGCTACACCACCGCGCTCGCCGACCTGCGCACCGTGCGGGACCAGATCAAAAAGGCCCGGGCAGCGCTGGCGAAGCTGGAAGGCGACCGGGACAAGCGGATCGTCCAACTGGCCTCCTACGAGAAGGCGAAGGCGGAGCGGATCGCCCCGGCAGCCGGGCTGAGCGTGGCCGACATCGTCGCTCTCGCTCCGCCCTTGGCCCCCGACAGCCTCACCGAAGAAAGCACCGAGGCCCTGGCGCAGTCACCGGCTCCCACCACACACACGCCCTCCAAGGACACCGAACCGGAACCGGCCGCGCAGCCCGCAGCAGTGGCGCCTGCCATGCGCACCGCGCAGCCGCAGGCTGTCCCAGCCGATACCCCGGCCATGACGGCCGCACAGGATACGCCGCGAACTCTGCCCTCCATCCCCGAAGGAGAGGCGGGTGATGCCTGGTTCGCCCACACGCCCGGTCTGGCCTCTACCCGCCCGAACTTCACCCAGCAGGCCCGCTCCACTGTCTTCCTCGACACCGACACCGGCGTCCTGGTCCACCGCAACCAGACCCACCGCCTCGACCTCGGCAGCAGGTCGGCCGCCGACATCCTCACCGCCGTCTCCCACACCGTCCCCGAGGGAGTGGAGCGGATCTACATCACCGCCGGTGACCCCTGGCACCGCGACGCCGACCGCTACCCCTACCTGCGCGACGCGGTCGCCGCCTGGCTGAACGCCCCCGCACCGGGCTGGCGCACCGACACCGGCCGCGGCCGCGACCGGATGGCCGGGCACTTCGTCCACGCCCGCAACCCCGTCGGCCGTTACCAGCACACAAGCGGCGACAGCCACGTGGAGATCCGCTCGGTGGGGGAGTGGTTCGACACCGATAGGGACGACCCCGCCACCATCCGGGACGCCTTCGTGCTGCTGTGGCAGACCCTGCGCCGCCACTGGAGTGACGCGGTCATCATGGGCTCCCCGTCCCAGACCGGCCGCGACCTGTGGACCCGCACCATCCCCACCCGCGGCCAGTACTCCGACGGCTACCCCGTCCTGTCCGAAGAACTGCGCGGCCTGCTCCACGCTACCGCGGGCCAGGGCCGCAACGAACTCATCACCCCGCCCCGCGTCCCCGATCAGCTGCCCCAGCTGATCGAGTACGACCGCACCTTCGCCTACGCCAAGCACACCTGGAAGTCCCCGGTCGGCACCCCCCGCCGCATCACCGCCCACACCTTCGCCGCCTGGAGCGAGAAGGAACAGATCCGCGCCCTGTACGGATGCGGCCACTGGCACGTACGTGTGACCGTCCCCGACGCCTGGAACCACGTCGGCCTCCTGCCCGCCCCCGCCCCCGGTGACCGCGCCTGGCACTACCCCGCCACCCCCGGCACCACCTTCACCACCTGGGCCGGCGGCCCCGAACTCCACGCCGCCCTGACCAACCCCCTGCAGCCGTGGAAGATCGAAATCCTCGACGGCATCCTGTGGGACGACGGCAAACCCCTCGACGACTGGGCCAAGAAACTCAAAGACACCTGGACCAACCTCTCCGCCCAAGCCCACTTCCACGGCGACCCGCAGCAGGGCCGTGCCGCCCACCTCGCCTCCCGCGCAGTGCGCTCCATCCTGCTCTACGGCATCGGCTCCTTCGCCCAACGCCCCCGCATGGTCACCGGCACCACACCCCGCACCATGGAACGCGACGTCCCCACGGACGCCGAGATCATCGGCTTCGACGACGAGTCGATCACCTGGCAAAAGCCCACGGGCTTCGCCCGCGACCCCAACGCCCACCCCGAATGGGCCGCCGCCATCTGGTCCGGCGCCCGCGCCGCCCTGCTCACCCAGCGCCACCGCGACGACGACACCTACGCCGGCGCCCTCCACACCCCGCCCGGCAGCGTCATCGCCTTCCGTACCGACGCCCTCTACCTCACCCAGCCCCAGAACTGGCCCCACCACCACCAGCCCGGCGACTACCTCCTCAAGGGCCAACTCACCGGCCCCCTGCCCGCACCCACCACCGAAGAGGAACTCCTCACCCTGCGGGATGCCGGACGCACCGCCCTCACCAGCGACCAGGAGACCTGATGCCGCCCCGGTCCCGCCGTAACGCTCCACGCCCCCAAGCCCAGTTGAACGAGGCCGCCCGCCTGGCCGACCGACTCCAGCAATCCGGCTACACCAAACGCGACATCGCCCGCATCATCAACCGCGATCCCTCCCTCGTCTCGCAGTTCTACACCCGCAACAAAGGCGCCGCCTTCGTCACCGCCCTGCGCGAAGTCCTCGCGGCCGTCGAAACCGGCGGCATCACCGACCTGCCCGAACTCACCGCCATCGCCGCCCGGCACACCCACCGCCGCACCACCGCCTCCGGCGCCCGCGCCCGCGTGCGCACCAAAGCCCTCCTCATCACCCCCACCGGCTCCGGCACCGGCCGCGTCGGCGCCCAGGCCATCGCCTCCGGCTCCGCCCGCCTGCGCCCTCTCATCGCCGAGGCCGCCCGCCGAGGTCTGCGCCTGGCCTTCACCGTCCGCCTCGCCAAGACCAGCTACCTGCACCCCTCCGGCAGCCGCACCGACTCACCCGGTATCCGCCGCGACGTCATCCAGCGCACCGACCACACCGAGGAACGCTCCTACGGCTCCGCCCAGACCGGCGGATTCGACGCCGCCGACTTCGCCCGCCGCGTGGACGCCGCCGGCGGCGACGTCACCACGGCCGTGCACCAGTGGCTGATGGAGACCGGGCGTATCCGCCCGGACGCTCAGATCCTCCACCTCGAAGTACGTACCTGGCGCCCGCGCTGACCGCTCAGCGCCAGCCAACTCCCTTTGAGGCAAGGTGAATTCAGACACGCCGACTCGTGGAAAGATCTCTCGGCGGGCAAACAGACACGCCGGCCGACAAATGTGCGCCCAGCCGTGAGAGCCACGCGCGCATGACCTGACGCTGCTCACTGGAATGAGCAGCTATGCATAGCCAGGGCTTCAGAGCTCTGCCAGCGCGTGAACCCAGGCGTCACCGGGCGGCGGGACGAAGAAGTAGCCCCCTCCCACAGTGAGGGCGTACTTAGCCATCGCCTCGCCCTGCAGCCTGCGCTGAACTGCCTCGAATCCCTTCTCCAAGTCCCGTTGAAAACAGCAGAAGATCAAGCCCTGGTCGTCACGGTTGCGCTGGTAGTTGTAGCTGCGCCGGACCATTGGTGGAGGATTACGCCGATCTGGTGCTGCTCTGCGGACGTGGGCATCCAGCGGGGTGATCTTGCCCTGGGGGTCAGCGGCAAAGACGGGTCGTTCATCGCTGGGGGTGCCGTCCAGCCACCGTCCGTCCCGGCGACGGCCGATGATGCGCTCCTGCTCGTGGACGGTGTCGCGGTCCCAGAAGCCGGTGGCGAGCCGGATGATCCGTATCACCTGATAGCTGCCGCCCACTGCCCAGGGCGGCTCGCCCTGATCGGGTTTGACGGTCGCATGGTCGGTGACTTCGGCCTCGGTGGCGGGGTTTCCATAACCTTCGGTGAAGTGGAACGGGTTGCGTGCCAGGCCTCTCCCATCCTCCGTACGGTTTTCGGGGCGGACCCCCGTCATACGCCAACGGACTCTCCACTGAGGCAGTGCGTGTAACGCCTGCTGGGCCGCTTCGTCCGCGGCTCGACTCGAAGCGCTGGTGACCTGAAGCAGAAGGTCACCATGCGACTGTTCCGGATCCAGCACATCGCCGGAATAGGACGGCATGTGCTTGATCTGCCGCAGCTTGTCGGCACTTTTGGGAAGCACGCTTTCACCCAGCGCCAGCCAAGCAGCGGTCCCGCCACTGTCGATCGATGCGACAGCATCGTATGCGGCGCGCAACGCGCTGTGGCGCTCTTCCGCGCCCACAGACAGATCAAGAGAGATGAGTTGGGCATACGGCAAAGGTGCCGCTCCTCGCAGATGGGCCGGCGCCGCAGCCGCATCCGCTGACTGGCCGCGCAGAGCAGCGGCGCCCACAGCCGCCAGCCCACCTATTCCCAGGCCTGCTACGGCAGATGCGCGCAGGACTACCCGCCTGCTCCAATTCCTTGTCAACGTCCCAGGCTTCCGTGCATCTTGTCCCTCATCGCCATCGGAGGGCCTGCTGGAGGAAGGCAGTAACCGACTTCTGCCGATGTGCCGAACGGATTGATTTCGAAATCCGGTCGGCGAAAGGAACCCATCATTCAGTCACACGCCCAAGAGGCTCGTCTTCGACGCAAGAATCCAACACTCGGAGATAATCAGGCCCAAGGTCTTTCAGTCTCGATCTGATCCAATGTCTCCCGCGCTCGTCGAGCACCCCCCAACGCCAGGAAAGAGCATGACGCGAACGGCGCTCACGGGTAAACGCGCTGCCACCCAGAGCGCTCGCAAACCCGTGGCAGATATCCGCGATTATATAGATCTCGCTCAGATGATCTACCTCCCCAGGGTCATCAGTTGTGATGTCAGCTCCGGGGCGAGCCATCAAGCGAATCTCCAGAATTCCTTGCGTCAACAGCTCGCTGAGTACCTTACGTGCCGTGCATCTCTTCATTCAGCGCCCCCGAATATAGATCGGCGTATCCCACGAGATCCCACCCAGCCCAGTGCGCTCGTGATACTCTGCGCGCCGAATCAGCTCAGCCGCTCGGTGATTTCCATTCAGCATGTCTCGGTTCCTGCCAATGGTCAAATACCCCCCGTCCTTGGGTTTGAGTGTGGAGTTCAAAAGCTTCGAAGAGGACAGCATGGAGAGTGCGCGAGCTTTCGCAGGGCTGTCCGACGTTCCTCCTATATCGGGAAGATTGACTCCCTTGAGGTCGGCTACCGTAGCGTTCGGCTTTTTCCCGAAAATCCTAGCGAAAAAGCCCGGCTTGGCCTGTCCGCAGTTATGAACAAGGAGCGCCGTATTGTCGGCCAGCGCATAGTACGTATGCAGCTCGTTGACGGTGAGGTTGTAGACCGCCATGGACTGCGTGCGGTGGCGTATGGAAGTGACCTGGACCCAGGTGCCGGCGCTGGTCTGCAGCCATTGCCCTGTCCTTAGGTCACCGGCGTCTATCCACTGCCGGAGGTCCGGGACCCAGAAGGGGTGGCCGTCGGTGGCGGTGAGGGTGCTGCTTTCCCCGCCGACGGGTCCGTCGGCGTCAACGGTGATGTCGACGAGCTGTTTGCCGCCGTATCCGTTGATGAGGGCAGTGACCTTACGTGACCCGGTTTTGCCGGTGGTGGGGTCAGTGGCGATGACAGCGTCGCCGACCTTGACGTCCCTGATGGGCTTACGGGTGCCGTCAGCCATCAGGACAGGAGTGTCGCCGGTGAAGCTGTTGCGGACTGCGCAACTGGCTCGAGCACCTGTTTTAGCGGCGAGTCCTGCGCCGAGCATGCCGCCAAGGCAGCCGGTGGCGGTAGCGGTTCCGACCTGTCCCCAGTTGACTTTGCGGCCGGACAGGCGCTGGGCGAGCCAGTCCATGCCGCCGTCGAAGAGGCCGCCGACGACGCATCCGGCGATCATGGGGTTGTTGCCGGTGGGGTCGGTGTAGGTGGTGGGGGAGGACAGGGCGTACTGGTAGAGGTTGGTGCCGCCGGCATGGCCGATGGGGTCTTGGGAGATGAAGCGGCCGGTCTGGGGGTCGTAGTAGCGGTTGCGGTAGTAGAGCAGTCCGGTGCCGTCGTCTTCCCGGCCGGTGAAGGTGTAGGGGTTGGACGACGCGGTGCCGGAGGCAGTGGGGGAGCCGTTCGGGTCGTAGGCGTAGCTCGTGGCGACCGTGCCGTCCGTGTTGGCCAGGCCGACCACGGTGCCGAGGGCGTCAGTGAGGTAGATCTGTGTCTTGCCGGCTTCGGTGCGCGTGAGGAACTCGTCCAGGCCCGAGGCGGCCACCGTCGCCTGCGTCGTCCCGGAACTGTCCTGCTCGACCAGCGGGTTACTGCCGTCGGTGAGGTACCGGCTGGTAGCGCCGCCGATGGTCTTCGACGCCCTGCCGCCGAGCGGGTCGTAGGCGAAGGAGGAGACTGTTCCTGCCTTGGCCAGGTTGGTGAGTTCGCCGCGGGCGTTCCAGGTGTAGGTGCGGAGGCCGTCGTTCTTGAGCTGGCCGTCGGTGTCGTAGGTGAACGTGCGGCCGTTGTAGCTGGAGATCCGGTTGTCCTTACCGAACTCCGTGCCCGCCTCCGAAGCGGGCAGCGCCACCTTCGCCAGGGAGCCGGCCAGCCCCGTCTGCAGGGCGCGCACATCCCGTGTATAGGTCAGGTCACCGATGGCCTTGGTGCCTTGGGCGTAGGCGATGGACTTGATGACGCCGGTGGTGTCGTAGCCGGTTGTGCGGACGATACCGCCGGGCAGAGAGGCGGTCTTCTCCCGGCCTGCGGCGTCCAGGCCGAAGACGACGTCCTGGGTGCCGGTCTTGACGGAGGTCAGGATGCTGGACTTGTCGTAGACGTAGGTGGTGCTGATTCCGGCCGCCGTCATCAGGGTGCGGCGGTCGGCGGCGTCGTAGTCGTAGCTGACCGTGCCGGTGGTGCCGGTGCTGGTGGCCGGGCGGTCGTAGGCGTCGTAGGTGAAGGACTGGGTGCCCGCCTGGCTGTCCGTGATCTGCTTGAGCAGATCACGGGAGTCGTAGTCGTAGGTGACGGTGGACTCGGCCTGCCCCAGAGGATTGACGCCGTACTTGGTGGTCTTGGGCCGTCCGAGCAGGTCGTACTCGGCGGTTGCGGCCTTGCCGGAACGGCTGGTGGCCGTCTTCAGGAATCCGGCCGCGTCGTACTCGAACAGGGCCTGCGCGCCGAGCGGGTCGGTGGCGGACTTAGGGCGGTCGGCGTTGTCGTAGGCCCAGGTGGTGGTGTTGCCGCGGGCATCGGTCAGGGTGGTGAGGTTGCCGTTGGCGTCATAGCCGAAAGCGGTGGTGTGGCCCAGCGGGTCCGTGACCTCCCGAACCTGGTTGAGCTCGTCGTAGGCGATGGTGGTCTGGGAGCCGGCCTCGTCGGTCATGCTGTTGGGCCGGCCGGCCGCGTCGGTGAACTGCCGGGTGGTGCGGCCCTCCGCGTCCTTGACCTGGGTCAGGTCGCCGTGCCGGTAGGTGTACTCGGTGGTGGCGTTCGCGTTGTCGGTGACCGTCTTGACCTGGCCGTCCGCGGTGAAGGTGAAGGAGGTGGTGCGGCCTTCGGGGTCGGTGGCCGTCTTCAGGTCGCCGGCGGCGTCATAGCCGAAGGTGGTGGCGTTGCCCAGAGGGTCGGCGGACGTGGTGGGCTGGTCGTAAGGGCCGTCGAAGATGGTGGTGCCACTGGTGCGGGCATCGGCGGTGCCAGCCAGCTCCTTTGCCGAGGTGATGTGCCCGTTCGTGTCGTAGGACAGCTCGGTGCGGCGTCCGTAGGGGTCGACGACGGCGGTGATGCGATGGCTGGGGCCGCGCTCGTAGACGGTTTTGCGGGCCAGGGAGGTCCCGTAGGCCTCGGTGTCGGTGACGCCGAAGCCGCTGCTGTCGAACTCCACCTTGCGTATCGAGCCGCCGGGCTGGGTCACCTCGGTGGAGGTGATCTGGCCGGTGCCGGTCTGGGTGTAGGCGAAGGAATACTCCTGGCCTTCGGCCAGCGTCTGCTTCTTGACCCGGCCGCCTTCGAAGGTGTTCGTCATGTAGACGATGCCGCGGGCGTCCTCGGCGGTGGCGATGCGGTTGGAGGTGCCGTCGTACGTGTACGAACTGACCTTGCCCGCGGGGTCGGTGACCGTCTTCAGGCGCCCGGTCTCGTCGTAGGTGTAGGAGGTGGTGCGGCCGGTGTTGTCCCGGGCCTGGGTGATGCGGTGTGCGCTGTCGTAGGTGAAGGAGATCCAGCGCCCGCCGGGGGTGGTGACGGAGGTGATGTCGCCCTTGGAGCCGTTGGATCGGGTCAGGCGCACCGCGTTGCCGTGGCGATCACGGATCTCTGTCAGCGGGCCGTACCAGGGGAAGACGTAGTCGGTGCCGTCCCGCAGCCGCAGGTGCCAGCCTCCCGACTCCTGCGTGATCTTGGCTCCGTTCAGAGCCGTGGGAGTGCCTTCCGGCTCGAAGACCGCATCCCCGTAGCCGGTGCCGGGCGAGGTCCGCACGAAGTGGACCTTCTTTCCGCCCGGGAGATACAAGTCCACCTCGGAGTACAGGCGTTTGGAGTGCAGGTACATGTTGTAGGACAGATCACGTCCGAGCCCGAAGGCGCGGGAGCGGCTGTCCCCCTGCCAGTAGGTACGGGTGACCTCCGCCGGACCGAGCGGGTCGGCCACGCCCAGGTCGGTGCGGGCGTCGGTGAGCAGACCGGTCTGCAGATCGACCGGGTCGCCGGAGAACCAGTCGAACAGGTCCGCGATGGCCGAGATGTCGAACGGGATCACGTCGGAGACGCTGAGCATGGCACCGTGGAAGGCCCACACCCGGGTCTTGCGGTCGGGCACGACCTGCTTGCCGTCCCGGGTGACGGTGCCGTGACCGTAGGTGTGCCAGCCCTTGCGCTCCGGGTCATAGGCCAGGAAGTCGACGCGGGTACCGGGGGCCTCGTCGGTGTAGTTCGGGTAGACGATCTGCGCGCCCTCGGGGAACAGGTACGTGCCGCCCGGCTGGACGGTGAAGTAGATCGGCACGGCGCTGTTCTTGGGCAGCGGGAAGGGCGGACGGTCGACGGGAATGGCGGTGATGCCCAGCTCCGTGACCGGCTTGCCGTGTTCGTCGCGCACCACCGAGCCCTTGGGGATGCGCACCTCCAGCCCCGGGATCTGCGGAGTGGTCAAGGTGACGTCCGCCTTGGCCGGCGCGTCGAAGCTGACGGTGTGCTTGGTGTCCAGCGGGCTCATCCAGACGGGGAAGCCCAGATCGGTGCTCCGGCCCGCCACCGGGCGGATCCGGATGTCATAGCGGCCGTAGCTGCGCTTTGCGGTGTTGGCGCTCGCGCCGTCCACGATCAAGGTGGTGGCCTGCGGGCTGATGCCGGCCAGCAGGAAACGTCCCCGGCTATCGGTTTGTGCCCGCTTCGCGCCGACACGGACGGTGACTTTGGCCAGCGGCTTGCCGTCCAGCTTCAGCACATGCCCGGTCAGGACCGTCTCACCGGGCGGGGCACGCAGCCTGGCAGGCGCCTTCGGTGCCGCACCCCGGCCGGTGATCCAGTCGCGGCCCTTGAGGTTGGCGGCCGAAGGCTGCCAGGCATCCGGCCCCTTGGGCACCACACCGGCTGCCTTCTTGGCCTTGGCCGCCTTGTCCGTGGCCTGTGCCTTCAGCGCGTCGCACTTGTCGGCACGGACCACCAGCCAGTCCGGCAAAGAGAAGACGCCTCGTGCCAGACGCTCCAGCCGGCAGGCGGTGCCCACCGGCACACGCGGTATCTCGGTGGTGAACATCCGATCGGACGCGGCCGTGGCCGCCGCCGTTTTCAAGCTGAGGGTGAGGGAGCCGGTGGCCGCGTTGAGCGGATTGAGCCGCACCCGATAGGTGCCGCTCTCCGCCAGGTCGGTCAGCGCAATGGTCCCGGAGGCGCCGGCCGAGATCAGACGGAAGCTGACCACCGCAGTCCCCGAGGGGGCCAGAACATCGGCCCACAGACTGTTGGTGAACGTGTTAGCCCCGACCTCCAGCGACAGATCGTCGCCCGCCTGCGCGGAGAACGAGGCGTGAATGTTCTGCCCCGGTCGGGCCACCGTCGCCTTCACCGCAGCCCCGCCTCGGGCCAGCCCACCCACATCGGCCGGTCTGGACAGAGTCAGGGACACCGTGCCGGTCTCCAGCCTCCTGGCCGCCACCCGCACCGTGTAGGTGCCCGCCGCCGTCAGGGCGGCGCTGTCCCAGTCGGCGTCGCGGCCAGGTGCCGAGGTGAGGCTGGTGACGTAGCCGCCGTCCGGCCCGGTGACCGTGATGACCGCATACGGCGAAATCGTGGTGCCGGCCGCGGCCAGGCTGACGAAGTCCCCGGGCTGGGCGGTGAAGGTCGCCACGCCGTCCTGCCCCGGCCGGGCGATATCCACCGACGCCGCCCCAGCGGTCGCGTCGAGTGTGCCGCCCGCAGCGTAGTGGGAGACGGTGACCTTCACCGTGCCGGTGCCGCCGGAGTCGGGATCACACCGCAGCGTGTACTGGCCGGACTGCGGCAGGGAGTCGATGTCCAGCGAGTTGCTGTCCCCATCCGGGACGGGCAGGTAATCCCCTTGCGTGCCGTCCGGCCGGTACACGTAGCAGCGCAGGTAGCCGCCCACCGCCGTGGCGTCCACGCCCACACTCAGCGACTCACCCTTGGCCGCAGTGAAGGTCCAGCTGCCGTCCTGCCCCATCCGCGACAGTGCAGTTGTCACCGTCGGCCCGTCGAAGGCCAACGACCCGCCCGCGGGCGTGGACAGCATCACGGCCACCGAGCCGGTGTCGTCGGCGCGCGGATCGATCACCAGCTGATAGGTCCCCGACTCCGGCAGACCCGGGACCTCCCAGTCCGCCGACACCCCCGAGAAGCTGCTGGACGCCACGGTCGTCCCCTGCGGCGAGATGACGCTGATGCCCGCCGACGACGTGAACGACGCACCCTGCAGACCGAAGCCGACCGTATCGCCCCGCTCGGCATCGAAAAGAATCCGCGCCTTGTGCTCCGCGGTCACGACCGCCACCTGCGAGGGGTCAGGATCGCCGATCGAGGCGCGCATCGTCGTGTCGTACAGAGCTTCCTCGCCGGCCTCGGCAACGGTGAAGTCGCCCGGCGCGGTGATCGAGCCGTCCGGGGTGTCCAGTTCCACCCGCCCGGTACGGGCATGCGGCGGTACCACGACGGTCAGCGACGTGGCGGTACGCTCCTTCACCTCGGCCACCAGGCCGTTGAAGCGCACCACATTGTCGGTCGCTGTCTGCGCGAACCCGCTCCCGGACAGAGTGACATCGGTACCGGGCGCACCCGAGGACGGCTCCACCGCAGTGATGACGGGCCCAGGCGAAGCTACGGTGAACGACTCCGAAGACTGGGCGGTGGTGCCGCCCATGGTGACGGCGATCTTCCCGCTGGCCGCGTCCGCAGGAACGGTGACGGCAAGGCGGGTGGCCGAGGCGGAGTCGATGGCGGCCGCCTTGCCGCCGACAGTGACAGTGTTGCTCGAGGCGGTGGGGGAGAAGCCCGTACCGGACAGGGTGATCTTCGCGCCCGGTGCGGCACGCACGGGCACGACCGACAGCACCGACAGGGTGCTGGAGGCATACCGGTCGATGCCGAGCCGGTTACCGGCCTTGTCGTAGCGGTACCGGGCGGTCTCGCCGCTGGGATCGGTCACGCCGACCAGGCGGCCTGCCGCGTCGTAGGCATAGACGGCGTTGCCCGTGGTGGGCTCAGCAGCATCGCTCACGTCCGCTTGTGTGGGCTTGGACTCGGCCGTGCCTTGAGAGGGGGTTACGTTCGCAGAAGTGGTGGATTTGGAAGGCTGAGGCTCTGGTGGTACTGCCTCGGCCGACACGGCCCCCGCAGCCAGCGCGAGAACGAGCGCGCCCACCGTTATCAGCCGATGCCGACTATGTCTGACCGCACGAACAAGTCCACCCTGAGACCACCGCACGCGCCCTCCCCAGAGCACTTCACAGGGCGCCTTCGGCCCCATGAACCCCACCCACAACGCACGAGCGGTCACACCATAGACACATTCAGTCATGTACGTGGCATGCGTGAAAGCGCTTGGCCGAGACCTACCTGCTTCCGGTTGCGGCAAGCGCACACCGGTTCCTCGTCACGCATGGGTTGAGCTGGCGCCGAAGACGCCAGGCGAAACGGGAACACGGGGGAGGATGACTCGAATCCGGTGGTCGCGCCGGCGGGTCTGCTGTCTGCGGATGAGTGCCAGGACACGCCCGGCCGGCTCCGGCCACGTCAAATCCAGTGCAGAGAAGGGCCAGAGTCCTCCCTACTTGCGGCGGACGGCCGTGGAATTACGACGAGCGGCGTGTCAACGGCTAGGAGCGGCGATGCGGACCCAAACGGTCTTCCCGCCGGAGGCACTTGTGGCATAGCCCCACTGGTCGGCAAGAGCGTCCACGACAGCCAGCCCCCGGCCTGCGTCTGCCAAACAGACAGGGTGATGACGCGATGGGGGAGTGGGACTGGGATCGGCCACGGCGCACACCACTGTGTTGCCCGTGCGGGCCATCCCCAGCCAGGCCCTGCCGCGTGCCCCCTCCGGTGCAACAAGCGCGTGCTGCACGGCGTTGGTGGTGAGCTCATTAACCGCAGTGGTCAGGTCGTCGGCGAGGACGGTCAGACCCCAGGTGCTGATGGTCTCGCGGATGAAACGCCGGATTTTTTTCAGACTTCCCGGGTTGCAGGTGAACGCACGGGCGGCGAAGTCGGCGGTGCTGATACCCACTGCAAGTCCCCAATCCAGTGGGACGGGTGACGTCGGCGCCGCGCCTCTACCGGTGCTTTGTTCCGCGGATGGGAGCATGTTTTCGAATGCTGAGGACCGGCGTACTACTGTCGCCGCGTGTGCTGCCACTGTTCATCCCCCCGGAAGACGTCCAGTTCAGGGGCCGCGGAACCCTGCCCCGAATGGTCAGTATCCTCGCCTTCCCGCCCCAGATGCAATTGCATCGGTGACTTGCATCCAAACGAGAAGTCCGGGGAAAGCATGTCTTCGGCAAGGAGGAAGCGCCGATCAGGAACGGGAAAGGTCGGACAGATTTTGGAAGAGGGTGGGCATGACGCAGATCATCAACGGTGTCTCAGCAGGTTTACTGCGCGGCGTGACATGGCTGAAGAGCCGTCACAGCACCGCAGACGGCAACTGCGTCGAAGTGGCGCTGCTGGCCGGAGGTGACGTGGCGGTACGCAACTCCCGGGACCCGCATGGCCCTGCGCTGGTGTACACGCAAGCCGAGATCGCCGCCTTCATCGCGGGGGTGAAGGATGGCGAGTTCGACCTGATCGCCACGTAACGCCAGCCAGGAACAGGCTAATTGGCCCCCACCGCCGGGTGGCATCCTGCAAGACTGACGCTCGTCGTCTGTCCTTCAGGAGACCCCATGCCCGCCTTTGCCCGTCCGGTCGATGTACCCACGCTCGAGTACTACCTCGCCGTCTCCGCGCGCAGCCCGATAGCCGTGCGCCTGGTCCTGGGGCACCTCCTGCGCACCCTCCGCAAGGACGCAGGGATCCACGCGGAGACGGCCGGCCGGTTCATCCGCGGCTCGGAGGCCAAGATCTCCCGGATGGAACGCGCGCAGGTCACCTGCAAGCACAACGACGTGACCGACCTGCTCGGCTTCTACGGCGTCGAGGACCCCCAAGTGCTTGCCCACTTCGAGGAGATGGTGCGCATCTCCCGCCAGCCCGGCTGGTGGCACCGCTTCGACGGTGTCCTGCCGGACTGGGCCGGCAAGCTCATCGGCCTCCAGGAAGCCGCCTCCATCATCCGTACCTACGAGGTCCAACTGGTGCCCGGACTGCTGCAGACGGCCACCTACACCGAGGCCGTCGTACGCCAGGCCTACCCGCTGGCGTCACAGGAGGAAGTCGACGAACGAGTGGAGCTGCGCAGCATCCGCCAGGACGTACTCGCCCGCCAGGACGCCCCCCGCCTGTGGGCCGTCCTGGACGAAGCCGTACTACGCCGGCCCATGGGCGGCGAGCAGGTCATGCGTGAACAACTCCAGCACCTGATCAAGATGTCGCAACTCGAGCACATCACGATCCAGATCGCCCCGTTCAACCGCCCCGGCTGCATCGCGGGCGGCTTCCCGATAACCCACCTGCGATTCGATCTCCCCGCTCTTCCCGACATCGTCTACCTCGAGCAGCTGCGCGACGCCGAATACCTCGACAAGCCCGAGGAGACCCAGCACTACCGCAGTGTTCTGGACAACCTGGCCCACGCCGCCCTGTCACCGCAGGACAGCCGCGACCTCCTCGAATACACCCTCGGCTGACCCGCAACACCCGCAGCCCTGATACGTCAGGCCACCACGGCCACGGCACCGTACTCGGACCACGCCGAACTGCCGGCAGCAACCACACGGTCACTGCCCGGCCGCCACCGCGAGACATCGACCAGCCCCGGCATGAGCAGCCGCAGCGAACCGAACAACGACACCACCTCACTGCGCGCCCACACCTGTCCGCCCGGCCCGCCGACCGCCTGCTGAAGGACAGCCTCAGCGCGCCGGCGTACCTGCGCCTCCTCGCTGACCAGGTGGCTGGCCACAAGAAAACTCCCCGAGGGCAGCAGGCCGGCCACTTCCTCCAGCACCCCAGCAGCAGCGACAGGCCCGGGAACCGAGTGCAACGCGGACACGAACGTCACCGCCACCGGCAACCTCATGTCGATCACTCTGCGCACCTCGGGATCGAGCAGCAGATCCCCTGCCTCCAGCGGGCCGGCCCGCTGGACCGCAGTGCGCCGCCAGTCTTCCCACAACGCGCGGCAATGCACGAGGGCCAGCGGGTCGTCGTCGGCATAGACGACACGTGCACGCGCATCGATGCTCTGGGCAACCTGGTGCACTCCCACCGCGGTAGGCAGCCCGACACCGAAGACAACGAACTGACGTACCCCGCGCTCCCGCGCCAGGTGGCTGGTGACCCGCAGCAGGAACTGGTGCGCGGCCACAGCCACAGTCCGCGCGGAGGGCACAACCTCCAGCAGCCGCTCGCACGCCTCCCGGTCGGCGCCGTAATGATCTTTGCCGCCCAACAGGTAGTTGCTCATCCGGGCTCTGTTCGGCGACGCGACGTCAAGGGCGTCCCGCTGCGGCATCCGCCCGAGCTCCAATGCGGCACCCCACCCCGTCCTGGCACCTGCAGCACGCTGCATGCCGCAGGCAGCCCATGGTAGGAAGACCGTACCCAGCAGGGGGAGGTTCTGCCCAGAATCACTCGCCAGTGGCCCGAAGTGCGCTACAGCAAGGCCCCTCCGGCCTCTGTCACCGGCGCACGCTGCCCGCCGGTGACCGCACCCCCGTGGCCCCAGCGGGCGCCGCAGTCAACTCACCGGGCAGGGCCCGCTGCGCCATCCGCAACTGAGAGGCGACGGCCGGCGCCTCGACGCCCATCAAGTCGGCAGCCTGTGCCTCACTCAAGCGCAGCCTGCAGCACAAGATCACCGCATCCGCCTGAGCCGGCGGCAACAGCTGGTACACGGCATCCGCCGGCTGCGCGGCCTGGACCCTGCGGTCTCGCAGCGCGGAGGAAATCAACGCGTCCAGCAACCGCCAGGCCACTGCCGCCGGCCGGGGACTGCTGATGACCGTCGGCCAGATCGTGGCGAGATTACCCAAAGCCACCTCCACGATCTGCCGGCTCATCCAGGCATCCCGCACCCGCTCGCGCGCGTAACGCAGATAACCCTCCTGGTGCAGCAGGCAAAACGCCGTGTACTCCAGCGGCAGGACCACCTCGATCCCTGGCTGCGGACGATCCTCCGGTCCTTGCTGCGGACACAACGCCCGCACCGGCAGGCCACTGCGGCGGCGTAACGTCACGGACATGGCACCTCATTTCCCGGACAGGAGGCCTTATGTGGACTCGGGATAGGCAACAGGAAGCTGCCGGGGCCCTTCCTCGGGATCCAGACAGAGCAAGAACGTGTAGTGGACGGCCTCCCACAGCGGCCGCACATCCGCAGGCCAGCCGCCCAGAGCGGTCACCAGCGCCGATGTCTGCTCCCAGCCCGGGATCATCTCGCCCGCCAGGATCTCGCTGATCGCCTGGCTGCTCAGCGCTCCGCGCGAAGCCTTGCGGATCACCCCCAACTTCGGGCGCCCGGCAGCAAGATGCAGCCCTTGCAGCGCCGCCTGCAGACGCGCCACCGCATCAGGGATCGCATGCCGTCCCGGCGGCACCAGCCCATGGGCACTTTCGAACAACACGCTCAGCTCAGCCGGATCCCCACCGCAGAGCTGTACCAGCGAGCACGTCGTCGGCCAGGACGGTGTGCGCTCGCCCGAAAGGATGCGCGAAACATAAGACGGCGACAGCGACAGGTGCTCGGCCACCTCTCTGATCGTCAGGTCACTGGCCCGGTGCAGATGCGACAGCGCCGAGGCCAGCTTGGCCGACGCCCGCTCAGCCGCCTGCGACAGCGGCTGTTCCCCCACCGAGTCCAGCCCTTCCACCGGCGGTGCAACCGGCTGCCGCACCGCAGCACGCTGAGTGGAACGCCGTTGCAGACGCTCCTTGACCCGACCCTCCGACCACCGCGTCCGGGCAGTCGTCGCACTGACTTGGGCGGCCTCGGCCACCTGGTCCCAACTCGCCCCCGTATTGCGGGCATCCTGCACGGCTGCAGTCATGTAGTACTCCACCTCACGGGCCACATCGCCCGCACAGCGCAGCAGCTCCGTCAAAGAACGCCCGTCGTACTCGGCCTCCAGCAAGGCCGCCGACAACGCCTGCAGATCCTCCGCGATCCGCCGACCCAGCGGCAGCGCACTGCGAGCCTGCTGCTGTCCCAGGCGGCCGTCCCGTTCACGCTGGGCTTTGCGCCGGCAGTCGACGCTGCAGTACTCCTTCTTCCGCCCAGGGCCGCCCGCTTGGGGGAAGCGTTCCTGGCAGTAACGGCAGATGTCATAGCGGGAAGTGGTGCCCGCCATCGTTCCTCCCACGTGCTGTGGCGGTTTCTCTCCCGGGTGCGCGGACTCTTGCGCACCCGGAAGAGGAACTCGCTATTCCCAATGCCGCAGTGGCGGCTGACGCCTGAACACGCGGCGGCACGCCCTCAGGCCCACCGCCACGCCCCAAAACGGCTCAGCTCAGCCGAACACGCTGGTAGTGGCAACGCGACTGGCGCATCGCCACCATCAGACCTGCCACCAA
The DNA here is from genome assembly GCF_055585405.1 of Streptomyces sp. NPDC053426. Taxonomy (NCBI): domain Bacteria; kingdom Bacillati; phylum Actinomycetota; class Actinomycetes; order Kitasatosporales; family Streptomycetaceae; genus Streptomyces; species Streptomyces sp. NPDC053426. The sequence continues at coordinate 2,056 of NZ_JBVJKE010000024.1, read as the reverse complement.
CGCGGTGGTAGCCGGCGCAGCCCACCAGCCGCGGATCAGAACCACAGGCAGTACAAGGACCGCCAGGAACACGCTCGCCTGCACCGTGACAGCCCAGGCACTGGCACTACGGGTTTCAGTCCGGGGAAGACGCGGAATGCTAGCGTCGTCGCGAGTTGCCGCCCGGATGAGAACGGCAACCGAAAACGGGTCAAGCACTGAGCACTTACCTGCCTTTCTTGGTCTCGTCGATGAGGGACCCCGGAGTTGGTAGCGAGCCTGCCCGGGGTTTCCTCGCGTCAACGGACGGTAGTGCTTCCATCACGCCTCGCGCCATATAAACGGTTCATCGCGCAAAGTTCGAATCTTGTGGCGGTGACAAATTGCAGAGGCTGGGCTGTGTGACTACTGGGTAGCCATCATTCCTGACCAATTCTGACCGGAAATGACCGGACGTGATAACGCCCGTCTTCCTTCGACATAAATACAGAAAGCCGGCCCGGCGAAGACAAGACCACGCCCACGGTCACACTCGCCCGGGCCGCAGCCAGGTATGCCTAGCGGCGCTTGAACTCCACCGGCCCCGCGTTCATTTCGATGGTGCCGTCCGTGTGCAGGACCGGTCGGCGCTCGGTCATACGAGCGCTGTACGCCTCGACGTGGTGGATGGCCGCTCCGTCGGCGGTGGTGAAGTCGACGAGCGCGATTGCCACCCAGTAACGAGTCCTGGTGCTCTCGTAGAGCGGGACGGTGACGGTCGAGCCGCAGCCGTCGTCGACAACGACCTTGGCCCCGAAGCTGCGGAAGGATCCGAAACCGTTGCTGAGCGCTGAATACGCGCACAGCAGGACATAGCCCTGCTGGTCGGGGCGCACGATCTGCACGGCCTCACGGCCGGGGACGCGGGAGTCGCCGTCGAGACGGATGTAGGGACGGCCGGTGAGTGAGCCCAGCCGCCGGTAGTAGACGACGTCGGCCTTCTTGCCCTTCTTCGCGTTCGCGGCCTCTGGTGCGGTGGAGGCCGCCGTGCCGCCGGCCCGCAGCGGCTCGCCCTGGGGTACGTGGCCGGATCTGACCAGGGTCCCAGGTGCCTTGGTGCCGCGCAGCGCCTTGCCGGCGGGAACAAACAGGGCGTACAAGTCCAGATCGGCGCCCTGCCTACGGCGCCGCTCGTTTCCGCCGTCCCACTCCAGTGCCGCCGTGACGACCAGTTCGCGGTCGGCCTTGTCCAGGCTGAGAGAGACCTGGCTGCCCTTGTCGAGACTGATGCGCCCCAGTGGCGGCTTGAAGAAGTTCGCAGGGGGCGTGGGCGAGGTCGCAGTTGGGGCAGGAGCTGGAGCGGCGGAGGGCGTGGGATGTTCCGTCGGCGGCTCGGGCGTCTCGTCCTCGGCGACCTCGATGCCGAAGTCGGTGGCGAGGCCGGCCAGTCCGTCAGCGTAGCCTTGGCCAATGGCCCGCAGCTTCCAGGCCGGGCCGCGGCGGTAGATCTCGGTCAGCAGGACTGCGCGTTCGCCGTCGGTGAGGGCCGGCGGGCGGAAGAGGACCACTTTCCCATCGGCTTGTATGGCGCTGACCTGTACATTCTTGACGTCCCGGAACGTGCGCGTCGCATCGTCGGGGTCGCAGCTGGCGACCAGCACGACACGGTCTACCTCTGCGGGCAGGGCGGCGGGGTCCACTTCGATCCGCTCGGGACTGCCGGCGTCGGCAGCCAGGTGGCGCACGGCCCCGGATTCGGCGGAGGGCTGGTTGTAGAAGACAAGATCGTCATCGGACCTGACCCTGCCTTCCGCGGTGACCAAAAGGGCGCTGAGGTCGACCGTGTCGCCCTCGACGGAAAGTGTCACTGTCACCGGCCCAGGGCTCAGAGTGGTGTTCCCGCCCTTGTTCAGCTCCAGCATGCCGTCCACTCCCGTGCGAACTCGCCGCCCTCGTGCGGCCACTGTGTCACACCTGGGCACAGATCAGACCGGTCACGACTTAGAGGTCCTAACAGAAGTTGTTGATCAAATAACCATCGGCCTGTCTGCTCGTTGGTTGGGTCGTGGGGAAACGTCAGTCGCGGCCGTGGATCGTG
>NZ_JBVJKE010000023.1:0-110088 GCF_055585405.1 Streptomyces sp. NPDC053426 | reverse complement strand
AAACGCCCGGTTACATTCCGAACCCGGAAGCTAAGCCTTACAGCGCCGATGGTACTGCAGGGGGGACCCTGTGGGAGAGTAGGACGCCGCCGAACTCCTTTTAGAGCTCTGGCTCTTGGGCGTACAGCCCAAGAGCCAGAGCTTTTTTGCGTTGAGGTAAGGTCGGGGCATCACCGACACGTTTCCCACAGGAGGATCCCGGGTGGAGGTCCAGGAGACGCGGGTCCAGACAGACCGCGTCCTCACCATCCCGAACATGCTCAGCATGGCACGGCTCGTTGGCGTACCGCTGTTCCTGTGGCTGATCCTCAGGCCGGAGTTCGGCGGCCCGAAGAGCGACGGCTGGGCCCTCTTGGTGCTGGCCTTCAGCGGCGTCAGCGACTACCTGGACGGCAAGCTGGCGCGACGGTGGAACCAGATCAGCAGCCTCGGCCGGCTGCTCGACCCCGCCGCCGACCGGCTCTACATTCTCTCGACGCTGGTCGGCCTCACCTGGCGCGAGATCCTGCCGCTCTGGCTGACCGTCGTTCTGCTGGCGCGTGAGCTGGTTCTCCTGGTCATGGTGGGCATCCTCCGGCGACACGGCTATCCGCCGCCGCAGGTGAACTTCCTGGGCAAGGCCGCTACCTTCAACCTGATGTATGCCTTCCCACTGCTCCTGCTCAGTGACGGAACTGGCTGGATCTCGTCACTCGCTGCTATTTTCGGCTGGGCGTTCGCCGGATGGGGTACAACTCTGTATTGGTGGGCAGGAGTGCTCTATGTGGTTCAAGTCCGCCGCCTGGTTCGTGCGGACGCCGTAGCCGATTGAACTCGCTGATTGGCACGCACAAGGTGGTGCGATGGCTCGCAGTGGAAAAGTGCGGGACAATCCTGGTGGGTGAAGTCGGCTAGACCGTCGTCTCTTCGAGGAGGACGCTTCCGACATGAAGGCCGTCGTGATGGCCGGGGGTGAAGGCACCCGCCTTCGCCCCATGACCTCAAGCATGCCCAAGCCGCTCCTGCCGGTGGCCAACAGGCCGATCATGGAGCATGTTCTGCGGTTGCTCAAAAAGCATGGGCTCAACGAAACCGTTGTGACCGTCCAGTTCCTTGCGTCGCTCGTCAAGAACTACTTCGGCGATGGCGAAGAGCTCGGAATGGAGCTCACCTATGCCAATGAGGAGAAGCCACTCGGTACCGCCGGGAGCGTGAAGAACGCCGAGGAGGCACTGAAGGACGACGCTTTCCTCGTCATCTCCGGCGATGCCCTCACCGACTTCGATCTCACGGATCTGATCAATTTCCACAAGGAAAAGGGCGCCCTGGTCACGGTCTGCCTGACCCGCGTCCCCAATCCGCTGGAATTCGGCATCACCATCGTGGACGAGGAAGGCAAGGTCGAGCGCTTCCTCGAGAAGCCGACCTGGGGGCAGGTCTTCTCCGACACGGTGAACACCGGCATCTACGTCATGGAGCCCGAGGTCTTCGACTACGTCGAACCCGATGTGCCCGTCGACTGGTCCGGTGACGTCTTCCCGCAGTTGATGAAGGAAGGCAAGCCCGTCTACGGCTATGTCGCCGAGGGCTACTGGGAGGACGTCGGCACACACGAGAGCTATGTGAAGGCGCAGGCCGACGTCCTGGAGGGCAAGGTCGACGTCGACATCGACGGCTTCGAGATCTCCCCCGGCGTCTGGGTCGCCGAGGGAGCCGAAGTGCACCCCGACGCCGTGCTGCGCGGACCCCTCTACATCGGCGACTACGCCAAGGTCGAGGCCGGCGCGGAGATCCGCGAACACACGGTCGTGGGGTCCAACGTCGTCGTGAAGAGCGGCGCCTTCCTGCACAAGGCCGTCGTCCACGACAACGTGTACGTCGGACCGCACAGCAATCTGCGGGGCTGTGTCGTCGGCAAGAACACCGACATCATGCGCGCGGCACGGATCGAGGACGGTGCCGTCATCGGTGACGAGTGCCTGATCGGTGAGGAATCGATCGTCCAGGGCAATGTGCGGGTCTACCCGTTCAAGACCATCGAGGCGGGCGCGTTCGTCAACACCTCGGTGATCTGGGAGTCCAGAGGACAGGCGCACCTCTTCGGGGCCCGGGGCGTGTCCGGGATCCTGAACGTCGAGATCACACCGGAACTCGCGGTGCGGCTGGCCGGCGCGTACGCGACGACGCTGAAGAAGGGCTCGACCGTCACCACGGCCCGCGACCACTCCCGTGGTGCCCGTGCGCTGAAACGGGCGGTCATCTCCGCACTGCAGGCCAGCGCCATCGACGTACGGGACCTGGAGAACGTGCCGCTGCCCGTGGCGCGGCAGCAGACCGCGCGGGGCAGTGCGGGCGGCATCATGATCCGGACCACGCCCGGTGTGCCGGACTCCGTCGACATCATGTTCTTCGACGGACAGGGCGCCGACCTCTCCCAGGGCAGCCAGCGGAAGCTGGACCGGGTGTTCGCGCGGCAGGAGTACCGGCGCGCGTTTCCCGGGGAGATCGGGGACCTGCACTTCCCGGCGAGCGTCTTCGACTCGTACACGGGCTCGCTGCTGCGCAACGTCGACATCACCGGTATCGCGGAGTCCGGACTCAAGGTGGTCGTCGACGCCTCCAACGGCAGTGCCGGCCTGGTGCTGCCGAGCCTGCTCGGCAAGCTGGGCGTCGACTCGCTGACCATCAACCCCGGTCTCGACGAGTCCAGGCCGACCGAGACGGCCGACATGCGGCGCTCGGGGCTGGTCCGGCTCGGGGAGATCGTGGCGTCCTCCGGTGCCGCCTTCGGCGTACGGTTCGACCCCGTCGGTGAGCGGCTGTCCCTCGTCGACGAGAAGGGGCGGATCATCGAGGACGACCGGTCGCTCCTCGTGATGCTCGACCTCATCGCCTCCGAGCGGCGCAGCGGCCGGGTGGCGCTCCCGGTGACCACCACCAGGATCGCCGAGCAGGTCGCGGCCTACCACGGCACGCAGGTCGAGTGGACGACCACCTCGCCCGACGACCTCACACGCGTGGGCGGCGAGGAAGGGACGATCTTCGGCGGTGACGGCAAGGGCGGCTTCATCGTCCCGGAGTTCAGCAGTGTCTACGACGGCACCGCGGCCTTCGTGCGGCTCATCGGGCTGGTGGCGCGCACCCAGCTCACGCTCAGCCAGATCGACGCGCGCATCCCGCGGGCACATGTGCTCAAGCGGGACCTGGCGACCCCGTGGGCCGTCAAGGGCCTGGTGATGCGGCGGGTCGTGGAGGCGGCCGGAGACCGGTTCGTGGACACCACCGACGGCGTGCGGGTGGTGGAGACCGACGGCCGCTGGGTGATGGTGCTGCCCGACCCGGCCGAGGCGGTCACCCATCTGTGGGCCGAGGGCCCCGACGACGCCTCCGCACAGGCCCTGCTCGACGAGTGGTCCGCGGTCGTGGACAGCGCGGGCCGGTGAGCGGCCGGCGCGAGCGGTAGAACGAGCGGTACGCGTGCGTGCCGGACAAGTGTCCCCAACGGGGCCTGTCCGGCACGCCGGTAGGTCCGTTCGGAGGTAGTGGTCGCGGCGTGCGACGATGTGCGGCATGCCGCAGCAACCCCCCGTTCGGAGCACACCCGCGCGGCCCGCGCGCCCGGACGCCTCCATGTCGTTGCTCACCAACGTCATGGACCACAGCCTCGACGACGGATACGCCGAGGCCGCGGCGCGGAGGAAGACCGCCGGCGAGGGCGGCATGCCGAAGACCCTCAGGGCGAAGCTGGGGCTCGCCGTCGGCCTGGTGTTCGCCGCCCTGATCGTGACGGTCGGGGCCGCGCAGGCCCGGGTCGAGGCTCCCGTCGTCGCCAAGGAGCGCGAGGAACTGATCGACCGGATCGACCAGGAGACCGAGGCCGCGGACGAGCTCGAGGACAGCGTCGACGAACTGCGTGCGGACGTGAGCGCGCGACAGCGCGAGGCGCTCCGGGACAGCGGGGGCGACCGGTCCGCGCTGGTGGGCATCCTGTCCGGCGCCGTCGCGGTGCACGGGCCCGGCGTGCGGCTCGTGGTGAACGACGCCAAGGACGCGAGTACGGGCGGCGACGGCGGCCCGCGGGCGACCACCGGCTTCTCCGACACCGGGCGGGTCCGCGACCGCGACATGCAGCGTGTGGTCAACGGTCTGTGGGAGTCCGGCGCCGAGGCCGTCTCCATCAACGGGCAGCGGCTGACCGCCCTGTCGGCGATCAGGGCCGCGGGAGACGCGATACTGGTCGACAACAGGCCGCTGGTGCCGCCGTACACGGTGCTCGCGGTGGGGGACGGCGGGAAACTGAGCGACCGGTTCCAGAACAGCGCTGACGGGCTGTATCTGCATGCCCTGCAAGAGAACTACGGGATCCGGACGGCCATCTCCGTGGAGGACGACGTCCGGCTGCCCGCCGCACCGAGTGTGATCGTACGTACCGCACAGCCGATAACCGAGAAGGGCACATCGTGATCGCCGTACTGGGCCTCGTCGTGGGAGTCGTGGCCGGACTGTTGGTCCGGCCCGAGGTTCCGGCGGTCGTCGAGCCTTACCTGCCGATCGCCGTCGTCGCGGCGCTCGACGCCGTGTTCGGAGGGCTGCGGGCCATGCTCGACGGCATCTTCGACGACAAGGTGTTCGTGGTGTCGTTCCTGTCGAACGTCGTCGTCGCCGCCCTGATCGTGTTCCTCGGCGACAAGCTCGGCGTGGGCGCCCAGCTGTCGACGGGCGTCGTGGTGGTCCTCGGCATCCGCATCTTCTCCAACGCCGCGGCGATCCGCCGGCATGTGTTCCGGGCGTGAGGCCGATGAGTGAGCACGAGCACAACGAGACGACACGCCCGGCGGTGTCCCCGCCGAGGCCCGCTCCGGACGCCTCGCCCGCGGCCGGCCTGCGCAGGGAACTTCCGGCGGAGGTACCCGCCGGAGTGCCCACGCAGGCGTCCGCACCCGCGGAGGGGGCCGTTCCGAAGCCCCCGCCCGGCCTGACCGGCCGGCAGCGGCTGGTGAAGGGGCTGTGGCCGCCGCGGGTGACCCGGGCCCAACTCATCGTCGCCCTGCTGCTGTTCGGCCTCGGTTTCGGCCTGGCCGTCCAGGTGGCGTCGAACAGCGACAGCGACAGCGCGCTGCGCGGGGCACGTCAGGAAGATCTTGTGCGCATCCTCGATGAACTGGACGACCGCACAGAGCGTCTTGAGGACGAGAAGCAGGGACTCGAGAAGCAGCGCGACGAGCTGGAGAACAGCTCCGACCAGGCCGAGGAGGCCCGCAAGCAGACGATCGAGAAGGAACGGCAACTCGGCGTGCTGGCGGGCACCGTGGCCGCGCAGGGGCCCGGGATCACGATGACCATCGAGGACACGAAGGGGACGGTCGAGGCGGACATGCTGCTCGACGCCATCCAGGAGCTGCGCGCGGCCGGTGCCGAGGCGATCCAGGTGAACGATGTGCGGGTGGTGGCGGGCACCTACCTGACGGACTCCGGTAACGGTGTCGGCGTGGACGGGAACAAGATCACCACGCCCTATCGTTTCAAGGTCATCGGCAAGCCGCAGGACCTCGAGCCGGCGCTCAACATCCCCGGAGGCGTGGTGCAGACTCTCGAGAAGGAACAGGCCACCGTTACCGTGGAGCGGTCGACCAAGATCGTCGTGGATGCCTTGCGGGTGGTGAAGCGGCCTGACTACGCTCGGTCGTCCTCCCAGTGAACCGGAGGTGCATGCGAGGCGTCCGGCGAGGGCATGAGGTTGCGGGGGGTCGGCGCACCGAATGGGTGGTGCGTGGTGGAAACTGTCTGGCGGAGGCGGACGTTGTGAAGATGTCCGGGTCGGCCAATGTGTTCAGTCAGGGTTCGTCCTGCCCCACGGGCGGGTCTGTTTCGGTCAAGGGGAATCGCCCGTGAAGTTGTTTGCGAAGTTGTTCGGCAAGAGCGCGCGGCGAGAGGGCAGCGACAACGCGACCGCTCGTCATCGCGCACAGCCTGAGGCGGAAGGTCAGCGTCCGCTGTACCGGGACCAGGTGGGTCAGGGTGCGCCGTCCGTTGACCCCGCACAGTCGGGCGGCATAGGTTTCGGGCAACCGTCGACCTCAGGTACGGGTGGAGGGTTCTCCGACCCGTACGCGTCCCACGCCCCCGGGGGGCAGCCGCGGCAGGAGGATCCGTCCATGTCGGCCCTGGTGTGTACGAGGTGCGGCAACCGCAACGCGGAGAACAGCCGCTTCTGCTCCAACTGCGGCGCGCCGCTGAGGCCCGGAGTCACCCCGGAGCGCCCCTCGGAGACGACGTCCACGATCTCGATCTCCGGTCTCGAGGCCTACGACGCCGAGGCCACCGGCCAGACGCCGACGCCGATGCTCTCTCCCGAGGCGCAGGCGGCCGTCGACGCGCTGCCGATGGGCTCCGCGCTCCTGGTCGTGCGCCGCGGACCGAACTCGGGCAGCCGCTTCCTGCTGGACGGCGACCTGACCACGGCCGGGCGTCACCCGCAGAGCGACATCTTCCTGGACGACGTGACGGTCTCCCGCCGGCACGTGGAGTTCCGGCGCGGCCCGGACGGCTCCTTCACGGTGGCCGACGTGGGCAGCCTGAACGGCACGTACGTCAACCGGGAGCGGATCGACCAGGTCGCCCTGTCCAACGGCGACGAGGTGCAGATCGGCAAGTACCGGCTGGTCTTCTACGCGAGCCAGCGGGGCTACTGACCACCCCGGATCCGTCCGGGGGACCCCAGGGAAGGTTCATGGTTCAGACACCGAGCGGCGGTGCCGGCGACGGCGCCGCCGCCGCGGGCACCGGACTGATGAGCATCGGCACGGTGCTGAGCGTGCTGCGCGAGGAGTTCCCCGAGGTCACCATCTCCAAGATCCGCTTCCTGGAGTCGGAGGGGCTGATCGAGCCGCAGCGGACCCCGTCGGGGTACCGCAAGTTCAGTGCCGGGGACGTCGAGCGCCTCGGCCATGTGCTGCGCATGCAGCGCGATCACTACCTGCCGCTCAAGGTGATCCGCGAGCACCTCGACGCCATGGAGCGCGGCGAGGCCGTCCAGCTGCCGGTGCTGGGCCGTCCGGGGGACGGGGACACCGCTCAGGAGTCCGCCGCCGAGGGGGCCACGGCGGCGCGTATCGGGCGCGGCCGGCTGCTGGCGGCGGCCGGAATCGAGGAGCGGACGCTCGCCGAGTGGGAGTCGTACGGGTTGCTCGCCCCGGTCGAGGACGGCCTGTACGACGCCGAGTCGGTCACCGTCGCCGGGCTCATCACCGAGCTGGGGCGGTTCGGGATCGAGCCGCGTCATCTGAGGGCGATGAAGGCCGCCGCCGACCGTGAGGCCGGTCTGGTGGACCAGGTGGTCGCCCCGCTGAAGCGCCACCGGAACCCGCAGACCAGGGCACACGCGCAGGCGCGTACGAAGGAGCTGGCGGGGCTCACGGTGAAGCTGCACGCGGCGCTGGTGCAGGCGGCGCTCGGGATACGGCTGCCCTGAGACGGAGCGGTGCGGGAGCCCGGATCGGCCACCCGTTCCCTGCCCGACTACCCAAACGTCCCGGGCACGGCCTAGGGTTGCTGTGTGAACGAGCTCGATGTCGTAGGTGTCCGGGTCGAGATGCCCTCCAACCAACCGATCGTGCTGTTGCGTGAAGTGGGTGGCGACCGCTACCTCCCCATCTGGATCGGACCGGGGGAGGCGACGGCCATCGCCTTCGCGCAGCAGGGCATGGCACCCGCACGGCCGCTGACCCACGACCTGTTCAAGGACGTGCTGGAAGCCGTCGGACAGGAGCTCACGGAAGTACGCATCACCGATCTGCGCGAAGGCGTCTTCTACGCGGAGCTGGTGTTCGCCAGCGGGGTCGAGGTGAGTGCCCGCCCCTCCGACGCCATAGCGCTGGCCCTGCGCACGGGTACGCCGATCTACGGCAGTGACACGGTGCTCGACGACGCCGGGATCGCCATCCCGGACGAGCAGGAGGACGAGGTGGAGAAGTTCCGCGAGTTCCTCGACCAGATCTCGCCGGAGGACTTCGGAACCAGCAACCAGTGAGGGAGGCCGGCGGCCGTCGGCCCGGTCGGCCGCCGGGGCTCGCGCCGAGGGCATTCGGCTAGCCTTTCCCCGCGGCGAGGTACGGGAAACCACTCTTAGGGTGATTATCACTCGGCGTGCCGAGTGTGGCGATCGTTGACGCACCCTTGGTGACTGCCTACCTTCGAGGAGGCAGGTCAAGGACGGAGGTCGGCGTGAGAAGCAGCGGCGACGGTACGGCTGGGGGTGCCCCCGGACGAGGTTTCGGGGCGAGCGGGCCGTACCCTCCCCAGAGCTCCCGGTTCCGTCCGAGCGGGGGGCATCCCGCGCACGGCGGCGCGATCGATCAGGCTCCGCAGCGACCGACGGCTGTGCCGAGCAGCAGAGGGGCGACATCCATGGCGTCCGAGCAGATCGGCTACCGGGGGCCCACGGCCTGCGCCGCCGCCGGCATCACCTACCGGCAGCTCGACTACTGGGCCCGTACGGGCCTGGTCGAGCCGAGCGTACGGCCGGCCCACGGATCGGGCACGCAGCGGCTGTACAGCTTCCGCGACGTCGTCGTGCTGAAGATCGTCAAGCGGTTCCTGGACACGGGCGTCTCCCTGCAGAACATCCGTACCGCGGTCCGGCATCTGAGCGAGCGCGGCTTCAGCGACCTGGAGCGCATGACGCTGATGAGCGACGGGGCCACGGTCTACGAGTGCACCTCGCCCGACGAGGTGCACGCCCTGCTCCAGGGCGGCCAGGGCGTCTTCGGCATCGCCGTGGGCGTGGTGTGGCGGGACGTGGAGAGCGCGCTGTCCCAGCTGCACGGGGAGCGCGTCGACACCGGGGAGACCCTGGTCGGGCACAACCCGATGGACGAGCTGGCGCGGCGGCGGAACAAGGCGGTCTGAGGCCGTCCGGTCTCGCCCGGGAACGGCCGTTGTCAGTGGCGTAGGGCAGCATCGGAGACGTGAGATCCGCGCCCACGATCCTGCATCTCGACATGGACGCCTTCTTCGCCTCGGTGGAGCAGGCGTCCAAGCCGAGCCTGCGCGGGAAGGCGGTCGTCGTGGGCGGGCTCGGGCCGCGGGGTGTGGTGGCCACCGCCTCGTACGAGGCACGGGTCTTCGGCGTCCACTCGGCGATGCCCATGGCGCAGGCCCGGCGACGCGCGCCGAACGCCGCGTACCTGGTGCCGAGGTTCGCTCTCTACCGGTCGATCAGCGAGCAGGTGATGGGGTTGCTGCGGGCCCTGTCACCGCTGGTGGAGCCGCTGAGCCTGGACGAGGCGTTCGTGGACCTGGAGGCCGGCGGCGCGGCCTGGGACGAGCGGTCGGCGCGGCTGGCCGGGGCGAAGCTGCGCGCGGACATACGGGCGGTCACGGGGCTCACCGGGTCGGTGGGGCTCGCGGCCTCCAAGATGCTGGCGAAGATCGCCTCGGAGCAGGCGAAGCCGGACGGACTGGTGCTGATCGAGCCGGGCACGGAGCGGGCCCTGCTGGGGCCGCTGCCGGTCCGCACCCTGCCGGGCGTCGGGCCGGCGACCGGTGACCATCTGCGGCGGGCGGGGATCCACACGGTCGACGAGCTCGCCGAGGCCGGGGAGGACGAGCTCGTACGGCTGCTGGGCAAGGCCCACGGCCACGCGCTGTTCGCGATGGCGCTGGCCCGGGACGAGCGGCCCGTGGTGGCTGAGCGGGAGACCAAGTCGGTGTCGGTCGAGGACACGTACGACGTGGACATCCACGACCGGGTGCGGGTGGGGACGGAGGTGCGGCGGCTCGCGGACCGGTGCGTGCGCAGGCTGCGGGAGGCGGGCCTGTCGGGGCGGACCATCGTGCTGAAGGTGCGCCGGTACGACTTCTCGACCCTCACCCGGTCCGAGACGCTGCGGGGCCCCACGGACGATCCGGCGGTGGTGCGGGAGGCGGCCGCGCGGCTGCTGGACTCGGTCGACACGACGGGCGGGGTGCGGCTGCTGGGCGTCGGGGTCAGCGGGCTGGCCGACTACACGCAGGAGGACCTGTTCGCGCAGGCCGCGGGCGTCCCCGCCGACGACCTCCCGCACGAGGAGGCCGAGGCCGCGCCCGCGCCGGAGCAGGAGACGCCCGCCGAGCGGCGCTGGCCGGCGGGGCACGACGTACGGCACGCCGTGTACGGGCACGGATGGGTGCAGGGCAGCGGGCTGGGCCGGGTCACGGCGCGCTTCGAGACACCCGACTCGGAGCCGGGCCGGGTGAAGACCTTCCGCGTCGACGATCCGGCTCTGCAACCGGCGGATCCGCTGCCGCTGGTGTCCCGGAGACCAGGGGAGGACGAGGGCGCGGGGGCCGGTGGAGGGACGCGGGCGGAGAGCCGGTGAGCGGGGCGGATCAGGCCGGCTTGTCGTTCCCGGCGAGTTTGCCGAAGTCGCGGTCCGGGAGGGGCGGGGGAGCGGCGAGGTCCAGGCCGTAGTGGTGGTAGAGCTGGAGTTCCTGTTCGGGGGAGAGATGGCGGCCCACGCCGAAGTCGGGGGCGTCCTTGATGAGGGCGCGTTCGAAGGGGACGTGGAGGGCGCCGTCGACGAGGTCGCTGGGTTCCAGGGGGACGAAGGCGTCCCTGCTGAACAGGCCGGTGCGTATCGCCGCCCACTCCGGTACGCCGGTGGCGTCGTCGAGGTAGATCTCGTCGATGGTGCCGATCCGGTTTCCGTTGCGGTCGAACGCCTTGCGGCCGATCAGGTGGCGCGGATCGATGTCGGTCTGCACAGGCCCTCCACTGGTCGCAAACTCATCCGTAAGCACTACAGAACGGCACAATCGGCTGGACGGCCACTCGAAAGTTCTGGTGGGGTGCTCGCTGGTACGCTGGCAGACGGCTGCTGACCCCGTGCGGGAGAGCCCTCCGGACACCATCGGGGGCGCCGAAGGAGCAAATCCTCCCCGGAATCTCTCAGGCACACGTACCGCACGGACGAGGTCACTCTGGAAAGCAGAGCGGGTGTCGACGGCTTCCGCTCTCACCGACGGTGAAAGTCGGGCGCCTTCGGGCCGTCCGGTGAAGCTCTCAGGTTGAGATGACAGAGGGGGAGGCCGTCCGGGCACCCGCGCCGTGGTGCCCCTCGAAGGTCGTCGGACCAGGAGGCCTCCTCAATGACCGCCCCTCGCACTCCGCTCTCCGAGCTCGAACAGGGAATCCCCTTCGAGCAGCGCCACATCGGCCCCGACCACGAGGCCCGGGCCAAGATGCTCGCGCAGGTCGGCTACGGCTCGCTGGACGAGCTGACGGCCGCCGCCGTGCCGGACGTCATCAAGAACGCCGACGCGCTGGACCTGCCGGGTGCCCGGAGCGAGGCCGAGGTGCTGGCCGAGCTGCGTTCCCTGGCCGACCGCAACGAGGTGCTCGGCTCCATGATCGGACTCGGGTACTACGGCACCTTCACCCCGCCCGTCATCCTGCGCAACGTGATGGAGAACCCCGCCTGGTACACGGCGTACACGCCGTACCAGCCGGAGATCTCCCAGGGGCGGCTCGAGGCGCTGCTGAACTTCCAGACCGTGGTCGCCGAACTCACCGGCCTGCCGACCTCGGGCGCCTCGCTGCTCGACGAGGGCACCGCCGCCGCCGAGGCGATGGCGCTGTCGCGGCGCATGGGCAAGAACAAGAAGGGCCTGTTCCTGGTCGACGCGGACGCGCTGCCGCAGACCATCGCGGTGATCGAGACCCGTGCCGAGCCGACCGGCGTCGAGGTCGTCGTCGCCGACCTGAGCGAGGGCATCCCCGCCGAGGTCGCCGGGCGCGAGATCAACGGCGTACTGATCCAGTACCCGGGCGCCTCCGGTGCCGTGCGCGACATCAAGCCGGTGATCGACCAGGCGCACGAGCTGGGCGCGCTCGTCACCGTCGCCGCCGATCTGCTCGCCCTCGCGCTGCTGAAGTCGCCCGGTGAGCTGGGCGCGGACATCGCGGTCGGCACCACGCAGCGCTTCGGTGTGCCGATGGGCTTCGGCGGGCCGCACGCCGGCTACATGGCCGTGCAGGAGAAGATGGCGCGCAGCCTGCCCGGGCGGCTCGTCGGCGTCTCCGTCGACGCGGACGGGCACAAGGCCTACCGCCTCGCCCTGCAGACCCGTGAGCAGCACATCCGCCGCGAGAAGGCCACCAGCAACATCTGCACCGCCCAGGTGCTGCTCGCCGTCATGGCCGGCATGTACGCCGTCTACCACGGCCCGGAGGGACTGCGGCTGATCGCCCGGCGCACCCACCGGTACGCCACCGTCCTCGCCGAGGGCCTGCGGGCCGGCGGGGCCGAGATCGTGCACGGCTCCTACTTCGACACGCTGACCGTGCGCGTCGCCGGGCGGGCCGCAGAGGTCGTCGCCGCCGCCCGCGACAACGGCGTCAACCTGCGTCTCGTCGACGCCGACCACGTCTCGATCGCCTGCGACGAGACCACCACCCGGGAGCGGCTGAGCGCCGTGTGGAGCGCCTTCGGCGTCGAGGGCGACATCGAGACCCTGGACGCGGCCGCGCGGGACACGCTGCCCGACGCCCTGCTGCGCAACGACGAGTACCTGACCCACCCCGTCTTCCAGCAGCACCGCTCCGAGACCGCGATGCTGCGCTACCTGCGCCGGCTCTCCGACCGCGACTACGCGCTGGACCGCGGCATGATCCCGCTGGGCTCCTGCACCATGAAGCTCAACGCGACCACCGAGATGGAGCCGGTCACCTGGCCCGAGTTCGGTCAGCTGCACCCCTTCGCGCCCGCCGAGCAGGCCCAGGGCTACCTCACGCTCATCCACGAGCTGGAGGAACGTCTCGCCGAGGTCACCGGCTACGACAAGGTGTCCCTCCAGCCCAACGCCGGCTCCCAGGGCGAGCTGGCCGGTCTCCTCGCCGTGCGCGGCTACCACCGGGCCAACGGCGACGAGCAGCGCACCGTCTGCCTCATCCCGTCCTCCGCGCACGGCACCAACGCCGCCAGCGCCGTGATGGCCGGCATGAAGGTCGTCGTCGTCAAGACGTCCGACGACGGCGAGATCGACGTCGCGGACCTGCGGGCGAAGATCGCGCAGTACCGCGACGAGCTGTCCGTGCTGATGATCACCTACCCCTCGACGCACGGCGTGTTCGAGGAGCACGTCGCCGACATCTGCGCCGAGGTGCACGAGGCCGGCGGCCAGGTGTACGTGGACGGCGCCAACCTCAACGCCCTGGTGGGTCTGGCCAAGCCGGGCCACTTCGGCGGCGACGTCTCGCACCTGAACCTGCACAAGACCTTCTGCATCCCGCACGGCGGCGGCGGCCCCGGCGTCGGCCCGGTTGGCGTACGGGCGCACCTCGCGCCGTACCTGCCGAACCACCCGCTCCAGCCGGAGGCCGGCCCGGAGACCGGCGTGGGCCCGATCTCGGCGGCGCCGTGGGGCTCGGCGGGCATCCTGCCCATCTCCTGGGCGTACGTCCGTCTCATGGGCGGCGAGGGCCTGAAGCGGGCCACCCAGGTGGCCGTGCTCAGCGCCAACTACATCGCCAAGCGCCTGGAGCCGCACTACCCGGTGCTCTACACCGGCCCCGGCGGGCTGGTCGCGCACGAGTGCATCATCGACCTGCGCCCGCTGACCAAGGCGACCGGCGTCAGCGTGGACGACGTGGCCAAGCGGCTGATCGACTACGGCTTCCACGCGCCGACGATGTCGTTCCCGGTGGCCGGCACGCTGATGATCGAGCCCACCGAGTCCGAGGACCTCACCGAACTCGACCGGTTCTGCGAGGCGATGATCGCGATCCGCGCGGAGATCGAGAAGGTCGGCTCCGGTGAGTGGCCCGCGGACGACAACCCGCTCCGCAACGCCCCGCACACCGCCGCCGCGCTCGGCGGGGAGTGGGACCACGCGTACGCCCGCGAGGAGGCCGTCTTCCCGGCCGGGGTGAGCGCCGCCGACAAGTACTGGCCGCCGGTGCGCCGCATCGACCAGGCCTTCGGCGACCGCAACCTGGTCTGCTCCTGCCCGCCGCTGGACGCGTACGAGGACTGACACACGCCGAAGGGGGCCCTTGTCGGAGGGGCCCCCTTCGGCGTGTGCGGCTACGCCGGGTACGCGTGCGTCTGAGTCGCCTTGACCGCCGCCCAGACCGTCGCGCCCGGATGCAGGTCGAGTTCGGCCGCGGCGACCGTGGTGAGGTCGGCGGCCAGCGCGAGTTCGCCGGTGAGCTCCGCGCGGATCTGGTCACCGTGGGTCTCCAGACCGGCGACCTCGCAGCGCCAGAGGTTGCGGGCGCTGGAGCCGGTCGGCCGGTCCCGGTACAGGGTGACGGCGCCGGGCGGGAACGCCACGAAGGCGGGCCCGGAGAGGTCCTCCGTGGTGCTCACGGCGGGGCCCGCGTCGAGCAGCACCGTGTGGCCGTCGGCCTGCCCGCGGTACAGGTTGAGGCCGACCAGCTGGGCGATGTACTCGGTGCGCGGGTGGCGGGCGATGTCGGAGGGCGTGCCCTCCTGCACGATCCGGCCCTGCTCCACGACGACCAGCCGGTCGGCGAGCACCATGGCGTCCAGCGGGTCGTGCGTGACCAGGACGGCGACGGCCTCGAACGCGGCCAGATGGCGGCGGAGCTGCGCGCGCACCTCCAGCCGGGTGCGGGCGTCCAGGGCGGCGAGCGGTTCGTCCAGGAGCAGCAGCCGGGGACGGGTGGCCAGGGCGCGGGCGAGGGCCACGCGCTGGGCCTGGCCGCCGGACAGCCGCCGGGGCTTGGCAGCCGCGTGTCCGGCCAGCCCCATGCGGTCGAGCCACTCGGCGGCCTGTGCGCGTGCCTCCGCCTTGCCGGCGCCCCGGCAGCGCGGTCCGAAGGCCACGTTGTCGAGGGCGGTCAGGTGCGGGAAGAGCAGATAGTCCTGGAAGACGACACCCACCGGGCGCGACTCCGGCGGTGTACGGCGCAGATCCACGCCGTCCAGCCGCAGATGCCCGCCGGCGAGGGGAGCGAGGCCCGCGAGGGCGCGCAGGGCGGTGGTCTTGCCGGCGCCGTTCGGGCCCAGCAGGGCGACGACGTCACCGGGCGCGGCGGTCAGCGCGACGTCCAGGCGGAAGGAGCCGCGGTCCACGACGAGGTGCGCGTCCAGGCCCTCGGCGGCGGCGTCGGGCACGGCCCCGGGATTCTTCGGCATGGTGTCAGACGGTCCTCATCCAGCGGTCCCGCAGCCCGGCCAGTACGGCGATGGACACCGCCAGCAGGACCAGGCTGAGGGCGATGGCGGCGGCCGGGTCGTTCTGCAGGGCGAGGTAGACCGCGAGCGGCATGGTCTGGGTGCGGCCGGGGAAGTTGCCGGCGAAGGTGATCGTCGCCCCGAACTCCCCGAGGGCCCGCGCCCAGGCCAGCACGGCACCGGCCGCGACGCCGGGAGCGATCAGCGGCAGCGTGACCCGGCGGAACGCGGTGAAGCGGGAGGCGCCCAGGGTGGTGGCAGCCTCCTCGTAGCGCGGGTCGGCGGCGCGCAGCGTGCCCTCGACGCTGATGACGAGGAACGGCATCGCCACGAACGTCTCGGCGAGGACGACGCCCGTGGTGGTGAAGGGCAGGGTGATGCCGAACCACGCGTCCAGCCACTGGCCGACGACGCCGTTGCGGCCCAGGGCGAGCAGCAGGGCGACACCGCCCACCACCGGGGGCAGCACCAGCGGGAGCGTCACCAGGGCGCGGACCAGGCCCCGGCCGGGGAAGTCCGTACGGGCCAGCAGCCAGGCCAGCGGAACGCCGACGACCAGGCTCAGCGCGGTCGCCGTCGTGGCGCACAGCAGTGACAGGCGCAGCGCCTCCCACACCTCGGGGCTGGTCAGCTGCTCGGGGAGGTCCCGCCAGGGGGCGCGCAGGAGGAGGGCGAGGAGGGGCACCAGGAGGAACGCCAGGCCCAGCAGGGCGGGCGCGAGGAGGGCGAGGGGGACACCGCGGCCGGGGGCGCGGGGGCGTGCCTTCCGGGGGGCTTCCTGGCCGTCGGTCATGGCTTCAGGAACCCCGCCTCGCCCAGGACCCGCCGGCCCTCGGCGGACTTCACCAGCGCCACGAACGCCTTCGCCGCCGACGGATTGGGCGCGTTCTCGAGCCGGGCGATCGGATAGTCGTTGACGGCCTCGGCGGACTCCGGGAATTCCACGCCCTCCACCTTGTCACCGGCCGCCTTCACATCCGTGCGGTACACGAGGGCGGCGTCGGCCTCCTTCAGCCGGACCTTCGTCAGGGCGCTCTTGACGTCCTGCTCGTACGAGACCGGCTCCAGCTCGACGCCGCCGGCGGCGAGGGCGGTCCGCGCGGCGGCTCCGCAGGGCACCGTCTCGTCGCACAGCACGACCTTGAGGCCGGACGCGGTCAGGTCCTCCAGGGAGTCGATCGCGTGCGGGTTGCCCGGTGCGGTGGCGATCTCCAGCCGGTTGCGGACGAACGTGCTCGGGCTGCCCGCCGCGAGCCCCTCGTCCGTGACGAGCCGCATCGTCTTCGCGCTGGCCGCGGCGAAGACGTCGGCCGGGGCGCCGCTGCTGATACCGGCGGCCAGACCGTCGCTGCCGCCGAAGTTGAAGGTGACCTGGGTCCCCGGGTGCTCCTTCTCGAACCGCTCGCCCAGCGTCGTGAAGCTCTCCTTCAGCGAGGCGGCCGCGAAGACGGTGACCGTGCCGGTGAGGCCGTCCCCGGTGGAATCCGGGGACGGCTCCGAGCCGGAGGCGGAGCAGGCGCTCAGCGCCAGTACGGCGGCGACCGCCCCGGCGCCGGCGGTCCGACGGGTCCGGCGTGTCCGGTGCGGGGAACGAGTCATCGCGGAGCACTCCCTGGGTGGGCCGGAGGAAGAGCCCGCAGAGCCCTCCCGATACGCCGATCATACTGGCGCATCTGCCAGGCATTCGCCCCCTGTCTCTTCGCATGAGCCAGGAAAAGAAGCCAAGGGGTGCGCATGTGCGTTCACACAGGTGTGCTGCCGCCGTCAGGTGCGGTCGATATGGACGTTCGTCGACTTCACGCGGGCCGTGGCCTCCACGCCGACCTCCAGCCCCAGCTCCTCGACGGCCTCCCGGGTGAGCAGCGAGACGAGGCGGTGCGGGCCGGCCTGGATCTCGACCTGGGCGGCGACGTCGCCGAGCTTGATCGCGGTGACGATGCCGGGGAAGGCGTTGCGGGCGGAGGTGTACGAAGCGCCCTCCTCGACGGCGCCGGCCCTGGCGAGTTCGACGGAGAACGCCGCCAGGTCCCGCCCGTCGACGAGCCGGCGTCCGCCGTCGTCGCGGTGGGTGGTGAGACGTCCCGCGTCCGCCCAGCGGCGGGCGGTGTCCGGGCTCACGCCGAGCAGCCTCGCTGCCTGGCCGATCGTGTAGGACTGCATGCCGGTCACGATAGGTGGTGCCTGAGGCGTCTCAGCCCCGTGCGGCGGGAGCGGCCGTGCTCGCCCGGGCGACGAGGTCCGTGCCCAGTTCCACACGCGGGGAGTCCGGCTGTTCGCCGTGGGCGAGACGGAGCACCGTACGGACGGCGAGCTTGCCCATGTCGGCCAGGGGCTGCCGGACGGTGGTCAGCGGCGGCGCCGACCACCGGACCTCCGGGAGGTCGTCGAAGCCGACCACGCTCATGTCCTCCGGGACCCTGAGCCCCCGGCCGCGCAGCGCCTCGATCGCCCCCAGTGCCATCTGGTCGCTCGCCGCGAACACCGCGGTCGGCGGCTCCGGCAGGTCCAGCAGGGCGTTGCAGCCCGCGAAGCCGGCCTCCGGGCGGAAGTCGCCGGGGACGATCAGCGAGGGGTCGAGCGTGATGCCGGAGCCCTCGAGCGCCGCCCGGTAGCCGTCGAGCCGCGCGCGTGCGCAGAGCAGGCGCGACGGCCCGGCGATCAGCCCGATCCTGCGGTGTCCCAGGGCCAGCAGGTGTTCGGTCGCGGCCATGCCGCCCGACCAGTTGGCGGCGCCGATGGTCGGCACGTCCACGGCGGGGGAGCCGGCCGGGTCCACGACCACCAGCGGGACGCCCAGGATCTGCAACTCCTCGTGCAGTGTGTTCATCGCGGAGGTCACGAGGATGACGCCGTCGGACGCGCGCGCCCGCAGATTGCGCGTCCACTCCCGGGCGTCGCCGGAACGCCCGTGGATCGCCGACACCACCGTGCCAGCCCCGGCCGTGTGGGCGGCCTCCTCGACACCGCGGATGATCTCCACCGCCCAGGGGCTGCCGAGGTCGTTGAAGACCAGGTCGAGCAGGACCGCACGCGAGGCGGAGGAGCTGGGGCGCTTGCGGTAGCCGTGACGGCGCAGCAGGTCCTCGACCCGGGCGCGGGTCCCCGGGGAGACGTCGGAGCGGCCGTTGACCACGCGGGAGACGGTCGGCACGGAGACGCCGGCCTGCCGGGCGATCTCCGTGATCGTGACTCTGCCCCCGGTGTCGGCCCCATGTGCTGCCACTTGCCCCACCTCCGTGACGAAACCCGCGAAACTTCCAGGAGTCTTCCGGAAAGCGGGCGCCCGTGGGAAGGCGTCGCGGGGCGGACTCTTGCCGGAGGGGCCGGCCGGTCACCCCTCCCATGCGCCGGGCTACGGTGGGTGATCGACCCCGGACACGCGTCGGGGCCGGCGCGCAGGAGGTCCTGCGTCCGGCCCCTCGTCACCCCGGGCGGGCCCCGTTCCGCCCGGTCGTGCTCAGGCGGTGGTCAGGCTGGCGCCCCGGGGACGCTGCGGGGCGATGATCCTGCCGTCGGGCAGGAGTTCACCGGTGTCCTCGAAGAACACGACACCGTTGCACAGCAGGCTCCAGCCCTGCTCCGGGTGGTGCGCCACGAGACGGGCGGATTCCCGGTCGGCGGAGTCTGCTGAGGGGCACGGTGGCTGGTGCTGGCACATGGGTGGGATCTCTCGCTCTGTGGTGACCTGTGAGTCGGCTGTCGTTTCAGTTCCGCGGCGTGAAGCTTCGTTCATGGCCGCCCCCCGTTGTGATAGGTCGGTCGGAAACCAGTGTTGCCCCATGGGCGGGGATCCGCAGGGATTTCGCGGCACCGCTCCTCACAGCTTGAGGACGCGTCACCCGCGCGGACGGTTCATCTCAACTGCACTGTCACTTCGGGTG
Source organism: Streptomyces sp. NPDC053426 (assembly GCF_055585405.1). NCBI lineage: Bacteria > Bacillati > Actinomycetota > Actinomycetes > Kitasatosporales > Streptomycetaceae > Streptomyces > Streptomyces sp. NPDC053426. The sequence goes on along the minus strand of NZ_JBVJKE010000023.1, from coordinate 91,049 downwards.
GTTCGCCGTGGCCGGATGGGGCTAGTCCTTCCGGAAGACGTGTGTGCCCCGCCGCGTCGGAGGTCCGGGCGGCGGGGCACACGGTGGACCCTCAGGCGGGCGAGCCGAGCAGGCGGGTCGGTGTCACCCGGTGCGTCAGGACCGGGAGCAGGTCGGTGAACCGGTGCGGGCGGTGGGCCGCGATGCCGGGCGGCGCCGGGGCGAGCGGGACGAGCAGATCGTCGGCGGCCGGGTGCCCGGTGGCGCCGTCCGCGCTGGGATCGCCGTGCAGCCAGAGCGCCAGCATGTAGAGGCCCGGCACCGACAGCAGCCGGGGCTGGTACGGCTGTGCCATGGCCTCGGCCTGGCGCAGCGCGAGCTCGGTGGAGGTGATGTAGGGGCCCTCGAAGAAGCGGGAGAACGTCCAGCCGTCGGCGGTGAGCACGGTGTCCGCGGCGGCCACCGCGCGGTCGCCGGTGCGGATCAGGAAACGCCAGCCGGCCAGCCGGGTCGCGGTCCCGCCGTCGGGGGTGGTCCGGTCCAGGACGTGCACGGGAAGGGGCAGCTCGGGTGAGGCGGGTCCCTGGGTGACGAGCAGAGAGGGAGTTCGGGCTTCGCGGACCGCGGTCGGTGAGGAGAGCGCGGTGAGGACGGAACGCAGTGCGGGCGCGGGAGCCGGGGGAACATGCAGCGGCATGGTGGGTCGCCTCTCATTCGAAGGCACAGTGGCGCGAGGGCGGGGCGTGGCGGGGCGGACGGCGCTGTCAGCTCGCGAAGGTCAGAGAGACAGGGGCCGGGGGCCGAGCCCGGGAGACGGGGGCGAGGAGTGCCGCACGCCACCTCCCGGCTGGATCGCTCGAACCGTGGGCGCCAACCTTCTGCCTTGTGCGCGAAGTTTATACGACATGTGTTCAGACTGTGTTTCTTCTAGCTGTTCTCGACCGGCGGAACAAGGGCACTTCTGGCCGGTGAAATGCGAAAATCATCCCGATTCCGGGCCGGGTGCACGCCGATGACCTCGGAAAATGGCCGCGAAGCGGTCGGCCAATTCTCGTCGGCGTTTTTCACGAGTTCGCAACCGACCCGCAAGTCGCCTTCTGTGCCATGCCTCGTGAATGTGCCGCTGGTCACCTCGATCAGACTAGCGGTCGACGGTTCCGTCCGGGGCGTTATCGATCGCATCGACGGGGCATCCTCCCTTGTGGACCGGGACCCCGGCGGCCGATCTTCGGCCCGCCCGCGCGAGGAAGGACCCTTCGATGGGGGAGAAGGTCGTGGCAGGTCGGTTCGACCTGTCCGATCGCCAGCGTTACCGTGAGAAGCTCCGCAGCTGTCTGACGGGCTTGGAGCGACTGCTGGCGGAGAAGCGGTTCGACCGCCCCAAGAACCTCATGGGGCTGGAGATCGAATTGAATCTCGCGGGCGCCGACGGCATGCCGAAAATGTTGAATGCGCAAGTCCTCGAACGGATCGCCAGCAGGGACTTCCAGACGGAACTCGCCATGTTCAATCTGGAAGTGAACATCGCCCCCCACCGATTGGGCGGGCGGGTATTCGACCGGCTCGACGAGGAACTGCGCACTTCGCTCACGTACGCCGACCGGAAAGCCGGTGAGGTGGACGCGGGGATCGTGATGATCGGCATCCTGCCGACGCTGGACCGGGACGACCTGGTCTCCTCGAATCTTTCCGACGTCGACCGCTACGCATTGCTCAACGAACAGATCGTGGCCGCGCGCGGTGAGGAGTTCACCCTCGACATCGACGGCGTCGAGCGCCTCAGCTGCACCTCCAAGTCCATAGCCCCCGAGGCCGCCTGCACCTCGGTGCAACTGCACCTCCAGGTCACCCCGGAGCGCTTCGCCGGTGTGTGGAACGCGGCCCAGGCCGTCGCCGCCGCCCAGATCGCCGTCGGCGCCAACTCGCCGTTCCTGTTCGGCCGCGAACTGTGGCGCGAGTCCCGGCCCCCGCTGTTCCAGCAGTCCACGGACACCCGCCCGCCCGAGCTCCAGGCCCAGGGCGTGCGGCCGCGCACCTGGTTCGGGGAGCGCTGGGTGACCTCGGCGTTCGACCTGTTCGAGGAGAACCTGCGCTACTACCCGGCCCTGCTGCCCCTCTGCGACGACGAGGACCCGCTGGAGGTGCTGGACCGGGGCGGCGTCCCCAGCCTCGCCGAACTCGTCCTGCACAACGGCACCGTCTACCGCTGGAACCGCCCCGTCTACGGCGTCGCCGACGGCGTTCCCCACCTGCGCGTGGAGAACCGCGTGCTGCCCGCCGGCCCCACGATCACCGACGTCATCGCCAACGCGGCCTTCTACTACGGCGTGGTCCGCGCCCTCGCCGAGGACAGCCGGCCGGTGTGGACCCGGCTGCCGTTCGAGGCGGCGGCCGCCAACTTCGACGCCGCCTGCAAGCACGGCATCGACGCCCGCCTCACCTGGCCCCGGCGCGGCCGTCTCGGCGGGCTGGGCGAGGTGGACGCGGTCACCCTCGTACGGGACGAACTGCTGCCGCTCGCCGAGGCCGGGCTGGACGCGTGGGGGATCGAGCCCGCGGACCGGGACCTGTACCTCGGGGTGATCGAGGAGCGGTGCCGGCGAAGGGTGAACGGCGCGACCTGGCAGGCCGCGACCTTCCACCGGGCCCTCGACCTGGGCCTCGGCCGGGAGGCCGCCCTGGCCGCCACCACCCGCCGCTACCGCGAGCTGATGAAGCAGGGCGATCCGGTGCACAGCTGGCCGGTGGGACTGCCGGAACCGGTGCCCACGGGCTGACGCCGTCACCGCCCCCCGGCCGGGCGCACAGCCGCTGCCCTCATACTGATCGGACCGATCGGTGATGTGGAGGCAGGTGTGCAGGCGGAGGCGGGCCCGGCGGCCGATTCGTACCCTGAGCGGAGGCCCTCGCGGACGACGCTCCGCAACGAGACGCTTCTCGTGCTCGCGCTGTCGCTCGGCGCGAGCGGAGTGTCGGCCCTGATCAGCTTCGTCGGCTCGGTCACCGAACCGGGCGGCCTGAAGGACCAGGCGGCCACCCTCAACGCGTCGGCCGCGCCGGGCCGCCCCTGGCTGGACCTCGCCTGGCAGCTCTTCGGGATCACCACGGCGCTCGTCCCCGTCGCGCTGGTCGCGCACTTCCTGCTGCGCGAGGGCGCGGGGCTGCGCACCCTCGGCTTCGACCGCACCCGGCCCTGGTCCGACCTCGGCCGCGGAGCGGCGGTCGCGGCGGTCATCGGCAGCAGCGGCATCGCCTTCTACCTGGCCGCGCGCGGCCTCGGCTTCAACCTCACCGTGGTGCCGGAGGCGCTGCCCGAGGTGTGGTGGAAGTACCCCGTGCTGATCCTGTCCGCGATGCAGAACTCGATCCTCGAAGAGGTCATCGTCGTCGGCTATCTGCTGCGCCGGCTCGATCAGTTGGGCTGGAGCCCCGGCGCCTCGCTGGCGGCCAGTTCGGTGCTGCGCGGCTCGTACCACCTCTACCAGGGCATCGGCGGCTTCATCGGGAACATGGTGATGGGCGTGGTGTTCGTGTACCTCTACCGGCGCTGGGGGCGCGTCGGGCCGCTGGTGGTCGCGCACACGCTGCTCGACATCGGGGCGTTCGTGGGGTACGCGCTGCTGGCCGGCAAGGTGGACTGGCTGCCGACGGCGTGAGGCGGCGGAGGGGCGTACGGCACGGCCGTACGCCCCTCCGCCGTACCGGGTTCAGACCAGCAGGTCGCCCTCGATGACCGTCACGGCCCGTCCGCCCAGCAGGGTGCGCCCGCCGCGCACCTCGGTGCGGACGCGGCCGGAGCGCGGTGAGGCCTGGAGGCCGGTGAGGACGGAGCGGCCGAGGCGCTCGGACCAGTACGGGGCCAGAGCGGTGTGCGCGCTGCCGGTGACCGGGTCCTCGTCGATGCCGACGTTCGGGAAGAAGCAGCGGGAGACGAAGTCGTAGCCGAGGGCGGAGTTCTCGGCGCGGGCGGTGGCGATGACGCCGCGCTCGGAGTGGGCGGTCAGGGCCTTGAGATCGGGCCGCAGGGCGTGGACGGTCCGCTCGTCGGCGACCTCGACGAGCAGGTCCCCGATGTTCGGGCCGGTGTCGAACGCCGTGAGCGGCCGGGTGCCCAGCGCCTCGGCGACGCCTTCGGGAACGTCGACCGCGGTGAGCGGGGCGGTGGGGAAGTCCAGGGTGACGGCGCCGTCCTCGCCGGGCGTGGCGACGAGGACGCCGCTGCGGGTGGCGAACCGCACCGGCCCCCGGTGCGCGCCGGTGGTGTGCAGGACGTGCGCGGTGGCCAGCGTCGCGTGGCCGCACATCGCGACCTCGGTGGCGGGGGTGAACCAGCGCAGCGCCCAGTCGGCCTCGCCGCCCGCGGGGAGCGGGTGGGCGAAGGCCGTCTCGGCGTGGTTGACCTCCAGGGCGACGTTCTGCAGCCAGGGGTCGTCCGGGAAGGCGTCCAGCAGCAGTACCCCGGCGGGGTTGCCGGCGAAGGGCCGGTCGGTGAAGGCGTCGACGATTCGAATCCGCATGTCCTGACGGTAGGGGTTCCACGAAGCCGCGGGCCAAGGCCAATTCGGGAGTGCCGGCCCGTTCGCCGCGGCTGTCGCCCGGTCGGAAGGGGGTTGCCGGATGAACAGTTCCGATATATCGTTGAAGCATCGCGACAGATCAACGACAGAATGGAGTGGTTGCGATGCGCACCCATGGTCACGAGCATGGACACGGTCACGGCGGCCCGCGTGGCGGCCGGGGCGACTTCGAGCGGCTGCGGGCGGCCTTCGGGCCCTTCGGCCCGGGGGGCCCGGGTGGTCCCGGCGGTCCCTTCGGCCCGGGTTTCGGGCACGGCGGCCCCTGGGGCGGACGAGGGCGCGGCGGACCGAGGGGAAGGGCGCGGCGCGGTGACGTACGGGCCTCGATCCTGGCCCTGCTGAAGGACCGTCCGATGCACGGCTACGAGATGATCCAGGAGATCGCCGAGCGCAGCGGCGGGGCGTGGAAGCCCAGCCCCGGCTCGGTGTACCCCACCCTCCAGCTGCTGGAGGACGAGGGGCTGATCGCCAGCGAGTCCGAGGGCGGCAAGAAGCTGTTCTCGCTGACCGACGCCGGCCGCTCGGCGGCCGAGGAGGGCCCCGAGGCTCCCTGGGAGGAGGCCTCGCGCGGGGTCGACTGGGAGGCGCTGAGCGAGATCCGGCAGGCCGGCTTCGGCCTGATGGAGGCCTTCGGGCAGGTCTGGAAGACGGGCAGCAAGGAGCAGCGGGAGAAGGCCCTCGCCGTCATCAACGAGGCCCGCAAGAAGCTGTACCTGATCCTCGCCGACGAGGACTGACGAGGCCGGTGAGGGCCGCCGAGGGGCGTGACGCAAACCGGCGCGCGCCCCTCGGGCGGAAACGCCCTGATGTCCTTCGCAAGGAGGAGATCCCGGACCGGGACGTCCACTTCCCGTCGGACGCCAAGATGCTTCCCGCCGGGGATGCCCCGGGCCCGTGCGGCTGATGGGGTGGGGGACGTGCAACCCCGTATCCCCCGGCAGCAGGCCCAGGAGCTCCAGGAGCAGGGCATCCACCGCGCGGAGAACGATGTCAGGCTCGGCGCCGAGCTGGCAGCGGTGGTGTCCGGTGCCCGGCGCAGAGCGGTCCGGGACGGGGACCGGCAGATCGACACCGCCCATCTGCTGCACTCGCTCCTGGAGTCCGACGCCGACGTGAGAGCCCTCTTCGGCGAGGGCCCGCGGATCGCCCGGCTGCTCGGCTACCTGGTCCAGCGCAGCATCGGCTACGGGCTGCGCTGGCAGGGCGCGGTCGAGGACTCCGGAAGCGTCCCCGTGGTGGCCGGGACCGCGGGCCTCTCGCCGCTGGCCGCGGGCTGCATGGAGTACGCCCACGAGCGCGCCGCCCGTCACGGACGCGGCCCGGCGTGCGGCACGGACCTGCTCGCGGCGCTCGTCGTGGATCCCGGGGCGCGCGCCGTCGAGGTGCTCGAACGCGCCGGGATCGACCCTCGTGAACTGTTCGTCCGACTTGAGGCGCCGTCCGGTCGGTGAGACAGGTGCCATAAGGGGTGACGCTCCTGTCGGGGCCTGTCATCATGTGCCGGTGCCTACCTCTGTCATCACCCCGAGCGACCACCGGAAGGGCGTCGGGCTCGGCCTCGCGCTGCTGTCCGCGCTGGCCTTCGGGGGTTCCGGTGTGGCGGCCAAGCCGCTGATCGAGGCGGGTCTCGACCCGCTCCACGTCGTGTGGCTGCGGGTGGCGGGCGCGGCGCTCGTCATGCTGCCGCCGGCGGTGCGCCACCGGGGACTCCTGCGCAGCAGGCCCGGACTGCTCGCCGGGTTCGGCCTGTTCGCCGTGGCCGGCGTCCAGGCCTGCTACTTCGCCGCCCTCTCCCGCATCCCCGTCGGGGTCGCCCTGCTGGTCGAGTACCTGGCGCCCGCGCTCGTGCTCGGCTGGGTGCGGTTCGTGCAGCGGCGGCCGGTGACCCGTGCCGCCGCGGTCGGCGTGGTCCTGGCGGTGGGCGGGCTCGCCTGTGTCGTGGAGGTGTGGTCGGGCCTCGGCTTCGACGCGCTCGGTCTGCTGCTGGCGCTCGGCGCGGCCTGCTGCCAGGTCGGCTACTTCGTCCTGTCCGACCAGGGCAGCGACGGCGACGAGGCACCCGACCCGCTCGGTGTGATCGCCTACGGACTGCTGATCGGCGCCGCCGTCCTGACCGTCGTCGCCCGCCCCTGGTCCATGGAGTGGTCCGTGCTCACCGGCAGCGCGGAGATGGACGGCACCCCGGTCGCCGCCTTCGTCCTGCTGGCCTGGATCGTCCTCGTCGCCACGGTGGCCGCGTACGTCACCGGGGTGGTGTCGGTGCGCCGGCTCTCCCCGCAGGTCGCCGGTGTCGTGGCCTGCCTGGAGGCGGTCATCGCCACCGTCCTCGCCTGGGTCCTGCTCGGCGAGCACCTGTCGGCACCGCAGATCGTGGGCGGCGCGGTGGTCCTGACGGGCGCCTTCATCGCCCAGTCCTCGGCCCCCGCGAAGGGCTCGGGAGAACCCGTGGCGAGCGGCGGTCCCGAAAGGGAGTTGTCCACGCCGGGAACGACCGCCTAGGGTGCTGATCATGCATGCGCGCGCACGTGTTCTTCCGCCTCCGGCCGCCTGACGCGGGCCCTCCGGTACATCCGCCCGGCCGGTCGCCGGGCGTGACGGTGCTGCCCGCGAACGAAGTCCGCGGATCCCGCCTGCCCGGCCCCGACCGGGACTGATCCGGGATCCCTTCCCGAACTTCCGCGCCCACGCCGACGCGCGTGGTGCGTGCACCCGCGGAGAGAACACGTGTCGAACGCCGTCTCCGGCCTGCCCGTCGGGCGAGGCCTCCTCTATCTGATCGTCGCCGGTGCCGCCTGGGGCACCGCGGGCGCCGCCGCGTCGCTGGTCTACCGGACCAGCGACATGGGCCCCGTCGCCCTGTCCTTCTGGCGCTGCGCCGTCGGCCTGGTCCTGCTGCTCGCCGCCCGGCCGCTGTCCCGCCGTTCCCGGCCCGCCGCGCCCGAGCCGCTCGCCCGCCGGGCGCTGCGGGCCGGGGCCACCGGCGTCGGGCTCGCGGTCTTCCAGACCGCCTACTTCGCGGCCGTCTCCGCCACGGGACTCGCCGTGGCCACCGTCGTCACCCTCGGCGCCGGACCCGTACTGATCGCGCTCGGCGCGTGGCTGACCATGGGGGAGCGCCTGGGGCGCGGCGGACTGGCCGCCGTCGTGGGCGCGCTCGCCGGACTCGTCGTGCTCGTCCTCGGCGGCGGGGACGCGACCGTGGACCCGTGGGGCGTCCTGCTCGCCCTGCTGTCCGCGGCCGGATACTCGGCGATGACGCTGCTCACCCGCTGGTGGGGGCGCGACGGCGGTACGGACTCCGCCGGCACGACCGTCAGGGCGTTCGCCGTCACCAGTCTGGTGCTGCTGCCGTTCGCCGCGGCCGAGGGACTGGTGCCGCACACCGACGCCCCCGGCGCGCTGCTGTGCCTGCTGGTGTACGTCGCCTCCGTGCCGACGGCGCTCGCGTACGGCCTCTACTTCGCCGGCGCGGCCGTCGTACGGTCGGCCACCGTGTCCGTGATCATGCTGCTGGAGCCGGTGAGCGCGGCGGTGCTCGCGGTCGCCCTGCTCGGTGAGCGGCTCACGACGGCCACCCTGGCCGGCACCCTGCTGATGCTCGGCTCGGTCGCGGGCCTCGCGGTCGGCGAGGCGCGGAGCGCGCGGGCCCGCGGGGAGGAGCCGGACGTGGTGCCGGTGTGACGGCGCGGGGCCCTTCCGCGCGGAAGGGCCCCCGACCCCGGTGGTCAGGCCGGCTGCCGGCGCAGGACGTGCGCGCGTGCCTCCGCGTCACGCGCGCCGCCCCGGTCTGCCAGCCCGGCCGCGATGCGTTCCCGTACCGCCTCGGACCGCTTGCCCGCGTACTTGAACTTCGCCCGCACGCCCGTCACTTCGAGCCGGAGCCCGCGGATCCCGGACAGCAGCCTGCCGTACGGGGCCTCGCCCGCCGCCGCCGGTGCGGAGCCGCCCTCCGGCTGGAAGTGGCCGACCTGGCGGTCGAGGAGCGCGGCCTTCTGTACCGGATCGTCCACGACATGGGCGCGGCAGCGGAGTTGGACGGACGCGTAGAGGCTCGTCGGGACGCCGTGCTCGGGCGGGGTGCCGGGCTCGGCCTGCCAGGGGCCGGGGACGTAGACGTAGTCGTCGACCACGCTCAGCACGACCTCCGGGTTCGCCTCGACGGCGTGCCAGAGCGGGTTGGGCCGGGCCAGGTGGGTGACCGCCTCGCCGCGCTCGGCGTCGTAGGCGAAGTGCAGGGGCTGGACGTGGGGCGGCTCGCCCGGCGGGCCGTTGACCGCGAGCTGACCGAAGTCGTGCGCGGCCAGCCACCGCTGCCATTCGTCGTCGTCGCGGGGCGCGTCCCAGGGGTGGATCAGCATCACAGGGCCGTCAGGTAGCCGGGCAGCTCGGTGCCCGGGGCCAGGCCCGGGTCGGCGAGCGGGGCGTCGTAGCCCTTGCGCAGCGGGACGACGCCGGCCCAGTGGGGCAGGGCGAGGTCCTCGGGCTCGTCGTTGACACCGCCGGTGCGGAGCTTGGCGGAGACCTCGTCCAGGTCGAGGCGGATCACCGCCGTGGCGGCCAGCTCCTTCTTGTTCGCCGGCCGGGAGTCGGCGGCGCGGCCCGGTACGACGTGGTCGACCAGGGCGTCGAGGGCCTGCCGCTTCTCCTCGGGGTCGGTCACGTCGTACGCCAGGCCGTGGACCACCACGGAGCGGTAGTTGATCGAGTGGTGGAAGGCCGAGCGGGCCAGCACCAGCCCGTCGACGTGGGTGACGGTCAGGCAGACCGGGAGGCCGGGGTCGGCCTGGCCCGCCGCGCGCAGCGGGCGCGAGCCGGTCGAACCGTGCACGTAGAGGACCTCGCCGACCCGGCCGTACAGCGTGGGCAGCACCACCGGCGCGCCGTCCCGGACGAAGCCGAGGTGGCAGACGTAGCCCTCGTCGAGTATCGCGTGCACCAGCTCCTTGTCGTACGCGGCACGCTCGGGGGAGCGGGTGGGGACGGTGCGCTCGGTGGGCGGGTAGGTGTCGGCGGGCCGCTGCTGCGGGGTCCCCTGCATGGCACTCTCCATTGCACTAGTGCATAATTGGCTTTGTGCTAGGAGAGTATCGGATCAGTGGGCGGCGTGCGGCGGAGATTTCCGCGAGCATCGAGCGCGCGGTGGGGGACGGGGCGCTGGGTCCGGGCGAACCGCTGCCTCCCCTGCGGGAGTTGGCGGAGCGGCTCGGGGTGAACCCGAACACCGTCGCCGCCGCGTACCGGACCCTGCGCGAGCGCGGGGTCATCGAGACCGCGGGCCGGCGGGGGAGCCGGGTGCGGTCCAAACCGGCCACCACCGCGCGTGAACTCATCCGGGTGGAGGTCCCGCCGGGCGTGCGGAACCTGTCCGAGGGCAACCCGGACCCGGCGCTGCTGCCCGCGCTGGCCGGGGCGTTCGCGGCGGCGGCCGGGGAGGGCGACCGGGAGCCGGTGCTGTACGGGCACGCGCCCGTGGAGCCCGAGCTGGCGCGGCTGGCACGGGCCGGGCTGGACACCGACGGTGTTCCCGACGGGCCCGTCGCCGTCACCTCGGGCGCGCTGGACGCGATGGAGCGGGTGCTCGTGGCGCATCTCAGGCCCGGGGACGCGGTCGCGGTGGAGGATCCGGGGTGGGGGAGCCTGCTGGACCTGGTCCCGGCGCTGGGGCTGAGGACCGTTCCCGTAGGGGTCGACGACGAGGGTCCGCTGCCCGATGACGTGCGGAGGGCGCTGGCGGGCGGGGCGCGGGCCCTGATCGTCACGGACCGGGCGCAGAACCCGACCGGCGCCGCACTGGGCGCCGCACGCGCGCGTGCCCTGCGCCGGGTGCTCGCCGACCATCCGGAGACGCTGCTCATCGAGGACGACCACGGGCACCACATCGTCGACCTGCCGCTGTACGCCTTGGCGGGTACGACCCGTAGCTGGGCCTTCGTGCGCTCGGCGGCCAAGGCCTACGGCCCCGACCTGCGGCTCGCGGTGCTCACCGGGGACGCGGTCACCCTCGACCGGGTGCGCGGGCGGCAGCGGCTCGGGCCGGGGTGGGTCAGCAGGATCGTCCAGCGCGCGGTGGTGCGGCTGTGGAGCGAGGGGGCGGTGGATCCGGCGGCCGTGGCCGCGCGGTACGGGCGGCGCCGGGAGGCGCTGATCGGGGCACTGGCCGGGTGCGGGGTCGCGGCGCGCGGGCGCAGCGGCATGAACGTGTGGGTGCCGGTCCCCGACGAGACCGGTGCGGTCGCCCGGCTGCTGCACGCGGGCTGGGCGGTAGCCCCCGGGGCTCGCTTCCGGATGGACGCGGCGCCGGGGATCCGGGTCACGGTCTCGACGCTCACGGAGGACGAGATAGGGCCGCTGTCCGAGGCGATCGCCGCGGCTATCGGTCCGGCCGGGGGGCTGGTGCGGACGTATGCCTGAGGCGGTGTCCGGGAGCGCGCTGGGCGGGGTGTTGCGCGGCCCGGCGTTCGCGGGGTGCCTCCCCCACTCTCGGCTCCTCCCCCACTCTCGGCTTCGCTCGAGCGGGAGGTACCCCCATGAGCGGGAGGTACCCCCATCGCCCACCCGTGCCGCCCTGGGGGTACCTCCCAGGCCCTTGAGGCACTGGGGGAGGCACGACTGCCCGCAGCTGCGCGGCGCTGTGGTGATGCGGTGACGCGGCGATGTGGTGACGGGGCGGGGTGGGCGCTGGGGTGATCGGCCGTAGCCGGGGCGGTTACGCCGGCCGCTTGGGTCTCACCTGGGTGAGGGCCGCGCCCGCCAGGACGATCGCCGCGCCCACCGGTGTCGACCAGGTCAGGGTTTCGCCGAGGAGGGCGATGCCGGCCGCCGCGGCGATCACCGGGACGAAGTAGGTGACCATCTGGCCGGTCGTCGGGCCGACCTCGGCGACCAGGCCGTACTGGATGAGTACGGCCAGCCCCGTGCCCAGCGTGCCCAGCGCGGCGATCGCCAGCAGCGGACCGACGGCGAAGTCGGTCGGCAGGGTGGTGGACAGCGGGGTGACGACGGCCAGCTGGGCCGTGGCCAGCAGCAGCTGACCGCCGGTCAGGGACAGGTTCGAGTGGCTGCTGCCCGCCAGGGTACGGCGGACGTAGATCCAGCCGACGGGGTAGCTCAGCGAGGCCAGCAGGGCCAGCGTCGTGCCGCGGGCGTCCAGGCCCTCGAATCCCTGCCAGGCGCCCAGCACGGTCAGCACCCCGAGGAAGCCCAGGCCGAGCCCCGCCACCCGCACCCGGGTCGGCCGGTCCTCGGAGAGCGCCACCAGCGACAGCGCCATGCCCCACAGCGGCGAGGTCGCGTTGCAGATCCCGGCCAGCGTGGACGGGATGGTCAGCTCCGCGAAGGCGAACAGCGAGAACGGCAGGGCGTTCAGCAGGAACCCGGCGACCGCGAGATGACCCCAGGTGCGCGCATCGCGCGGCAGCCCCTCCCGCCGTACCGCCATCGCCACCGCCAGGACGGCGGTACCGAAGGCCAGCCGGCCGAAGGTGACCTGGAAGGGGGCGTAGCCCTGGGTGCCGACCTTGATGAGGAGGAAGCTGAACCCCCAGATCAGGGAGAGCGCGCCGAAACGCAGCCGCCAGTCCAGGCGGGGGCGGGGATGCTCCGGGGCGGGGCCGGCCGGTGCGGTGGTGGTCGCGGTGACGCTGCTCATGGACGCAACGATGAGGGACATCCATCTCGTAGCACAATCGAGATTTCGCACGCGGTATCTCGTAGCATCGCTTACATGTTGAACCTGGAGCGCCTGCGCACCCTCGACGCCCTCGCCCGGCACGGCTCGGTCAGCGGCGCGGCCGAGGGACTGCACATCACCACCTCGGCCGTCTCGCAGCAGATGTCCAAGCTGGAGCGCGAGGTCGGCCAGCAACTGCTGGCCAAGAACGGGCGGGGCGTCCGGCTCACGGACGCGGGCCGGCTGCTCGCCGAGCACGCCGCGCGCATCCTCTCCCAGGTCGAGCTCGCCCAGTCCGACCTGGAGGCGCAGCGCGGACAGGTCGCCGGTGAGCTGCGGGTCGCGGCCTTCCCGACCGCCGCGCGGGGACTGTTCCCGGCGGCCCTGCGGGACCTGCGCGAGCGGCATCCCGCGCTGCGCGTGCGCTCCCGCGAGCAGGAGCCGGAGCAGGGCATCCGGGGAGTGGTGCGCGGGGACCTCGATCTCGCGGTGGTGCTCGACTGGCACAACAAGCCGATGCCGCTGCCCGACGGCCTGGTCAAGGCGCCCCTGCTGGACGACCCGGCCGATGTGGCGCTCCCGGCCGGCCACCGGTTCGCCGGCCGCGACGAGGTGGACCTCGCCGACTTCGCCGGGGACGAGTGGATCACCTGGGGCGAGGGCGAGTTCTGCCACGAGTGGCTGATGTTCACCCTGCGCTCCAAGGGCATCGAGCCGATCATCGGCCACCGCGCCGCCGAGAGTCACACCCAGCTCGGCCTGGTCGCGGCGGGGCTCGGCGTCTGCATCGCCCCGCTGCTGGGCCGCGACCCGCTGCCCGACGGGGTGGCGACCGTCCCGCTCAAGCAGCGCGTACGACGGCACGTCTTCGTCGTCTGGCGCGCGGACGCCGACCGCCGCCCGTCGATCCGGGCGGCGGTCCAGGCGCTGCGGGCTGCGGGGGAGAGCGTCGGGGCGACGAGCGAGAGCCCTACGGCAGCGTCGGCAGCTTCCTGAAGTCCCAGGACACGGTCTTCTCCGGGGTCAGGCGCAGCCAGGCGTGCCGCCCGTCGTGGGGCATCTCGTCCAGGCCGAAGTTCTTACGGGCGAACAGCGTCTCCGGAACGTCGAGTTCCGCGCGCAGTTCACCGGTGCGCGGGATCTCGCCCACGAACTCCACCCGCCCGGACAGCTCCGCACCGCGCAGCTCGTCGTACTCCTCGCCCGTGTCGACCACGATCGCCACCCGTGGATCCCGCCGCAGATCCGTCCAGCGCCTGCTGCGCACCACGGAGTACAGCCACAGCGAGGTGCCGTCCCAGGCGAACCAGAGCGTGCTGACGTGCGGCGCCCCGTCGGCGGACACCGTGGCGACCCGGCAGGTGCGCTGGACGGTGAGGAAGTCGTCCAGCTCACCGGGCGTCATCATGATCTTCCGGCCCCGGCGCTGCGTGGCGGTCATACGGTCCCTTCGTCTCTCGTGTCGTGCCCGGCGCCGGCGACTCAGGCGAGGGTGATCGAGTCCCCGCTCACCGTGATCTCCACGGCGGGCAGCGGCTTGGTCGCCGGGCCGCTCCGCACACTGCCGTCGGTGATGGAGAAGTTGCTGTTGTGGCAGGGGCAGTTGATGACCCCGTCGGCGATGCTCTTCACCGCGCACCCCTGGTGGGTGCAGGTCGCCGAGAACGCCTTGAACTCGCCCGCCGTCGGCTGGGTGACGACCACCTTACGGTCGGCGAAGACCTTTCCGCCGCCCTCGGGGATGTCGGCGGTCGAGGCGAGCGGGTCGGCACCGGCGCCGGCGTTCTCGCCGCCGCCCGAACCCCCGCCGCTCGTGCCGTCGCCGCCGCCGTCCGACGAGGCGCCGGTGGAGCCGGAGTCCACGGAGGAGTCCGACGCGTCGTCGGAGCCTCCGCACGCGGTCAGCGCGACGGCGAGGCCCGCCGCTCCGGCCGCCGCCACGACGGTTCGACGGGCGGGTCCCGACGCGGATGTGAACGATGCGCTGGTCATGCCGGTGTGTCCCTTCCGGGGTCGCGTGATCTGGGGAGAGGTACGGTCGGCGGGCCCATGCCGTTCATACGATGCCGAGAGCTTGGCGTGTCCGCGGTCTGACGGGCGTAAACCACGGCTGTCGTTTCGCTGTCGGACTCCGGGCCGTCCCGCACGGGTCGCCTCCGACGTGCGGCGACACGCCAGTAGCCTGGTGCGATGCTGAAGGAAGTCACCGCGACCCGTTTCATCGCGCCGCTGCGCGAGGGCGGCTCGCTGCCGGGGCTGATCGAGGCCGACGACCTCGGCACGTACGTGCTGAAGTTCGCCGGCGCCGGACAGGGCCGCAAGACGCTGGTCGCCGAGGTCGTCTGCGGGGAACTCGCCCGCCGGCTGGGACTGAGGGTGCCCCGCCTGGTCACCGTCGAGCTCGACCCCGTGCTGGGGCTCGGCGAGCCCGAGCCGGAGGTGCAGCGGCTGCTGAAGTCCAGCGGCGGCACCAACCTCGGCATGGACTTCCTCTCCGGCGCCCTCGGCTTCGACCCGCTCGCCTTCGAGGTCGGCCCGGAGGAGGCCGGACGGATCGTCTGGTTCGACGCGCTGGTGAACAACGTCGACCGCTCCTGGCGCAACCCCAACATGCTCCGCCGGCGCGGCGAACTGTGGCTCATCGACCACGGCGCGACCATGATCTGGCACCACAACTGGCCCGGCGCGGCAGCCTCCGCCGCCCGCCCCTACGACGCCTCCGACCACGCCCTGAAGTCGTTCGCGCCGGACATCGCGTCCGCCGCGGCCCGGCTCGCGCCGCAGGTCACCGAGGAACTGCTCGCCGAGGTCACCGCGGAGATCCCCGACCTCTGGCTGACCGGCGAGCCCGGCTTCGACACCCCGGACGAACTCCGGTCGGCCTACGCGCGGCCGCTGATCGCCCGCGCGGCCACCGTCCACCACGACATCCACGGCCTCGAGGGGGACCAGTGAGCGACCGGTACGTCTTCGAGTACGCGTTGCTGCGGGTCGTACCGCGCGTCGAACGCGGGGAGTGCGTCAACGCCGGGGTGCTCGTGTACTGCCGCCCCAAGTCGTTCGTCACGGCCCGCACCCATCTCGACGAGGCGCGGCTGCTGGCCCTCGACCCGGAGGCCGACGTGCCCGGCGTACGGGCCGCGCTGCGTGCCGTCGAGGGCGTCTGCGCGGGCGGGGACGCGGCAGGGCAGGCGGCGCGGGACGACGCGGGACGGCGCTTCCGCTGGCTGATCGCACCCCGGTCCACCATCGTCCGGCCCGGCCCCGTCCACACCGGGCTCACCACCGATCCGGCGGCGGAGGCGGAACGGTTGCTGGAGTTGCTCGTGCGCTGACCGGGGCGCGGGGCTGTGGCGACATGCGGCTCCGCCGCGTGGGCGCGAGCGACCGCGAACCACCCGCAGCCGCCCACGGCACGTCAGGCCCGGTGACGTTTCACCAGGTACCCCGCCGCGGCCACGGCGCCCGTCACGAACGTCGTACCGATCCCCAGGTCCCAGCCGCTCGGCCCGGACTCCGACGAGCCGCCCAGCCCGCCCTGCACACCGCGCGTCGGCGCGACGGACGCGGGGGTCGGGGGCGCGACGGGCGTCCTGGTGGGCGTGGCGGTCGTCGGCACCGGCGTCGGTGACCGAGTGGGCGCGACCGTCGTCGGTGTCGGAGACGGCGACCGGGTCGGCGCCGAGGCCGGGGCGGAGGTGGCGGGAGCCGGACGGAAAGTGGACGACGTGAGACCGCGCCGGGGCAGCGCCTCGCAGGCCACCCCGTCGTCCGGACCCGGGTCCTCGTCGAGCCGGTGCGGATCGCTCCGGTCCGTGTCGAAGAAGACCTGCGCGTCCTCCTGGTAGGTGAAGTCGCCGCAGTCCAGGTCCTGGGCGTGAGCGGTGTCGGCCAACGGCACGATCGCGGCGAGCGCGATCAGCGTGCCCATGGCACCGGTGCGACGGCGCATGGAGCGCCTCCTTTCCGGCCGCGGGTGGCTCGCGTCTCGACGCTAGGGGCCGACCGGCGCGAGGGCGCGCAGCGCTGGGCCGTTCGGGTGCTCCGCGCGGATGCCGGGCGCGTGGCGGTCACGGCGGGCGGAAGAGGGCCCCGCGCGGGGAATGGATCACACACGCGCGGTGTGCCGTTGACACCGGGTGCCAGGGCTTCTAGCGTCACGTCTGCTGAAGGTACTAAGCGGTCGCTCATCGATTCCGGTCCGACCGCAGGAGCCGCATCCCAAGCGCGAGGAGAAGCAGCAATGTCCACCACTGAGCAGCGGGTCGCGGTCGTCACCGGCGCCGCGCGCGGCATCGGCGCCGCCACCGCCGTACGACTGGCCGCCGAGGGCCGAGCGGTCGCCGTGATCGACCTCGACGAGGCCGCCTGCAAGGACACCGTCGAGAAGATCACCGCCGCCGGCGGCAAGGCGATCGCGGTCGGCTGCGACGTCTCCGACGAGGCACAGGTCGAGGCGGCCGTCGCGCGGATCGCCGAGGAGCTCGGCGCGCCCACGATCCTTGTCAACAACGCGGGCGTGCTGCGCGACAACCTGCTGTTCAAGATGAGCGTCTCCGACTGGGACACCGTCATGAACGTGCACCTGCGCGGCGCGTTCCTGATGTCGAAGGCCTGTCAGAAGCACATGGTGGACGCCGGGTTCGGCCGGATCGTCAACCTGTCGTCCTCCTCCGCGCTCGGCAACCGCGGCCAGGTCAACTACTCGGCCGCCAAGGCCGGCCTCCAGGGCTTCACCAAGACCCTCGCCAAGGAGCTCGGCAAGTTCGGCGTCACCGCCAACGCCGTCGCCCCCGGCTTCATCGCCACCGAGATGACCAAGGCCACCGCCGACCGCGTCGGCATGGGCTTCGAGGACTTCAAGGCCGCCGCCGCCACCCAGATCCCGGTCGCCCGCGTCGGCGAGCCCGAGGACATCGCCAACGCGATCGCCTTCTTCACCGGCGAGGCGGCCGGCTTCGTCTCCGGCCAGGTGCTGTACGTCGCCGGCGGACCGCTCGACTAGGAAGACCGGGAACATGACTGCTGTGGAACTCTCGGGCAAGGTCGCCCTGATCACCGGCGCCAGCCGCGGCATCGGCTACGGCGTCGCCGAGGCGCTGGTCGCGCGCGGCGACCGGGTCTGCATCACGGGCCGGGGCGAGGACGCCCTCAAGGAGGCCGTCGAGAAGCTCGGCACCGACCGTGCCGTCTACGTCGCGGGCAAGGCGCACGACGAGGCCCATCAGGCCCTCGCCGTGGAGCGCGTGATGGAGGCCTTCGGCCGGGTCGACTACCTGGTCAACAACGCCGGTACCAACCCGGTGTTCGGGCCGATCGCCGATCTCGACCTGAACGTGGCGCGCAAGGTGTTCGAGACCAACGTGATCTCGGCGCTCGGCTTCGCTCAGAAGACCTGGCACGCCTGGCAGAAGGACAACGGCGGCGCGATCGTCAACATCGCCTCCGTCGCGGGCATCGCGCCCTCGCCGTTCATCGCCGCCTACGGCGTCAGCAAGGCCGCGCTGATCAACCTGACCCAGCAGCTGGCGCACGAGTTCGCGCCCGGGGTGCGGGTCAACGCCATCGCCCCGGCCGTGGTGAAGACCAAGTTCGCGCAGGCGTTGTACGAGGGACGGGAGGCGGAGGCCGCCGCCGGCTACCCGCTGGGCCGGCTCGGTGTGCCCTCCGACATCGGCGGTGCCGCCGCGTTCCTCACCTCGGACCAGTCGGACTGGGTCACCGGCCAGACCCTGGTCGTCGACGGCGGCATCTTCCTCAACGCCGGCGTCGCCTGAACCGCACGTCCCGCGCGGTGCGGCACGTGCGCCGCGCGGGGCTCCTGTTCGACGGTCCGGCACGGGCGTCCGTTGACGAAAACGGCGCCCGTGTCGGCGTACCGGGGCCGCGACGGTGCGTGACAACGTAGTCATCGGAGAGTTGATCTCAAGGGCCGTACAGAGAGGGGTCAACGGGGCGAACACTGCGGTATGGTCTGCCGACTCTTGGGACGGCAGATCGAGGAGCGTGCGCGTGTTCAACCGGAACCGATGCCTGCGGCGGGTGGCGGCCATCGCGTCCATATCGTCCTTGGTGACCGGATGCGGCGTCCTGTCGTCCGACACCTCGGACGACGAGGGACCCATCGTCGTGGGAACCACCAGCTCGCCCAGCACACTGGATCCTGCCGCCTCCTGGGACAGCTCCTGGGAGCTGTTCCGCAACATCTACCAGACCCTGCTGAGCTACCCGGTCGGCGCGAGCGCCCCGCAGCCGGACGCCGCCAAGAGCTGCGAGTTCTCCGACAGCTCCAACCAGGTGTTCCGCTGCGAGCTGCGCGAGGGGCTGACGTTCTCCGACGGCAGCACCCTCGACGCCAAGGCCGTCAAGCACTCCATCGACCGGATCCGGGAGATCAACGTCAACGGCGGTCCGGCCGGTCTGCTGGGCAGCCTCGAACGGGTGCAGGCGCCCAGCGAGCGCGAGGTCGTCTTCCACCTCAACAAGCCGGACGCCACCTTCCCGTTCGTGCTCGCCACCCCGGCGATGTCCATCGTCGACCCTGACGCCTACCCGGCCGACGCCCTGCGCGAGGACGACGGCGTCGTCGGCTCGGGGCCCTACACCCTCCAGTCGTACAAGGAGGGCGAGGAGGCCGAACTCGCCCGCAACGACCGCTACAAGGGCTTCGCCGAACGCCAGAACAACGCGGTGACCATCCGCTACTTCCAGGACTCCGGCACCATGGTCAAGGCACTGCGGGACGACCGGATCGACCTGACCTACCGCGGTCTGGCGGCGGACGACATCATCGACCTCCAGGGCAAGACCTCCAAGGAGGAGGAGCTCCAGCTGATCGACGGCACCGGGACGGACATCAACTACCTGGTGTTCAACCCGGAGGACCCGTGGGCCGGCAAGAAGGCGGTGCGCCAGGCCGTCGCCCAGATCGTCGACCGCGCGGCGATCGCGCACAAGGTCTACAAGGACACCGTCGACCCGCTGTACTCCATGGTCCCCAAGGGCCTGACCGGGCACACCACCGGCTTCTTCGACGACTACGGCGAGCCCAGCGTGTCCAAGGCCCGGCGGATCCTCACCGAGGCGGGCATCACCGAACCGGTCCCGCTCACCCTCTGGTACACCACGGACCGCTACGGATCCGAGACCGCCCTGGAGTTCAAGGAGCTCGAGCGGCAGCTGGAGGCGTCGAAGCTGTTCGACATCACGCTCAAGAGCCGCCCCTGGAAGACGTACGTCGAGGGCTACCAGAACGGTGAGTACCCGGTGTTCGGGCGCGGCTGGGCCCCCGACTTCCCGGACGCGGACAACTTCATCGCCCCGTTCGTCGGCAAGCAGAACGCGCTCGGCACACCCTACGAGGCGGACAAGATCATAAACGAGCTGCTGCCCAGCTCCCGCCGGGAGAGCGACCGCGGGAACGTGGTGAAGCAGTTCGAGGAGGCCCAGCAGATCCTCGTCGACGACGTGCGGCTGCTGCCGCTGTGGCAGGGCCGGCCGTACGTGGCGGCGAGCCGCGACATCTCGGGCGCGGAGCGGGCCCTGGACCCGTCCACGATCATGATGATGTGGCAGCTCTCCCGGAAGACGAGCTGGTAGGGCCGGGTACGGCCGTTCGCCGGGCCGGTTGTCAGTGCTCACCTGTAAGTTCTGTGGTCTGGAAGCGACCGCACACGTAAGGACATTGACGTGACCGACATCGCCATGCTGCCCGAGTCCTGGCGCGGGGTTCTGGGCGACGAGCTGCAGCAGCCCTACTTCAAGGAGCTGACCGAGTTCGTCGAGGAGGAGCGGGCGAACGGTCCGGTCTACCCGCCCCGCGAGGAGGTCTTCGCGGCGCTGGAGGCCACGCCGTACGACAAGGTGAAGGTCCTGGTCCTCGGCCAGGACCCCTACCACGGCGAGGGGCAGGGGCACGGCCTGTGCTTCTCCGTCCGCCCGGGAGTGAAGATCCCCCCGTCCCTGCGCAACATCTACAAGGAGATGCACGCCGAGCTGGGCACGCCGATCCCGGACAACGGCTACCTGATGCCGTGGGCCGAGCAGGGCGTGCTGCTGCTCAACGCGGTGCTCACGGTCCGCGCCGGTGAGGCCAACTCGCACAAGGGCAAGGGCTGGGAGCTGTTCACCGACGCGGTGATCCGCGCGGTGGCGGACCGCCCCGACCCGGCGGTCTTCGTGCTGTGGGGCAACTACGCGCAGAAGAAGCTGCCGCTGATCGACGAGAGCCGGCATGTAGTGGTCAAGGGGGCGCACCCCTCGCCGCTGTCCGCGAAGAAGTTCTTCGGGTCCCGGCCGTTCACGCAGATCAACGAGGCGGTGGCCGCGCAGGGCCACGAGCCGATCGACTGGACCGTCCCGAACCTGGGCTGACGCCGCCCCGCCGGGTGCGGAGCGCTCCGTCGGCCCCGCACCCGGCCCGCTCGCGGCGCTACGGAGCGGCTTGTCCGGTATCGCCCCGGCCTGCGGTTAGCGTCGGGGGCGACAGTCGGCGAGCGGTGCGGAGGACGCGGTGGCGGAGCGACGGGAGCAGGCGGCGCCGGACGCCGTGCTCACACGGATCGGTCAGGTCGTGATGCTGCACCACGCGGGGGACCGCGAGGAGGCCCGGCACCGGTTGCTCGGCCTGTGGGCGGAGATCGGCGAGCACGGGGACCCGCTGCACCGCTGCACCCTGGCCCACTACCTCGCCGACACGCAGGACGACCCCGAGGACGAACTGGCCTGGGACCTGCGGGCGCTGACGGCGGCCGAGGAGGCCGCGGACGACCGCGTCGGCGCGTACGGGGAATCCCCCGCCGTGCGTGCGTTCTACCCGTCCCTGCAGCTCAACCTGGCCGCCGACTACGCCCGCCTCGGCCGCCCCGACGCCGCCCGCGCCCATCTCCACCGGGCCCGGGGCGCCGCCCGCACCCTGGCCGACGACCGCTACGGCGAGGGCGTACGGGCCGCCATCCGGCGGCTGGAGATCCGGCTGGACGAGGACCAGGCGCCCGAGGACCGGTGGCCGCCGGGACGACGTCCCTAGGACCGGCACCGCTCCGGCCGGTTCAGCCTCCGTACGTCTTCTCGCAGATGGCCGCCTCCGGGCTGCCCGGGCGCCAGCCGCCGTACTGCCTGCCCAGCGCGCACACGTCCGTTCCGCCGGAGGAGCCGCGGCGCATCGACTCCGCCACGTCGGGGAGTTTTGTCGCGGGAGGCCGCGGCCGGCCGTTCCCGCCGGTTCCGGGACGGGCCGGCCGGGCCTGCCCGTTCCGGTCGTCGGGCGGTGCGTCCCGCTCCGGCGTGGCCTCGGGAGCGGCACGGCGCGACGGGGGCGCGGGCGTCTTCGAGGGCCGGGACGGGCCGATCATCTCCAGGGCCTCGCGCGCCGGTGCCTGCACGACCTCCGTCTCGTCGCCCCCGACCGGACGTGGATCCGAGCCCTGGGACGGTGCCGTCGCCGGTCCGGGTGCGAGGGGACGGTGGACCGTCATGCAGCCCGAGAGGGCCGAGACCGCCACGGTCACCAGAAGCGTTGCTGTGGTCGTCGTTCGATGCACCCGCGCCACTCTGCTGGCTCCGGCCGCCCCGGGAAGGCCGGACAGGCACAGCATGCCCCGCAAGGGTGATCTCCCGCCCCGTACGGGGGCCTCCGGACGTGCCGCGGGTGACGTCAGTCGCCGGTGGCGCCGTCGACGCGCTCGCGGAGCAGATCGGCGTGGCCGTTGTGGCGCGCGTACTCCTCGATCATGTGGGTGTAGATCCAGCGCAGGCTGTACGGATCGTCGCTGAACCTGTGGCGGCCCCGGGACGGGTCGTCCAGGGCGAAGCCGGCCGCGTTGCGCCGGGCGGCGCCTATCTCGGACTGCCAGGTCGCGTACGCCTCCTGCCAGGTGTCCGCCTCGGTCGGATGGAACTCGCCGTCCCGGTCGGCCTCGCTGTAGTACAGGGGGCCGGCGTCCTCGTCCGCGAGCACCCTGCGGAACCAGCTCCGCTCCACCTCCGACATGTGCCGTACCAGGCCCATCAGGGACAGTTCCGAGGGCGGCACCGACGCGGTGCGCAGCTGCTCGTCGGTCAGCCCTTCGCACTTCAGGGCGAGGGTGCTGCGGTGGTAGTCGAGCCACCCCTCCAGCATGGTGCGTTCGTCGGCGTCGACGGCGGGTTCACTGCGCTCGATCGTCATGCCGCCATCCTTGCCCAGCGCGATCCCCCTTCACCAGGGCTTTTCGGTGCCGAGCATCCCCGCCAGCAGCTCCCGCAGATCCGCGCGGACCTCCGCGAGGCTCGGCACGCGCGCGCTGAAGGAGCCGGCCACGCAGGAGAACATCAGCCCGTCCGCCCAGGCGATCAGGGACAGCGAGTGGCGTTCGGGGTCCGTGGAGCCGAGCCCGGTGACCAGGGCGGTCAGCTGATCGCGGAAGCGGGCGCCGGCCGCGTCGAAGTACGCCCGCAGCTCGGGTCGGCGGGTGGCCTCCAGGGCCAGTTCGTAGCGGGCCAGGGTCAGCGCCCGGTTCCGCGTGAGCGCGCGGTGCGCGGCCAGTGCCATGGCGTCCAGCAGGGAGCCCGCGCCGGCCCGTGGATCCGGCATCTCGTGCAGTGCGAGAACCCGTGCCTCCCGCTCGGCGAGCCGCCGTACCGCCAGCTCGAGGAGTGCCTGGCGGGTGCGCGCCAGGTTCGAGGTGGACCCCTGGGGGAGTCCGGCCGCCTCGTCGACCGCCCGGTGGGTGAGCCCGCGCATCCCGCGTTCGGCGAGCAGGGCGAGGGCGGTGTCGGCGACGAGATCGGCACGGGCGGCGCCTGCGGTGCGTACGGACATGGAGGTCAAACTACCCACCTCACTACGGGTGTAGTACGTTGGAGTCCTGCGTTCACTACAGGTGTAGTTCAAGTGTGGTGCGAGGAGGAGTCATGGCGCGGATCGAGCGGGCGATCGTCATCGGCGGAGGGATCGGCGGCCTGACCGCGGCGGCCGCCCTGCACCGGCGCGGTGTGCGGGTGACGGTGCTGGAGCGGGCCGGCTCCCTGGAACCGGTCGGCGCGGCCATCTCCCTGGCGCCCAACGCACTGCGCGGCCTTGACGTCATCGGCCTCGGCGACGACGTCCGCGCCCTGTCCGCCTGGCAGGGCGACGGAGGGCTGCGCGCGCCCGGCGGACGGTGGCTGTCCCGTACCAGCGCCGCCGCGGCGACCGAGCGCTTCGGCGGCCCCCTCGTCCTGCTGCACCGCGCCACCCTCGTCGGCCACCTGGCCGCACTGCTCCCGTCGGACGCCGTCCGCACGGCTGCCGACGCCCGCCTCCTCGACCCCGGTGTCCCCGGCGACTCCGGCCGGCCGGCCCGCGTCGGCACTCCCGACGGCGAACTGGAGGCCGACCTCGTGGTGGCGGCCGACGGCATCCATTCCGCCGTACGCCGCGTGCTGTTCCCCGGCCACCCCGGGCCCGTGTACGCCGGGTTCACCACCTGGCGGGTGGTGATCCCGCTGCCCGGCGTGGAGTTCGCCTCCCACGAGACCTGGGGCCGGGGCCGCATCTGGGGCACGCATCCGCTCAAGGACGGCCGGGTCTACGCCTACGCCGCCGCCGTGGCGCCCGCCGGGGAGCACGCCCCCGACGACGAGCGGGCCGAGTTGCTGCGGCTCTACGGCGACTGGCACACCCCGGTCCCCGACGTACTGGCCGCCGCCCGCCCCGAGGACGTACTCCGCCACGACGTCCACCACATCACCGAGCCGCTGCCCGCCTACCATCACGGCCGGGTGGCCCTGGTCGGCGACGCCGCGCACGCCATGCCGCCGACCCTCGGCCAGGGCGGCAACCAGGCCATCGAGGACGCGATCACCCTCGCCCACCACGCCGGTGACCTGTCCGCCTACACCGCGGCCCGGCTGCCCCGCACCACCGGGATCGCCCGCCGGGCCGTGAAGGTGGCCCGCCTCAACCTGATGACCAACCGCGTCGGCGTCGCCGTACGCGACAACGCGGTCGCCGCGCTGTCGAAGGCCGGACCGGCCCTGTTCCTGCGCGGCTTCGACTCGATCGCCGGCTGGCGGCCGCCGCAGCAGTCGTATGCTTCGCAGCACACCACGCAAAGCAATGGCTAGAGGAGAACACCCCGTGAAGGTCGGCTGCATCGGACTCGGTGACATCGCGCAGAAGGCCTATCTTCCGGTGCTCGCCCACCAGCCCGGAGTGGAGCTGCACCTGCAGACCCGCACCCCCGCGACCCTCGACCGGGTCGCCGACGGCCTCCACCTCCCGCCCGCGCGGCGCCACGCGGACCTCGACTCCCTGATCGCCCAGGACCTCGACGCGGCCTTCGTGCACGCTCCCACCGAGGTCCACCCGGAGATCGTGACCCGGCTCCTGGAGGCGGGCGTACCGACGTACGTCGACAAGCCGCTCGCCTACGAACTCGCCGATTCCGAGCGGCTGGTGGCGCTCGCCGAGGAACGGGGCACGAGCCTCGCCGTCGGCTTCAACCGGCGCTTCGCCCCCGGCTACGCCCAGTGCGCCGATCACCCGCGCGAGCTGATCCTGATGCAGAAGAACCGCGTCGGACTGCCCGAGGAACCCCGCACGATGATCCTCGACGACTTCATCCACGTCGTCGACACCCTGCGCTTCCTGGTGCCCGGCACGGTCGACGACGTGACCGTGCGCGCCCGCACCGAGGACGGCCTGCTGCACCACGTGGTGCTCCAGCTCTCCGGGGACGGCTTCACCGCGCTCGGCGTGATGAACCGGCTCAGCGGCTCGGCCGAGGAGATCCTGGAGGTCTCCGGGCAGGACACCAAGCGCCAGGTGGTCAACCTCGCCGAGGTGATCGACCACAAGGGACAGCCCACCGTGCGCCGGCGCGGCGACTGGGTGCCGGTGTCGCGGCAGCGCGGCATCGAGCAGGCGGTGCTCGCCTTCCTGGACGCGGTCCGCGCGGGCGAGGTGCTCAGCGCCCGGGACGCGCTGGCGACCCATGAACTGTGCGAGCGGGTGCTGCGAGCGATCCACGAGCGCCCCGCCTGACCCGCAGCACCTCGGCGACGCCCCAGACCACGAGGACCATGGGGGCCCCGTACAGCGACCAGTCGCCGAAGCGGACGTAGGGCGTGGTGCCGTGCGCCAGCGGAACCTCGTACACCCGCGCGGCGCTCGTGTCCGTGCCGAGCCGCGGGCCGACGGGCTCCCCGCCCGGCCCGTACACGGCGGAGACGCCCGTCAGGGTCGCGTGCACCATCGGGCGGCCGGTCTCGGCGGCGCGCAGCGCGCCGAGCGAGGCGTGCTGCGCGGGCGCCCAGCTCTGCTGGAACGTCGACGTGGAGGACTGGGCGAGCAGGACGTCCGCGCCGTCCTCGGCGAGATGCCGGCTCATGTCGGGGAACGCGGACTCGAAGCACACCATCGGGCCGATCCGCAGCCCGTTCCCCGCGTCCATCACCACCTGCTCGGAGCCCTGCCGGCGGTCCTCGCCGGCCGCCTCGCCGACGGAGGTCGCCCAGCCCAGCAGGGAACGGGCCGGGATGTACTCGCCGAACGGGACCAGCCGCATCTTGTCGTACCGGTCGCCGGTCGGACCGTCCGGGCCGATCAGTACCGAACTCTTGTAGATGCCGGGCCTGTCCGACCGCCGGGCGTCCACGTTGACCAGGAGTTCGGCGCCCGTCTCGCGGGACAGCGCGGCGAGCCGCCGCGCGAGGCCGGGCCGGTCCCCGAGGTCGAAGCCGACGCTGCTCTCGCCCCAGACGACCAGGCCGACGTCCTGCCCGACGAGCTCGCGCGTGAGCTGTTCCTCGCGGTCGAAGCGGCGGTCCGCGCTGTCGGGCCCGGCGACGACACCCGGCTGCACGAGCGCGATCCGCACCCGGTCGTCGGTGCCGGGCCGGGGCGAGAACACCCAGGCGGCGGAAGCGGCGGCGGCCGTGGCGACGAGCCCGGCCAGGGCGGGCACCCGGGCCCGCCGGACCGCGACCAGTACGGCCACGGCGACGTTCAGGACCACCACCAGGAAACTGAGCAGCCACGTCCCCCCGACCGATGCCAGCCGCAGCGCGGCCTCCACCTGCCACTGGCTCGCACCGAGGACGCCCCAGGGGCCACCGAGCCCCTGCCAGGAGCGGACGAGTTCGATCGTCAGCCACCCCGACGGCACCACGACGAGCGCGGTCGCGACCCGCCCGCGCGACGGCACCCCGCCGAGCAGCCGCCGCACCAGCCACCCCCACGGCGCCCACAGCGCGCCCAGCAGGGCGGCGATGACGAACGTGAACACGTGCAGATTCGGCAGCAGCCAGTGGTGCATGGCCAGCATGAAGCCGAACCCGCCCCACCAGCCGTCGAAGGCCGCCCGTTTCCCCGTCGGAGCGGTACGGGCCAGCAGCACCCACGGGACCAGGGCGACGTAGGCGAACCACCACAGGGACGGGGCGGGAAAGGCCAGGACGGGCAGGGCGCCCACGACCGCGGCGACGGTCGAGCGCCGCCAGGGGGAGGCGAGCCAGTGGCCGAGCGTCTTCATGGGCGCCTCCCTACCCCGTGGTGCCTCCAGTGTGCGTCCCCCCGGTGATCCGGGACAGCGCGCGCCGGGGTCAGCCGGTCACGGGAGCCGTCCGCCGGTCGGGCGGGCGGCGCCACTTCTCCCGTACGACCACCTCGCTCAGCCGCCAGCCGTCGTCCGTGCGCAGCATGGCGAAGACGCACCGGCCGCCGCACATGAGGTCCGGCGCGGGCGACGCGCCGTCCTGCCCGGTGCGGCCCATCGGACTGACGTAGTCGGCCTGCACCTGGGCCGTGTCGCCGGTGTCCTGCTCCCAGACCCCGAACCGCACCCGCCGGTTGACGATCAGGTGCTGCCGCACGGGGAAGCCCCCGAGACTGTCCGCCAGCCATCCGGCCACCGCGCGGGCGCTGCCCTCGATGCCGCCGGCCGAGCGGTAGTCCGCCCGCCCGTCCGGCGTGAACAGCCCCCGGTACGCCTCCCAGTCACCGTCGTCCACGGCCACCGCGTACTCGGTGACGAGCCCGTCCACGGCCAGCCGGTCCCTCACGGTCGCGAGCTCCACACGCTGCGTCATCGGCTCAGTGTTGGCCATGGGACGTGCGCAGCCAAGGGGGCGTGCGCGGATATTCACTGGCCTCCGCCCCCTCGCGCGGCCGAGGCTGTACGCCGTGAACGATCAGCCGACCGGGCGGCACCCGAAGTTCGAGGTGCGCGCCCGCCACACCGAGACCACCGTCACCGTCTACCAGGCCTACCGCCCGGAGATCGGCCGTGCCGCAGCACGCCACGGCCGCTTCCCGTCGTCCTGGAGCCGGGAGCGCATGACGTGGATCAAGCCGTCGTTCCTGTGGATGATGTACCGCTGCGGGTGGGGCACGAAGAAGGACCAGGAGACCGTGCTGGCCGTGGAGATCAGCCGGGAGGGGTTCGTGTGGGCGCTGCGGAACGCGTGTCTGTCGCACTACGTGCCCGCCCTGCACGGTGACGGCGGCACCTGGAAGCGGGAGCTGCGGAAGGCGCCCGCGCGGGTGCAGTGGGACCCGGAGCGGGATCTGCGTCTCACCCCGCTGGCGCACCGGTCGCTGCAACTGGGGCTCGCGGGGGAGGCGGCGGCGCGGTACGCGGACGAGTGGATCGTGGGCATCGAGGACGTGACACCGCTCGCCGCCGAGATCCACGCCCTGGTGCGGGAGGGGGAGCTCGACCGTGCGGCCGGGCTGCTGCCCGAGGAGCGTCCCTACCCCCTCGACGACGACGTGCTCGCGCATCTGCGAGCCTGAGGACCTTCGTCCCGCGATCTTCGCGTTCTTCGCCTGGAGGTACTCATGAAGCGTCTCGTCACGGTGGTCACCGGTGGCAGCCGGGGGATCGGTGCCGCGACCTGTCTGCGGCTCGCGGCGGAGGGGCACGACGTGGCGGTGAACTACGTCCGGGACGCCGAGGCCGCCGAGGACGTGGCGAAGGGGGTGCGGGCGGCCGGCGCGCGGGCCGTGACCGTGCGCGCGGACACCTCCGTCGAGGCGGATGTCGACCGCCTCTTCGAGGTGGCGGAGCGGGAGCTCGGTCCGCTGACGGGGCTGGTGAACAACGCGGCGGTGACGGGGCCGCTGGGGCGGTTCACCGAGGTCGGGACGGATGTCCTGCGACGGGTCGTCGACGTCAACCTCATCGGCACGCTGCTGTGCTCGCGGCGGGCGGCGCGGCTCATGACGCCCCGGGGCGAGGGCGTGATCGTGAACGTCTCCTCGGGGGCCGCCACCCTGGGCAGCCCCGGCGAGTACGTCCACTACGCGGCGACCAAGGCCGCCGTCGACACCCTCACCCTCGGTCTGGCCAAGGAGCTGGGGCCGGACGGCGTCCGCGTCAACGCGGTCGCTCCGGGCTTGATCGACACGGAGATGCACGCCGCGATGGGGGCCCCGGACCGTGTCCGGGAGATGGCCGGGAGCATTCCGCTGCGGCGGGCGGGGCAGGCCGAGGAGATCGCGGCGGCCGTGGCGTGGCTGATGTCGCCGGAGGCCTCGTACACCACGGGGACGGTGCTGAGAGTGGCGGGCGGGCGCTGAGCCGCGGTGCGGGGGCGGGGGCGGTCAGGCCGCCTTGACGACCCGGCCGCGGATGGCCGCCGCCCACTCGACCACCAGCAGTTCGTACTGCTCGCGCTCCTGGGCGGACAGGGAGCCGCCCGCGCGCAGCCACAGCGCGCGGATCTGCTCGTTGACCTCGGCGGCGGACCGCACGGAACCAGGGGTCACTAAATCGGGGGACATGCGGACCAGCCTAGGGCCAGGGACTGACAGTGCGCTACCGGACGGCTACGCACACCGTATGTCTTCGGTCACGTGCCCGAGTCACGTTCCCGCCAGGAAGGCGTGTTCCCGCCGGGGAGGCGTGTTCCCCGCAGGGCCTCAGCCCGCCGACTCCGCCGCGTGCGGACTGAGGGCGCCCGTGGCGACCAGCACGATGATGACGATGCCGAGCGCGATGCGGTACCAGACGAAGGGCATGAAGCTCTTGGTCGAGATGAACTTCATGAACCAGGCGATCACCGCGTACCCGACGGCGAAGGCGACCACCGTCGCGAAGAGCGTCGGGCCCCAGGAGACGTGTCCGCCCTCCGCGGCGTCCTTCAGCTCGAACAGGCCGGAGGCCAGCACCGCGGGGATGGCGAGCAGGAAGGAGTAGCGGGCCGCGGCCTCGCGCCGGTAGCCCATGAACAGACCGCCGCTGATGGTGGCGCCGGAGCGGGAGACACCCGGGATGAGGGCCATGGCCTGGCAGACGCCGTAGATCAGGCCGTCCTTGACGCTCAGGTCCCCGAGTTCCTTGCGCTGCTTGGCCACGCGGTGCCGGCCGCCGCTCTCGCTCCGTGCCGCGAGACGGTCGGCGACGCCGAGCACGATGCCCATGCCGATCAGCATCGCCGCGGTGAGCCGCAGATCACGGAACGGCCCCTCGATCTGGTCCTTGAGCGTCACCCCGAGCACACCGATCGGGATCGAGCCGACGATGACGAGCCAGCCCATGCGCGCGTCCTGGTCGCGGCGCATCTCCTTGTTCGTCAGCGAGCGGGTCCAGGCCGACAGGATCCGCCCGATGTCCTTGCGGAAGTAGATCAGGACCGCGGTCTCCGTACCGATCTGGGTGATCGCGGTGAAGGCCGCGCCCGGGTCCTCCCAGCCGGAGAAGGCCGCGGTCAGCCGCAGGTGCGCGCTGGAGGAGACGGGCAGGAACTCGGTCAGCCCCTGGACGAGTCCGAGGATGAGTGATTCGAACCAAGACATGAGGTAGCGGAGTCCAAGTGCCGATCGTGGGACGGGCGACGGCGCACCGCACCGCCGTGGGCGGTGATCGATGATCAGGCGCGCCGAGGGGGAAGCGTAGCGCCCCAAGATGAACAGTTCCGCCACAGGGGCTTCACGGCCCCGCCTCGGCGGAAAGCGGCGGTTCAGGCCGCCGTGGGGCCGCCCACCGTCCACCCCGGCGTCTGCGGGTGCGAGGTCAGGTCCTCGTGGCGCGCCTCGTCGCCGCAGGCCCGGCAGGTGACGACCGGGACGAACTCGTTGCCGCAGGCGTGTTCGAGCACCATGGGCAGGTCGCCGTCCTGGTGCAGATGGCGGTCGCCCCACTCCTTGAGGGTCAGCAGGACGGGCTCCAGTTCCAGTCCCGCCCGGGTGGGCCGGTACTCGAAGCGCTGCGGGCGCTCGCTGTAGGGGTGCTTGGCCAGGATCCCGGCGTCGACCAGCCGCCGCAGCCGGGTGGCCAGGATGTCGCGCGGAGCGCCGGTGTTGCGCACCAACTGGTCGAAGCGGCCGTTGCCCAGGCACACCTCGCGCAGGACGAGCAGGGAGTACTTCTCGCCGACCAGTGCGAGCGTGTCGGCGATCGAACAGGGGCGCGGGTCTTTGGAGGCGGCCATGCGGCCGAGTCTAGAGGAGGGTTTGATTTTCCAACTCACAGGGCTATGGTGAGTTCGGATTTCCTACTCACTGGTACGTCGTCCTGAACCGGTCCCGGCCAAGGAGGCCCGCACCATGCGTGACGCAGTCGTCGTCGAAGCCGTACGCACCCCCATCGGCAAGGGCAGGCCGCAGGGCGCCCTCGCCCACGTCCACCCCGTCGAACTCCTCGCCCACACCCTGCGCGCCCTCGTCGAGCGCTCCGGCGTGGACCCCGCGCTGATCGACGACGTCATCGGCGGCACCGTCGACCAGGTCGGCGAGCAGGCCATGAACACCACCCGCTACGCCGTCCTCTCCGCCGGCCTGCCGGAGACCGTCCCGGCCACCACCGTGGACCGCCAGTGCGGCTCCTCCCAGCAGGCCGTGCACTTCGCGGCGCAAGGGGTCATGTCCGGCGCGTACGACCTCGTCGTCGCCTGCGGCGTGGAGTCCATGAGCCGGGTGCCGATGTGGTCCAACGTGCCCGCCGGCAAGGACCCCTTCGGCCCCGGAGTCGCCGAGCGCTACCCGGAAGGGCTCGTCCCGCAGGGCATCAGCGCCGAACTCATCGCCGCCAAGTGGTCGATCACCCGCGAGCAGATGGACGCCTTCGCCGTCTCCTCGCACCGCAAGGCCGCCGAGGCCTGGAACGCCGGACTGTTCGACGCCGAGGTCGCACCGCTCGACGGTGTCACCCGCGACGAGTGCGTACGGCCGGACAGCACCACCGAGACCCTGGCCGGCCTGCGGTCCGCCTACCACGACCCGGTCTTCGCCGAGCGCTTCCCGCAGATCGAGTGGAACGTCACCGCGGGCAACGCCAGCCCTCTCAACGACGGCGCCTCCGCCGTGCTCATCACGTCGAGCGAGACCGCCGCCCGCCTCGGCCTGCGCCCGCTCGCCCGGCTGCACAGCTTCGCCGTCACCGGATCCGACCCGCTGCTGATGCTCACCGGCGTCGTCCCGGCCACCGAGAAGGTGCTGCGCCGCGCCTCCCTGTCGCTCGACGACATCGACCTGTTCGAGGTCAACGAGGCGTTCTCCAGCGTGGTCCTGGCCTGGCGGCAGGAGACCGGCGCCGACCTGGCCCGGGTCAACGTGCACGGCGGCGCCGTCGCCCTCGGCCATCCGCTCGGGGCCAGCGGCACCCGGCTGACGACGACCCTGGTCCACGCGATGCGCGAACGCGGCGCCCGCTACGCCCTGCAGACCATGTGCGAGGCCGGCGGACTCGCCAACGCGATGGTCTTGGAGCAGGTCTGACGTACCGCCGGCCGGCTCACCGCCCGCGCAGCCGGTGCCGCTTGCGCCACGCCACCACCGCGCCCGCCAGACCCGGTACGGCGATGCAGGCCAGCGCGATCAGGAAGGCCGGGGACGTCGGCGTCGACGCGCGGGCGCCGGCCACCACGTAGGCGGCGGTGTTCGGGACCGACCCGAGCGCCGTCGCCAGCAGGAACGGCAGCAGGCCCATACGGGAGACGGCGGCGCAGTAGTTCGATGCGGCGAACGGGATGCCCGGGAACAGCCGGGCCGCCAGCATCGAGCGGAAGCCGTGCCGGCTGAGCTGGTCGTCCGCGGCCTTCAGCCAGCGTCCGCGCAGCAGCGGACGGAGCGCCTCCTGGCCGAGCGCCCGCCCCAGGCAGAAGGCCAGCCCGGCGCCCAGCACCGTGCCGCCCAGCGCCGCGCCCAGGCCGAGCTGGGAGCCGAACAGCGCGCCCGCGGCGAGGTTCAGCAGCGGGCGCGGCACGAACGCCACCGTGCACACCCCGTAGGCCACCGCGTACGCCACGACCGCGGCGGTCCCGCCGAGCTGTGCGGGCCAGCCGTCGGTCAGCAGCCGCTGCGGCTCGAACGCGAGCATCAGCGACACGGCGGTGAGGAGCAGGGCGACCAGCAGGGACAGCCGTGACCACGGCGACAGCAGGATCCTGGCGCAGCGGGCGGCGAATCCCGTGGCGGTGGCCGGCGGGAGCGGTACCGCGAGGTCCGTGGCGGTGGCCCGGGGAGAGGCCATGGCGGCGGTGCCCCCAGAGCGGGTGGTGGCATCGAGCATCCGGTGACACTAACCGACATATGTGTGTGATCGCCGTAGTGTTCGTCTCATGCGCGTCACAGAGGACGGTACGGCGACACCGCGTGTGCCGGGCAGTCCGCTCGCCGACACCGTGCTGGAGCGGCTCACCGCCACGTACGGGCCCGCGGCCGATCCGGAGCGGGCGGTGGCCCTGCGGGCGTACATGAAGGACGTCGCCCCCTTCCTGGGCATGACCACCCCGGCCCGCCGTGCCCTGTCCCGCACCGTCGTGGCGGGGCTGCCCCGCCCCGGCGAGGCCGACTGCGCGGCCGTCGCCCTGCGCTGCTGGGAGCTGCCCGAGCGCGAGTACCAGTACTTCGCCGTGGACTACCTGCGCCGCCACGTACGGCACTGCTCCTCCGGCTTCCTGCCCGTCGCCCGGCACCTCGTCACCACGGTCCCGTGGTGGGACACCGTCGACCTGCTCGCCGCGCACGTCGTCGGGGCGCTGGTCGCCGCCGACCGGAGCCTCACCGCCGAGATGGACGAGTGGATCGGCGACGACGACCTGTGGCTCGCCCGCACCGCCCTGCTCCACCAACTGCGCTACAAGGAACGCACCGACACCGCGCGCCTCTTCGACTACTGCCTGCGCCGGTCCGGACACCAGGACTTCTTCATCCGCAAGGCCATCGGCTGGTGCCTGCGCGAGTACGCCAAGACCGACCCCGACGCCGTACGGGCCTTCCTGGCCCGCGAGCAGGGACGGTTCGCGCCGCTGTCGGTGAGGGAGGCGCTGAAGAACACCGGCGCCCGGTGACCCGGCCGGGCGCGGAAAACCATTCGACGCGGGGCGGGTTGTCGGCAAGGATCGACACCATGTTCCGGTACGCCTTCCACCTCGCAGCATCCGCGGTCGCGGATGCCCCGAAGGCTGCCGTTCCCACATTCCTCGCCGCAGTCGACGGCGCCCGAAGCTGACCCTCCCCGGATCGCCCGGCGGACCCCCCAGGGGGAGGGTCGGCCAGGTTCCTGGGGTCCCCGTCCCGGCCGCGCGCCGATCCGCCGCGCCCGGGGCCGTCACGCGTCACCACGCGTCATCACCGAGAGGCTTCGAGGTACCGCCATGTCCAAGACGGCGTACGTCCGCACCAAACCGCATCTGAACATCGGCACGATGGGCCATGTCGACCACGGCAAGACCACCCTGACCGCCGCCATCACCAAGGTCCTCGCCGAGCGCGGCTCCGGCAGCTTCGTCCCGTTCGACCGCATCGACCGGGCGCCGGAGGAGGCCGCGCGCGGCATCACCATCAACATCGCGCACGTCGAGTACGAGACCGACACCCGGCACTACGCCCACGTCGACATGCCCGGCCACGCCGACTACGTCAAGAACATGGTCACCGGCGCCGCGCAGCTCGACGGGGCGATCCTCGTCGTCTCCGCGCTCGACGGGATCATGCCGCAGACCGCCGAGCACGTGCTGCTCGCCCGTCAGGTGGGCGTCGACCACATCGTCGTCGCGCTCAACAAGGCCGACGCGGGCGACGAGGAGCTGACCGACCTGGTCGAGCTGGAGGTCCGCGACCTGCTCTCCGCGCACGGCTACGGCGGCGAGTCCGCGCCCGTCGTACGGGTCTCCGGGCTGAAGGCGCTTCAGGGCGACCCGCGCTGGACGGCGTCGGTCGAGGCGCTGCTCGACGCGGTGGACACGTACGTGCCCATGCCCGAGCGGTATCTGGACGCGCCGTTCCTGCTGCCGGTGGAGAACGTGCTCACCATCACCGGCCGGGGCACCGTCGTGACCGGCGCGGTGGAGCGCGGCACGGTCCGCGTCGGCGACCGGGTCGAGGTGCTCGGCGCCGGGGTGGAGACCGTGGTGACCGGCCTGGAGACCTTCGGCAAGCCCATGGAGGAGGCGCAGGCCGGCGACAACGTGGCGCTGCTGCTGCGCGGGGTGCCGCGCGACGCGGTGCGGCGCGGGCACGTGGTGGCCGCGCCGGGCAGCGTGGTGCCGAGCCGGCGCTTCACCGCGCGGGTGTACGTGCTGTCGGCCCGCGAGGGCGGCCGTACGACACCGGTGTCGACCGGGTACCGGCCGCAGTTCTACATCCGCACCGCGGACGTCGTGGGTGACGTCGACCTCGGCGAGGCGGCGGTGGCGCGGCCCGGGGACACGGTCACGATGACCGTCGAACTGGGACGGGACGTGCCCTTGGAGGACGGACTCGGGTTCGCCGTCCGTGAGGGCGGCCGCACGGTCGGCGCCGGCACGGTGACGGCGGTCGGCTGAGCGACGGACGGCCGCCCGCCCCCGGACAGGGGGCGGTCGGCCGTCCGTACGGACGACGGCACACAATGGGACGGTGAGCGAGCCCATCCCCGTGACCCGTGTCGTCGATCACGGCACCGCCAAGCTGATGCCCGACGTGGACCGGGAGCGGGCCTGGCTGCTGACCGTCGACGGGGCGCCGCAGTCGTACGTCGACCTGGACGAGCCGACGCACCTGGAGTTCGAGTACGCGCGTCGGCTCGGGCACGTCCTCGACACCGTGGGCGAGCCGGGGCGCCCCCTGGACGCCCTGCACCTCGGCGGCGGCGCGCTCACCCTGCCCCGCTACCTGGCCGCCACCCGCCCCGGCTCCCGGCAGCACGTCGTGGAGTTCGACCGGGGACTGCTGGAACTGGTCGCGGAGCACCTGCCGCTGCCCGCCGGCGCCGATGTCACGCTGCACGCGGCGGACGCCCGCGCCTGGCTGGAGTCGGCCCCCGACGACAGCGCGGACGTCCTGGTCGCCGACGTCTTCGGCGGCTCACGGGTCCCGGCGCACCTGACGTCCGTCGCCTACGCGCAGGAGGCCGCCCGCGTCCTGCGGCCCGGCGGGGTCTATCTCGCCAACCTCGCGGACGCGGCCCCGTTCGCCTTCCTGCGCTCCCAACTCGCCACCCTGGGGACGCGGTTCGAGGAGCTGGCGCTGATCGCCGAGCCGGGGGTACTGCGCGGCCGCCGCTTCGGCAACGTGGTCCTGGCCGCCGCCCACCACCCCCTGGACATCGCCGGCCTGTCCCGCGCCACCGCCGCCGACGCCTTCCCCGCGCGGGTCGAACACGGCGCGGCCCTGCGGGACTTCACACGCGGTGCGCGCCCGGTGCGCGACGAGGACGCCGTACCGTCCCCGGAACCTCCGGAGGGGGCGTTCGGCATCGGCTGACCCGGCGCCCGTACCGATTCACGCGCGGCGCACGCCGTCACCCGGGCCCGTCGACGGGCGTTCGGTGTGGTCCCGTGGAACCCCGCGCGTGGCGGGCGTCCGTCATCCGGGCCCGCCGACGGGGCGCTCGGTGCCGGCTGACGCGGTGTCCGTGTCCGGGGCCGCGCCGATGATCCGGCGGGTCCGGCGGCGCAGGTTCCGTACGTCCGGGACGCACAGCACCGCCGCCGTGACGACCACGACCAGCGCCGCGCACCCCCACAGCGCCTCCGGGCGGCCGAACGCCGTCTCCGCCGGGCCCGCCAGGGCCATCGCCGTCGGCACCAGCGCGACCGAGCCGAACCAGTCGTACGCCGAGACCCGGGACAGCTTCTCCTCCGGTATCTCCTGGTGCAGCGCGGTCATCCAGGAGACGCCGAACACCTCCAGTGACACGCCGGTCACGAACATCACCGCGCACAGCACGGCGATTGGCGCCGGCACGGCGAGCGCGGCGGACGGCAGGGCCAGCGGGAACACGCACAGGGTGCCGACGAACAGCAGACGGCGCGGCTGCCAGCGGGTCATCAGCAGCGCGCCCACCACCGTCCCCCCGCCGAAGAACGCCAGCGCCACGCCCCACGGACCGGCGCCGCCCAGATGGTCCCGGGCGACGAGCGGCCCGTAGACCGCGTCGGCCGCGCCGACGACCGCGTTGGCGACGGAGAACTGGACGACGACGCCCCACAGCCAGGGCCGGCCGATGAACTCCCGCCAGCCCTCCTTCAGATCAGCGAGCATGCCGCCGCCGGGGGCGCGCGGCGGTATGTGCCCCACATCGAGGAACGCCCGCAGCGCCGCCGCGACCGCGAAGGCCGCCGCGTCCGCCGCCAGCACCCAGCCGGGCCCGATCGCGGCGACCATGGCGCCGCCCAGCGCGGCCCCGCCGAGCGTCGCTCCGTGCATCGCCATCCGGAACACCGCGAACGCCCGGCCGGCCTGCTCGCCCTCGACCGAGGACAACAACATGCCCTCGGCGGCCGGGTTGAAGAACGCCTGACCGGTACCGCCGAGCGCGCTGAGCAGCATCATCTGCCACAGTTGCGCCTCGCCCGCCAGGACCAGCGCCGCGAACGCGGCCTGCGAGACACAGTTCAGGGCGTTGGCCGCGACCATCACCCGGTGCCGCGGCAGCCGGTCCGCGACGGCACCGCCGATCAGCAGGAACAGCACCAGCGGCAGGGTGCGGGCGGCGGCCACCAGACCCACGTCGCCGCCGTCGCCGCCCGTGCCCAGCACGGCGAACGCGGCGGCGATCAGCGCGCCGTGGCTGCCCAGGTTGGTCACCACGGCGGCGGCGGTCAGCAGGGAGTAGTTGCGGCCGGCCCAGGCGGGGCGGCGGCGGATGACGGTGGTCGGCACCCCGTGACTATCGCCGCGCCGGGGCCGACTTGCCAAATGGGCCGCAGCCCTCCCGACCTGCTACGACCCCTGCGGTCCGTCCTCCGTCAACCGCACCGTGCTGAGGATCTTCTGCACGGTCGCGTCCGGGATCTCGTCCTTGACGCCCTTGGCGCCGTACAGGTTCCAGGTGACGAAGTCCCCGGCGCCGTTCTTGAAGGCGAACGTGATCGCCTTGCCGTCGCTGTCGCACTTGCCGTTCTGCGGAGTGTTCTCCGAGTGCGCGGTGATCACGCTGCCCTTGATGCCGGACGCCGTGGTGTACGCCTTCGGCTTCCCGTACTTGATGCTCTTCTTGTCGGGCTGCGTGTACCCGCCGTAGATCCACCACGGCACCCGGGTCTCGGCCGCCATGTCCGTGTCCTTGGCGCCGTTCTCGCCTCGGGTACCGGCGGTGGCGAGGGAGGTGCTCTCCTCGCGGCCGTCCTTGTTCTCGTCGCTCGTGCACCACTCGGACTTCAGGTACGCGGGGGCGGTGACGGTGGTGCGGCCCATCTCACCGTCCTTCTCCTCCCACTCGAAGCCCACGCTGGTGCCGGGTGTCTCGATCTCCCAGTCGGCGGGGACGTCGAACTTGGTGCCGAAGCGCGTGTTGACGACGACCTGCCAGCCCGGAACGGTCGCCTTCTCCCCCTCGCCGCCGCGCGGGTTGTCGTCCGAGGCGGAGGCGCTCGGTTCGGCGGAGGTGTCCTTGGTCGCCGTCGCGGTCGGCTTGGCGTCCGTCTTGCCGTCGGCCTCGTCGTCCTTGTCGCCGCCGAGCACCAGGAATCCGGTGACACCGGCGGCCACCACCACGGCCGTCGCCGCCACGATCGCCACCAGCTTCGTCCGGTTCCCGCCGCCCCCGCCCTGCGGCGGCTGCGGTCCGCCCGCAACGGTCTGCGCCCCCCAGCCGGGCTGCTGCTGGTACGGGCTCGGCTGCTGGTAGCCGGGCTGCTGGTACGGATTCGGCTGTTGGTACCCCGGCTGCTGGTACGGGTTGTTCGACTGCGGGTTCTGCTCGCCCCCGGGCGGCTGCTGTCCTGGCCACATGGGCAGCAACCCTAGCCGGGCCAGGGACACGATTGGGTCACCGCCCTTTGACGGGGACGTAGCAAACCGGATGCCGCGCGGCATGGCGAGTTGAGGCTACTCGCGGGTAACCTGCGTTCATGAGCGCAGACCAGATGTCCATCGGCGAGATGCTCGCCGCCACGGTGCCCATGGCCCGGACCCTCGACCTCCAGTTCCTGGAGACCACACCCGAGCGGGCCGTGGTGTCCCTGCCGGACCAGGCCGACTACCACAACCACGTGGGCGGGCCGCACGCCGGCGCGATGTTCACCCTCGGCGAGTCGGCGAGCGGCGCGATCGTGCTCGCCGCGTTCGGGGACCAGCTCGCGC
The DNA here is from genome assembly GCF_055585405.1 of Streptomyces sp. NPDC053426. NCBI lineage: Bacteria > Bacillati > Actinomycetota > Actinomycetes > Kitasatosporales > Streptomycetaceae > Streptomyces > Streptomyces sp. NPDC053426. Next base: position 52,351 of record NZ_JBVJKE010000023.1, on the reverse strand, counting down.
GGGCCGTGCCGCTGGCCGTCAGCGCCGAGATCGCCTACAAGAAGCTGGCGATGGGCCCGGTCACCGCCACCGCGACCCTCGGCCGCCCGGCCGCCGAGGTCGTCGCCGAACTCGACGAGGGCGTGCGCCCCGAGTTCCCGGTCTCGATCGCCATCCGCCGCGAGGACGGCGCCGTCACCGGCGAGATGACCGTCGTCTGGACCCTGCGCCCCAACGGCTGACCGGCGGCGCGCCGGTAGGCTTCCCGTTCGTGCGCCCGGTCCGGGCGCACGAACGGCGGACCGGGAGGATCAGGCGTTGCACGTGCAGGAGTGGCTCGAGACCGTACCCGCGGTCGCCGTGTACGCCCTGGTGGGGCTGGTCATCGGGCTGGAGAGCCTGGGCATCCCCCTGCCGGGCGAGATCATCCTGGTCTCCTCCGCGCTGCTCGCCTCCCAGCACGGCGACATCGACCCGGTGGTCCTCGGCGCCTGCGCCACCGCCGGCGCGATCATCGGAGACTCGATCGGCTACGCCATCGGCCGCAAGGGCGGACGGCCGCTGCTGGCCTGGCTGGGCGCCAGGTTCCCCCGCCACTTCAGCGAGGGACACATCGCGACCGCCGAGCGCTCCTTCAGGAAGTGGGGCATGTGGGCCGTCTTCTTCGGCCGCTTCGTGGCCCTGCTGCGCATCTTCGCCGGCCCGCTCGCGGGCGTGCTGCGGATGCCGTACTGGAAGTTCCTGATCGCCAACGTCCTCGGCGGCATCGTCTGGGCGGGCGGCACCACCGCCGTCATCTACTACGTGGGCGTCGTCGCCGAGTCCTGGCTGAAGCGCTTCTCCTGGCTGGGCCTGGTACTGGCGGTGCTGATCGGCGCGGCGTCGATGCTGGTCCTGAAGCGCAAGGCGAGGAAGGCGACAACCCCGGAACCTGCCATCGCGGGTGACTAGAAGCGCCCCGAAGGGGCGCGGGGAACTGCGCGAGAAACCACAGCCAACCCGCGGCCCGCCGGCACCCCTTACCCCCCGTGCTCTTCCCGGTGAACCTTCGCCAACTCCGCATACATCGTCCCGTTGAGGGTGAGCCCCTCCCGCTCCTCAGAGGTCAGCTCCCGCCGCACCTTCGCCGGCACCCCCGCGACGAGCGACCCGGGCGGCACCCGCATCCCCTGCGGCACCAACGCCTGCGCGGCGACAAGGGACCCCGCGCCGATCACGGCGCCATTGAGCACGGTCGCCCCCATCCCGATCAGACAGTCGTCCTCGACGGTCGCCCCGTGCACCACGGCGTTGTGCCCGATGGAAACCCGCTCGCCCACGCTGACCGGAAACCCCGGGTCGGCGTGCAACGTGCAGTTGTCCTGCACATTGCTGTTCGCCCCGACGGAGATCCGCTCCACGTCACCGCGCAGCACCGCCCCGTACCAGACGCTCGTCCCCGCGCGCAGCGTCACGTCCCCGATCACCGAGGCCGTGGGCGCCACGAAGGCGTCCCCGTCCACCTTCGGCTCCTTGCCTCCGATACCCGTGATCAGCGCGCGGTGCGTCATCGCCCTCTCCTCCACACGACGTCGTAGACACCACGCACCGTACGCCAACCCGGTGGGGTGAAGATCACAGGGGCACCGGCCCGTCGGCGAGCCGCCCGCCGACTACGGTGAGCGGGTGCCGAAGCGCAAGAACACGTTCTCGTCCTGGCCGCGCCGCCTCGCTCAGCGCGCGGTCCACGCGGGCTGGGCCTGGGCCCAGCGCACGGGCTCGGTGACCGCCGAGCACCCGGGTCGCTTCCGCTTCGGGGCGATGGGAACAGGTACCAGGCTCGCCTTCCCGCTCGGCACGGTCTTCGGCGAGCCCTGGATCCGGATCGGCGCGCACTGCATCGTCGGCGAGCAGGTCACCCTCACCGCCGGTCTGATGCCCGGTCTCGACCTCGGCCCCGAGCCGATCCTGCGCATCGGCGACGGGGTCGTGCTGGGCCGCGGCAGCCATGTCATCGCCGACACGACGGTCACCATCGGCAGCGACTGCTACTTCGGACCGTACGTCTACGTCACCTCCACCAATCACTCCTACGACGATCCGCACGAGCCCATCGGCAAGCAGTGGCCGCGGATGGAGCCGGTGGAGATCGGCCCCGGCTGCTGGATCGGCACCGGCGCGGTGATCCTGCCGGGGGCGCGCATCGGGCGGAACGTGGTGGTGGCCGCGGGCGCGGTGGTCCGGGGCACGGTGCCCGACCACGCGGTGGTCGCGGGCGCCCCCGCCCGTGTCGTACGCCGCTGGACCCCCGCCGACGGCTGGCAGCCGCCGCTGCGCACCCCGGCGCCCGTACCGATCCCGGAGGGCATCACCCCGGAGCAGTTGCGGGCGCTGTCGGAGCTGGACGAGGAGGGCGTCGCGCGGCTCGCGGAACTGGACGAGAAGGACGTGGTCCGGCTCGCCGAGCTGGAGCCCGAGGGCTGAGCGGCCAATTCCAGTCGCAGTACAGTGCGGTGGACGATCGGGTTCACCCCATGGGAACCGGACACATGGAACCCTGTCGCCCATGATGCTGGACGAATTGGACGGAACGTGTCGGACCTCGACCTGCTGACCCAGTCCCTGGCGCGCAACGTCAGACGCTGGCGCACCGAGCGCGGCTTCACCCTGGACGCACTCGCCGCGCGGGCCGGTGTCAGCCGGGGCATGCTCATCCAGATCGAACAGGCCCGCACCAACCCGAGCATCGGCACGGTCGTCAAGATCGGCGACGCGCTCGGCGTCAGCGTCCCCACCCTGCTCGACTACGAGCGGGGCCCGAAGGTCCGGATCGTCCCCGCCGACCAGACCGTGCGGCTGTGGCACACCGAGGGCGGCAGCTACAGCCGGCTGCTCGCCGGCACCGAGGCGCCCGGCCCGCTGGAGATGTGGGACTGGCGGCTCATGCCGGGCGAGAGCAGCGACTCCGACCCGCACCCCGCGGGCACGGTCGAACTCGTCCACGTCACGTCCGGGGAACTGACCCTCACCGTCGACGGAGCGGAGCACCGGGTGCCGGCCGGCGCCAGTGCCTCCTTCGAGGCCAACACGCCGCACACGTACGGCAATCGGGGCGACGTCCCGATGGAGATGATCATGACGGTCTCGGTGCCGCCCGTGCACTGAGGCACCCTGTCGCGGTGCCGTCCGCGCATTGAGGCACCCCTGTTACGGTGCGGCCATGCGCGCACCCATCGGAGACTTCGACCACGCCACCCCCGCCCCCGACTGCCTCGACGAGCTGACCGCCCCGGTCGCCGCCGCCGTCCGCGCCTGGAGCGGCGGCGTCCCCGCCGACCGGATCCTCTACGTCGACACCGACCCGCGCTGGGCGGACACCGCCGTCTTCGTCGAGCACTACGGCCGGGAGCTGCTGGAGCGGTCGGCGAACTGCGTGGTGGTGGCGGGCAAGCGCGGCGGAGGGACCACGCTCGCCGCCTGTGTCGTCCTGTCCACCACCCGGCTCGACGTCAACGGCGTCGTACGGCGTCACCTCGGCGCCCGCAAGGCGTCCTTCGCCCCGATGGACACGGCCACGGGGGAGACCGGCATGGAGTACGGCGGCATCACCCCGGTCGGACTGCCCGGCGACTGGCCGGTGCTGGTGGACGCGGCCGTCGTGGACCTGCCGTACGTGCTCGTCGGCAGCGGCCGGCGGCGCGGCAAACTGCTGGTGCCGGGCAAGGCGTTCGCGGAGCTGCCCGGAGCGGTCGTACTGGAGGGGCTGGGAGCGGCCTGATCTCACCGCACCGCGTGGTGGGCGAGCGGCAGGTGCGGATCCGCCGCGCCGGGCACCGGCTCCGGGTCGGCGTGGACCAGGGCCGCGGTCAGCCGGGGGACGGCGTGCAGCAGCGCGTGCTCGGCCTCGACGGCGACGCGATGGGCCTCGCGCACCGTCGCCTCGCCGTCCACCACGACCGCCACCTCCGCGCGCAGCCGATGGCCGATCCAGCGCAGTCGCAGCTCACCCACCCCGCGCACCCCCGGAACCGCCGTCAGGGCCCGCTCGGCCCGGTCCACCAGCGCCGGGTCGACGGCGTCCATGACCCGCCGGAACACCTCCCGCGCGGCGTCCCGCAGCACGAACACGATCGCCGCCGTGATCGCCAGCCCCACCACCGGGTCCGCGTACCGCCACCCCAGGGCCGAGCCGCCGGCGCCCAGCAGCACCGCCAGTGAGGTGAACCCGTCCGTACGGGCGTGCAGCCCGTCGGCGACCAGCGCGGCCGAGCCGATGTCACGCCCGACCCGGATGCGGTACCGGGCCACCCACTCGTTGCCCGCGAACCCGACCAGCGCCGCGACGGCGACCACCGGGACGTGTGCGACGGGGCGCGGGTCCAGCAGCCGGTCGAGCGCCGTCCAGCCGGCGAAGGCCGCGGACGCGGCGATCGTCAGCACGATCACGATGCCCGCCAGGTCCTCGGCGCGCCCGTAGCCGTAGGTGAAGCGGCGGGTGGCGGCGCGCCGCCCCAGGACGAAGGCGATGCCCAGCGGTACGGCGGTCAGCGCGTCCGCGGCGTTGTGCACCGTGTCGCCGAGCAACGCCACCGAGCCCGACACGGCCACCACGGCCGCCTGCGCCAGCGCCGTCACGCCCAGCACCGCGAGCGAGACCCACAGGGCGCGCACGCCCCGGGCGGAGGACTCCAGCGCGGAGTCGAGCCTGTCGGCCGTCTCGTGGGAGTGCGGGGTGAGGAGATGGGCGAGGTGGTGGAGCGGTGAGGCCCGGTGGTGCTCGTGCTCATGGCCGTGGTGGCGGTCGCTCACGATCGTCCCCTTCCGGTGCGCGGGGTGGACGCGGCGGCGCCCACCCCGCCATTATGTGCGTATGAGCGCACGCATGCACCTGTCACCTGCGCACGATGAGCACCCGCGCACACCCGGCGAGGAGCACTTCGCGCTCGCGGCGGAGCTGCTCGCCCTGCTCGGCGACCGCACCCGGCTGACCCTGCTGCACGCCCTGACCGGCGGCGAGGCCGATGTCACCACGCTCACCGAGGCCTGCGGCGCGGCCCGGCCCGCGGTCAGCCAGCATCTGGCGCGGCTGCGGCTCGCGGGTCTTGTGGACACCCGCAAGGAGGGCCGCCGGGTGATCTACTCCCTGCGCGACGGCCACCTGCGGCGACTGGTGGACGAGGCGCTGAACGTGGCCGACCACCGGATCGGCGACCGGCCGCCGCACGACTGACGGGGCCGCGGCCTCAGTACCGGTCCGCCGTGCCCAGGTACTGCTCCGCGAAGGCGGCAGCGGCGGCGGGGGAGGAGAACAGGCGGCGCAGCCGCGCGAGCGTGGTGCCCGCGCGGAACGGGTCCCCCGCCGCGGTGCCGTGGTACAGCTCGGACAGCCACTGCGAGAACTCCTGGTAGTCCCACACGCGCCGCAGACAGGCCCCGGAATAGCCGGCCAGTCCGCTGTCGTCGCCTCCGGCGAGACGGGCGACCAGCGCGTCGCCGAGCAGGAACGCGTCGTGCAGGGCGAGGTTCATGCCCTTGGCGGCGATCGGCGCGACCAGGTGCGCCGCGTCCCCGGCCAGGAAGAGCCGCCCGAACACCATCGGCTCGGTGACGTAGTCGTGCATGTCCAGCACACGCTTCTCGACCAGCCGCCCCTCGATGAGCGGGGCCGCCCCGGCCGCCCCGAGCCGGCGCCGCAGCTGAGCCCAGACCCGCTCGTGCGGCCAGTCGTCCGGGTCGTCGCCGGGCGGGCACTGCAGGTAGTAGCGGGTCACCTCGGGGCTCCGGGGCATCTGACCGGCGAATCCGTCCGGATGGCAGCCGAACAGAACACAGTCGGCGGACGGCGGCGCCTCGGCGAGCAGGGCCAGCCAGCCGATGCCGTAGTCGTGCCGTGCCACCCGGGCCCGCTCCGGAGCGAGGGCGGCCCTGGTCACCCCGCGGGCTCCGTCGCAGCCCGCGACGAAGTCGCAGGAGACGACCTCCCGCCGGCCGGTCTCCGGGCAGACGTACGACACCGACGGACGGTCGCCGTCCAGGCCGTGCAGCCGTACGTCGCGCACACCGAACCGTACGGCTCCGCCCCGCACGTCCGCGTACTCCCGCACCAGGTCCGTCACCAGCAACGGCTGCGGATACACCCAGTGATGACTCCCCGTCAGCTCCTGGTAAGAGAAGCGGTACCGCTCCCCGTCGAAGCGGAACTCGCACGCGGTGTGCAGCCCGGCCCGCTCCAGCAGGTTCCGCGCGAGACCCCGCCGCTCCAGACCCCGTACCGCCCACTCCTCGAGCACCCCGGCCCGCGGCCGCCGCTCGATGAACTCCCGGCTCTCCGTCTCCAGGACCAGACACCCCAGACCGGCCGCCCGCAGGATGTTGCCCACGGTGAGCCCGGCGGGCCCGGCACCCACGACGACGACCGGAAAGCGTTGCGGGGAAAGGGAGTCGAGGTGGGGGGAACTCTCGTCCATCGCGCCATTATGGCGGCACGGCGCCCCCCGGGACAGGACCTAGCCGAGCCGGGGTATCTCGATCGCCGGGCAGCGGTCCATCACCATCTCCAGGCCCGCCGCGCGGGTCCGCTCGTAGGCCGCCTCGTCGATGACGTCGAGTTGGAACCACACCGCCTCGGCGCCCTTGGCCACCGCCTCGTCCGCGACGGCCCCGGCCAGGTCGCTGTTGACGAACACGTCCACGACGTCCACCTCGAAGGGGATGTCCGCGAGGGAGGCGTAGCCCTGCTCGCCGTGCACGGTCTCGGCCTTCGGGTGCACCGGCACCACGCGCTTGCCGAACCGCTGGAGCACCTGGGCGACGCCGTACGCCGCGCGCTGCCGGTTCGACGACAGGCCGACCACGGCCCAGGTGTCACCGAGTCCGGTGAGGATCTTGCGGACCGTCGCCTCGTCGCCGTACACCGTCGGCCTCCCGGGAGTCGTGAAAGAGCTGTCACCCCGCACAACGAAGCGGGACACGTGGTGATTCCCGGAACCGCCCGTCCTCCGCCGGGGGCGGTGGACTGTACCGGTCACCGGGCCGCCCGGCGCCGGGAACCGCACACGGCGACCCGAAAAGCGGCCCGGATACCTGCGTACGCCCGCTCACGCGCCTACGCTCGCCTCGTGCTGCGCATCACCGACGCCCGAACCGGCGAACCCGTGGACGCCGCCCCCGCCCGGCGGGGCCTGATCCGGGTCGAGGCCCACACCCGGGGGGCCGACCCGACGAACCTGCGTGTGCTGCTCGTCGCCGACCTGCTCGTGCGCGCCCTGGAACTGGGCGGCACGCCGGTCTGGGCGCTGCTCACCGGCGATCGGCAGCGGGCGGAACTCCGCGCGGCGGGCGCGGCCCTCGGGGTCCGGCCCTTCGAGGACGGCGGGGACGCCGGCACCGGCCTGGGCGAGGCCCAGGTGCTGCACGTGGTGGGCGAGGGCGGCGCGGCACCCGACGGAGTGCGCGTCGCCGTGGCCCCCGTGCACGGGGAGGCGGGCGGCGCCGACCCCGCCGCCCTGCGTCTGGCCCTGCTCGCCCGCCCCAGGAGCGAGCCCGTGACGGTCGGCCCGGCCGTCCTGGGCGACGCCGCCGACACCCTCGACCGCTGGCGCCGCGCGGTCGCCGACTGGGCACGACGGCCCTCGCGGCCGGTCCCCGACGCGGTACGCGCCGGTCTGCGCACCGCGTGGGAGGACGATCTCGACACGGCGGGCGTGCTGGGCGTCCTCCGCGCGGTGGAGACGGACCCCGGCCTGGCGGACGGCGCCCGCTTCGAGACGTACGCCTACGCCGACCGGCTGCTCGGCCTCGACCTCACCCGCGACCTGGGATCCCCGGCATGATCGAGCGTGCCGGGCCGGGACCGCTGCGCCGCCTGGTCGTCCTGCGCCACGCCAAGTCCGCCCGGCCGGAAGGCGTCACCGACCACGAGCGTCCCCTCGCCCCGCGCGGCCTCCGGGACGCCCCCGCCGCCGGACGCGCGCTCGCCGAGGCCGACTGCCTGCCGGGCCTCGCGCTGTGCTCCACCGCCGTCCGGGCCCGCCGCACCTGGGAACTGGCCGCCGCGCAGTGGGGCACACCCCCGCCGGTCCGCCACGACCCCCGCCTGTACCACGCCGACGTCCCCCGACTGCTGGACGTGGTGCGCGAGACACCGGCCGAGGTCGAGACGCTGCTGCTGATCGGACACAACCCGGGACTGGAGGACCTCGTCCTGACCCTGGCCGGCGACGGCCTGGACGACACCCTGGACCGCGTCCGCGCCAAGTTCCCCACCTCCGCGATCGCCGTACTGTCCTGGCGCGGCGCCGCATGGCGGGACCTCGCCCCGGGCGCCGCCCTCCTGACGTCGCTGACCGTGCCCAGGGGCGGGCGCCGGTAGCCCGCGCGGGGACGCATAGGCTGGCCGGATGCAGGACGAGTACCGCACCGTCGCCCGCGCGGGTGTGCACGAGACCGAGATCAACCGCTCCCGTTTCCTGTGCGCCCTCGCCCCGGCGGCCACCGAGCAGGAGGCGCAGGAGTTCGTCGCGGCCGTCCGCAGGGAGCACGCCGACGCCACCCACAACTGCTGGGCGTACGTCATCGGCGCCGACGCCTCCACCCAGAAGGCCAGCGACGACGGGGAGCCCGGCGGCACCGCCGGCGTCCCCATGCTCCAGATGCTGCTCCGCCGCGACATGCGGTACGTCGTCGCCGTCGTCACCCGCTACTACGGCGGCGTCAAGCTCGGCGCCGGCGGCCTCATCCGCGCGTACGGCGGTGCCGTCGGCGAGGCGCTGGACACCCTCGGCACGATCACCCGGCGCCGCTTCCGGCTGGCCACGGTGACCGTCGGCCACCAGCGGGCCGGCAAGGTCCAGAACGACCTGCGCGCCACCGGTCGCGAGGTGCGGGACGTGCGCTACGGCGAGGAGGTCACGATCGAGATCGGCCTCCCGGACGCCGACGTGGACGCCTTCCGCGCGTGGCTCGCCGACGCGACCGCCGGAACGGCCGGGTTCGAGCTGGGCGGGGAGGCGTACGGGGACGCCTGACGCCCGTCACCCGACCGGCGGGCACACGGAGTGACTACCGCGTCACAAGAGGTCAGTCTGCGTATGGGGGCGAAAGGAGCACTCATGCGTCGAACACGCCTCACACTGGCTGCCATACCGGCAGCTCTGGTCCTCAACATCGCACAGGGCGGAGTCTTCCCGGCGGGCGCCGGCGGTCCCACCGGGGGCGACGGCACCGGTACCGGTACGAGCGCCACCACGCTCAACGGATTCACCAAGCAGGTGGTCGCCACCGGACTGGCCGATCCCTACGAGATCATATGGGGGCCCGACGGCTTCCTGTGGGTGACGGAGAAGAGCGGCAAGAAGGTCACCCGTGTCGATCCGCGGACGGGCGCGAAGAGCACCGCCCTCGATCTGACGGAGAAGGCGGTGCACACCGAGGGCGCCCAGGACGGCGTGCTGGGCCTGGCCCTCCACCCGGACCTGCTCAAGGACGAGGGACGCGACTACGTGTACGTCTCGTACACGTACGACTCGAACACGTCGCCCGCCGAGGTCGACCAGCGGCTGAGGATCGACCGCTACACCTATGACAGCGGGACCAAAACCCTGGGCGAGCCGAAGAACCTGATCAGCGGCCTGGCCTCGGGCAGCGACCACCAGAGCGCACGGCTGCGCCACGGCCCCGACGGCAAGCTGTACTACACGATCGGCGACCAGGGGGCCAACCAGCTCCAGCACTACTGCGAGCCGAACCGTGCGCAGCGGCTGCCCACCAAGGAGGAGATCGAGTCCAAGGACTGGATCGCCTACCGGGGCAAGACCCTGCGGCTGAACCCGGAGGACGGCTCGATCCCCGCGGACAACCCCGTGCTCGGTGGCGTACGCAGCCACGTGTGGGCCTACGGGTTCCGCAACTCCCAGGGCCTGGACTTCGGGACGGACGGCACCCTGTACAACACCGACCAGGGCCCCAAGACCGACGACGAGGTCAACATCCTGACGAAGGGGACCAACTACGGCTGGCCCCACGTGGCGGGGTACCGGGACGACAAGGCCTACACGTTCAGCGAATGGTCCGCGTCCGCGCCGACCCCGTGCGCCGACCTCACGTTCAACGACCTGGAGGTGCCCGAGTCGGTGCCCCAGCAGAAGGAGACCGACTGGAAGGGCCGGTTCACCGAGCCCGTCCGCACCTTCGGGACGGTCGACAGCGGCTTCGACTTCTCCGACCCCAAGTGCGGCGAACTGGCCTACATCTGCTGGCCGTCGCTGGCCAACTCCAGCATCACGTACTACCCCGGGACCGGTGGCATCGCCGAGTGGCGCGACTCACTGCTCATGACCACCCTCAAGGACGGCTCGGTCTACCAGCTGAAACTCACCGACGGGGGCCAGGAGATCGCCGCGGTGAACCGGCTGTGGAAGGCGCAGAACCGCTACCGCGACATCGCGCTGAGCCCGGACGGCGAGTCCGTCTACGTCGCCACCGACTCCGCCGGCAACGTGCGCGACGCGAACGGAGCTCCCGCGACAGAGCTGGAGAACCCCGGAAGCATTCTCGTCTTCCGCCAGAAGTGACCGTCCGCCGCCCGGACCACGGTCCGGGCGGCGAAGGCTCCGCCCCGCGTCGTCCCCGACATCTCGGCGCGGGGCGGGCCCGCGGGAACCGGTCCTCGCCCGTCGTGCCGCCGGGGCGGCACGGGCCGGCGGCGACGGCCGCGTCACCGGCTCCCCGCTTCCCCGAGCGGTTCTGCTTCCCTGCGCCCGGCGGCGGTGAGGAGCTTCAGCGTCTCGTCCTCGCCGTAGCGGTCGGTGATCTCCCGGCAGAGCGGTGATCGGCGATGAGACCGACACGAACGGTGTTCGTGAGATCTGTCATGACGGGCGATACGGGAGTAACCGCCCGTGCTGTCGGACCGGGCGGCTACGCTGCTGGGATCATGAGACTGCTGCACACGTCCGACTGGCACCTCGGCCGGTCCTTCCACCGGGTCGGCATGCTCGGTGCCCAGGCCGAGTTCATCGGCCACCTCGTCAGCACCGTGCGCGAGCGCGAGGTGGACGCGGTGGTCGTGTCGGGAGACGTGTACGACCGCGCGGTGCCGCCGCTCGCCGCGGTCGAGCTGTTCGACGACGCACTGCACCGTCTCGCCGGCCTCGGCGTGCCGACGGTGATGATCTCCGGCAACCACGACTCGGCCCGCCGTCTCGGCGTCGGCGCCGGACTCATGGGGCGCGCCGGCATCCACCTGCGGACCGAACCGTCCGCGTGCGGCACGCCCGTGGTGCTGTCCGACGGGCACGGGGACGTCGCCTTCTACGGGCTGCCGTACCTCGAACCCGCCCTGGTGAAGGACGAGTTCGCGGTAGAGAAGGCCGGCCACGGGACGGTGCTCGCCGCCGCCATGGACCGCGTCCGCGCGGACCTCGCCGCCCGCGCGCCCGGCACCCGCTCCGTCGTCCTCGCGCACGCCTTCGTCACCGGCGGCGAACCCAGCGACAGCGAGCGGGACATCACCGTCGGCGGGGTGGCCGCCGTGCCCGCCGGGGTGTTCGACGGCGTCGACTACGTGGCGCTGGGGCATCTGCACGGCTGCCAGACGCTCACCGAGCGGGTGCGCTACTCCGGCTCCCCGCTGCCGTACTCCTTCTCCGAGGCCACGCACCGCAAGAGCATGTGGCTCGTCGACCTGGCCGCCGACGGGGCGGTCACCGCCGAGCGCGTGGACTGCCCGGTGCCGCGCGCGCTGGCCCGGATCCGCGGCACCCTGGAGGAACTGCTCGCCGACCCCGCGCTGGCACGGCACACGGAGGCGTGGGTCGAGGCGACCCTCACCGACCCGGTCCGCCCGGCCGACCCCATGGCCCGGCTCACCGAGCGCTTCCCGCACACCCTCAGCCTCGTCTTCGATCCGGCCAGGACGGCGGACGACCCCGCGGTCTCCTACGCCCGCCGCCTCGCCGGCCGCGACGACCAGCAGATCGCCGAGGACTTCGTCACCCACGTGCGCGGCGCGGGACCCGACCCGCACGAACGGGCCGTCCTGCGGGACGCCTTCGACGCGGTCCGCGCGGACGACGCGGTACGGGAGGTGGCGCGGTGAGGCTGCACCGGCTGGACATGACCGCCTTCGGGCCGTTCGGGAGCACCCAGAGCGTCGACTTCGGCGAGCTGTCCGCCGCGGGGCTCTTCCTGCTGCACGGCCCCACCGGCGCCGGCAAGACCTCCGTCCTGGACGCCGTCTGCTACGCGCTGTACGGCTCCGTCCCCGGCGCCCGGCAGAGCGGTCAGGGCATGACCCTGCGCAGCGACCACGCCGTCCCGGGCGTCCGCACCGAGGTCACCCTCGAACTCACCGTCGCCGGACGCCGGCTGGAGATCACCCGGCAACCGCCCTGGGAGCGTCCCAAGAAGGGCCGCCGCGCGGGCACCACGGTGGACAAGGCCCAGACCTGGCTGCGCGAACGCGACGCCGCCTCGGGCACCTGGAAGGACCTCAGCCGCTCGCACCAGGAGATCGGCGAGGAGATCACCCAGCTCCTCGGCATGAGCCGGGAGCAGTTCTGCCAGGTCGTGCTGCTGCCCCAGGGTGACTTCGCGCGCTTCCTGCGCGCCGACGCCGAGGCCCGCGGCAAGCTGCTGGGCCGCCTCTTCGACACCCGCCGCTTCGCCGACGTGGAGAAGCGCCTCGCCGAACGCCGGCGGGCCGCCGAGTCCCGGGTGCGCGAGGGCGACGCCGACCTGCTCGCCGACGCGCACCGGATGCAGCAGGCCGCGGGCGACTCCATGGAGCTGCCCGAACTGACGCCCGGCGAACCGGGACTGGCCGAGGCCGTGCTGGGCGCCGCCGCCGTCGCCCGTAGCACCGCGCGGGAACAGCTCACCGCCGCCCGCTGCCGCCTCGCCACCGCCGAGTCCGCCCTCGCCGACGCCGGCCGCGCCCTGGACGTCGTACGCGAACGGGACCGGCTGCAACGGCGGTTCGCCGAGGCGCGGGAGCGGGCGGACCGGCTTCAGGAGCGGGCCGGAGCCCACCGGGAGGAGCGGGCCCGCATGGAGCGGGCCCGCAAGGCCGAGACCGTCGCCCCCGCCCTGGAGCTTCGGGACTCCGCCGGTGCCGAGCACGAACGGGCGGCCGGTGCCGAACTGCGGGCGCGTGCCCTGCTCCCGGCGTCCCTCGCGGACGCGGGCGCGGCCGGGCTCGCGGCCGCCGCCCGCCGGGCCGCCGAGGAACTGGGCGGACTGGAGTCGGCCCGCCGCGCCGAGCGGAGGCTGACGGAACTCCTCGGCGAGCGCGCCGATCTGGACCGCCAGGAACGCGCCGACGACGAAGCGCGGGAGGACGCGGAGGCCTGGCTCGCGGACTGGGAGGAGACCCGCGCGGGTCTGCTGGCCGGCATCGAGTCGGCTCAGCAGGCCGAGACCACGGCCCGTGAACTCGCCGTGCGGCGCGACCCCGCGCGGCAGCGGCTGAACGCCGCGCGGCTGCGCGACCGGCTCGCCGGGGACACGGAAACGGCCGAGGAGCAGGCCCGCGCCGCCCGGGAGCGGGCGCTCGCGGCGAAGCAGCACTGGCTCGACCTCAAGGAACAGCGCCTGAACGGCATCGCCGCCGAACTGGCCGCCGGACTCACCGACGGCGAACCCTGCGCGGTCTGCGGCGCCACCGAACACCCCGCCCCCGCCCGCAAGGTCGCCGGACACGTCGACCGCGAGACGGAGGAACGCGCCCTCGCCGACCACCAGCGCGCCGACGACCACCGCGCGGAGGCCGAGCAGCGGCTCGGCGCCGTACGGGAGGCGCTGGCCGCCGCGAGCGCCGAAGCCGGGGACGGCGCCACCGAACAGCTCTCCCGCGCGGTCGACGAGCTGGAGCAGCAGTACGCGCGGGCGCGGGACGCCGCCTCCGTGCTGCACGCCGAGCAGGAGCGGCTGCGCCGCGCGGAGGACGAGCACGAGCTGCGGATCACCGCCCAGCGCGAGGCGGCCGTCCGGGCCGCCTCCCGCGTGGGCCACCGCGAGCGGCTGGACCGGGAACACACCGCGCTGGAGGAGGAGTTGGCGCAGGCGCGGGGGGACGCCGGCAGCGTGGCCGCGCGCGCCGTGCAGCTGGAGCGGAGCGTCCGGCTGCTCACGGACGCCGCCGACACCGTCCGCGCCGCCGAGGACGCGGCCCAGCGGCTCAAGGAGGCCGACGCCCGGCTCGCCGACGCCGCCTTCCGCGCGGGCTTCGACACCCCGGGGGCCGCCGCCGAAGCCCTCCTGGACGACGCGGCCCACCGCGAACTCCAGCGGCGCCTGGACGCCTGGCAGGACGAGGAGGCCGCCGTACGGGCCGTCCTCGCCGAGCCGGATACCGTCGCCGCCGCACAGCAGCCGCCCGCCGACCTCGGCTCCGCGCAGCGGGCCGCCGAGGACGCGGACCGCAGGGTGCGCGAGGCGGCCTCCGCGCGGGACGCCGCCGACCGGCGCCGCGCCGAACTCGACCGGCTCTCCGCGCGGGCCGCCGCCTCGGTGCGCCGGCTGGGACCCCTGCGCGAGGAGTACGACCGGGTGGCCCGCATGGCCGGACTCACCGCGGGCACCTCGGCGGACAACGAACGGAAGATGCGCCTGGAGTCGTACGTCCTCGCCGCCCGCCTGGAACAGGTCGCCGCCGCCGCGACCGCACGGCTGCACCGCATGTCGTCCGGCCGGTACACCCTCGTCCACTCCGACGACCGCACCGGCCGCGGCCGCAGCGGACTCGGACTGCACGTCGTCGACGCCTGGACCGGACGGGAGCGCGACACCGCGACCCTCTCGGGCGGCGAGACCTTCTTCGCCTCGCTCGCCCTGGCGCTCGGTCTCGCGGACGTCGTCACCGACGAGGCGGGCGGGGTCCGGCTGGACACCCTCTTCATCGACGAGGGCTTCGGCAGCCTCGACGACCAGACCCTCGACGAGGTCCTGGACGTCCTGGACTCCCTGCGCGAACGCGACCGCAGCGTGGGCATCGTCAGCCATGTCGGCGATCTGCGGCGCCGGATACACGCCCAGCTGGAGGTCGTGAAGGGCCGTTCGGGCTCGGAGCTGCGCCAGCGCGGCACCCGCTGAGGGCCGGCTCAGCGCCCCAGCGGGCGGCGCGGCAGCGGCGAGGAGTAGACGACGCTGGTGGTCACCGAGCCGAGCGTGCCGATCCGGCCCGCCACTTCCTCCAGGTGCCGCATCGAACGGGCGGCGACCTTGATGACGAAGCAGTCCTCGCCCGTCACATGGTGCGCCTCCAGGATCTCGGGCGTCACGGCGACGAGGTCGTGGAACGGCTTGTAGTTGCCGGTCGGGTAGCGCAGTCGTACGAAGGCCAGGATCGGCAGCCCGATCCGCTCCGGGTCCACCACCGCCGCGTAGCCCTGGATGACCCCGGCCTCCTCCATGCGGCGCACTCTCTCGGTGACCGCGCTCGCGGACATCGAGACGGCACGGGCGAGTTCGGCGAAGCTGGCCCGTCCCTCCCGCTGGAGGACGTCGAGGATGCGCCAGTCGGTGGCGTCCGGGGAATACTCGGTCATCCCTGAGAAGTACCAGGGGAATCCCCGGCCGATCAAGGAGAAGGCCGGGGTTCTCCGCTTCAGGACCCGGTCCCGCGGCCGTAGTTTCTCTCCCATGACCACCACCACCGTGAACTCCGTCCTGCGCGTCGCCCCCGCCTCCCCGGCGGAGGCCGCCGCCCACTTCCGTGCGAGCCTCGCCTTCCACACCGATGTCTCCGACGTGGCCGCCGCGCTCGCGGCCGACGGGGACCCCGGGTTCGTCCTGGTGGACTCCCGCTCCACCGAGGCCTGGGACCAGGGCCATGTCCCCGGCGCGGTGCACCTTCCCACCGCGCTCGTCCCCGAGCGGGCCGCCGGGCTCCTGGACCCGTCGGTCCCGGTCGTGACGTACTGCTGGGGCCCCGGCTGCGACGGCGCCACCCGAGCCGCGCTCGCCCTCGCCGAACTCGGATACCGGGTCAAGGAGATGCTCGGCGGATTCGAGTACTGGGTGCGTGAGGGCTTCGAGTTCGAGACCTGGCGGGGCCGGGAGCGCCGTGCCCCCGACCCGCTGACGGCTCCCGTGGACGCCGACGACTGCGGGTGCTGAACCCCCGGTTCCGGTAAGGGAGTCGACCCGGTAGGTTCTGCGCATGGTGCGATACGCGGAGCCGGGCACGGTCGAGTGGGTGGAGTCGGGCGGCGGACCGCTCATCGCGGTGCCGGAGACGGTGCTGCCGTTCTGGACGGGCGCCGACGGTGAGGAGACGGCCTCGGACTACGACCGGGCCTGCGAGGTCGACGGACTCGTCGGACTCCTCCCGGTCGGCGACGCGACGGCCCTGGTCCTGGGCGACGAGCCCGCCGCGACCGCCTTCCTCCCCGAGCACGGCACCCTCGTCCGCTGGATCGCCGGCGACTGCGAGGCGGAACTCCTGGCGAGCGTCCCGGCCGCGCTGCGCACCGCGCGGTGGCAGCCCGAGGCGCACTGGAAGGTGCCCGGCACGGTCGTCCTGTTCGACGCGGCCTGGCCCGGCACCGACTCCACGGGCACCGACCACGCGAGCCTCACGCTCGCTCCGGGCCGTTACGCGGTCCGCGCGGCACAGGTCCAGCCGGGCCCGGAAACCTGGCTGGTCCTCGTCCAGCTCCGACCGCTGCCCTGACCGACGGCCCGCCGCCACGGCGCGCACGGACCGAGGCCGGGAGCGCGGTGGCGACCGCACCGCCGCGCGGGCGGGCCGGCCGACCGATATTCGCGTGCGCCGGTCCACCCGGCCCCGCATCATGGACGATCATGCCCAAGCTCCCGCACCCCGCACCCGAAGCACTCCGCCGCGACCCCCTGCCCCTGCGGGGCCGGACCGCGCTGGTCACCGGGGCCAGTCGGCGCGGCGGCATCGGTCATGCCGTGGCCCGGCGTCTCGCCGCCTACGGGGCGAGCGTCTACCTGCACCATCACGTGCCGCACGACGCCGCCATGCCGTGGGGCGCCGACCGGACCGAGGACGTGACCGCCTCCGTGCGCGACGCCCTCGGCGACCCCGGCGCGACCGTGCTCGCCGGTCCCGGCGACCTCACCGACCCCGCGGCCCCCGCCGAGCTGTACGCCCGCGCGGCCGAGGCGCTCGGCGGACGGCTCGACGTCCTCGTCGCCAACCACGCCCTCAGCGGTTCCGACGGCGCCCTCGACACCATCGACGCCGCCATGCTCGACGCGCACTGGGCCGTCGACACCCGCTCGGTGCTGCTGCTCGTCCAGGCCCACGCCCGGCACCGCGCCGCCCTGCCCCCGCGCACCCCGGGCGGGCGCGTGGTGATGATGACCTCCGGGCAGGACATCGCCGGTGGTATGCCGGGCGAGATCGCCTACGCCCTCCAGAAGGGCGCCCTCGCCTCGATCACCCGCTCCCTGGCGACCACGCTGGCCGAGCACGCGGTCACCGTGAACACCGTCAACCCCGGCCCGGTGGACACGGACTACCTGACCGGCGACACCTACGACGCCATCGCCGCCCTCTTCCCCGCCGGCCGCTGGGGCATGCCCGACGACCCCGCCCGCCTCATCGCGTGGCTGGCCACGGACGAGGCGGACTGGATCACCGGTCAGGTCATCGACTCCGAGGGCGGCTTCCGGCGCTGAACCCGCTCACAGCGCCGACAGCTCGTCCACCAGGTCGTCCAGGCCCAGCGACCCCTGGGACAGCGCGGCCATGTGCCACGCCTTGAGGTCGAAGGCGTCACCGTGCCGCTCGCGGGCGTTCTCCCGGCCCAGCAGCCACGCCCGCTCGCCGAGCTTGTAGCCGATCGCCTGGCCCGGGATCGTCAGATAGCGGGTCAGTTCGCTCTCCACGAAGTCCGCCGGGCGGCTGCTGTGCGCCCCGAAGAACTCCTCGGCCAGCTCCGGCGTCCAGCGCTCACCCGGGTGGAACGGCGAATCCGCCGGGATCTCCAGCTCCAGGTGCATGCCGATGTCGACGATGACCCGGGCCGCCCGCATCATCTGCGCGTCCAGGTAGCCCAGCCGCTCCTCCGCGTCCGCGAGGAAACCGAGTTCGTCCATCAGCCGCTCCGCGTACAGCGCCCAGCCCTCGGCGTTGGCGCTGACCATGCCGACGGAGGCCTGGTAGCGGGAGAGGGTGTCGGCCACGTGCACCCACTGCGCGAGCTGGAGGTGATGGCCGGGGACGCCCTCGTGGTACCAGGTGGAGACCAGGTCGTAGACCGGGAAGCGGGTCAGGCCCATCGTGGGCAGCCAGGTGCAGCCCGGCCGGGAGAAGTCCTCCGACGGCGGCGTGTAGTACGGCGCCGCCGCGCTGCCCGCCGGCGCGATCCGCGACTCCACCTTCCGCACCCGCTCGGCGAGGTCGAAGTGCGTGCCGTCCAGGGACTCGATCGCCCGGTCCATCACGCCCTGGAGCCACGCGCGGACCTCGTCCACGCCCTCGATGTGCCGGCCGTGCTCGTCCAGGTGCGCCAGCGCCACCCACGGCGTCCCGGCCCCCGGCAGGATCTTCTCGGCCTCCTTCCTCATCTCGCCCAGCAGCCGGTGGTACTCCGACCAGCCGTACGCGTACGCCTCGTCCAGGTCGAGATCGGTCCCGTTGTAGTAGCGGGCCCAGCGGGCGTACCGCTCCCGGCCCACCGTGTTCGACGCGCCCTCGATGGCCGGCGCGTACACGTCGCGCATCCAGTCCCGCAGCTCCACGACGGCCGCGGTCGCCGCGCGGGCGCCCTCGTCCAGTTCGGTGCGCAGCGCGTCCGGCCCCGCGGCGGCGAAGTCCTCGAACCAGCCCCGGCCCTCACCGGTGTCCGCCCACTCGCCGAGCTGCCCGACGAACGTCTCCGTCGGGCGCGGAGCCGCGTACAGCTTGCGCTCCAGTCCCAGCGCGAGGGACTCCCGGTAGCCCGCCAGCGCGGCCGGCACCGCGCGCAGCCGCTCGGCGATCGCCGCCCAGTCCTCCTCCGTCTCGGCCGGCGTCACGGTGAACACCTCGCGCACCGAATGCGCGACCGTGCCCAGGTTGCCGACCGCGCGCAGACCCTCGTCGGCCTCGTGCACGGCGAGTTCCGCGGTGAGCCGCTCGCGCAGCAGGCGGGCGCAGCGGCGCTCGATGCCGCTGTCCGCGCCGGGCTGCCGCTCGGCCTCGTCGAGCCGGGCGAGGGTGGCCCGCTGGAGCTCGGCGAGCGCCTCCTGTCCGGCGGGCGAGAGATCGGGCAGCCGGGAGGAGCTCTCCTTCACTCCGAGGAACGTTCCGGTGACCGGGTCGAGGGCGATGAGCTCGTCGACGTAGGTGTCGGCGACCTGACGGGGAAGCGCGCTGTTGGTCTGAGGCATGCGGACCATCCTGGTACGCGGCTCCTCGCACGTCACCCGGTTTGAGCTGTGGGCGAAGGCGGCAGCATGGGGCCGCAGTCCCACTGCTGGAAGATCAGCCGGGTCTCCACGCGGGCCACCTCCCGCCGGGCGGTGAACTCGTCGAGCACCAGCCGTTGCAGATCCGCCATGTCCGCGACCGCGACATGCACCAGATAGTCGTCGGGGCCGGTCAGATGGAACACGGTCAGCGACTCCGGCAGCGCCCGGATCCGCTCCACGAACGGCCCCACCAGCTCCCGCCGGTGCGGTCTGACCTGCACCGACAGCAGAGCCTGGAGCCCGCGCCCCAGCTTGGCGGGATCCAGCTTCAGCCGGTGCCCGAGGATCACGCCCGAGCGGCGCAGCCGGGTCACCCGGTCCAGACAGGTCGACGGCGCGACCCCGACCTGCGCGGCGAGATCCCGGTACGTCGTCCGGGCGTCGTTCTGCAACAACCGCAGCAGATGGAGGTCCACCGGATCCAGTACGACAGATTCGGCCACCGGCCGAACGTAACACGGGATCCGACTCCTGCGACCCGTTCGGTGTTCACCCTTCGGTCCATGGACTTGGGCATGGACACGCGACACACCCCACGCGCACTCGCCACCGAGGCCGTGCACGCAGGCCGCGACGATCTCGCCGGACTGGGACTGCACGCCCCGCCGATCGACCTGTCGACCACCTACCCCTCGTACGACAGCCGCGCCGAGGCCGCCCGCATCGACGCCTTCGCCACCACCGGCGCCGAGCCGGAGGGCCCGCCCGTCTACGGGCGGCTCGGCAACCCGACCGTCGCCCGCTTCGAGACCGCCCTGGCCCGCCTGGAGGGGACGGAGTCGGCGGTCGCGTTCGCCAGTGGCATGGCCGCGCTCAGTGCCGTCCTGCTGGTCCGGGGCTCGATGGGGCTGCGGCACGTCGTCGCCGTACGCCCCCTGTACGGGTGCAGCGACCATCTGCTGACCGCCGGACTGCTCGGCTCCGAGGTGACCTGGACCGACCCGGCCGGGGTCGCCGACGCGCTGCGCCCCGACACCGGCCTGGTGCTCGTGGAGAGCCCGGCCAACCCCACGCTCGCCGAGATCGACCTGCGGGCCGTCGCCCACGCCTGCGGCTCCGTGCCGCTGCTCGTCGACAACACCTTCGCCACGCCGGTCCTCCAGCGCCCGGCCGAGCACGGGGCGCGGCTGGTGCTGCACAGCGCCACCAAGTACCTCGGCGGGCACGGGGACGTCCTGGCGGGCGTGGTGGCCTGCGACGAGGAGTTCGCCGGGCGGCTGCGCCAGGTGCGGTTCGCCACGGGCGGCGTGCTGCACCCGCTGGCCGGATATCTGCTGCTGCGCGGCCTGTCGACCCTGCCGGTACGGGTGCGGGCCGCGTCCGCGAACGCCGCCGAACTCGCCGGCCGGCTCGCCGCCGACCCGCGCGTGGCCCGGGTGCACTACCCGCGCATCGGCGGGGCGATGGTCTCCTTCGAGGTGCACGGGGACCCGCACGAGGTGATCGCCGGCGTACGCCTGATCACCCCGGCCGTCAGCCTGGGCAGCGTGGACTCCCTCATCCAGCACCCGGCCTCCATCAGCCACCGCATCGTCGACGCCGACGACCGCAGGGACGCCGGGGTGAGCGACCGGCTGCTGAGGCTCTCGGTCGGCCTGGAGGACGTCGAGGACCTGTGGGCCGATCTGGACGCGGCCCTGGGGGAGCGGGCCGGGACGCCCGCACCGGCGGAGGCGTCGGCCCGGGGCTGAGACCGGCCCCCCCGGGGGACGGCCCGGCGGATCGCACCGCCGGGCCGCTCCCCGGACGCCCGCGCGGCGGCCGGAACCCCGTGTCCGCGTGCTCGCCGCGCGCCGGCTGTGACGCCGTGGCCGTCACCCCGTGCCCGCGCGGCGGCCATGACCCCGTGTCCGCGTGCGGTGCCGGTGCCGCGTGTCCGCGCGTGACGGGCTACGGCCGGCCGACCCGCTCGCCGTGTTCCCGCCCCTCCTCCGCACGGCGGTCCGGTACGGCGTCCAGGCGGGCCGTGACGACCAGCGTGCCCTCCTCGATCTGGTAGTCGAGCGGCAGCCCCAGGCCGCGCATCGCGGCGACCATGCCGGTGTTGGACGCCTGCGTCACGGCGTACACCTGGGCGCAGCCGTCCTCGGCGGCCATCGCCACCAGCCGGGTGAGCAGCTCGGCGCCGATGCCCCGGCGCTGCCAGGCGTCCTCCACGATCAGCGCCACCTCGGTCTCGTCGCCGTCCCACAGCAGATGGCCGAGGCCGACGATGCGGCCCGAGGTGGTCTGCGCGGCGAGCGTGCGGCCGAAGCGCGGGCTGAGCAGGTGGTCCAGATAGCGGTCGGCGTCGCCGACCGGCCCGTGGTACCGCATGCGCAGGGTCTCGGTGGAGCACCGCTCGTGCATCGCCCGCGCGGCCGCCAGATCGCCGGTGTCCGCGCGGCGCACGGAGATGTCGCTGCCCTCGGGCAGCGTGAGGACGTCACGTCCGCGCGGGATCCGCGGACCGAGCCTGGCGTCCAGCTCCACCAGTGCCCGCGCGCGGGCGAACTCGGTGGGCGTGAACGGCAGGTACGGCCGCTCCACGGTGATCACCCCGCCCTCCGGGGCGCGCAGCCGGATCACGGTGTCCTCCAGGGAGCCCTCCTCGGGCACGGTCGTGGCCGTCCGGTGACCGCCGCCCGGCAGGGAGCGGATCGTGCACCGGCCCAGCAGCCGGCGCAGCGCGAGCGGCAGTTCGGCCGCGTCCTGCGCGGTGCGGGCGGCCAGCCCGAGGACCCGGGTCGGCGCGTCCACCAGATCGTGGGCGTCGGCCCGCTCGGTCCAGGTGTCCATGCCCCCGGCGAGCGACACGGCGGCGACGAGGTCCGTCCCCTCCGGCGCCCGCAGCAGGAACTCGTCGACGGTGTCCTCGCCCAGCGGGTGCGTCTGCAGGCTCAGGATGTCGACCCGCAGCTCGGCCAGCGCCGTGCAGAGCGCGGCCAGCGCGCCCGGTTCGTCCTTCACCGTCGTCCGCATCCGCCACAGCACGCTGCCGCCGGTCCCGGAGGAGGGCGGCGGGGCATCGCCGGTATCGTGCGCCGGCGGTGCGTGGCCGTGGCGGCGTACCCACCATGCGTGGAACGCCGCCGTGCACCGCGCGGCGAGCCCGGCCGGGTCCCGGCGGCCGTTCGTGGGGCCGCCGTGCGGGGTGTTCGTCACTTCAGACATGTCTCGACTCATACAGCCACTGTGAAGGAACCGTGTTTCGTGATCACGAACGTACTGTGACTGATGGGTAAAGCGCGCTTCTGACCGTTTTGTTGAGTTACTGACCGACCAGGCCCGGCCGCAGCGTCTTCGTGAACAGCACGGTGCCGTCCTGCTCCCGCATCCGCACCGTCAACTCGCCGCTGTCACCGTCGATGTCGACCTCGCCGAAGAACTGGTAGCCGCCGGCGGGCGAGACGTTCGAGGCGGTCGGCGCCTTCACCCACACCCGCTCCGGGCCGAAGGTGCCGTCGAGCGCGCTGGCCGGGAAGGCGCCCGCGTTCAGCGGACCGGAGACGAACTCCCAGAACGGCTCGAAGTCGTCGAACGCGGCCCGCGAGGGCTGGTAGTGCTGCGCCGAGGTGTGGTGCACGTCGGCCGTCAGCCACACCGTTCCGGTGATCCGCCGGTGCTTGACGAACCGCAGCAGCTCCGCGATCTGCAGCTCGCGTCCCAGCGGCGCCCCGGGGTCGCCCTGGGCCACCGCCTCGACGTGTCGCTCGCCCTCGGTCGTGTCGGGCACGACGAGACCGATCGGCATGTCGGCGGCGATCACCTTCCACACCGCCCGCGACCGCGACAGCTCCCGCTTGAGCCACTCCAGCTGCTCCCGCCCGAGGATGCCCTGCGGGTCCACGGTCTGGTCACCCGAGGAGTTGGCATTGCGATACGTCCGCATGTCCAGCACGAACACGTCGAGCAGCGGCCCCTGCCGCAGCACCCGGTACACCCGGCCCTCCCGGGCGCCCGGCCGCAGCGTGGACATCGGGAAGTACTCGCCGAACGCGCGCCGCGCGCGGGCCGCCAGCACGTCGACGCTCTTCTCCGTGTACCGGGCGTCCGTGTCGGCGATCCGCTGGCCCGGGTACCAGTTGTTGCGCACCTCGTGGTCGTCCCACTGCACGATGGACGGAACCTGGGCGTTGAACCGGCGCAGGTTCTCGTCGAGCAGGTTGTAGCGGAAGTTGCCCCGGAACTCGGCCAGGGTCTCGGCGACCTTGGACTTCTCCTCGGTGGTGACGTTCCGCCAGACACCGCCGTCCGGCAGGGCGGCGGTCGCGGAGACGGGACCGTCGGCGTAGACGGTGTCCCCGCTGAACAGGAAGAAGTCGGGGTCGAGCCGCGCCATCGCGTCGAAGATGCGGTAGCCGCCGAAGTCGGGGTTGATGCCCCAGCCCTGTCCCGCCAGGTCGCCCGACCACAGGAACCGCACACCGTCCCGGCGCCGGGCGGAGACCGTGCGGAACGTGCCGGTGACCGGCTCACCGGTGCGGCGCGGGTCGTCGGGGTCGGCGAGCAGCACCCGGTAGTGGATCTGCTCGCCGGACGGCAGCCCGCGCAGCCGGATCGTACCGGTGAAGTCGGTGCCCGCGCCGAGCAGCGGACCGTGCCATCTGCGCGGACGGCGGAACGACTCGGTCGCCGACGTCTCGACGATCATCCGCGCCGGACGGTCGGAGCGCACCCACACCAGGCCCGAGTCACGGGTGACGTCACCGGTCTGCACGCCCCATTCGGCCCGCGGGCGCCCGGAGAGGGCGAAGGCGGGTGCCGCGCCGAGCGCGGTGGGCAGGGTCAGGGCCGCCGAGGCCGCGAGCGAACCGCGCAGCACGGCGCGACGGCCGGGGAGCGGACGGTGTGACATGGATGCGCCTCCAGGGACGGGATCCGGCCAGTGTGTGCGACCACACCTACTCGGACGGCGCGGCCCGCACACGAACACCGGGTGAACAACTCGCACGGGCGGGGGCGGCTACCGGGCGGCGGCCTCCGCCATCAGACGCACTCCCTCGTGGATCCGCGCGGGTGTGACGTGCGCGTAGCCCAGCACGAGCCGTACGCCCTCCTCCGGCGCCTCGTCGTGCGCGTAGTCCGTGAGCGGGCGCACCGCCACACCGGCCTCCGCCACGCGCGCGAGGAACCGTTCCCGCGGCCCGTAGCGCCCGGGCAGCGCGACGATGACGTGCAGCCCCGCCGCGATCCCGGACACCTTGGCGCCCGGGAAGTGCTCCCCGAGCGCGGAGACCAGGGCGTCGCGCCGCTCGCGGTAGGCGCGCTGGCAGCGGCGCAGCTGACGGTCGTAGTCGCCGCGTTCCAGGAACCGGGCGAACAGCGCCTGGTCCAGGGTGGGATGGCCGAGGTCCATGGTGCGCTTGCGCTCCACCACCTCCTCGGCCCACCCCCGCGGCACCAGCAGCCAGCCGAGCCGCAGCCCCGGGGCGAGGGACTTGCTGACCGAGCCGGTGTAGGCCACGTGCTCGGGGTCGAGCCCCTGAAGGGCGCCGACGGGCGCCCGGTCGTAGCGGAAGTCGCCGTCGTAGTCGTCCTCCAGGACGATCCCGTCCACGGACCGCGCCCAGTCGAGCAGTTCGGCCCGGCGCCGCGCGGAGTACGCGATGCCGGTGGGGAACTGGTGCGCCGGCGTCACGACGGCCGCCCGCGCCCCCGAGGCCCGCAGCGGTTCCATCGCGAGCCCCTCGCCGTCCACCGGTACGGGTACGGCGGTGACCCCGGCGGCGGCGTACAGGGACTCGTGCTGCGGGCTGCCGGGGTCCTCCACGGCGACGGCGCGCAACCCGCGTGCGCGGAGGGCGAATCCGAGCAGCGCCGTCGCCTGCGCCACTCCGGAGACCACCACGATCCGCTCGGGATCGGCCACCACGCCACGGCGCCGCGCGAGCAGTCCGGCCAGCGCCGTACGCAGCCGGGGCAGCCCGCGCGGATCGGGGTAACCCAGCTCCTGGTGCGGAAGGTCCGCGAGTACACCGCGCTGCGCCGCCGCCCATGCCGCGCGGGGGAACAGCGACAGGTCGGGGGTGCCGGGGACGAAGTCCGCGCGGACACCGGGGGTGCGCGGGGCGAGGTCGCGGGCGCGCGGGCGGGCGGCCCGTACCGCCGCCCCCACCCACGTCCCGGCGCCCCGGCCGGAGCGCAGATAACCCTCCGCCGTCAGCTGCTCGTACGCCTCCGTGATCAGCCCCCGCGACACACCGAGGTCGGCGGCCAGGTCACGGCTCGACGGCAGCCGGGTCCCCGGCGCGAGCCGCCCCGACCGCACCGCCTCGCGCAGCGCGGCCTGCAGCGAACGGCCACGCGCGCGTGCCGGCGCGGAGGCGGCGGGCAGCAGCAACTCCCAGGCGGAGGAGGCGGCTGGTCCCTCGGGGCCGGTCTGCGGTGACGTCATGACAGGGCCACACTAGGCCGTCCGGGGGCACGGTCCCGCCCTCAGCGGCTGCCGTCGAGGATGACGCGTGCGACCAGCGCCGGGTCGTCGTTCATCGGGACGTGACCGCAGCCGGGCAGCCGGACCAGCCGGGCCCGGGGGATGATCCGCTTGGCGCGGACGCCCTGCCGGGGGATCAGCAGCCGGTCCCGGGCGCCCCAGGCGACGGTCACCGGGATGCCGGGCACGTCGTCGGTGAACCGTACGGCGGTGCCCGCGCGGAGGGTCTCGGTGAAGCCGGTGGCCCCGGCGAGCGCGAGCGTCTCGGCGACCACGGCCTCGGGGGAGCGGCGACCGGGACGGGCGTAGATGGTGCTGGTCAGCGCCGCCCGGCCGGCCGCGGAGCGGGCGAGGCGCTCGACCAGCGGAAGCGGCATCCGCTCCGCGATCCGCCGCATGCCGATCAGCACGCCGAAGGCGTACCGCCGCTCGGCCTGCGTCCAGAAACCCGCCGGGGACAGGGCGGTGACGGACCGTACGAGACGTTCCCGGCCGAGTTCCAGGGCCAGCAGGCCGCCGAGCGAGTTGCCCGCGACGTGCGGCCGGTCGAGTTCCAGCTCCTCGCACAGGGCGCCCAGGGCGGCGTTCATGGTCGGCAGGTCGTGGGCGAGGCCGTCGGGCAGCGACGGGGAGGCGCCGAAGCCGGGCAGGTCCACGGCGATCACCTCGCGCTCGGTCGCCAGGATGTCCACCACCGGGTCCCAGGCCTGGCGGTGATGACCGATGCCGTGCAGCAGGAGCAGCGGTTCGCCGCGGCCCACGCGCGCGTAGGACAGGGTCACGGACTGCGGGCCGAGGGGAGAGGTGACCTCGAAGGAGACGGTCGCGGACATGAGGGTGCTCCTCGTCTGGGACTCGCGGAAACGGACGCCGCCCGGCGTCGTAGACAGCTTGTCAGCAATTACTACCGACGGGTAGCCCCGCGGCCGGCGCGTCCCGCCGGGCGACGGCCGGTGCCGCCTGGACACGACCGCGCGGGTCGGCTGGGATGGTGCCGTGACCACCGACACCGTGACCGACGTCTTCGAGGAACACCGCCCCGTCCTCCTGGGGGTCGCCTACCGCATGCTGGGCCGGGTGGCCGACGCGGAGGACGTGGTGCAGGACGCGTGGCTGCGCTGGTCGGGCGGCGACCGGGCCCGGGTGCGCGAACCGCGCGGCTACCTGGTGCGCGTCACCACCCGCCTCGCCATCGACCGGCTGCGCCAGATCAAGGCGCGCGGCGAGACGTACGTCGGCCCGTGGCTGCCCGAGCCCTGCGTCACCGACTTCGGCGACACCGTCCCGGACGCCGCCGAGCGGGCCGTCCTCGCCGACTCCGTCTCCCTCGCCGTCCTCGTCGTCATGGAGTCCCTGTCGCCCCTGGAACGCGCGGTGTTCGTGCTGCGGGAGGCGTTCGGCTATCCGTACGCCGACATCGCGGCCATGCTCGACCGCGGCGAACCGGCCGTGCGCCAACTCGCCGGCCGCGCCCGCAAACACGTCGAGGAGCGCCGCCCGCGCTACGAGGTCGACCCCGCCCAGCGCCGCGACCTCACCGAACGCTTCCTGGCCGCGGCGGCCGACGGCGACCTGGAGGGCCTGCTGGAACTCCTCGCCCCCG
The DNA here is from genome assembly GCF_055585405.1 of Streptomyces sp. NPDC053426. Taxonomy (NCBI): domain Bacteria; kingdom Bacillati; phylum Actinomycetota; class Actinomycetes; order Kitasatosporales; family Streptomycetaceae; genus Streptomyces; species Streptomyces sp. NPDC053426. Next base: position 24,950 of record NZ_JBVJKE010000023.1, on the reverse strand, counting down.
ACGCGCGTCTGGTCGGCGACAGCGGCGGCAAGTCGCGCGCCCCGCTGCGGGTCCTGGAGAGCGCCGACCACGTGGGGCGCTTCCTCCTCGGAGTCGCCCGCAAGGGCGTGCCGGACCTGTCCTTCCGCTTCCTGGAGCTCAACGGCGGCCCCGCGGTGCTCGTCCTGTCCGGCGACAAACCCGACTCCGTCGTCCAGCTCGACGTCGCCGACGGCCGCGTCCGGACGGTGTACGTCATCCGCAATCCCGACAAGCTGCGTTCGCTCGCCGAGGTCCGGTAGGAGCCCCCGCGCCGAAGCCCCCGTCGCGGCGGGGGCCCGTCGTCGTGCCCGATTGGTATTGACCAAGGGTGAGGGGCGCCTTATCGTCGCAGATAAGTGAAACAACCTTTAATAAACAAGGGCGCTAAAACGCGGCCGGACACGGCGATCGTGGAGGACAGGGTGGGGACCACGCAGCTGGAAACGGTGCCGGAACCGAAGTACTGGCACCTCAGGACCGTGCTCAGTGAGGCGCTGGACTCGGAGTTCTCCGTGGGCGAGATCCTGCCCAACGAGCGCGACCTCGCCGCCCGCTTCGGCGTCGCCCGCGCCACGCTCCGGCAGGCCCTGGAACAGCTCGAACTCGAAGGCAGGCTGCAGCGCCGCCGCGGTGTGGGCACGACGGTCGCCCCGCCCCGCATGGGCGTGTCCGTCGGCACGACACAGCACGCCTGGCCCGGCGGGCCGCACGACGCCTGGCAGACCCTCGACTGCGCGCCCGAGGTGCCGCCCGCCGCCGTCGCCGAGACGCTGGTGACCGGCCGCGACGAGCCCGTGCACGTCGTGCGGCGCTCCCGCGTCTCCCACGGCCAGCCCGTCGCCGCCGAACTCCTCTACATCCCGGCGGACTCGGTACCGGACCTGTCCGGCATCGACGCGCCGGCCGGTACCGCACGCGCGCGTGCGGTACTGCGGGAACTGCAGCGCCTGGAGCTGGAGCGGCAGGAGAACGCGGTGGAGCTCGGCTCCGCCCGCGCGGACGACGCGCGCGAACTGGACCGCCTGCCCGGCGCGCCCGTCCTCGTCGTCACCACCCGCTTCATCGCCCGCGGCCGCACCGCCGCGCTCTCCGTGGCCACGTACCGCGCGGACACCTGCCGCCTGACCTTCGGCGACTCCGGCGGCGTCGAGATCCACCACGGCCCGGAACGCCGCGCGTCCTGACCCCACCCCCGTAGCCGCGTGCCGCGGCGCCGCCGCAGCCACCCGCAGCTGAGGGCAGCCGCACCGCCGCCGCTGCGGGCAGTCGTGCCTCCCCCAGTGCCTCAAGGGCCTGGGAGGTACCCCCAGGGCGGCACGGGTGGGCGGTGGGGGCACCTCCCGCTCGAGCGAAGCCGAGAGTGGGGGAGGCACCCGGCAGGCGCCGGCGAGCGGAACCCACCCCCGCCCGGCAGGCACCGGGGGTCAGCGGAGCGGGGGGTGTTCCGCAGCCTGGCATCGACGGGGTGCCGTCCGCGCCCACCCGTGCCGCCCTGCGGCACGACTGCCCGCGGGAGTGCGGGGACGCGGGAGTGCGGGGATGCGGGAGTGCGGGGATGCGGGAGTGCGGGGATGCGGGAGTGCGGGGACGCGGGAGTGCGGGGACGCGGGAGTGCGGGGACGCGGGGAGCCGGCCCCCCGGGGCGCTGGGCGTCGATACGGCGTGCCCGTTACCGGCGGGCCGTCACCGTGCCCTCCACCGCGAAGAGTTGTTCCTCCACGTGGTCGAGGGCCAGGCGTACCGCACCCGTGGCGACCGCCGCCTCGCCGAGGTGGGACAGGGTGACCTTCGGCGGGCGCAGGCAGTAGCGGGCCAGTTCGCGGCGCAGCGGCTCCAGGACGCCGTCCAGGCCGGCCGCCCAGCCGCCGATCACGACCAGCTCCGGGTCGAGGGCCAGCACCAGCGCCGCCACGTCGTGGACGAGCCGGCGGATGAACCGGTCCATGGCCGCCAGCGCCCGCTGGTCGCCCTCACGGGCCTGGGCGAAGACCTCGGCGACCGCCTGCTCGTCGAGCGGGTGCAGCGGCTCGTCCGTGGTGGACAGCAAGGTTTCGGGGGTCGCCTCCCGGCCCAGCAGATGCAGTGCCCCGATCTCCCCGGCCGCCCCGCCGTACCCCCGGTGCAGCCGCCCGCCGATCAGCGACCCGGCGCCCGGGCTCAGCCCGGCCAGCACGAACACCACGTCGTCGGTCCCCCGGGCGGCGCCCTTCCAGTGCTCGGCGACGACCGCCGCGTTGGCGTCGTTCTCCACCAGCACCGGACACTTGAAGGACCGGCTCAGCCGTTCGCCGAGGCCGAGGCCCGTCCAGCCGGGCAGCGCCGTGCCCAGCCGCACCGTGCCGTCCGCCTCCACGATCCCCGGCGTGCCCACGCCCACGGCACGCAGCGAGCCGCGCGGGACGCCGGCCCGCCGCAGCAGCTCCGCGATGGCGGTGCGCAGCCGCTCCAGCCGCTCGTCGGCGTCGACCGTCTCGTCGACGTCCCTCGACTGCGCGCCGATCACCTTGCCGTCCAGATCGGCCAGCAGCGCGGCCACCCGGTGCACGCCGATCTCCAGGCCGAGCAGATGCCCGGCCTCCGCCCGGAACCGGAACCGCCGCGCCGGCCGCCCCTGCCGCCGCGCGGCGCCCTCCTCGGCCGCCGTCTCCACCACGAGACCCGCCTCGATGAGCCCCTCCACGACGCCTTCGACGGTCGGCCGGGACAGCCCCGTCACCCGGGTCACCTCGGTCAGCGTCGCGCAGTCCGTCGCCCGCAACGCGTGCAGCACCACCGCGGAGTTGATCCTTCGCAGCAGCGAGGGGTCCCCGCCGGTCAGCCGACCCACCGTCCGTCCTCCCAGCTCGTGCGCGTGTTGGGCGGATCGTACTCGGCGCCGCCGACCCCGGCGACCTCCGGGCACGGCCGCCCCCGGGGACGCGGGTTCAGCCCGGCGCCACGAAGCCCGACTCGTAGGCCGCGATCACCGCCTGGGTCCGGTCGCGCGCCCCCAGCTTCGCCAGCACGGCGCTCACATGGGACTTCACGGTCTCCGTCCCCACCACCAGCCGCGCGGCGATCTCCGCGTTGGTCAGGCCCCGCGCCATCAGCCGCAGCACCTCCCCCTCACGGTCGGTCAGCCGCGCCCGCTCCAGCACGTCGCGCGCCGCGCGGTTGCCGTCGCCGTCGGCGTACTCGGCCGCGAGCCGGCGCACCGAGGCGGGGAACAGCAGCGACTCGCCCTCGGCGACCAGCCGCACCGCGTGCACGATCTCCGCCGGCCGAGCCCGCTTCAGCAGGAACCCGTCGGCTCCCGCGCGCAGTGCCCCGTACACGTACTCGTCGTTCTCGAACGTCGTCACGACGAGGATCTTCGGCGGCGCGTCGACCGTCCGCAGCAGCGCGCGCGTGGCCTCGATCCCGTCCAGCAGCGGCATGCGTACGTCCATGGCGACCACGTCCGGCCGTAGTTGCCGTACGAGGGGAATGACCGCCGCGCCGTCGGCCGCCTCCCCGACGACCTCGATGTCCGGCTGCGCCTCCAACACGGCCCGCAGACCCGCGCGTACGAGGGGCTCGTCGTCGACGAGGAGAACGGTGACCGGCATGCGGCCAGCGTAGATCAGCGCAACGGCAGCTCCACCCGCACCCGCCAGTCACCCCGGTCGGGACCGGTGTGCGCCCGTCCGCCCAGCAGAGCCGCGCGCTCGCGTATGCCGCGCAGACCGCTGCCCCGGCCGGGTTCGGGTACCGCCCCGGTGAGCGGATTGCGGACCTCCAGGCCGAGCGAGCCGTCGTCGACCGCGATACGGACCCGCACGGGGACGGCACCCGCGTGCCGCAGCACATTGGTCAGGGCCTCCTGGAGGATGCGGTACCCCTCGCGGGAGACCGGCCCGGGCACGGTGTCCAGGGGCCCGGTCATGGCGACGTCGACCTCGGCGCCGGAAGCCCGCGCGGACTCCAGCAGCCGGTCGGCGTCCGTGAGGGCAGGCCGGCCGCTGACCGGCCTCCCGGACTCGCGCAGGACGCCGAGGACCCGCTCCAGGTCCTCCAGCGCGGCCCGGCCGGTCTCCTCGATGGCGTCCAGCGCCCGCTCGGTGAAGGCGGGATCACCGGCCGCGCGGGCGGCGCCCGCCTGCACGACGGCCACGGTCAGGGCGTGGCCGATGGAGTCGTGGAGCTCCCGGGCGATACGGGTGCGCTCCAGGAGCTGCTCGGTGCGTTCCTCCATGGCGGCCAGCCGCTCGGCGGGGGAGGGGCCGAGCAGACGGCGGGCCAGCGCCGTGATCAGCAGGCCCGAGCCGACCACGGTCGCCGCCAGGGTCACCGACACCGGGGCCAGCAGGAGGACGTGCCACCAACTGTGGCCTTCGAGGAGGAACGACTCGCCGGAGGCCGTGTCCCCGCCGAACGCCGCCGCCACCAGGTCCACCACGGCCATGAGCAGGTTCGCGGTGAACACGGAGGTCGCGCAGCCGATCAGCAGTCGCGCCTGAAGCCATACGACGAGCCTGCCCCGGTCGCTCCAGGAGGCGGACGGCGCGACGACGATGCCGGCGCTGTCGCTGTCGTGCCGCTGACCGGTCAGCAGCAGCCTGGCCTGCAATCCCTCCACGGTGCGCATCGCGGGCACCAGCCCGACGGGCAGGAGCGCCACGGCCGCCACCACCCAGGTCCACCACGCCTCCTCGAGGAACAGCCACATCGACGGCCACACGATCGCGATGAACAGATGCAGCAATCGTGTGTACGTCACCGTCCGGCCGAACGGGCGCAGCAAGCGGATCATGCCGTCATCGTGCCAGCCGCCACCGACAACGGACCTCCCCCGCACGGGGGAGACGATCTCCACCGGCGGGGGAGGCCCCGCCCCCGTACGAGCCGTCACGCTGCTGCCATGACCAGCATCGACGTCCAGGACCTCACCAAGGAGTACGGCGCCCGGCGGGCCGTGGACCACCTCACCTTCCGCGTCCTGCCCGGCCGCGTCACCGGCTTCCTCGGCCCCAACGGCGCCGGCAAGTCCACCACCATGCGCCTGGTGCTCGGCCTCGACCACCCCACGTCCGGCTCCGCCACCGTCGGCGGCCGCGCCTACGCCACCCTCACGGAACCCCTGCGCCAGGTCGGCGCCCTGCTCGACGCGCAGGCCGCGCACGGCTCCCGCACCGGCCGCGACCATCTGCGCGTCCTGGCGGCGAGCCACCGCATCCCGGACCGCCGGGTCGACGAGGTGCTGGAGGAGACCGGCCTGGGCTCCGCGGGGCGCCGCCGGGCGCGGACCTACTCCCTGGGCATGCGCCAGCGGCTGGGCATCGCCGCCGCGCTGCTCGGCGACCCGGAGGTGATCATGCTCGACGAACCGTCCAACGGCCTCGACCCCGAAGGCATCGTGTGGATCCGCACCCTGCTGCGCCGGCTCGCGGACGAGGGGCGGACCGTCCTGGTCTCCAGCCATCTGATGAACGAGACCGCCTCCTTCGCCGACCACCTCGTCGTCCTCGGACGGGGCCGGTTGCTGGCCGACACCCCGATGCGGGAGTTCATCGACGCGCGCGTGCGTCCCGCCGTCCGCGTCCGCACCTCCGACCCCATCACCCTCAAGAGCGTCCTCGCCGGGCACGGTCACGACGCCGTGGAACACCCGGACGGCCACTGGAGCGTGCCGGACGCGCGCGTGGACGACATCGGACGCCTCGCCTCCGCCGCCGGGGTGCCGATCCTCGAACTCACCGCGGACGAGGGCACGCTGGAACAGGCCTATCTGGACCTGACCGCCGCCGAGACCGAGTTCGCCGCACAGCCCCAGGAGGCCTGACCGTGCAGTTCGCACCCGTGCTCCACGCCGAGTGGCTGAAGATCCGCACCGTCCGCTCGCTCCCCGGGGCCCTGTTCGCGCTGTTCGCCGCGACCACGGCGTTCTCCGCGATCGCCGGGGTCTCGAACACGTCGGACCCCGAGTTCGACCCGCTGTTCATGGCCCTGTCCGGTGTCGCACCGGGGCAGATCGCCGCCATCTCCTTCGGCGCCATGGCCGTATCGGCGGAGTACCACAACGGCGCCCTGCGGCTCTCGCTGGCCGCGGTCCCGCGGCGCGGACGCTGGTTCGCCGCGAAGGCCACGGCGATCGCCGTTCCCACGCTGGCCGTGAGCCTGCTGACCGCCCTGGCCGCTCTCCTCGTGGCGCGGGCGGGGCTCGGCGGGGCGGCGAGCGGCCTCACCCCGGCCGAGCAGATCCGGGGCGTCGTGGGCTGCGCCGTCTACCTCACGCTGATGACCCTGTTCGCCGCGGGCCTCGCGACCCTGCTGCGCAGCGGAGTGGCCACGCTGTCCGTGCTGATCCCCTTCATCCTCGTCGTGTCCTTCGTGATCGGCGACGCGGCCGGCACCGTCGTCGAGTTCATGCCCGACCGGGCCGGACAGGTGGTCCTGTACGAGACCCACGACGGAACACTGGGCCCCTGGTCGGGACTGGCGGTCACCGCGCTGTGGACGGCCGCCGCGCTGGCGGCCGGGGCGTGGAGCCTGCGCCGCCGGGACGCCTGACCGGAAGTCGGCCGCCGCCCCGCCGCCCGGCCGTGCGGACGGGTTTACTGGACCCGTGAACATCGCCCGGCACATCGCCCTCATCGACGAGCTGTGCTTCCGCCCCTTCCCGGCGGAGCACGGCCCGTCGGACGCCGGCTTCGGGGGACCGGGCCACCATGTCGCCGTACTGGAGACCGATGACGGCCCGGACGGGGATCCCGCGCGACGGGCGGCCACGGTGGACCGGTTCGAGAAGGACCACGACGCCGTGTACGAGGTGCTGGCCTCCCGCTGGGGGGACACCGGCCCCTGGAACCCGCGCACCGGGCGGGAGGAGACACCCGAGCCGTGGGCCTGGCTCGGCGCCCGCGCCGAAGTGGCCCGGGTGTGGGAGGTGCAGGGCACCGGCCGCTGGGTCGCCGTCGCGGTCGCCGACCGGGACCCGGACGACGCGGTCCAGCTGCTGGCGGTGGTCACGGAGACACCCCCGCGCTGACCACCGGCCGTCACCGCTCGGCCGCGGCCTCCCGCAGCCGGCCGAACTCCTCCGCCAGCGTCGTCGGCGTCCAGTGCGCGTTCAGCCCGCTCGGATTGGGCAGCACCCACACACGGGTGTCGCCGATGGTCCGCTCCTGCGGCCCGACCCGCGCCTTCCGGTCGTCGAACGCCGCGCGGTACGCGGTGACCCCCACCACGGCCAGCCACCGCGGCCGCAGCCGGGCCACCTTCAGGGCGAGCAGCCGCCCGCCCTCCCGGTACTCCTCGGCGCTCAGCTCGTCGGCCCGCGCGGTCGCCCGCGCCACCACGTTGGTGATCCCGAGCCCGTACGACAGCAGCTCCCGCTGCTCGGACGGCAGCAGCAGCCGCGGCGTGAAACCGGAGCGGTGCAGCGCCGGCCAGAAGCGGTTGCCGGGGCGGGCGAAGTGGTGGCCGGTCGCGGCCGTCATCAGACCGGGGTTGATGCCGCAGAACAGCACGCGCAGGCCGTCCGCGACCACGTCCGGTACGAGACGGTCGCGGGCGGCCTCCAGTTCCTCCTGGGTGAAGCGCGTCAGAGGATCGCTCCCGGGGTGTATCCGGCGGCCTCCGGGTGCTGCTTGACGATCTCGTCGACGCGGCCGACCACGGTGGCGACCTGGTCGCCCGCGGCGCCGGTGAAGGACAGCTTGTCCGCCATCAGCGCCTGAAGCTCCGCGCGGTCGAGCGGCAGCCGCTCGTCGGCGGCGAGCTTGTCGAGGAGGTCGTTGCGCTCGGCGCCCCGCTCCCGCATGGCGAGGGCGGTGGCGACGGCGTTCTCCTTGATCGCCTCGTGCGCGACCTCGCGGCCGACGCCCGCGCGCACGGCGCCCATCAGCACCTTGGTGGTGGCGAGGAACGGCAGGTAGCGGTCCAGCTCGCGGGCCACGACCGCCGGGAAGGCACCGAACTCGTCGAGCACCGTCAGGAACGTCTCCAGCAGCCCGTCCAGCGCGAAGAACGCGTCCGGCAGCGCGACCCGGCGCACCACCGAGCAGGACACGTCGCCCTCGTTCCACTGGTCGCCGGCCAGCTCGCCGGTCATCGAGGCGTAGCCGCGCAGGATCACCATCAGGCCGTTGACGCGCTCGCAGGAGCGGGTGTTCATCTTGTGCGGCATCGCGGACGAGCCGACCTGGCCCGGCTTGAAGCCCTCGGTGACCAGCTCGTGCCCGGCCATCAGCCGGATCGTCTTCGCCAGCGACGACGGCGCGGCGGCGAGCTGCACCAGCGCGGTGACGACCTCGTAGTCCAGCGAGCGCGGGTAGACCTGGCCGACGCTCGTGAACGCCTGCGAGAAGCCCAGGTGCCCGGCGATCCGCCGCTCCAGCTCCGCGAGCTTGCCCGTGTCGCCGCCGAGCAGGTCCAGCATGTCCTGCGCGGTGCCGACCGGGCCCTTGATGCCGCGCAGCGGGTAGCGGCCCAGCAGCTCCTCCACCCGGCCGTAGGCGACGAGCAGTTCGTCGGTGGCGGTGGCGAACCGCTTGCCGAGGGTGGTGGCCTGCGCGGCCACGTTGTGCGAACGGCCGGCCATGACCAGCTCGCCGTACTCACCGGCCAGCTTGCCCAGCCGTGCCGCCACGGCGACCGCGCGGTCGCGGATCAGCTCCAGCGAGAGCCGGATCTGGAGCTGCTCGACGTTCTCGGTGAGGTCGCGGGAGGTCATCCCCTTGTGCACGTGCTCGTGCCCGGCGAGGTCGTTGAACTCCTCGATCCGCGCCTTCACGTCGTGCCGGGTGACCTTCTCGCGCTCGGCGATCGAGGCCAGGTCGACGGTGTCGAGGACACGCTCGTAGTCGGCGATCGCCGTGTCGGGCACGTCGATCCCGAGGTCCTTCTGGGCCCGCAGCACGGCGAGCCAGAGCTGCCGCTCCAGCCTCACCTTCTGTTCGGGGGACCAGAGCGTGGCGAGCTCGGCGGAGGCGTAGCGTCCGGCGAGGACGTTCGGGATACGGGGCTTGGCGGGCGCAGCAGTCACGTACAGGGAGTCTACTGGCGATTCCTGCAGGCCGGCGCCACCGGGTGACCTGGAGGAAAGCACAAGACGGCGCTACAGGCCCTCGTACGGCAGCAGCTCGGGCCGCTTCGGCGGCAGTCCGTCGCCCGAGGAACGGCCGGTGAGGCGGCGGCCGATCCACGGCAGCAGGTGCTGCCGCGCGAACCGGGCGTCCGCGACCCGCCGGGCCACCCAGCGCGGCGGCAGCGTCGCCTCCGGGGGCAGATGCCACTCGGGGTCCTCCGGTGCGTGGCCCAGCGTCTGCCAGACCGCCTCCGCGACCCTGCGGTGCCCGTCCGCGGTCAGGTGCAGCCGGTCCACGTCCCACAGCCGGGGGTCGGCGAGCGACGGAGCCCCGTACAGGTCGACGACCAGCGCGCCGTGCTTCCCGGCGAGCTCGTCGACGCACTCGAACAGCGCCTCCATGCGCGGGCGGAAGCGCTCCAGGACCGGCCCCTGGCGGCCGGGGCTGCGCATCAGCACCAGCTGCCCGCAGTGCGGTGCCAGCCGTTCCACGGCCTCCGTCAGCAGATCCCGCACCCTCCCCATGTCGCACTTGGGCCGCAGGGTGTCGTTGAGCCCGCCGACCAGGGTGACGACGTCGGCCCGCATGGCGGCGGCGACCTCGACCTGCTCGTCGACGATCTGCTGGATCAGCTTGCCGCGCACCGCGAGGTTGGCGTACCGGAAACCGGGACCGGTGGCCGCCATCCGCGCGGCGAGGAGGTCGGCCCAGCCCCGGTAGGTGCCGTCGGGGAGGAGGTCCGACATGCCCTCGGTGAAGGAGTCGCCGAGGGCGACGAGGCTGCTGTAGGGGGGAGTGGGATCAGTCTGCATGGCGACACAGATGGTATCCCGTGGCACATACCCGTCGGTCGGTCGCCCTTCCCCGCGCTCAGGTCCGCTGCCCGAACAGCTCCTGCAGCACGTTCTCCATGGTCACAAGACCGGCCAGTCGCCCGTCGGTCCCGAGGACGGCCGCCAGATGCGTACGGCTGCTCCGCATGGCGGTGAGGACGTCGTCCATCGGCGTGCTCTCCCGCACCCGCGCGATGGGCCGCATGTCGCCCAGCCGGAACGGCAGGTCCCGCGGCGAGGCGTCGAGGGCGTCCTTCACATGCAGGTAGCCGACGATGCGCCGCTGCCCGTCCACCACCGGGAAGCGGGAGAACCCGGACTCCGCCGACAGCCGCTCCAGCTCCTCCGGGGTGACCCCCACGCTCGCGTAGACCACGTCCTCCAGCGGCATCACCACGTCCCGCACGGGCCGCCGGCCCAGCTCCAGCGCGTCGTGCAGCCGTTCCAGCGCGCGGTCGTCGATGAGACCCGCCTCGCCGGAGTCCTTCACGATCTGGGCCAGCTCGGCGTCCGAGAAGGACGCGGCGACCTCGTCCCGTGTCTCGACCCGCATCAGCTTCAGCAGCGTGTTGGCGAACGCGTTGATCGTGAAGATCACCGGGCGCAGCGCGCGGGACAGCGCCACCAGCGGCGGACCCAGCGCCAGGGCGCTGCGCACCGGCTCGGCGAGCGCGATGTTCTTCGGCACCATCTCGCCGAGCAGCATGTGCAGATACGTCGCGAGCGCCAGCGCGATCACGAACGACACCGCGTGCCCCGCGCCCTCCGGGACACCCACCGCGTGGAACACCGGTTCCAGCAGATGCGCGATGGCCGGCTCGGCGACGACGCCGAGGACCAGCGTGCACAGCGTGATGCCGAGCTGCGCGGCCGCCATCAGCGCGGACACGTGCTCCAGACCCCACAGCACGCTCTTCGCGCGCCGGTCGCCCTTGTCGGCGTACGGCTCGATCTGGCTGCGGCGGACCGAGATCAGCGCGAACTCGGCGCCGACGAAGAAGGCGTTGACGACCAGCGTCGCCAGACCGATCAGCAGCTGTACGACGGTCATCGCCGTGCCCCCCTGTCATCCGTGGTCCCGGCCGTCCGCCGCTGCGTCGTCCGCTGTTCCGTCGCGTGCCGGTCGTCCGGGGGCGCGTGCAGCAGGACGCGTGCCGCGCGGCGGCCGGTGGCGTCCACCACGTCCAGGCGCCAGCCGGCGACCTCGAAGGTGTCGCCGGCGGCCGGTATCCGGCCCAGCTCGGCCGCCACGAGCCCGGCGAGGGTCTCGTACGGCCCCTCCGGCGCGCGCAGGCCGACCCGGGCGAGCTGGTCCACCCGCGCGAAGCCGTCGGCCGAGAACAGGGCGCGCCCGCTCTCGTCGGTGCCGACCCGGTCCAGGTCGGGGGTCTCGTGCGGGTCGTGCTCGTCGCGGACATCGCCGACGACCTCCTCGACGATGTCCTCCAGCGTGGCCACGCCCGCCGTGCCGCCGTACTCGTCGATCACCACGGCCATGGTGCGCCGCCCGGAGAGCCGGTCGAGGAGACGGTCGACGGTGAGCGATCCGGGGACCAGCAGCGGCTCGCGCATCAGCTCCGACACGGGCACCCGGGCGCGGCGCTCCGCGGGCAGTGCCAGGACGTCCTTGACGTGCGCGGTGCCGACGACCGCGTCGAGGGTGTCGCGGTAGACGGGGAACCGGGACAGCCCGGTCGCCCGGGTCACGTTGGCCACGTCCTCACACGTGGCGTGCACCTCCAGTGCGACGACCTGGACGCGCGGTGTCATCACGTTCTCGGCGGTGAGGTCGGCGAGGTTCAGCGTGCGGACGAAGAGCTCGGCGGTGTCCGGCTCCAGGGCGCCCTCCCGGGCGGAGTGCCGGGCGAGCGCCGCGAGCTCCTGCGGCCCGCGCGCGGACTCCAGCTCCTCGGCGGGCTCCACGCCGATGCGGCGCACGATGCGGTTGGCCGTGTTGTTCAGATGCGTGATGAACGGGCGGAAGGCGGCGCTGAACCAGCGCTGCGCGTTGCCCACCCGTCTGGCGACGGCCAGCGGCGAGGAGATCGCCCAGTTCTTGGGCACCAGCTCGCCGACCACCATCAGGAACACCGTCGACAGGGCCGTGCCGATCACCAGGGCGAGGGAGCTCGCCACCGAAGCGGAGACGCCGACGCTCTCCAGCGGGCCCGCGATCAGCGCGGCGATCGACGGTTCGGCCAGCATGCCGACCACCAGGTTGGTGACCGTGATGCCGAGTTGCGCGCCGGAGAGCTGGAAGGTCAGGTTCCGTACGGCCTTGAGGGCGCCCGCGGCCCCCCGCTCGCCGCGCTCGACGGCCCGCTCCAGCTCGGCCCGCTCGACCGTGGTGAGGGAGAACTCGGCAGCGACGAAGGCGCCGCAGGCGAGCGAGAGCAGGATCGCCACCAGGAGGAGGAGCACTTCGGTCATCGGGTCACCTCTGTCCCATGGTCGGACAGGACGGGAACAGATGCGCGATGTCGTGGATCGGGAGGCTCGCCCATGGGCGGACGCACACAACCTTTCATGGAGGACCGGGTGGCCCCACAAGGGTAAAGGATCGGCAAAGGTGCGCCGTCGGGCCGTGGATCACCCGGTGAGGGGCTTCACCCAGCGCCGCCAGCGTTCCTCCCGCGCGTACCCGGCGGCGTCCCATGCATGGTGGGCGGTCTCGTTGCTCTCGAGCACCATCGCGTCCGCGCGGCGCCCGCCGAGCCGTACGAACCGCTCCTCCGCGGCGGTCAGCAGCGCGGAGGCGATGCCCCGACGGCGGCGGTCCGGGTGCACCGCCAGCCGGTAGAGATGGCACCGCCAGCCGTCGAAGCCCGCGATCACCGTGCCGGCCAGCTCACCGCCGCTCTCCGCGAGGATCAGCGCCCCGGGGTCGCGGGCGACCAGTCGCTCCACGCCGTCCCGGTCGTCACTGATGCTCGTGCCCTCGGCGGCCACCTTCCAGAAGGCCAGCACGGTGTCGAGATCCTCGGGCGTCGCGGCCCGTATGCGCAGCTCGGTCATGCGGTGATCACAGCACGTGTGCTCCCGCACGACACGACATTCCACGATCCGGACCACCCGGCCACGTCTCGTCGCGCGGGTCCGACGACGGCTCCGTGCACCGGTCCCCGGGCGCTCCGGCCCTGCACGACCTGCTGGGGCGTCCCCGTCGCCGTCGTACCGGCGCTGGCGGCCGGTCGGCCGCCGCCCCTGACCCGACGGGCTCCCGCGCCCCCGCGCGAACGGCACGCCGCGGGTTCCTCCACCGGCGGTTCGCCGGGCACCGTTCCCGTTCCCGCGTTCCCGTTCCCGCGTTCCCGTTCCCGCGTTCCCGTTCCCGCGTTCCCGTTCCCGCGTTCCCGTTCCCGCGTTCCCGTTCCCGCGTTCCCGCGTCCCCGCGGGCAGTCGTGCCGCAGGGCGGCACGGGTGGGCGCGGACGGCACCCCGTCGACGCCGGGCTGCGGGACATCCCCCGCTCCGCTGACCCCCGGTGCCTGCTGGGCGGGGGTGGGTTCCGCTCGCCGGCGCCTGCCGGGTGGCCTCCCCCACTCTCGGCTTCGCTCGAGCGGGAGGGACCCCCATCGCCCTGGGGGCACCTCCCAGGCCCTTGAGGCACTGGGGGAGGCACGACTGCCCGCAGCTACGGCGGTGCGGCTCACCGGGCCGCCGGCCGTGGAGCAGGCAGGCCCCGTACTCGCGCCCGCGCCCGCGGAGCTACTCGTGCGCGATGGCCTCCAGTACGTTCATCCGGGACGCCCGCAGGGCCGGCAGGAGGGCCGCCGCGATGCCCACCACCGCCGAGCCGATGACGACCGCCACGATGGTGCCCCAGGGGACGGCGAGGGCGGTCATGCCCTGGAGGGCCAGGACCTGCTGGACGCACAGGCCCCACACCAGCCCCAGCCCCAGCCCCAGCACCGCGCCGAAGACCGCGATCACCACCGACTCCAGCCGGATCATCCGCCGCAGCTGCCGCCGGGCCAGGCCGATCGCCCGCAGCAGACCGATCTCGCGCGTGCGCTCCACCACCGACAGCGCCAGGGTGTTGACCACGCCCAGCACCGCGATGACGATCGCCAGCCCCAGCAGGGCGTACACGAGGTACAGCAGGACGGCGATCTGGTCGTGCACCAGCTCCTTGTAGTCGGCCTGGTCACGGGCCTGCACCTGCGGATACGGCTCCAGCGTCGTCTCCAGCCGGTCGCGCAGCTCGTCCACGCCCGTCCCGGCGGCCGCGTTGACGTACAGCGCGGAGTCCTGCCCGCCGGGCACGTACTCCTCGACCGTCGCGATGCCGAAGACCAGCCCGCCCCGCATCCCGAAGCCCTCACCGCCCTCCATGTCGGTGAGGGCGGCCACGGTCAGCTCGGTGCTCCGGCCGCCGGGGAACTCGACCGGGAGCGCGCTGCCCGTGCGGACGCCGTGCTCCTCGGCGAAGTCCGCGTCCATGGCGATGTTGCCGTCCGCCAGCGCGGCCGCCGTGTCACCGCTCGCGTACGTCACGCGCGCGACCTCGTCCGCCCGGTCGTCGTACCCGGCGGCGGTGGTCTCGACCCGCTCCCCGTCCGGCAGCCGTACCGCCACCGGCGCGAACCGCTGGCGCACGACCAGCCCCACGCCCTCCGTGTCCCGCACCCGGTCGGTGACCTCCTGGGGGAACGGCATGAAGTTGGCGTTCTGCAGCACGAAGTCGGCGCCCAGCGTCCGGTCGATCTGCTCGTCGAAGGACCGGGACATCGAGGCGCTGGCCACCGACATCCCGCCGACCAGGGCGAGCCCCACCATCAGCGCGGCGGCGGTCGCGCCGGTACGGCGGGGATTGCGCAGGGCGTTGCGCTGGCTCATCCGGCCGACCGGGCCGAACAGCGCGGGGAAGGCCCCGCCCAGCACCCGGATCACCGGCCGCACCAGCAGCGGACCGGCGATGACGGTCGCGACCAGGGTGAGGACGACACCGAGTCCCAGCAGCGAGGCCGCCGAGGAGGTCTCACCGGCGAGCACGCAGCCCACCAGCGCGGCCGCGCCGAGCGCGCCGATCACGGAACCCACCACCGCGCGGGTCCGCAGCGGCCGTCCCACCCCGGCGGTCTCCGCGTCGGCCAGCGCGGCCATCGGCGACACGCCCGCCGCGCGGCGGGCCGGGAGATACGCCGCGACGAAGGTGACGCCCACGCCGACGACGTACGCCGTGACGGGCGTGGCCCAGCCGACGACCATCTCCGTGGTCTTCAGGTTCATTCCGAACACGCCCATGAGCCGGATCAGCCCGAAGGCGAGCCCGATGCCGGCCGCCAGACCCAGCGTGGAGCCGACCAGGCCGAGCAGCACCGCCTCGGTCAGCACCGACCGGCGCACCTGCCTGCGGTCGGCGCCCAGCGCCCGCAGCAGGCCCAGTTCACGGGTCCGCTGGGCGATCAGCATCGAGAAGGTGTTGACGATCAGGAAGACACCCACGAGGACCGCGATCCCGGCGAAGCCGAGCATCACGTACTTGATCACGTCGAGGAACCCGCCGAGTTCGTCGGCGGCCGTCTCGGCCAGCTCGTCCGCCGTCCTCACCTCGTAGCCGCCGTCGCCGAGCGCCGCGGTGACCCGGCGCTTCAGCTCCGCGTCGGTCACGCCCGGCGCCGCGTCGAGGGAGACGCTCGTGGCCCGGTCCGCCGAGCCCAGCAGCCTGGTGGCCGCCACCTCGGGATCGAGGAAGACCAGCGCCGCGCCGGGGTTCGTGGTGGTGAACGTGGCGATCCCGACGACCTCCACGCGGAACGTGCCCGGCTGCGCCTGCACGGACAGCGTGTCCCCGATCCCGACGTCCTTGACGTCGGCCGTGTCCGCGTCCAGCACCGCCTCGCCGTCGCCGCGCGGGGCGCGGCCGGAGGTCAGCTCCACCACACTGCGCTCACTGACGTACCAGTCCACCGCGAGGGTCGGCGCCCCCGTGGTCGGCCCCACCGACTCGTTGTCGCCGTCGACGACCGTGACGTTGTCGACCTCGACGTCCGGGCGCGCCGACTCGACGCCGTCGACGCGGGACAGCTCCTGGGCGAGCGAGGCCGGGACCGTCCGGACGGCCCCCGTGGGCACCGACGACTCCAGGTCCTCCGGGGGCGCCACGGTCACATCGGCGGAGGTGGAGGCGAACAGCCGGTCGAAGGTACGGGAGACCGTGTCGGAGAAGATCAGGCTGCCCGCGACGAACGCCACGGACAGGACGACGGCCAGCGCGGACAGCAGCAGCCGGCCCTTGTGCGCGAGGAAGCTCCGCAGCGTCGCCCTCAGCACGGCGTCAGTCCTTCCCGGGAGTCGGCTCGTCCGGGCCGCCGGCGGTGTCCGCGGGGGCGCGGAGCACGTCGAAGCGCTTCATCCGCTCCAGCACCGACTCCGCCGTGGGCCGGCGCATCTCGTCCACGATCCGGCCGTCCGCGAGGAAGAGCACCAGGTCGGAGTGGGCGGCGGCGCCCGGGTCGTGCGTGACCATCACGACGGTCTGTCCGAGCGCGTCCACGGCCTCGCGCAGGAAGCCGAGCACTTCGAGCCCCGCGCGGGAGTCGAGGTTGCCGGTCGGCTCGTCCGCGAAGATCAGCTCGGGGCGGGAGGCGAGCGCCCGTGCGCAGGCCACGCGCTGCTGCTGGCCGCCCGACAGTTGCGCGGGCCGGTGCTTGAGCCGGTCGCGCAGGCCGAGCGTGTCGATGACCTGGTCCAGCCACTTCTCGTCGGCCTTCTGGCCCGCGATGTCCATGGGCAGGGTGATGTTCTCCCGCGCGTTCAGCGTCGGGATGAGGTTGAACGACTGGAACATGAACCCGATCCGGTCCCGCCGCAGCCGGGTCAGCTCACGGTCCTTCAGACCCGTTATCTCGGTGTCTCCCAGCCACACCTGTCCGGCGGAAACGGTGTCGAGTCCCGCCAGACAGTGCATGAGCGTGGATTTCCCGGACCCCGACGGCCCCATGACCGCGGTGAACCGTCCGCGCACGATGTCCACGTCCACCGAGTCCAGGGCGAGCACGGTCGTCTCGCCCGAGCCGTACGCCTTGGTCAGACCGCGGGCGCGGGCCGCGATCCCGTCGGCCGACGCGAGGCCCGGGGCGTGCTCCGCAGCAGGTGTGGACAAGGCCGCCTCCTCCGAGTGGACGTCAGGTCGTGCTCGTCGCGCCGAGGGTAGTGTGACCCGGCCCACAGCCGGTATCCCCCGTGGGTGCAGGTCCCCGATGCCGATGTAAGGGGCACACGTTCTTCGCGTTCCCCGGCCCCGCCGCGGCACTTGCCGCCGCTAGCACCCCGGCGCTAGCTTCGAGACATGGCGAAGACCCAGCTGAACGTGCGCGTGGACGAGGGCACCGCCCGCGCGGCACGGGAACGTGCCCTGGCGCGCGGGATGAGCGTCAACCGCTACATCGAGGAACTGGTCCGGCAGGACACCGGCGAGGCGGGCCGCGCCTTCGTCGAGGCCGCCGCCGACTTCATGAAGCAGTACGAGAGCGTCTTCGCCGAAGAATTCGGCAAGGAGCGCGAAGGCACGCGCGAAGGTCGCCGCTGAGCCGTTGAACGACCTGCGCATCGACCTCGCGTGGCTGCTCATGCTCGCCGAGCGGCAGACCCCGGGGGACCCCCAGGTCACCGACTGGGGCGCCCTCGTCGCCGCCGTCGCACGCCACGAGGCCGAGATATTCGACGTCCCCGTCTACGACAGCCCGCACGCCCGCGCCGCCTCGCTCCTCCAGATGCTGATCCACATCCCCGCGCTGGAGCGCTCCAACGCCCTGTTCGCCTCCGCCGTCGCGTACGCCTATCTCGTCGCCAGCGGTCTGAAGGTCGTCACCTCGCCGGAACAGGTGCGCGATCTGGCCCGCCTGGTCAAGGACGGCGAGGCGACCGTGGACGACATCGCCGCCGAACTGCGCCGCTGGTGCGAGTGATCAGCTCCCGTCGGCCGCCGCGTCGCCCACAGGCCGCCACGCGGTGCCCATGACGCAGTACGAGGTGGGCAGCGCCGGCCCCTTGTCCGGCATCAGCATCCGCCGGTAGGGGCCGAGCTCGAACCCCGCCCGACGCAGCGCGCCGACCGGGTCCCGCGCCACATGGCAGCCGCCGGCCAGCGGCGGCCACACCGTGCGGTCCAGCGCCCGCTGGGTGAGGCGCATGACCCGGCCGCCGCCCTGGCCGTGCTCGAAGAACCGCACCTCGCCGCCCGGCCGCAGCACCCGCCGCAGCTCCGCGAGCGCCCGCGGCACGTCCCGGACGCTGCACAGCACCAGCGAGAGCACCGCCGCGTCGAACGCCTCGCTCTTGACCGGCAGCGCCTCCGCCGCGCCCGGCGCCACATCCACCGGCACCTGGGCGCGCAGGGCGGCCTCCACGGCCAGCGCCCGCAGCTCCCGCTCCGGTTCGATGGCGACGATCTCCGAGACGGTGCCCGGATAGTGCGCGAAGTTCAGACCGTTGCCCGCGCCGACCTCGATCACCCGGCCGGACAGCCCGCCGAGCAGTCCGCGCCGCACCTGGGCCATCCCCGCGCGGGTCTCGGCGGCGACGCTGACCCGGGCGTAGCACCGCGCGAACACCGGATGGTGCACGGCATCCCGCCGCACCTTCGTGGACCGGCCGGACCGTAGCTGCATGAGGACCTCCCCCGGAACGGGCCTACGGCGATTCTCCCCCGAACCGGCGATCCACACCCCCGCTCGCCGTCAGGGCGCCTCGCGCACCCGGAACGTCTCCGCGTCCCAGGTCCCCTCGAGCCGGGGCGCCAGCCAGTGCGGTGCCGAGGCCCGGAACCCGGCGGGGTCCAGCGCGCCCGCCCCGGCCGGTACGGCGCCCAGCAGCGGGGCACCGGTCACGTCCGGCAGGTCCAGCAGGTTGCACCGTGAGGCCAGGTCCGGCTCGGCGGGCCAGCTGCCGATCACCACACCCGCCAGGTCCAGCCCCCGCCCGCGCAGCTCGCGGGCCGTCAGCTCCGTCACGTTCAGGGTGCCGAGCCCGGCCGACGCCACCACCAGCACCGGCGCGGCCAGCAGCGCCGCCGCGTCCGCCAGCGTCCCGCCGGCCGCGTCGAACCGTACGAGCAGCCCGCCCGCGCCCTCCACCAGCACCAGATCGTGCTCCGTGGCCAGCTTGGCGGCCCGCTCCGCGACGTCGTGCGGATGCACCGGCGCCCGGCCGGCCCGGCGGGCCGCCGTGGCCGGCGCCAGCGGGTCCGGGTACCGGGCCAGTTCGGCCGTCGTCACCGCACCGGCGAGCCGCGCGACCTCCTCGGCGTCCCCGGCCTCCGCCGGAAGTACACCCGTCTGCGCCGCCTTCAGCACCGCCACCGACCGGCCGGCCGCCAGCGCCGTCGCGGCGAGGGCGGCCGTCACCACCGTCTTGCCGACCTCGGTGCCCGTGCCCGTGATCACCATCACCGGCATGTCATCCCTCCTTCGCCGCCGCGCACACCGCGCGGGCGATCCGCGCCACGTCCGCGTCACCCGTGACGTACGGCGGCATGGTGTAGATCAGATCGCGGAACGGCCGCAGCCACACGCCCTCGCGCACGGCGGCCTCCGTGGCCGCCCGCATGTCGACGGCGTGATCGAGCTGGACCACCCCGATGGCACCGAGCACCCGCACGTCCCGCACCCCGGACAGACCGGCCGCCGGCGCCAGCCCCTCCCGCAGCCCCGCCTCGATCCGCTCGACCTCCGCGCGCCAGTCCTGGCCGAGCAGCAGCTCGACGGAGGCGCAGGCCACGGCCGCCGCCAGCGGGTTGCCCATGAACGTCGGACCGTGTGCCAGCACCGGCACCTCACCGCGCGAGATGCCCTCGGCCACCCGCGCGGTGCACAGCGTCGCCGCCATGGTCAGGTAACCGCCGGTCAGCGCCTTGCCCACACACATCACATCCGGCGTCACCGCCGCGTGCTCCGCCGCGAACAGGGCGCCCGTGCGCCCGAAACCGGTCGCGATCTCGTCGAACACCAGCAGCACGCCGTGCGCGTCGCACGCCTCGCGCAGCACCCGCAGATACGCGGGGGAGTGGAACCGCATCCCGCCCGCGCCCTGCACCACCGGCTCCACGATCACCGCGGCCAGCTCGCCGGCGTGCCGCTCGACCGTCGACCGCAGGTGCTCGGCGTACTCCTCCTCGTACCCGGCCGGCGGCGCGTCCGCGAAGACCTGGCGCGGCAGCACCCCGGACCACAGCTCGTGCATCCCGCCCTCCGGGTCGCACACCGACATCGGCTGCCAGGTGTCACCGTGGTAGCCGCCCCGCCAGGTCAGCAGCCGCCGCTTCTCCGGCCGGCCCAGCGAACGCCAGTACTGCAGGCACATCTTCACCGCGACCTCGACCGACACCGACCCGGAGTCGGCGAGGAACACATGCTCCAGACCGTCCGGCGACATGTCGACAAGGAGCTTCGCCAGCCGCACGGCGGGCTCGTGGGTGAGCCCGCCGAACATCACATGGCTCATCCGCTCCAACTGCCCGCGCGCGGCCTCGTTGAGCACCGGGTGGTTGTAGCCGTGGATCGCCGACCACCAGGACGACATCCCGTCGACCAGTTCGCCCGAGCCGTCGGCGAGTCTCAGCCGCACCCCGCTCGCCGACTCCACGACGAGCGGTTCCTGACGGCCCGGCACGGGCCCGTACGGGTGCCAGACATGCCGCCGGTCGAGCTCCAGCAGCTCGGCGACGGACCGCTCAGGCATTGGGCGCGAGATCCGTTCCGGCTCCCCGGCGGCGCACGGCGACCAGGTCCGTACGGGGCTCCTCGGACGCGCTCCCACAGGAGCCCGCGGTCGCCGGAGCGCACGCGCCGCCGCCCTCGTGGGAGCCGCAGCCGCCCCCCGCGCGGTGCTCGGGCAACGTCACCTCGCCGGTGCCCTCCACCTCGAACCCGGCGTCCGCGATCATCTCCAGGTCCGCCTTGCCGGCCTGGCCCTCACTGGTGAGGTAGTCGCCGAGGAAGATCGAGTTGGCCAGGTGCAGCGCGAGCGGCTGCATCGTGCGCAGGTGCACCTCACGGCCGCCGGCGATCCGCACCTCGACGTCCGGGCAGACGAACCGCGTCATCGCCAGGATGCGCAGACACCGCTGCGGGGTGAGGTGCCACTCCTTGGCGAGCGGCGTGCCCTCCATCGGGATCAGGAAGTTGACCGGCACCGAGTCCGGGTCCAGTTCCCGCAGCGAGAAGACCACGTCGACCAGGTCCTCGTCGCTCTCGCCCATGCCGGCGATCAGACCCGAGCAGGCCGACAGACCGGCGGCGTGCGCCTTTCGCACCGTGTCCACCCGGTCGGCGTACGTGTGGGTGGTCGTGATGTCCCCGTACGTCGACTCGGAGGTGTTGAGGTTGTGGTTGTAGGCGTCCGCGCCCGCCTCGCGCAGCCGCTCCGCCTGGCCGTCGGAGAGCAGACCGAGACAGGCGCACACCTCGACGCCCTCGTTCTGCTCCTTGATGGCCTTGATGGTGTCGGAGACCCGGTCCACGTCACGGTCGGTCGGACCCCGGCCGCTGGCCACCAGGCACACCCGTTTGGCGCCGCCCGCGAGACCGGCGGCGGCCGCCTGCGACGCCTGGTCCGGCTTGAGCCAGGTGTACTTCAGGATGTCGGCCTTGGAGCCGAGCCGCTGGGAACAGTAGGAGCAGTCCTCCGGGCACAGGCCGGACTTGAGGTTGACGAGATAGTTGAGTTTCACCCGTCGGCCGAACCAGTGCCGCCGCACCTTCCCGGCCGCGGCCACCACGTCGAGCAGGTCGTCGTCGGAGGTGGCCAGCACGGCCAGAGCTTCCTCGCGGGTCGGCGTCTCACGCCGAAGCCCCTTGTCCACCAGCGTGTTCAGCAGGTTCATGAGAGCCGATCCTGTCCTACCCGACCCGCCCGGGCCAAGGAGAGTTCGTACAACAGAGGCACTTCGAGGTGTGGGTATTGCCACACAGTGGTCCGTCCGTCCTCCCGCTAGTGTCTGTGCACTGCCTACAAAAACCCCGGAGGACCCATGGTGTTCGGCTGGATCGACGAGCAGGCGGAACTGCGCCGCCGGGCCGGACTCGTGCGCACCCTGCGTCCCCGGGCCGCCGACACGCCGCTGCTCGATCTGGCGAGCAACGACTACCTGGGCCTGGCCCGGCATCCGGAGGTCACCGAGGGCGCCGCGCGGGCCGCGCGGACCTGGGGCGGCGGGTCGACCGGCTCCCGGCTGGTCACCGGCACCACCGGACTCCACACCGAACTGGAACGCGAACTGGCCGCCTTCTGCGGCTTCGAGGCGGCCCTGGTCTTCTCCTCCGGCTACGCGGCCAACCTCGCCGCCGTCACCGCGCTGGCCCCGCACGGCTCCAGGATCGTCTCCGACGCGGGCAACCACGCCTCGCTGATCGACGGCTGCCGGCTCGCCCGCGGTACGACGCAGGTCGCGGCGCACTCCGATCCCGACGCCGTGCGCAAGGCGCTGGACGGGCACGACGGGCCCGCGGTCGCGGTGTCCGACACGGTGTTCTCGGTGGACGGCGACGCCGCCCCGCTCACCGGGCTCGCCGAGGCGTGCCGGGAGCACGGCGCGGGTCTGGTGCTCGACGACGCGCACGGTCTCGGGGTGCTCGGCGACGGCGGGCGCGGGGCCCCGCACGCGGCGGGGCTGGCGGGCGCCGACGACGTCGTCGTGACGGTGACGCTGTCCAAGTCGCTCGGCAGCCAGGGCGGAGCGGTGCTCGGCCCGGCCCGGGTGATCGAACACCTGGTCAACGCGGCCCGGACGTTCATCTTCGACACGGGACTCGCCCCCGCCGCGGCGGGGGCGGCCCTGGCGGCCCTGCGGCTGCTGCGCCGTGAGCCGGGGCGCGCGGCACGGGCGGGCGAGGTGGCGCGGGAACTGCACTCCCGGCTGACGGCCGCGGGTCTGGAGGCGGTGCGTCCGGACGCCGCGGTCGTCTCCGTGCGCGCCCCTTCCCCGGAGCAGGCCGTGCGATGGGCGGCCGACTGCCGGGCGGCCGGCCTGTCCGTGGGCTGCTTCCGTCCTCCTTCCGTGCCCGACGGCGTCTCACGGCTCAGACTGACCGCCCGCGCGGACCTGTCCGGGGCGGAGATCGAACGCGCTGTACGGGTGATCGGCGAGACGCGGCCATGAGTCGGCGGGACACGGCCGTGCGTCGCCCGATGACGGGCTGACCGGTCGGGTCGTCAGCCGACCGCGGTCACGAACTCCGTCCAGCTGGCGGGGGAGAAGAGCAGCGCCGGCCCGTCCGGGGCCTTGGAGTCGCGCACGGCGAGCAGTCCGGCGAGGGGGCCGGCGGCCGGCCGGGCCGTCTCCACGCAGTTGTTCGCACCCGTGCTGTAGCTGCTGCGCAGCCACCTCACATCGCGCAGTGCGAGGCCGGAAGGGATGGTCCGAGGCGGTACGGGCATCGTGCCTCCTTACGCGCCGGCGGCTGTGCCGGCGATGAAATCCAACGAGTCCTCGGGTGAAAGGGCGTGGGTCGAGAGGGCGTCGAAGGCCTCCGAGTACACCCGGAGGTCTTCTTTCCGCTCCAAGTGGAGGCTACTCGTCAAGTGGTCGAGAACAACCACGTCCAGATCAGAAGTGCGCGAAAATGAAAAGATTACGAAAGGACCGGTCACTCCGATGTGTGCGCCGGCGCTGAACGGCAGGACCTGCAACCGCACTTGGGGCAGCCGGGCCGCCTCGACCAGCCGGTCGAGCTGACGGGCCATCACGCCGGGGCCGCCGACCTCCCGGCGCAGCACCGCCTCGTCCAGGACCGCGCTCAGCTCCAGCGGCGGTGTCGCCCGCAGCACGTCCTGCCGGGCCAGCCGCACCTCCACCAGCGCGTCCAGGCGCTCCTCCGACGTGTCCTCCAGGGCCGCCTCCGTCACGGCGCGCGCGTACTCCGGCGTCTGCAGCAGCCCCGGGATCACCGTGGTCTCCAGGGTGCGCATCGCGCTCGCCTGCGACTCCAGGCTGATGAAGTCCCGGTAGGTCGGCGGCAGTACGCCTCGGTAGGCGTGCCACCAGTGGTGCCGTCCGTCGCCGTCACCGGAGCCCGACAGCATCAGCAGCAACTCCCGCAACTGCGGATCGGCCACGCCGTAGACGTCGAGCAGTAACCGCACGTCGGCCGGTTTCACCCCGCTCGTGCCCGTCTCGATCCGGCTCACCTTCGACTGGTGCCAGCCCGCGAGGCGGGCCGCCTCACCGCTGGTGAGTCCCGCCGAGGTGCGCAGCGCGCGCAGTTCGGCGCCCAGTTTCCGGCGGCGCACCGCGGGACCGTGCTGCATGGAATTCTCCTTACTCCTTCCGAGTCGCCCGGATACGGTCTCCCGTCGCAGAGTTCACCGTTTTGAGCGACAGATATATGCACATCTTGGTGGATCGCCGTTCTGCGCCGTGCGGGGATGGCAGTCTGGCGGCGAAGCACCAGTGCGGGACCGTACTCGAACCATCCGCTCCGTGTCGGACTGCGGTCCCGTGGGAAAGGGACGACGTCGCCATGGCAGACCATCTGGAAGCATCCGTCACTCTGCCGAGCGATCCCGCCTCGGTCTCGGCCGCCCGTGCCCATGTGGTGGGCACGCTGGAGGAATGGGGCATGCCGGCGGACGCGGAACTGTGCGACACCGTCCGGCTGATCGTCTCCGAACTCGCCACCAACGCGGTGCAGCACACGTTCGGGCAGTCGCCCACGTTCACCGTGGACGTCGTCCTGGTCCGTGACGAACGGGTGCACATCGGTGTCACGGACAGCCACCCGCGGTTCCCCAAGCGGCTGCCCGCGGCGGTCCAGCAGGACAACGGCCGCGGGCTGGTCATCATCCGCTGGCTGACCGCGGAATGCGGCGGCAGGCTCAGGGTCCGCCCCACGCGCGAGGGCGGCAAGACCGTCTCGGTCGAACTCCCGTGGGCCGTCCAGGCCGCCGAAGCGGTCACGGCGGCCGGGCGGCAGGAGCAGTAGCCGGGCGGGGGGGGGGGGGGGGGGGGGGGGGGGAACCCCCCCCCCCCCCCCCCCCCCCCCCCACCCCCCCCCCCCGCCCCTCCCCCCCCCCCCCTCCCCCCCCCCCCCCCCCCCCCCCCTTCCCC